>NZ_JAFNAW010000019.1 GCF_017356265.1 Paracoccus fontiphilus | reverse complement strand
GACCCCATTCTCAGCATTACCACAAAAGCCGCCTGATCATGACCTCAGGCCATCTGGGAAATTACACCAGCTTGACGGACGTGACCTGCAGCGGGTACCGCACAATGGTCATCTTGAGGTTTGGCTGCAACGCGTAACCAAAGCTAAGGGTGTTGGCCTGACATTTGAGAGTTCTGAGCCGATCTGCCAGATAGTTAACGGTCACGCGGCAAAGCTCTGGAATAACGATTGGATCAGCAATCCGGCACTGGTCGAGGCGCTTGATGTGACAAAGATCGTAATCAGCAAGCCAGAAGAGCTGGATCCCGTCCCAAAAATTGAAGAACTCTCTCTATTTCGTGAGTACGCCGAGTTCTCATAGATGGAGAGCCTATCAAGGCTGCCGTTTTGCTCTTCTCTCATCAGGTGCCCACAATGACGGGGGAATGACCACAAGGAACGCATTGCTGCCCCTGACGCATCGGAATTCTTAAACGGTCATACCATAATAGAGAAACCCCGCTTTTGGCGGGGTCACTGCTTTAGAAGTCATCTGGGTCACTTGGATCCAACCCCAAGTCCTCAACTGTCCATAGCGCGATCTTTTGCCTTTCGCCCCGCCGAACAATTGCGCGGCCTTCCATGATCCGGCGTTCGTTCTTCGCGAGGAAGTGGCCGAACCTTCGCGTGTTCAGGTTGCCGCGCTCCATAAAGTCGAACAGCGCATCTGATAGCAATCCGTTTGACTGGACCTCTTTTCCGATTTCACTGGCTGTCCAGGATCGTCCCCGAGGAAGGGCCGCGAGGATCGACAACATCCTTTCGCGCTCTGGGTCATTCTCACGAACCTTTGCTGCATTCCCCAGCGGATCGGCTTCGCCCAGCCACATCAATGCAGACCGGATCAGGTTCGACCAACCTTCAAAGGACCCCAGCGCAGGAACGATCCTTGGACCCCGTTGCGCAATGAAGGCCCGCAGCAGCGTCATGCCCGCCGTTACCAGGCGAACGCGATCTGACTTTGCTACCGCGATAACATCGCGCTTGAATACCCGTTCTTCGGGCCGCTCCATCCGCGCATCCAGGTTGATCAGCACCACCCGTCGCGTAAGGTCGCCAGCGAAGCGCAGGCTGTTCCCGGTCGCGCAGAACGTTGCGCTAGTCGGCAGCTTCAGCGTCTTGCTTTCGCCCAGCACCCGCACCGCGACACTGGCTTGCGTCAGCGCCTGGCACAGGAATTCCGAGCGTAGCGGATACTCGATGTTGTCGAGGGTGATGAAGGCATCGCCTGCCATCAGGACTGCGCCAATCTGCTTCTGCATCTCGGCTTCCTCGCGCGGGGCCGACAGGACGGATGCGGCCTGCCCGGTCGCGAGGATTGCGGCAATATCCACCAGCTTCGACTTGCCGGTTCCTGGCGTTGGGGCGCTCACCCCGAACATGGGCGCGGATGGCAGGCCAGGCCGCGCGATTGCGGTCAGGATCATCGCCAAGGCGGCAGCCCGATCGGACGGCTCCACGAACGGAAAGCTTTCGATCAGGTCGCGCAGATCGGCCAGCGCGGTCTGTGCAGCGGCCTTGCTGGGCGCGGCGGGAACGGTGGGCCAGTTGAGATCGCTGGCGAAAAGGATGCCAGTGTCGCAGTCGAAACCCGGCACGTTTAGCACTGAGCCATCTGGGCGCATGGTGGGCGCTGTGACGACTGCAGCGAGTTGCGGGAAGGGCCAGTCACCCTGCCGCGCCAGGATCGTCTCTGCGACCACAGGCGGGCAGGATACAGGCTTAAATTCGCCCTTCCGTCCATCGAAGCGCCGCCAGTCGATCGCCGCTGTCAGAATTTCGACCAGCCCGGCCTTCGTCACTGGCACGAGGATCGTCACGCCGTCCGATCGCACCAAGTTGCCGCGTGCCGTGCCTCGAATAGTCACAGGACGGACCAGGGCCGTGTCGCGTGAATAAAGCGGGACGCCAGCATCGACCAGGGCCTTGCAAGCCATATTGACGATGCGCGGCAGTTCGCAATCCACATACTCGATGATGGGGCGCCGGGCCTGTCGCATCAGGTGTGCGACAGTGTCGTCAGTGTTCTCCTGCGCTTTTGCCGGCCCAGCGCCAGCCCGCACGGGCGACATGTTTCCGGCGGGGGCATAGTCCCAATCATCGGGCGCTGGGCCAGGATCACCAGCTTGGAACATCCAATCGGGCGGGGAAAGGTCAGTCATCACCGTGCCCCCCGTCCAAGCCGATCAGCGCCCGCGACTTCGAGCCAAGTCGTCCTTCGATCAGGTCCAGCGAGGCGTTGACGGCATGAAGGAAGCCGATGGCGTCATAGACCTCTTGCTGCCCGTCGCGCACCCTGAACCGCTCTTGGACGTCCGAGAAGGTCGGCCAGTTGCCAAAGACCGGCAGGAGGTGCGTGGACGGCCAGCGCGCTCCGATCCCGCCCGCAGCCTTGCGGAGGACAATCGGCAGCAGATCGGACAAATCGGCCAACAGGATCACGTTGCGGTCGGTCAGTTCCGGCAGGGCGTCGGCATTGTCCATCAGCGCCTCCATCCGGGCGGTCGTGATCAGATATTCCAGGTGCCCACACCCTTTAACGATTTCTGTCAGGGGCAACCGGGAAAGCCAGGAATGCGGCGGAAAAATAAGCGGCGGCATCTCGATCCGGTGCCGGTTATATGGCAGCACATAAATTATGCTGCCGTCCGGCTGCCGGCGTGCGATCGGATCGACCGGCAGACGGGTTATGATATTGGTGAAGCGCATATTTTGCCTCGCAGGGTTGTGCGGCGGCGCAGATGATGCGATATTCGCAACTGGATAACTGTCTGCCCGCCCGGTTGTGTTTCGACATGGCCGGGCGGTTTCCGTTCCGGCATGTCATGGACGGGTTAGGCAGCGCGCTCTGCGCTCTTTTCTTCAATCCATTGCTGGTATTCGTCAGAGCGATAGTAGTTCCGATTTCCGATCTTGATCGGCTTCGGGAAGCTTGGGTCAGTCTGCGGCAGGCGCCAGAGCGTCATGCGCGAAAACGGCATTTCGCTTGTCGGGATCAGGCGAGTTTCGCGGCGATCGGCTTGCATGGTTTGTATCCTTTTGTAACCGGATACAGACCAATATTCACATAGCCGAAGGTGAGGCCACAGAAAGAGTTGGCATACAATCTCTAGAGAATGGTTGCCTTTTGCAATTAATTCAACGAGATAAGACTTGAAAGAATTTTCGGGAAGCGCCCTGCGTCAAGATCCCGCTCAATCTGTTCACGTGCCTGTCGGATAGTTCTGGTGGCTATCATGCGCTTGCCAACCTTCACAGTCGATGCAAGGTCAGACGCTTCATCATCTGCTGCGCCGGAATATGAGGCGGCGCCAGATTTCTTCCGCCCTTTGCTCAACGTCATAGAATGTCTGACGCCTAGGAACTTCCGTAACTCCGCGAGTTGATCAGGACGCCCACGCATGTCGCCTGTCAGCTTCAATCCGAACGGCAGATCCTCGAATCCATCGGCGCCAGGCTCTTCGCCTTTGATCATCATCCGGGCGATCAGACGCGCCACTGCGTTCGAAGGTGTATGACCAATCGCTGTGAAATAGAGATAGGGCGCAATGTCGCCAGCTTTCAGCCATGCAGTTATTACGCCGTCTCGTGCTCTTTCGATCGACCATCCTGCGCCGGTGACGAAGTAATCGACCAGCACGTCAAGGGCCTCGCAGTTGTCTTGCTCTGCGTTCATTACCGCGCCCCCGCCAGTTCGATTACGTTATTTTCTTTCGGCTCGACCAAAGCCATCACCGCACGCGCCCATGCGGACAAGGCTGCGCGCTTCTCATCGGCGAATTCATGACGGATGTAGACCGCTGCCACCCCGGAGATGGCGCCGCTGCGATGGTTCAGGACCGCTTCAACCACATGGACGGGCTGAGCCAGCCGCGCCATCCCCGACGCAACCGTACGGCGCAGATCATGCAGGCGCCATGCCGGGATCGGATCGGCTTCATCCCCGACCAGTTCTGCAATCTCATGGTCCAGCCGCGCCTTTGCCTTTGAGTAGCCTGATACAGGTGTCTCGCCTGTGGTCGTAAACACGAACTGACTTTCCTTGCCGGTGTTAGGATCAGTGACGCGCGGCAGGGCCTGCAAGATGGCCGCGGCCTCGGGCGCGAGGGGAACGGCATGAGGCTTTCCATTCTTCGACCGTGACGCGGGTATCACCCACAAGGGCGCTGGGCCGTGGATGCCCTCGATCTCCGCCCAGCGCATCGCGGCAACCTCTTCCCGGCGCTGGCCGGTCAGCAGCAGCAACCGGAGCATTGGGCCGAACGGCGCGCCTATACGGTCAGCGGCCCGCCAGACGAGCGACACTTCGTCGTCGGTCAGGATCCGGTCACGCGCTTCAGGTGAGGAAGGTGCAGCGGTCGAGATAACCGGCGAGGCCGGGATTTTTCCCTCTGTGACGCACCAGGCAAAGAACCGGGATAGCACGGCATGGCCCCGCTTGGCAGCAACCGGCCCGCCGCGCATCCTTCCGTTTTTCTCGACCGGATCCTCAACCTTGCGCATCAGATCGCGCACGTCTTTCGCCGCGATGGCCTTCAGCTTCTTGCCGGTCCATGCGGGGCGAACGTGCAGGGCGAGGAAGCTTTTGACGCTGGCAATCGTGTTCGCGCGGTTTTTCTTCTCGACGTGCAGGCGCAGGTATTCTTCAAGGGCATGGTCAACCGTGTCGGTTCCCTCGCGGCTGGCTTGGACGTCCGCGCGCTTCAAGGCAGCCGGATCACCGCCTTCGGCCAGCACCCGCGCCGCGTTCTCTGCCGCCGCCCGCGCTTCGGCCAGAGTGTGAGCATCGCCGATATGCGGCACGCGCTCTTCGGATCGATCCGCCAGGATAGGCCCGATCGTCAGCTTCTTCGGCTTTCCGGCAAGTCGATACCGCCACGCCCACGACTTGCCGCCCGATGGCTGCACGACCAGGAACAATCCGGCAATGCGCGCATCTGGAATTTCGTATCGTGTGGCCTTCGGCTTTGCGGCCTCGACGGCCTTCGCGGTCAGCGCCTTTGCCATCCTCTATCCTCTCGATCCGCGTTACCCCGAGCATCAGGGGTAACATCTGGGGTAACAGATCTTGATGATAGGCGCCGAGACAGACCGTTACAACGGGATACAAGAGGAATGCAGAAATTCAGAAAATCAGTAGGTTACTGTTCCGCTCTGATCTTATCTGATACGCCCCGAAACATAGGGGCATATCATTCGTAATGATGGGGTCGGGGGTTCGAGTCCCTTCACCGGCACCACGGTCCAAACAGAAACGGCCAGTCCCCCGGGGCTGGCCGTCTGCGTTTCCGGTCCGGAAAGCTGGTGCGGGCGGCGGGACTTGAACCCGCACGAGCGAAGCTCCAGGGAGTTTAAGTCCCATGCGTCTACCATTCCGCCACGCCCGCGCCATGCGTGTCGCTAATCGGCGGGGCGGGGATTGGCAAGGCTTTCAGAAGCTGCGGGTCGGGCGGTCGAAGACCTTGCGGCCCATCAGGCTGCCGACCAGATCGACCATCAGCTTGGCCGTGCGGCCCCGGTCGTCCAGGAACGGGTTCAGTTCCACGAGGTCCAGCGATGTCACCAGCCCCGATTCGTGCAGAAGTTCCATGACCAGGTGCGCCTCGCGGAAGGTGGCGCCGCCCGGGACGGTGGTGCCGACGGCTGGGGCGATGGAGGGGTCGAGGAAGTCCACGTCCAGCGAGACATGCAGCATCCCGTTCGCGGCCTGCACCCGGTCCAGGAAGGCGCGCAAGGGCGCGACGATGCCCTGTTCGTCCAGGACCCGCATGTCGTTCACGGTGATGTCGATGGCCTGCAGGGCGGCATGTTCGGCCGGATCGACGCTGCGGATGCCGAACATGCAGATGTTCTGGCCCGGAACCGGATGGGGAAAGGGCGGAAAGGGATCGAAGCCCCCCAGGCCCAGCGCATAGGCCATGGGCGTGCCGTGCAGGTTGCCCGAGGTCGTGGTCTCGACCGTGTGGATGTCGCTGTGGGCGTCCAGCCAGATCACGAACAGGGGGCGGCCCTGGCGGCGGGAATGGACGGCGGCGCCTGCCACGGTGCCAAGCGCCAGGGCATGGTCGCCGCCCATGACGATGGGCAGGCCGTCGGGCAGGGCATCGGCTACGGCCTCGCGCAGGGCGTCGGTCCAGGCGACCATCTCGGGCAGGTGGTGGACGGCGGGATTGACGCAGGTGACGGCGGGCGCGGGTCCGGGCAGCACGTCGCCCCGGTCCTCGACCGTGTGGTTCAGCGCGACAAGGGTCTGGGCCAGACCGGCGACGCGGTAGGCGGCGGGCCCCATGAGACAGCCGGGCCGGCGCTGGCCCTCGTCCATGGGGGCGCCCAGAAGGATGCAATGCGTCATGGCGGACCTTTCGGTTGACGGCGTTCGCGGCAACTAAAGGCAGACCGGGCGGGAATGTCCACCGCCCGGCAAGGCTTGCGAAAGGGTTACTGGCGAACGCCCTTGAAGCGGTCTTCCCATTCGGCGCGGCTTTCGTTGGTAATCTTGGCGAACAGCACCTCGGGCACGGTGAAGGCGTGGCCCGCGGGCAGGGCATTCAGCGCCGCCGTCACGTCGTCGGGCCAGCCGTCGTCCGCGGTCCCCATCGCCTCCAACATCGTGCGCGCCGAGAAGGGGATGAAAGGTGCCGACAGGACCGCATAAAGGCGGATCAGGTTCAGGCCCAGGCGAACCTGCATGGCGGCCTTCTGGGGATCGGTCTTGAACGTGGACCAGGGGGCGGCGGATTGCAGGTATTCGTTGCCCAGAACCCAGATGGCGCGCAGTTCGGACGCGGACTTGCGCACCTCCATCGCGGCCATGAAGCCTTCATAGGCGCGGATGCGGGTGGTCAGCGCATCGATCAGCGCCTCTTCCTCGGGGCCGTGGCTGCCGCCGTCGGGGACAGTCTCGCCGAACTTGGACCGGCAGAACTTGGTGATGCGGCTGACGAAGTTGCCCAGCACGTCGGCCAGATCCTTGTTCACCGACTGCTGGAAGTTCTCCCAGGTGAACTCGCTGTCGCCGGATTCGGGGGCGTGGGACAAAAGCCACCAGCGCCAGTAGTCGGCGGGCAGGATCTCCAGCGCGTGGTCCATGAAGACGCCACGGCCCTGGCTGGTCGAGAACTGCCCGCCGTCATAGGTCAGGTAGTTGAAGGACTTGATGTAATCGACCATCCGCCACGGCTCGCCCGAGCCGATCAGGGTCGCGGGGAAGGACAGGGTGTGGAAGGGCACGTTGTCCTTGCCCATGAACTGGGTATAGGTCACGTCGTCCGCCCCTTCATCGTTGCGCCACCAGCGGCGCCAGTCGGCGTCGGTCTTGCCGTTGGCATCGGCCCATTCGGCGGTCGCGGCGATGTATTCGATGGGCGCGTCGAACCAGACATAGAAGACCTTGCCCTCCATCCCCGGCCAGGGTTGGTCGCCGCGCTTCACCGGCACGCCCCAGTTGAGGTCGCGGGTGATGCCCCGGTCCTGCAGCCCGTCGCCGTCGTCCAGCCATTTCCGTGCGATCGAGGTGGTCAGGATCGGCCAGTCACGCTTGCTGTCGATCCAGTCGCTGATCTGGTCCTTCAACGCGGACTGGCGCAGATACAGGTGCTTGGTTTCCCGCACCTCAAGGTTGGTGCTGCCGGAAATCGCGCTGCGCGGGTCGATCAGGTCGGTCGGGTCAAGCTGCTTGGTGCAGTTCTCGCACTGGTCGCCGCGCGCCTTGTCGTAACCGCAGTTGGGGCAGGTGCCCTCGATATAGCGGTCGGGCAGGAAGCGGCCGTCATCGACGGAATAGACCTGCTTCTCGCTGACCTCGGCGATATAGCCGTTGTCGGCCAGACGCCCTGCGAAATGCTGGGTCAGCACCCGGTTGCGGTCGCTGGAAGACCGGCCGTAATGGTCGAAGGAGAGGCCGAAGCCCCGTGCCAGCGCCGACTGCTCGCCATGCATCCGCGCGCAATAGTCGGCCACGGGCTCGCCCGTCTTGGCGGCGGCGAGTTCGGCCGGGGTGCCGTGTTCGTCGGTGGCGCAGATGAACATCACCTCGTGTCCCCGCGCCCGCAGGAAGCGGGCATAGAGATCGGCGGGCAGTTGCGAGCCCACGAGGTTGCCCAGGTGCTTGATGCCGTTGATGTAGGGCAGGGCAGAGGTGATGAGATGGCGGGCCATGATCGCGTCCTTTTGGTCGGGCGCCTGTGTATCCGCCTTGGGGGGCGATGGAAAGTGCCGGGGCTTGCCGCCGCGCGCAGGACGGTGCAGCGTCGCGGGCATGATCGACGAATCCGAAGTCACCTTTGCCGGCAGCTACCTGGATCGCGCGGACCGGCTGCGCGGCGACGCCGGCGCCATGGCCGCCCTTCTTGACGATCCCGCCAGCCGGGTGCTGCCGTTCTGGCAGGGCAAGCCGCTGTTCGACGCGACGGATGCGGGGCCGAGGCTGGTCTGGCTGGCGACGGGCGACCCGATGGTCGCCGGCACGGCCGCGACGTCGCTGTTCCTGGGCCTGGATGAAGGCGGCACCGCGCATTTCGCCGTCGAGCTTGCGGATTCGATGCCGCCGGACGGCGATGCCGCGGCGCTGTTCGGCCTGCCCGGGACCCGCGGCTTCAGCGACCTGCGCGCCGTCCTGTCGCACCTGGATCATCGCGACGCGGGGATCGCGGCCCCGGCCAAGGGCATCTTCGAATGGCGGCGCAGCCACGGCTTTTGTTCCAACTGCGGCGCGCGCAACCGCGTGGCCTATGCGGGCTGGCGGTTTGACTGCCCGGCCTGCGGGCGGCAGCATTTTCCCCGCACCGATCCCGTGGTCATCATGCTGGTGCTGGATGGCGACAATGTCCTGCTGGGACGCCAGCCCGGCTGGGACGACCGGATGTATTCGCTGCTGGCGGGTTTCGTGGAACCCGGCGAGACGGTCGAGGAAGCCGTGCGGCGCGAGGTTCACGAGGAATCGTCGGTGCGGGTGGGCACCGTGCGCTACCTGACCTCTCAACCCTGGCCGTTCCCGGCCTCGCTGATGATCGGCTGCGTGGCGCGGGCCGAGACGCGCGACATCGCCATCGACCCAAAGGAACTGGAGGATGCCCTGTGGGCCAGCAAGGCCGAGGTCGCGCTAGCCTTGGCCGGGCAGCACGACAGGATCATGCCGGCGCGCAAGGGCGCGATCGCCCAGGCGATCCTGCGCGCCTGGGTGGAAGGCCGCGTGCCGGGCTTCTAGGCCGGGCACGGGTTCAGGCGATTACCGCCGGCGGTCGCGGCGCGAGCTCATCGGCTGGAAGGCCACGCTGACATGGGCCTCGCAATAAGGCTTGCCGGGCTGGCTGGGCAGGCCGCAGAACCAGAACTTCTCGGTCGCGGGATCGCCGATCGGCCATTTGCAGGTGCGCTCGGTCAGCTCCATCAGGGTCAGCTTGCGGGCGCGCTTTTCCACCTCGCGGACCGAGGCCAGCGTTTCCGGGCTGATCTCGTTGGCGGAAGGCTGCGGCGGCAGGGGCTGGCCCGCGGGCACGATGGGGCGGCGGGGGACGGGGGTGAAGACAGGCTGGGACACGGGTTCTTCCGGGGCAGGGTCGGCTGCTGCTGCGGCAACCTCGGGCTGGGGTTCGGGGCGAATGGGCTGGGGGGCCGGGGCGGGCTTGCGGTCGACGACCTTTTCCGCAACGGGTTCGGGAGCAGGCGCGGGGACGGGCTCGGGCTCGTCGTTGCGGTTGGACAGGCCAAGGCGGTGGACCTTGCCGATGACCGCGTTGCGGGTCACGCCGCCCAGTTCCTTGGCGATGGCGCTTGCCGACTGGCCTTCGGCCCACATGCGCTTCAGCGTCTCGACGCGTTCGTCCGTCCAGGACATGGCTGCCTTTCCGGGCGGAACCGTCAGCCGCCCCATCTTGAAACCTGCGATTGCCCCCGTCAGAAACGGGATGCCGAGATTTAGCCGCCGATCCGCAGAAATTCAAGGACCGCGAGATGCCCCCCACGATCCGCCCCCAGGGCCCCGCCACGCCGGACCTTCATGCCATGGGCGTGCGCCGCTTCGGCCGCGTCAACTGGCTGGGCCTGCAAACCCTGGCCCTGCGGGAGGTGATGCGCTTCATGGCCGTCTGGCAGCAGACGATCTTCGCGCCCCTGATGACGGCCGCGCTGTTCGTGCTGATCTTCGCGCTGGCCCTGGGGCAGGGGCGCGGCGCGGTGATGGGCTTGCCCTACCTGGTCTTCCTGGGGCCGGGCATCCTGATGATGACGGTGATCCAGAACGCCTTCGCCAACACATCAAGCTCGATCACGGCGGCCAAGGTGCAGGGCAACATCGTCGACACGCTGATGCCGCCCCTGTCTGCGGGCGAGCTGCTGGCGGGCTATCTGGCCGGATCGGTCGTGCGCGCCGGGTTGGTGGGCACGGTGATCGGCACCGGCATGATCCTGGTGACGGGGCAGGGAATCTCCCATCCTGGATGGACCCTGGCGTTCGTGGCTCTGGCGGCGCTTCTGCTTGGGGGGCTGGGCATCCTGGCCGGCATCCTGGCGCAGAAGTTCGACCAGATGGCGGCGATCACCAACTTCGTCATCACGCCGCTGTCCTTCCTGTCCGGCACCTTCTATTCGGTCGATGCCCTGCCGGAACCCTTCCGCACCCTGTCGCACTGGAACCCGGTCTTCTACCTGATCGACGGCGCGCGCTATGGCGTCACGGGGGTCAGCGACGCGCCCGTCTGGCGCGGCTTGCTGATCTGCGCGGGCTGTGTCGCGGCCGTGCTGTGGCTGGCGTGGCGCTGGCTGAAAACCGGCTATCGGATGAAAGCGTGATTGCGCGGGGGCCAAATCGGCGCTATGGCCGGGGGCATGATCGCCTGGACCGCCACCACCACCGCCGCCCGTCCCCGACGTTGACGTCTCGTCACCGTCCGATCCCGCCTGCCTTCCACCATCCGTCCTGCCAATCGGGGAGTCCCCTATGATTTCGCACGTCCTGCCGACCTACAATCGCGCGCCCATTGCCTTCGAGAAGGGCGAGGGGGCCTGGGCCATCGCCACGGACGGCAGCCGATACCTGGATCTGGGGTCGGGCATCGCGGTGAACGTGCTGGGCCACGCGAACCCCGACCTAGTCGCCGCCCTGACCGAACAGGCGGGCCGGATCTGGCATGTCTCGAACCTGTACCAGATTCCGCAGCAGGAACGGCTGGCCGACCTGCTGGTGGAACACACCTTTGCCGACACGGTCTTCATCACCAATTCCGGCACCGAGGCGGCCGAACTGGCGATCAAGATGGTCCGCAAGTACTGGCATGACCAGGGCCAGGACCGGACCGAGATCCTCACCTTCGAGGGCGCCTTCCACGGCCGCTCCACCGGCGCCATCGCGGCGGCCGGGTCGGAAAAGATGGTCAAGGGCTTCGGGCCCCTGATGCCCGGCTTCCGCCAGCTTCCCTGGGGCGATCTGGATGCGCTGGAGGCCGCGATCACTGACAGGACGGCGGCCGTGATGATCGAGCCCGTGCAGGGCGAGGGGGGCATCCGCCCGCTGTCCGACGCCGACCTGCAGCAGATCCGGGCGCTTTGCGACAAGCATGGCGCGCTGCTGGTGCTGGATGAGGTCCAGTGCGGCATGGGTCGGACGGGTCGGCTGTTCGCGCATGAATACGCGGGCATCACGCCCGACATCATGATGGTGGCCAAGGGCATTGGCGGGGGCTTCCCGCTGGGCGCGGTCCTTGCCACCGAAAAGGCCGCCGCCGGGATGGTCGCGGGCACGCACGGCTCCACCTATGGCGGCAACCCGCTGGCCTGCGCGGTCGGCGCCCGCGTGATGGAGATCGTCGCCGACGACGCCTTCCTGGCCGAGGTCAACCGCAAGGCCGCCCTGTTCCGCCAGAAGCTGGAAGGCCTGGTCGCGGCGCACCCGGACGTCTTCGAATGCGTGCGCGGACAGGGCCTGATGCTGGGCCTGAAATGCAAGGCCGCGCCGGCCGACCTGGTCAAGGCGGGCTATGCCCAGCACCTGCTGACGGTGCCCGCCGCCGACAACACCCTGCGCCTGCTGCCGCCGCTCAACATCACCGACGAGGAGATCGCCGAGGCGGTGGCGCGGCTCGACAGGGCGGCGGCAAGTCTTGCGTGAGCTTGCATCCAGACACATCGCCGGCGGCGGGACCCATCCCTGCCGCCCGCTGACGCGCCGACGATAGCTGCATCTTTCGTGCCGATCACGCCGGGGGGTTGACCCCGGCAGTCCAAGCGGGCTTCCTTGCCCAAATCGCGAAAGACGTGAAGATGAAGCATTTTCTGGACATTCACACCACCGACAAGGCGGAACTGCGGTCGATCATCGACCAGGCCCATGCCATGAAGACCGCCCGCAACGGCCGTCCCAAGGGCACGCCCGATGACGACCAGCCGCTGGCGGGCCGCATGGTCGCGCTGATCTTCGAAAAGCCCTCGACCCGCACCCGCGTCAGCTTCGACGTGGGCGTGCGCCAGATGGGCGGGCACACCATGGTCCTGTCGGGGTCCGAGATGCAACTGGGCCATGGCGAGACGATTGCCGACACCGCCCGCGTGCTGTCGCGCTATGTGGACCTCATCATGATCCGCACCTTCGAGGAGGCGACCCTGCTGGAGATGGCGGAACACGCCACCGTGCCCGTCATCAACGGCCTGACGAACCGCACCCATCCCTGCCAGATCATGGCCGACGTGATGACCTTCGAGGAACATCGCGGCCCCATCGCGGGCCGCAAGGTGGTCTGGGTGGGCGACGGCAACAATGTCTGCGCCAGCGTGATCCACGGGGCGGGGCAGTTCGGATACGACTTCACCTTCACGGGTCCCCCGCCGCTTGACCCCGAGCGCGAGGCGCTGGACTTCGCCCGTGCCCAGGGCGTGGCCATAGCCATCGAGCGCGACCCGATGAAGGCCGTGGACGGCGCCGACCTGGTCATCGCCGACACTTGGGTTTCCATGCACGATCCCCAGTCCGCCAAGGAACGCCGCCACAACCAGTTGCGCGGCTACCAGGTGAACGAGGCGCTGATGGCCCGCGCCAAGCCGGACAGCCTGTTCATGCATTGCCTTCCCGCCCACCGCGAGGACGAGGTGACAAGCGCCGTCATGGACGGCCCCCATTCGGTGATCTGGGACGAGGCCGAGAACCGGCTGCACGCCCAAAAGGCCGTGATGCGCTGGTGCCTTGGCGTTTGACCAAGCAAGCGAACGCCCGCCCCATGGCGGGCGTTTCCCTGAGCGTCATCGGTTTTGAAAAACCTTCACAATCCAGTCGCATCACTGTCGCACCCTGCGCCTAATCGCTGCCCGACAGGCCTTGAACGGCCCCCACGACCAGCCAGGAGAGCGCGATGCGTGACCAGCAAACCCCCAACATCTTCCGCACCAGCAAGCTGGAGGAAGCCGACGGCCCCGGCCTGAACCCGACCGGGAACCGGACGATGGGCGAAATCATCGCCGCCCGCTTCTCGCGTCGCGGGTTCCTGAAGGGGTCCATGGCGGTCACGGCTATCTCGGCCACGGTCAGCCCCATCGCGCTGCTGTCGGCGGGCGACGCGCAGGCGTCCTCGGCCTCGGCCTTCAACTTTCCCGAAGTCACTGCTGGCGTGGATGCCAACCACCACGTCGCCGAGGGTTACGACGCCGACGTTCTGCTGCGTTGGGGCGACAAGGTCTTTGCCGACGCGCCCGACTTCGACCCAGCAAACCAGTCCGAGGCCGCGCAGGAACGCCAGTTCGGCTACAACAACGACTTCGTGGGCTTTATCCCGCTGGACGGTGCCGCCGACCGGGGCCTGCTGGTCGTGAACCACGAATACACCAACGAACACCTGATGTTCCCCGGCATCGTCACCATCAAGGATGGCGAAATCGAGGTGACCGAGGCCGACGAAACCCGCGTGAACATCGAGATGGCGGCCCATGGCGGCACGGTCATCGAGATCCGCAAGGTTGACGGAAAATGGCAGCCGGTGCTGGACGGCGCGCTGAACCGCCGCATCACTGCCAAGACCGAGATGGCGGTGTCGGGACCGGCGGCGGGCCATGCGCGCCTGCAAACGGTGGCCGATCCGTCGGGCACGAAGGTCTTCGGCACCATCAACAACTGCGCGGGCGGCGTGACGCCTTGGGGCACCTACATCATGGCCGAGGAGAACATCCACGGCTACTTCATGGGCGAACTGCCCGCCGATCACCCCGAGGCCGCCAATTACGAACGCCTGGGCATCCCCGAGGCGACCTATGCCTGGGGCAAGTACCACGAGCGTTTCGACATCTCGAAAGACTCGAACGAGGCCAACCGCTTCGGCTGGATCGTCGAGGTGGACGTGATGGACCCGGCCTCGACCCCGAAGAAGCGCACCGCGCTGGGCCGCTTCAAGCACGAGGGCGCGGAAAGCGTCGTCGCGAAGGACGGCCGCGTGGTCTTCTACCTGGGCGACGACGAGCGCTTCGATTACGTCTACAAGTTCGTGACGGCGGGCACCTACAACCCCGACGACCGCGCCGCCAACATGGACCTGCTGGACGAGGGCACGCTGTATGTCGCGCGCTTCCATGACGATGGCCGCGTCGAGTGGTTGCCGCTGGTCCACGGCGAGGGTCCCCTGACCGAAGCCAACGGCTTTGCCAGCCAGGCCGACGTGCTGATCGAGACCCGCCGCGCCGCCGACCTGCTGGAAGCCACCCCGATGGACCGCCCCGAGGACATCCAGCCGAACCCGGTCACGGGCCGCGCCTATGTGATGCTGACCAACAACACCAAGCGCGAGGAAGCCAACGCCGCCAACCCGCGCGTGGAAAACGCCTTTGGCCACATCATCGAGATCATCGAGCAGGACGGCGACTTCACGGCGACAACCGGCACCTGGGAAATCCTGGTGAAGTGCGGCGACCCGAAGATCGCCGAGGTGGGCGCCACCTTCTCGACCGAGACGACGGTGAACGGCTGGTTCGGGATGCCCGACAACGCCGCCGTGGACAGCGACGGGCGGCTGTGGGTCTCGACCGACGGCAACTCGATGGGGGACACGGGGCGCACGGACGGGCTCTGGGCCGTGGATACCGAAGGTTCGGCGCGCGGCACCTCGCGGTTGTTCTATCGCGTGCCCGTCGGCGGCGAGATGTGCGGCCCTTGCATCACCGAGGACATGACCACCTTCTTCGTGGCCGTGCAGCATCCGGGCGATGGCGGTGACGACTGGGAAGGCCACGGCCGCCCATCCTATTACGAGGACCTGTCTACCCGTTGGCCGGACTTCGACGACGCGATGCCGGTGCGCCCGGCCGTCGTGGCGATCACCAGGCAGGGCGGCGGCCGGATCGGCTGAGCCCCGCTTTCCACAAAAGAAAGGCCGCGCGGATCGTGCGGCCTTTTGCGTTCATTTTCGGCGGCTTCAGCCAATGGCCGCCGCGCGCACCTCGTCGTCGATGGCTTCCAGATATTGCGCGAAGTTGTCGCTGAACATCTGCACCAGCTTGGCGGCCTGCTTGTCATAGGCGGCCGGGTCGGCCCAGGTCTGGCGCGGGTCCAGAAGCCTGTCCTCGACCCCCGGCACGGACACCGGAACCTCGAAGCCGAAGTTCGGGTCCTTGCGGAACTGCACGTCGTTCAGGCTGCCATCCAGCGCGGCAGCCAGCAGGGCACGGGTCGCGGCGATGGGCATTCGCTTGCCTGTGCCGAAGGCGCCGCCGGTCCAGCCGGTGTTGACCAGCCAGCAGCTTGCGCCGTGCTTGGCGATCTTTTCCTGCAGCAGCTTGCCGTAAACCTCGGGGCGGCGGGGCATGAAGGGGGCGCCGAAGCAGGTCGAGAAGGTCGGGACCGGCTCGACCACGCCGACCTCGGTGCCCGGCGTCTTCGAGGTGAAGCCCGACAGGAAGTGATACATGGCCTGCGCGGGCGTCAGCCGGGCAATCGGCGGCAGCACGCCGTAAGCGTCGCAGGTCAGCATGATGATGTTCTTCGGATGCCCGCCCAGGCTGGTGTCCGATGCGTTGCTGATCGCGTCGAGCGGATAGGCGCAGCGCATGTTGTCGGTGATCGAGTTGTCCTCGAAGTCCAGCTCCAGCGTGTCCTCGTCGAAGACCATGTTCTCGATCACGGTGCCGAAGCGGGAACAGGTGGCGTGGATCTCCGGCTCGGCCTGGGCCGACAGGTTGATGGTCTTGGCGTAGCAGCCGCCCTCGAAGTTGAAGATGCCGGTGTCCGACCAGCCGTGTTCGTCGTCGCCGATCAGCACGCGCGAGGGGTCGGCCGACAGGGTGGTCTTGCCGGTGCCCGACAGGCCGAAGAAGACGGCGCTGTCGTCGGGATTGCCGATGGCGTGGTTGGCCGAGCAGTGCATCGGCATGATGCCCTTTTCCGGCAGCAGGTAGTTCAGCAGCGTGAAGACCGACTTCTTGTTCTCGCCCGCATAGGCGGTGTTGCCGATCAGGATCAGCTTCTTGTCGAAGTTCAGCGCGATCACCGTCTCGCTGCGGCAGCCGTGGCGGGCCGGGTCGGCCTTGAAGCCGGGGCAGTTGATGATGGTGAATTCCGGCGTGAAGCTTTCCAGCTCGCTGGCCTCGGGGCGGCGCAGCAGGTGGCGGATGAACAGCCCGTGCCAAGCCAGTTCCGTCACCACGCGCACGTCCAGGCGGTTGTCGGCATCGGCGCCGCCGAACAGATCCTGCACGAAGTAGTCGCGGCCCTTCATGTGCTCCAGCATGTCGGCATGGAGGAGATCGAAGGCCTCGGGCGACATCGGCTTGTTGTTGTCCCACCAGATCGTGTTCTCGACCTCGGGGCTACGGACCACGAACTTGTCCTTGGGCGAACGGCCGGTATGCGCGCCGGTCGAGACCAGGAAGGTGCCGCCCAGGCCCAGCTTGCCTTCCCCGCGAGAGACCGCCTCGGTCATCAGGGCCGGTTCAAGCAGGTTGTAATAAACCCGACCGAGGCCTTCGATCCCCTGATCTTCAAGCTTGCAGTTCGGATTTACGCGCATGGCCATGTTTTGACGCTCCTCGGTGGCGTGGGTTGCGACACTTTCGTCACAAGTATGCGGCGGCTATAACATGGGCCGAAGAGCAAAAAAGAAGTTGGCGCGAACAGTTAGCGGAAACAGAAGATGTTATCGCAAACATGGCTCTTGGTGGTCGAAAAGGGCCTAAGGATCGGCTTGGATTTCCGTGTTTAGCGCAGAGACGTGATTCGCAATGCAGGTTTATGCAACAACCGTGGCGCTGCAGGGCGCCGGCCTGCTGATCCTTGGGCCGTCGGGTTCGGGAAAGTCGTCGCTTGCCTTGCAGTTGATGGCTGTGGGAGCTGTCCTTGTTGCGGACGACCGGACCGACCTGCACCGGGACGGCGACCGTATCGTCGCCACATGTCCCCCGGCGCTGCTTGACCGGATCGAGGCGCGGGGCATCGGCATTCTTCATGCGGCCTCGTCGGGGCCGGTTGCCCTTGCGCGGGTCGTCGATCTGGGGGCCGGGCCTGGGGATCGCCTGCCACACTCGCAAAGCTATGATGTCCTGGGGGTGGCCTTGCCCCTTGTCACCGGGCCTTATCAGCCGCATCTTTATGCTGCGCTGCGGCAGCTTTTGCTGGGCGGTCGTGTCGCATGACGGACGATCTGGTTCCTTGTTCTGGCAGGAGAAAGGGCCCGCGTGGCTGACGATCCCACCGCCGTTGTCCCCCCGGCGCCCGCCCCCGACGAAGGGGTGCAGCGGCTTGTGCTTGTCACCGGCCCCTCGGGTGCGGGTCGCTCCACGGCCATCAACGTGCTTGAGGATCTGGGCTTCGAGGCGATCGACAATCTGCCCTTGTCGCTGATCCCCCGCCTGCTGGACGGCCCGAGCCGCCCCGAGCCGCTGGCGCTTGGCCTGGACGTGCGCAACCGCGATTTCTCGGCCAGCAATGTCATCGAACTGATCGACAAGCTGACCCGCGATCCCCGCTATGCCCCCGAGGTGCTGTTCCTGGACTGCGCGCCCGAGGTGCTTGAACGGCGCTACAACGAGACGCGGCGGCGTCATCCCCTGGCACCGGACAGCGCGCCGGCGGCGGGCGTGGTGGCGGAACTGGATCTGTTGTCGCCCATCCGCGCGCGGGCGGATGTCCTGGTCGACACCTCGGATCTGTCGCCGCATGACCTGAAGGCGGAACTGACGCGGTGGTTCGACATCCGGCCGAACCGCAGGCTCAGCGTGTCGCTGCATTCCTTCAGCTACAAGCGCGGCGTGCCGCGCGGCATCGACATGATGTTCGACTGCCGCTTCCTGACCAATCCGCATTGGGAACCCGTCCTGCGTCCCCTGACGGGCCGCGACCCTGCCGTGCAGGATCATGTGGCGGGCGATTCGCGTTATGCGGAATTCTTGGATCGCGTGTGCGGCATGATCCAGTTTCTCCTTCCGGCCTATGTCGAGGAGGGGAAATCTCATCTTGCGGTTGGTTTCGGGTGTACCGGCGGGCAACATCGTTCCGTCACTTTGGCTGAAAAGGTGGGCCTTGCGCTTGCGAAGGCAGGCTGGCCGGTGTCAATAAGGCACAGGGAACTCGAGCGTCGCGCACCGGCGCCGTCGGCCTTGGGCGATGCATCCGGCATCGGCCAGGAGGCGGGCCGGGTGCGTGCTATTGAACGTGGTGGAACGCGTTGATTGGAATCGTGATCGTGGCGCATGGTGGCCTGGCTCGGGAATATCTCTCGGCGGTCGAGCATGTGGTGGGTCCGCAAAGCGGCATCGCAGCCGTCGCGATCGAGGACGATCACGACCGCGCCGCCAAGACGGCCGAGATTCAGGCGGCGGCCAACTCCGTCGATGACGGCAATGGTGTGGTGGTGGTGACCGACCTGTTCGGGGGGTCGCCCTCGAACCTGTCGCTGCCCGCCTGCGCCATGCGGGACCGCACCATCCTGTATGGTGCCAACCTGCCGATGCTGGTCAAGCTGGCCAAGTCGCGCCATCTGCCGGTGCCCGATGCCGTGGCCTTCGCCAAGGAGGCGGGCCGCAAATACATCAACTCCTACAACGTCCCGGTCGAGGCTGCGCTGAACTCCGGATCGCGGTTCGGATGAACGGCCCGATCACGCGCCAACTGGCCATCATCAACGAAAAGGGCCTGCACGCGCGGGCCAGTGCCAAGTTCGTCGATCTGGTGGAACGCTTCGATGCGCAGGCCCAGGTCGAGAAGGACGGCATGTGCGTGTCCGGCGATTCGATCATGGGCCTTCTGATGCTGACCGCGCCGCGCGGCAGCCAGATCACCGTCACGACCAGCGGGCCAGACGCCGCGGCCCTGGCCGACGCCCTCGAGGCGTTGGTGGGGGATTACTTCGGCGAAGGCATGTAGGTGCCGGACCGCAAGACCTATCACCACGGCAACCTGCGCCAGGCCCTGGTCGATGCCACCGCCGCGCTGATCCAGGAAACCGGCCCCCTGGCCTTCACCCTGACAGAGGCCGCGCGCAGGGCAGGGGTGTCGCCTGCCGCACCCTATCGCCATTTCAAGGGCCGCGACGACCTGCTGGAGGAAGTCGCGCGCCAGGGTTTCCTCGATTTCGCCGAACGGCTGGAACGCGCCTTCGATAGCGGGCAGCCCCGCCCGCTGACCGCCTTCATGCGCATGGGGCAGGCTTACCTGGACTTCGCGGCGCAGCGGCCCGGCCACTACATGGCGATGTTCGAATCCGGCGTGTCGATTGCCGGAAACGCGGACCTGTCGGCAGCCTCGGAACGGGCGCAGCGGGTGCTGATCGACGCGGCCGAGACGCTGGCCGAACGCCTGCCCCCCGACCGCCGCCCGCCCGCCCGGATGGTCGCCAACCACATCTGGGCGCTGAGCCACGGCGTGGTCGAGCTTTTCTCGCGCGGGAAGCCCGGTGGCCGCAGCCCTGTCGGGCCGGCCGAGATGCTGGAAAGCGGCGCGATCATCTATCTGCGCGGGCTGGGGCTGATCGGCGAATAATTTTGCCGTCCCGCTTGACGGGTCATCGCGGTGCTCTATCTATGTAAATGTGATTAACATTAACATGGAGGTACCCTTCAGATGCACAGCGCATCGCACATGCCCGCCTATCCCCTGCCGTCGCGCGTCCAAGGCCCGCTGACCCGCGCACGCGACTGGCTGGATGCGCGCGGCAAGGCTGCCTGGATCATCGCCATGATCCTGGGTTTCGTCGTGTTCTGGCCTCTTGGCCTTGCCCTTCTTGGATACATGATCTGGAGCAAACGCATGTTTGGTTGCAGCAACCGCCGGGCGCAGGCCCGCTACTACGCCCCTTCGACCGGCAACAGCGCCTTTGACGCGTATCGCGAGGAAACGCTGAAGCGCCTGGAGGACGAGCACCGCGAGTTCGTGGACTTCCTGCAGAAGCTGCGCGAGGCCAAGGACAAGGCCGAGTTCGACCAGTTCATGCAGAACCGCGACCAGAAGCCCGAAAGCTACACGGGCGCGTGACGAAAAAGGGCCGGGATGACCGGCCCTTTCCTTTTGCTACCTATTCCCCGCGCGGGAACCGCTGGTTTTCCTCCAGCACGTTCAGGTCCATGTGATTGCGCATGTAGCGCTCGGACGCTTGCTGCAACGGCTGGTAATCCCAGGGATAATAGGCACCGTTGCGCAGAGCCTCGTAGACGATCCAGCGGCGTGCCTGCGACTGGCGGACCTCGTCGTCATAGACGTCGAGATCCCAGCGTTCCATCGCCAGGACGCGCATATGGCCCAGCGTGACGGCATGATCGGGGTCGCCTGCCAGGTTCACCCGCTCGTCCGGGTCGATTTCCAGGTCGAACAGCATCTCGGGATCGGTGCGGCAGGCCACGTATTTCCAGCGCCCGTCGCGCAGCGCGACCATCGGCGCCACGCTTCCCTCGGCCGCGTATTCGATCGGCACGGGTCCCCGCGCGGCGCCCCTTGCCAGCGAATGGCCGTCGGTCCAGGGCGCGATCTCCTCCAGCGACAGACCCGCAAGATCGCAGAGCGTCGGCAGAACGTCGATGGTGCTGACCGGCTGGTCCACGCGGCCCGGCGCCATGCCGGGGGCGGCGATCATCAGCGGCACCCGGGCCGAGGCCTCGAAGAAGTTCATCTTGAACCACATGCCGCGTTCGCCCAGCATCTCGCCGTGGTCGGACAGGAACAGGATGACCGCCTCTTGCCGGGTGCGGTCCAGCACGTCCAGGATCTCGCCGATCTTGTCGTCCACATAGGAAATGTTGGCGAAATAGCCTTGCCGGGCGCGGCGCACCTGATCGTCCGTGATGTCGAAGGCCCGCCAGTCGCAGGCATCCATCAGCCGCCGGGAATGCGGGTCCATTTCATCATAGGGGATCGCCGCCGGAGGCTCCAGTTCCGGGATGCCATCGTAGAGGTCCCAGTACTTGCGCCGGGCGACGAAGGGATCATGCGGGTGCGTGAAGCTGACGGTCAGGCACCAAGGCCGGTCGTCACGCCCGCGCGACAGGTCATAAAGCTTGCGGCAGGCGTTGAAGGCGACCTCGTCGTCGTATTCGTACTGGTTGGTGATTTCCGCCACGCCCGCGCCGGTCACGGAACCGAGGTTGTGATACCACCAGTCGATCCGCTCGCCCGGCTTGCGGTAATCGGGGGTCCAGCCGAAATCGGCGGGATAGATGTCGGTGGTCAGCCGCTCCTCGAACCCGTGCAACTGGTCGGGGCCGACGAAATGCATCTTGCCCGACAGGCTGGTCTGGTATCCGCCGCGCCGCAGGTGATGGGCATAGGTCGGGATGTCCGACACGAATTCGGCCGCGTTGTCATAGACCCGCGTGCGGCGCGGCAACTGCCCCGACATGAACGACGCCCGCGCCGGGGCGCAAAGCGGGCTGCCGGTATAGGTGTTGGCGAAACGCGTGGACCGTTCGGCCAGGCGTCGCAGGTTCGGCGTGTGCAGGAAGGGGGCCGGGCCGTCGGGGAAAAGGACCCCCGACAGCTGGTCCACCATCAGGATCAGGATATTCGGCTTCAAGATGTTATCCTGCGACCGCCGCCTTGACCGCGTCAGCGCCCGGCTGGCCGTCCAGCGTGGTCACGCCGTCCAGCCACTTGTCCGCAGCCTCGGGGTTCTCGGCCAGCCACTCCTTCGCGGCGTCGCGGGCGTCCATGCCGTCATCCAGGATCTTGCCCATCAGCACGTTTTCCATCGGTACGTCGAAGACCAGCTGGCTGAACAGCTTGGCGGCATTGGGGCAGGCCGCGGCCCATTCCTTGCGCGCCAGCGTGTGCACGGTCGCCCCGCCGAAGTCCGGGCCGAATTGCTTGTCGCCGCCCGACAGATAGGTGATCTCGATCGCCTCGTTCATTGGATGGGGCGCCCAGGCCAGGAACACGACCGGGCTGTCGCCGCTGCGCGTGACCTGGGCCAGCATCGCCTGTTCGCCGGATTCGACCAGTTCCCAGTCGCCCAGGCCGAAATCGTCCGCCTCGATCATTGCCTGGATCGACTGGTTCGCGGGCGCGCCCGGCTCGATCCCGTAGATCTTGCCGCCGAAGGCGTCCTTTTGCGCGTCGAGGTCGGCAAAATCCTTGACCCCCGCATCGGCGCCCGCCTTGTTGACGGCCAGCGTGAACTTGGCGCCTTCCAGGTTCTGCGCAAGCTCCTGGATCGTGCCCGCCGCGTCCAGGTCGTCGCGGAACTTCTGCTGCGCTGGCATCCAGTTGCCCAGGAACACGTCGGTCTGGCCGTTCTTCAGCGCCTCGTAGCCCACCGGCACCGACAGGGTGGCGATGTCGGGCGTGTAGCCCAGCGCCTCCAGCACCACGGCCGCCACGCCGTTTGTCGCGGTGATATCGGTCCAGCCCGGATCGGAATAGCGAACCGTGCCGCAGGTCGCCGCGTCATCCGCCAGGGCGGGCAGGGCCGTCAGCAGCAGGGCCGCCGTTGTCGTGAAAGCCTTCATCGTCAACCTCCTGTGATTTTTGTTTATCCGCTCAATCAAGAACGGATTGCCGCTGGTGTCGCGCCCGAATGCGACCAGCAAGGCAGCCTATCGTGTCGGAACCGGCGTCTCGCCGCGATAGTCGTAGAAGCCCCGGCCCGTCTTGCGGCCCAGCCAGCCGGCCTCGACATACTTGGTCAGCAGTGGGCAGGGGCGGTACTTGGTGTCCGCCAGCCCGTCATGCAGCACGTTCATGATCGCCAGGCAGGTGTCCAGCCCGATGAAGTCGGCCAGTTCCAGCGGGCCCATCGGATGGTTGGCGCCCAGCTTCATGGATTCGTCGATGGACTTCACGTTGCCCACGCCCTCGTAGAGCGTATAGACCGCCTCGTTGATCATCGGCATGAGGATGCGGTTGACGATGAAGGCCGGGAAATCCTCGGCACTGGCCGAGGTCTTGCCCAGCTTTTCCACCACCTCGTGAAGCGTCCTGTAGGTCGCCTCGTCGGTGGCGATGCCGCGGATCAGCTCGACCAGCTGCATGACCGGAACCGGGTTCATGAAGTGGAAGCCCATGAACTTTTCCGGCCGGTCGGTGCGGCTGGCCAGCCGCGTGATCGAGATCGAGGAGGTGTTCGAAGTCAGGATCGTCGAGGGCTTCAGATGCGGGACCAGATCCTCGAAGATGGCCTGCTTGACGGTCTCGCGCTCGGTCGCGGCCTCGATCACCAGGTCGGTCTGGCCCAGGTCGGCCAGCCGCAGCGTGGTCCTGATCCGGGCCATGGCAGCTTTCTTGCTGTCCGCGCTGATCTTGTCCCGGCTGACCTGGCGTTCCAGGTTGCGGTCGATCAGGGCAAGCGCCTTGTCCAGCGCCTCTTGGCTGATGTCGGTCAGCAGGACGTCATATCCGGCCAAGGCAAAGACATGGGCGATGCCGTTGCCCATCTGGCCCGCGCCGATGATCCCAACCGTTTGAACCGTCATCTGAGCCTCGCTGCTTGTTGGCGGGACGATAGGGCGGGCATCGGGATGCTGCAATGCAAAACCGCCCCTGGTGGGGGCGGTGAAAGGCCGGGGACTTCGCGTCCCCGGACCCCTGCGGGATATTTGCACCAAGGTGAGGGACTCACACCTTCCCCGTCAATTCCGGCACGACGGTGAACAGATCGCCCACCAGGCCGTAGTCGGCGATCTGGAAGATGGGGGCTTCCTCGTCCTTGTTGATGGCGACGATGACCTTGCTGTCCTTCATGCCGGCGAGGTGCTGGATGGCGCCGGAGATGCCCACGGCGACATACAGCTCGGGCGCCACCACCTTGCCGGTCTGGCCCACCTGCCAGTCGTTCGGCGCATAGCCGCTGTCCACCGCCGCGCGGCTTGCGCCCACCGCGGCGCCGAGCTTGTCGGCAAGCGCCTCGATGAGCGCGAACTGCTCCTTCGAGCCGAGCGCCCGGCCGCCCGAGACCACGCGTTTCGCACTGGTCAGCTCGGGGCGGTCGGAGGCCGCCACCTCGTCGGACAGCCAGGACGACAGGCCCGGGTCGTCGGCCAAGGTGGCCTCGCCGACCGGGGCCGCGCCGCCCGTGCCCGCCGCCTCGAAGCTCGCGGTGCGCAGGGTGATGACCTTCTTGCCGTCGCGCGAGCGCACCGTCTGGATGGCGTTGCCGGCATAAACCGGGCGCTCGAATGTCGCGGCGTCGATCACCTTCGAGACCTCGGGGATCACCATCACGTCGAGAAGCGCCGCCACGCGCGGCATCACGTTCTTGGCGTCGGTGGTGGCCGGCGCGGCGATGTGCTCGTACTCGCCCGCAAGCGCGGCCAGCAGCGCCGCGGTGGGCTCGGCCAGGCGGTGGCCGTAAGCCGGCGCCTCGGCCACCAGCACCTTGGCGACACCCTGGATCGTGGCCGCCTCGGCGGCGGCCTCGCGGGCGTGCGCCCCCGCACACAGCACCGTCACGTCGCCCAAGGCTCCGACCGCCGCCACCGCCTTGGCCGTGGCGTCCCGGTTCAGAACCCCGCTCGTGACTTCCCCCAGAAGAAGAACCGCCATCAGATCACTCCCGCTTCCTTGAGTTTCGAGACCAGCTCATCGACCGAGCCGACCTTGATGCCCGCGCTGCGCCCCTCGGGCTCGCGGGTCGAGACCACCTCGAGCCGCGGGCTGACGTCGACGCCGTAGTCGGCGGCCGTCTTCTCCTCCAGGGGCTTCTTCTTGGCCTTCATGATGTTGGGCAGGCTCGCGTAGCGCGGCTCGTTCAGGCGCAGGTCGGCCGTCACGATCGCCGGCAGCCGGACCTTGATGGTCTGCAACCCGCCGTCCACCTCGCGGGTGACCTTTGCGCTGTCATCCGCGATCTCGAGCTTGGAGGCAAAGGTCGCCTGGCCCCAGCCCAGCAGCGCCGCCAGCATCTGGCCGGTCGCGTTCATGTCGTTGTCGATGGCCTGCTTGCCCGCGATCACCAGCCGGGGCGCTTCCGCATCCACCACGGCCTTGAGGATCTTGGCCACCGCCAGGGGCTCGATGTCGGTGCCGACGTCCTCGGCCGCCACCACAAGGATCGCCCGGTCAGCCCCCATCGCCAGGGCCGTGCGCAACGTTTCCTGCGCCTGCTTCACGCCGATGGAGACCACCACGACCTCGTCCGCCGCGCCCTTCTCCTTCAGCCGGATCGCCTCCTCGACCGCGATCTCGTCGAACGGGTTCATCGACATCTTCACGTTGGCCAGATCGACGCCAGACCCGTCCGCCCGAACCCGCGCCTTCACGTTGTAGTCAATCACCCGCTTCACGGGCACAAGGATCTTCATGGAGCGCTCCCCTCACATCTTCTTGTCGGGGGCAGTGTTACCGACGGATCGGCGCGTGACACAAGACAAAAGCGTCCCCCGACGCTGCGTTTGCGTCGGGCCAGCCGACGCACGAACGGCGCTGGCCTAGCGGCTGGCCCCCGGAACCCACAGGATGTCGTCCGCACCCCCGTTGTTGGCGACACGCGCCGCGACGAACAGCCAGTCGGACAGGCGGTTGAGATACCGGACGGCAGCCCCGTTCACGTCCCCGCCGGTCGCCAGATCCGTTGCCCGGCGTTCGGCCCGGCGGGCCACGGTGCGCGACAGGTGCAGGTGCGCCGCCAGAACGGAACCCCCCGGCAGGATAAAGCTGCGCAGGGGATTCAGATCGGCATTCATGGCGTCGATCTCGGCTTCGAGCCGCGTCACCTGCGCGTCGATCATCCGCAGCACCGGATAGCCCGCCCCATCGTCCGCCGCCATGTTCGGCCGTGCCAGGTCGGCGCCAAGGTCGAACAGGTCGTTCTGGATCACGGACAGCTGGTCGGCCAGATCGCCCGTCGCGTGCAGCCGGCACAGGCCCAGCGTCGCGTTCAGTTCATCGACGGTGCCGTAAGCTTCGACCCGGGGGTCATGCTTGGCGACGCGGGTACCGTCCGACAGGGCAGTATCGCCCCCGTCGCCGGTGCGGGTATAGATGCGGTTCAGGACAACCATCAGCGCCCCCCCAGCCAGACGAACAGCATGATCAGCGCGACGGCGACGGCCTGCGCGATGATCCGCCAGCGCATCATCCGGTTGCCGTGCTTCCGGTTCCAGTCGCCGCCCTTGGCAAAGCCGCCGATCCCGGTGGCAAGGATCGCGAGAACGGCCAGGATCGCCAGCGCGATCACGTAGAACAGGGGACTGTCGGTCATCATGCCGCCTTTCGTTGGCCGGAACCCTAGCCGTGGCGCGCGAACCAGTCCAGTGCGCGCGTGGGCAGAAGCCGGCGCGCGGCGCCGGACATCCATGTGGGCGTGGTGACGTAATAGCGCGGGCGGGGCCGTGTCGCCGTCAACGCATGGACGATGCGGTCGCTGACCGCCGAGGGCGGCAGTTCGAAGCGGTCCTTGCCCGACGGCTCGTACAGCCGTTTCAACAGGCTGGCGCGGTATTCATCGGCGCGGGCGCTGTCATGCCAGTTCACCCAGCGTTCGAAATGCGGGATCGCATTCACGCGGATGCGGCTGGCGATGGGTCCGGGCTCGATCAGGATGACCTTGACGGGGGTGCCCGCCATCTCCAGCCGCAGCACGTCGGTCAGCCCTTCCAGCGCGAACTTGGTCGCGACATAGGGGCCGCGCCAACGGATGCCGATCAGGCCCAGGACCGAGCTGATGTTGACGATCCGCCCGCCGCCCTTGCGAAAGTGCGGGATCAGGCGGACGGTCAGGTCGTGGGTGCCGAACAGGTTGGTTTCAAAGATTTCGCGCAGGGCGCCGCGCGGCATGTCCTCGACCGCGCCGGGCAGGGCGAAGGCGGCATTGTTGACAAGACCGTCCAGCGGGCCGCCCGCCAGCACCCGCTCGGACAACTGCGCCACGCTGTCTTCGTCGGAGAGTTCCAGGTGGTGGCATTCCATCCCCTCGGCCCGGCGGGCAGAGATGTCGGCGTCCTTGCGGCAGGTGGCGACGACCTGCCAGCCCAGCGACTGCATCCGGCGCGCGGCATCAAGGCCGATCCCCGAGGAGCAGCCGGTGATCAGGACGCGTTTCGTCATGGAGCGGTGGCCGACAGGAACCGGCCCGCGACATAGCCGACGCGGCCGTTGCCGTCGCGGAGGTTGACCCATTCGGCATCGGTCGGTCCAAGGGGCTGGACCGCCGTGCCGCGCCCGAGCGCGGCCACGACGCGATCACCCGTCGACGGGCCCGCGCGCATGTTCACCCGGTCGCCGGTGACGTAAAGGACCGGACCATCGGGAACGGCCTGCCTGGCAGCCGAAGCGCCCGCATGTTCGGGAGATGGGCGCAGCGCCGGTCCGGGAAATCGCTGGACCTGCTGCGGTGTTTGCGTCGTGGCCTGCACGACGGCGGCGGGGGCGACCTGTTCCTGCGGCGGAGGTGCCGACAGGTCCGGCAGTGCCGTGCCGGCATCCTGCGCGATAGGCTGCGGCGCAGGCCGGCGTTCGGCGCGCAGGTTGCCGTCGCCCCAGACCGACAGCACCAGGAACAGCCCTGCCAGGGTGGCCAGCAGCAGCGCGACCAGTCTGATCATCGATGTCCCCCCATCGATCCTTCTGGATCTTGTTAACCTATGTTGCCTTGCAACGCCAACGCCCGTGCAGCCGTTCCGCGATTCCCGCTGGACCGCGCGCGCCCCGCACCCTATCTGATGCGGCATGTCCAGTCTGCCCCCCGATCCCCCCGCTGACCCCGAAGACAACACCCAATCCGAACCGCTCAGCCGTGCCATCGGCGAGCGGTACCTGACCTATGCCCTGTCCACCATCATGCACCGGGCGCTGCCCGATGCGCGCGACGGGCTGAAGCCGGTTCACCGCCGCATCCTTTACGCGATGCGCGAGTTGCGGCTGGCGCCGAACGGGGCGTTCCGCAAGTCGGCCAAGATCACCGGCGACGTGATGGGCAACTATCACCCCCACGGGGACGCCGCGATCTATGACGCGATGGCGCGCCTGGCCCAGGATTTCGCCATGCGCTATCCGCTGGTGGACGGGCAGGGGAACTTCGGCAACATCGACGGCGACAACCCGGCCGCCGCCCGATACACCGAAGCGCGGCTGGCTCAGGCGTCCGAGGCCCTGATGGACGGCCTGACCGAGGATTCGGTCGATTTCCGCCCGAACTATGACGGCACGCTTCAGGAACCTGTGGTCCTGCCCTCGGCCTTCCCGAACCTGCTGGCCAATGGCGCGTCCGGGATCGCGGTCGGCATGGCCACGAACATCCCGCCGCACAACCTGCACGAGGTGATCGACGCCTGCCTGCACCTGATCAAGACGCCGGACGCGCGCGATGATACGCTGGCTGCCTTGGTCAAGGGGCCGGATTTCCCGACCGGCGGCGTGATCGTGGAAAACAGCGACACCATCGCCGATGCCTATCGCACGGGCCGGGGCGCCTTCCGCGTGCGGGCCCGCTGGATGCAGGAGAATCTGGGCCGGGGCTTGTGGCAGGTCGTCGTGACCGAAATTCCCTATCAGGTCCAGAAATCCAAGCTTATCGAACGCCTGGCCGAGCTGATCCAGTCCAAGCGCATCCCGATCCTGGCCGATGTCCGCGACGAATCCGCCGAGGACATCCGCATCGTCCTGGAGCCCAAGGCCCGCACCGTCGATCCCGAACAGCTGATGGCCGCGCTGTTCCGGGTCAGCGACCTTGAGGTTCGCTTCAGCATGAACATGAACGTGCTGATCGACGGGCGCGTGCCCAAGGTCTGCTCGCTCAAGGAAGTGCTGCGCGCCTTCCTGGACCACCGGCGCGAGGTGCTGGTGCGCCGCGCGAACTATCGCCTCGACAAGATCGCCGCCCGGTTGGAGGTGCTGGAAGGCTATCTGGTTGCCTATCTGAACCTCGACCGCGTGATCGAGATCATCCGCCACGAGGACGAGCCCAAGGCCGTGATGATGGCCGAGTTCGGCCTGACCGAAGTGCAGGTCGAGGCGATCCTGAACATGCGCCTGCGCGCCCTGCGCAAGCTGGAGGAGATCGAACTTCGCGCCGAGCGCGACGCCCTTCTGGAGGAACGGCAGGGGCTGGAGGCGATGCTGGCCGACGAACGCGTGCAGTGGGTGCGGATCAGCGACCAGTTGAAGGAAGTGCGCAACCTGTTCGGCAAGTCCAGGCCCGAGGGCCAGCGCCGCACCCAGATCGCCGAGGCGCAGGAGATCGCGCCCATCGACCTCGAATCGATGATCGAGCGGGAGCCCTTGACCGTGATCCTGTCGAAGATGGGCTGGATTCGCGGCATGAAGGGTCACCAGCCGCTGGATGCCGAGGTGAAGTTCAAGGACGGCGACGGCCCCGGCCTGGCCCTCCATGCCGAGACGACCGACAAGCTGATGATCTTTGCCAGCAACGGCCGCTTCTACACGCTGCCTGCCAACAACCTGCCCGGCGGCCGCGGCATGGGAGAGCCGCTGCGCCTGATGATCGACCTGCCGAACGAGGCCGAGGTGATCGCCATGTTCCCCTGGCGCGACGGCGAGAAGTACCTTGTGGCATCGAAGGCCGGTGATGGCTTCATCGTGCAGGCAAGCGACATCCTGGCACAGACCAAGACCGGCAAGCAGGTCCTGAACGGCGAGGCTCTGCTGTGCCGTCCCGTCAGCGGCGATCATGTCGCAGTGATCGGCACGAACCGCAAGATGCTGGTCTTCCCCTTGGCCGAACTGCCCGAGATGGCGCGCGGCAAGGGCGTGCGCCTGCAGAAATACGGCAGCGGCGGCGGGTTGGTGGCGGGGGACACGCTGTCCGACGCGGCCTTCATCACCCTGGCCGAGGGATTGCGCTGGCAGGAAAGCGGCGGGCGCACGCGGACCGAACCCGACCTGACCGAATGGCTGGGCAAGCGTTCCAGCGCCGGGCGCATGGCCCCGCGCGGCTTCCCGCGCGACAACAAGTTCAACTGACGAAGGGCTGGTGCCCTTCGACGCCTTTTCGTCCCGGGGCTTCGCCCCGCCTGCCGCCCTGCGGCAGTCTCCCCAGGATACTTGAAGCCAAGATGAAAGAGCGGCCCCCTGCCGCGCCGGCATGATGCGGCGGGCAGGGGGCTTTCACCTTGGACGGTCATCGGCGTCCCCGCCTGTACCGTGGACCGAGCATGGGCCCCAAACCCTTTCAGCTTGGTTAAAATATCCCCGCCGGAGGCAAGAATTTTCTTTTTTCTTGCCTACAATCCGCTGCCGCCGACTGATCCGAAATACTCGCCCGTGATATAGCTCGCCTCGTCCGAGGCCAGCAGCACGTAGATTGGTGCAAGCTCCACCGGCTGGCCGGGGCGGCCAAGAGGCTGGTTCTTGCCGTGTTCGGCTGCCTTTCCGGTCGGCTGCCCGCCCGAGATCTGCAGCGCGGTCCAGTAGGGGCCGGGGCAGACGGCGTTCACACGGATGCCGCGCGGGGCAAGCTGCTTGGCCAGCGACTGCGCGAAGGCCACGTTGGCGGCCTTGGATTGGGCATAGTCGAACAGGATGTCCGACGGCGAAAAGGCCTGCACCGACGAGGTGATGATGATCGACGCGCCCGGTCCCAGATGCGGCAGCGCGGCCCGCGTCACCCAGAAGGGCGCATAGACATTGGTCTTCATCGTGGCGTCGAAATCGGCGGTCGTCAGATCCTCCAGCTTTTCGCAGAACTGCTGACGGCCGGCATTGTTGACCAGGATGTCCAAGCCCCCCAACCCCTCGACCGCCCGGGCCACCAGCGACGTGCAGAAACCCTCGTTCCGCAGGTCGCCGGGAACGGCGATCGCCTTGCGGCCCTCGGCCTTGACGAGGGCGATGACCTTGTCGGCGTCCTCCTGTTCCTCGGGCAGGTAGCAGATCGCGACATCGGCGCCTTCCCGGGCATAGGCGATGGCCGCGGCGGCGCCGATGCCGCTGTCGCCCCCGGTGATCAGCGCGCGCTTGCCCGTCAGGCGGCCGGTGCCGCGATAGCTTGTCTCGCCATGGTCGGGCAGGGGGTCCATCCGGCAGGCGAGGCCGGGGGCGGGCTGTTCCTGCCTGGGGAAGTCCGGCTTGGGAAGGTTCGGGTCCCGGATCGCGCCGCTGCGAAAGGGTTGGTCGGTGGACATGGCTTTTCCTTCTTGCTTGCCCTGTCCAACAAGCCGCGGGGGCGCAGGTTCCACCCTAGCGCCGGCGCACCCATTTCCAGCCGGTGATCATGGGGCGCACCAGGTCCTCGCGTTTCCACAAGCGATAGAAGAGGATCGCCGCCCAGTGCAAGATGACCAGGATGAGGATCAGGTCGGCCCCGCGGTTATGCCAGCGCAGCGCGTCGCGAGAGGTTGAGGAACTGACCTGCGACGCCAGCGGGCCGACATTCACGTAGTCGTCGGGATCGGCGAACAGCCCGGTCGTGACCTGCAGGACCAGGACGGCCAGCATCGCCACGACCGCCAGCGCCCCGACCGGGCTGTGCCCCGGCCAGTTGCTGGGCTGGGGGCGGATCATCTCGCGAGCATAGGCCAGCACGGCGCGAGGCCCTTGGAGGAACCGGGCGAAGCGCGCAGGGGCCGGGCCGACAAAGCCCCAGACCAACCGGAACAGCAACAGGGCGATGATTGCGTAGCCCAGCCAGAAATGCAGCGTCATGTCCGAGGGGCCGAACTTGCCCAGCAGCCAGTTCGTCACCACCAGCGCGGCCAGGGACCAGTGGAAAGCCCGCAGCGCCGGGTCCCAGATCCGTTCGCGGCGCGTGCCGGGGCCCATCAGTCGTCCTTGCGATAGTCGTCGTGGCAAGCCTTGCAGGCGCCGCCCAGCTTTTGCAGCGCGGGTCCGATATTGTCCTGGCCGCCCTTGACGGCATCCGGCGCGCCCGCCGCCGCGTCCCGCAGGCCCGCGAACTTGGCGCTGAAATCCTCGGGGTTCTCCCAGATGGCGGGCAGGGCCTCGGAGTCCCGCATGTCCTCGGACGAGGTGCCTTCGACGAACAGCGGCCGCACGTCGTATTGCGTCAGCGCCACGATGTTGGACGCGGCAAGGGAGGCGGCGGCCTCGTCATAGGCGATCTCTCCCTTGGCCATGCCCGCCAACTGGCCCATGTTGACGCCCAGCAGGGACATGAAGCCGTGCCGCGCCTCGACGAAGTCCTCGGTGTCCTGGGCGGTTGCAAGGGTCGGGAGGGCAAGGGTTGCGGCAAGGGCGATCGCCTTGATGGGGTGCATGGCTGGCTCCTGAAGCGGGACTGGCTGTGATGACGGAACTGTCCGGAAAAGAGTGGCAGAGTCAAAATGCTGGATCAATCGGGCGGAAGGGCGATCACGGATTTGCGATAGCGGCCCCCGAAGGGGCCGCCCCGCAGGATCAGGCAGAGGGATTGATCACGCCTGCCTGGCTGTGGATTTCCTCGACGGCCGAGCGGTCAAGCTTCAGCGCCTGCGCCAGCCGTCCGAGGTAGCGGACCTCGTCCTCGTGATCCAGGTCGATGGCCAGCAGCGACATCAGGTAGACCTGCGACTCCAGCCCGGCGGGCACGTCGCGGGCCAGGGCCTCGGGGTCGACGGGGGCGGCCATCTGGTCGCGGATGAACTGCCGTTCGTCATCATCCAGGTCGTCGCCCAGCTTGCCCAGCAGGCGCTGCTTTTCCGTCTCGTCGATGCTGCCGTCCGATTTCGCGGCCTGGATCATGGCGCGCAGCATCAGGCCGGCGACCGCATTCTGTTCCGGGGTGGGGGCGATCTCGGGCTCGCCCTTGGTCACCACGGCATCGTTGAACAGCTCGCCAAAGCTTGCGTCATTGGTGGGTTGAGAGTCCTTGGTGGCTAGGCGTCCGGCCACGCCACCCGCCGCCGCGCCGCCCAGAAGTCCGCCCAACAGGTCGCCAAGGCCACCGCCCGCGCCCGCGCTGCGGGTCTTGGACCCGCCGCTGAGCTGGCCCAGAAGGTCGCCAAGACCGCCGCTGCCGCTGCCGCCGGTGCGGGCCTTGGAGGTCAGGCTGTCCAGAAGCCCGCCAAGACCGCCCGATGCCCCGGGTGAATGCGGCCCGCCATAGCGCGACCCGCTGCCGGCGCGGCCCCCGCCGAGCACCTGCCCCAGCATGTCGTTCAGGTTGCCGCCCGCGCCGGGCGTCGTGTTGTTGCCGAACAGTTCGCCCAGAAGGCCGCCGCTGCCACGGTTCCGGCTGCTGATCTGGTCGCCCGGCTTGCCCTGCTGGCGCTGCTGCATGGCAGCGCCGATGCCCTTGGCAAGGATGACGCCGGCCGCCACGCGGCCCAGGGTTTTCATCAGACTCATGAATATGTCCTCCGACAAAAGGTGTCAGGACGGCATGGCCGCCCAGTTTCGTCCCCGAACGGAACTGTGCCCGCAAAGGTTCCTCCGGGCAATCGGATCGGTGACGCGCGCGCGGGTGCCCTTGATTTTTCCAAGGTTGGCTTATAAATCGCGGCGCACGTCAAATTCGGGGCCGTCTCGCCATGCCCCGCGATCAGGAGAGGCCGTAGATGGCAAAGGCAAAGTTTGAACGGACGAAACCGCACGTCAACATTGGCACGATTGGTCACGTTGACCACGGCAAGACGACGCTGACGGCTGCGATCACGAAGTATTTCGGTGAATTCAAGGCCTATGACCAGATCGACGGCGCCCCGGAAGAGCGCGCGCGCGGGATCACCATCTCGACGGCGCATGTGGAATACGAATCGGAAGCGCGCCACTATGCGCACGTGGACTGCCCGGGCCACGCCGACTACGTGAAGAACATGATCACCGGCGCCGCGCAGATGGACGGCGCGATCCTGGTGGTGAACGCCGCCGACGGCCCGATGCCGCAGACGCGCGAGCACATCCTGCTGGGCCGCCAGGTGGGCATCCCCTACATGGTCGTCTACCTCAACAAGGTCGACCAGGTCGATGACGAGGAACTGCTGGAACTGGTCGAGATGGAGGTGCGCGAGCTTCTGTCCTCCTACGACTATCCGGGCGACGACATTCCGATCGTCAAGGGATCGGCGCTGGCGGCGCTGGAAGGCCGTGATCCCGAGATCGGCGAGAACTCGATCCGCGCGCTGATCAAGGCGGTGGACGACTACATCCCGACGCCCGAGCGCGCCATCGACCAGCCGTTCCTGATGCCGATCGAGGACGTGTTCTCGATCTCGGGCCGCGGCACGGTCGTGACCGGCCGCGTCGAGCGCGGCGCGGTGAACGTCGGCGACGAACTGGAGATCGTGGGCATCCGCGACACCCGCAAGACCACCTGCACGGGCGTCGAGATGTTCCGCAAGCTGCTGGACCGCGGGGAAGCGGGCGACAACATCGGCGCGCTGCTGCGCGGCGTGGACCGCGACGGCGTGGAGCGCGGCCAGGTGCTGTGCAAGCCGGGTTCGGTCAAGCCGCACACGCATTTCGAGGCCGAGGCCTATATCCTGACCAAGGAGGAAGGCGGCCGCCACACGCCGTTCTTCGCGAACTACCGCCCGCAGTTCTACTTCCGGACCACGGACGTGACCGGGACGGTGAAGCTGCCCGAGGGCACCGAGATGGTGATGCCGGGCGACAACCTGAAGTTCGAGGTCGAGCTGATCGCGCCGATCGCGATGGAGGAAAAGCTGCGCTTCGCCATCCGCGAAGGCGGCCGCACCGTCGGCGCCGGCGTGGTGTCGAAGATCCTGAAGTAAGCCCCGCGGCTTGCCGGAACACAGACGAAAGGGCCGCCCCGCAAGGCGGCCCTTTTCCCATGGCGCAAAGGTCACGTTGACCGGTGCCGCGATATGCTTCAGGATCGAGCGACCGGACTTTGACGAGATCAAGCTGATGTGCCAGATCTTTGCGGGGCAGCACCCCGAACGCTACGAGACCGTCACCCGCAGGCTGCGGCTGAACGGGCAATCGACCTCGATCCGGCTGGAGCGGGCCTTCTGGCACATCCTGGACGACATCGCCGCGCGCGAGGGGGTGTCGACCCCCGCCTTCATCTCCAAGCTTCACGCCGAGGTTCTGGAACTGCATGGCGAGGCGCGGAACTTCACCTCGCTTTTGCGCTGCGCCTGCACGATCCACCTGGGCGAGGACCAGCATGTCCCCCAGGCGATCGCCGCCGAATAGACGGGCGAATAAATTCGGCTGTAGTAATCCGATACTACCCGCGCCCGCCGGCGATTTCCTAGCCTGAGGAGAAGAAAAGGCTACGGAGGCTTGGCATGGCGAAATATGTCCACTCGATGATCCGCGTTCTGGACGAGGCGCGCTCGGTCGAATTCTATGACCGCTGCTTCGGCCTGACCGTGGCCGAGCGGCTGGATTTCCCGGATTTCACGCTGGTCTACCTGTCCAGCGGCGAAAGCGAGGTCGAGCTGGAACTGACCGTCAACAAGGGCCGGACCGAACCCTATGCGCTTGGCGACGGCTATGGCCATGTGGCCTTCACCGTGGATGACGTGGATGCCGAACATGCGCGCATCACCGATCTTGGCTACGCCCCGCGCAAGCTGGTCGACTTCGCCCCGGCGGGTGAAGTGATCGCGCGGTTCTTCTTTATCGCCGATCCCGACGGATACCAGATCGAGGTGATCCAGCGGGGCGGCCGCTACAAGTAACGGTGCCGCGCCGGGGTTGGAGGGCCCCGCGCCGCAACGACAACAGGGGAGGAGAGAATGTCCCAACTACGCAAGCAGGGGCTGACCCGGCGCGCGCTGCTGTCGCGCGCGGTGGCGGCAGGCGCCCTGGCGGTCGCCGGGCCGGGCTTCATCGCGGCGCCCGATGCCGCCTGGGCGGTCGAGGTCACGGCGATCAGCGAACACGAGATGGCGACGCTGCTGCAGATGGCGCGCGACATCTATCCGCACGACCGCGTGGGGGACCGCCATTATGCGGTGGCGGTCAAGTCCTACGACATGGACGATCAGAAGCAGATGGTGGCCGAGGGCATCGCCGCCCTGGATGCCGCCGCGAAAGAGGCGGGCTTCGACAATTACCTTGCCGCCGGGTGGGAGGCCGACCGCGTCGCCATCCTGCGCGGCATCGAGGACACGCCGTTCTTCCAGACAGTGCGCGGCGGGCTGGTGACGGGCCTTTATAACCAGAAGGAGGTCTGGCCGATCTTCGGATACGAGGGCGAGTCCTTCTCGCAGGGCGGCTACATCGCCCGGGGCTTCGACGACATCGACTGGCTGTAGGGGAGGACATCCATCATGGCAAAGGCAGCCAAATTCGAACTGACCGACGACAGCGTGGTCGTCATCGTGGGCACTGGCGCGGGCGGCGGGGTCCTGGCCAACGAACTGGCGCAGAAGGGCGTTAAGGTCGTGGCGCTGGAGGCAGGCGGGCGCTACATGCCCGAGGATTACGTCAACGACGAATGGGACAGCTTCGGCCAGCTGGCCTGGGTCGATCCGCGCACCACCAGCGGCGACTGGCGGGTGGCCAAGGACTTTTCCGGCCTTCCCGCCTGGATCGTCAAGGCCGTGGGCGGCACCAGCATCCACTGGGCGGGCGCGTCCCTGCGCTTCCAGGACCACGAATGGAAGGCGCTGACGAACTATGGCGCGGTCGAAGGCGCATCCCTGCTGGACTGGCCCATCGACGGGGCCGAGATGGCGCCCTGGTACGACAAGGCCGAGGCCAAGCTGGGCGTCACCGGCGTCGGCGGCCGCGCACGCCTGCCCGGCAACAACAACTTCAAGGTGTTCGAGAAGGGCGCCCTGGCGGTGGGCTACAAGGAGGTCCACACCGGCAACATGGCGATCAACAGCGCCGACTACGACGACCGCATGGCCTGCCAGCAGACCGGCTTCTGCTTCCAGGGCTGCAAGTGGGGCGCGAAATGGTCCAGCGCCTATACCGACATCCCGCGCGGCGAGGCGACCGGCAACCTGGAAGTCCGCGACCACGCCCATGTCGCCCGCATCCTGCATGACGACAGCGGCAAGGTCACGGGCGTCGAGTATTTCGACAAGGACGGCAACCTGCAGATGCAGAAGGCGCGCATCGTCGCGGTTGCGGGCAACAGCTTTGAAAGCCCGCGCCTGCTGCTGAACTCGCACAGCAGCATGTTCCCCGACGGGCTTGCCAACCGCTCGGGGCAGGTGGGGCGCAACTACATGCGCCACACGACCGGGTCGGTCTATGCGACCTTCGAGCAGCCGGTGAAGATGTGGCGCGGCACGACCATGGCGGGCATCATCCGCGACGAGGCCCGCCACGACCCGTCGCGCGGCTTTGTCGGCGGCTACGAGCTGGAAACGCTATCCCTGGGCCTGCCCTTCATGGCGGCCTTCCTGGACCCCGGGGCCTGGGGGCGAGAGTTCACGACAGCGCTCGACAGCTACGAGAACATGGCGGGCATGTGGATCGTGGGCGAGGACATGCCCCAGGCCGACAACCGTGTGACCCTGTCGGACACCGCCGACAAGTTCGGCCTGAAGGTCGCCAACGTCAACTTCAGCGACCATCCGAACGACATCGCGATGCGCGACCACGCCTATGCACGGGGGCAGGCGATCTACAAGGCCGTGGGCGCGACGCGCACCCTGCCGACGCCGCCCTATCCCTCGACGCACAACCTGGGAACCAACCGCATGTCGGACAGGCCCGAGGACGGGGTGGTCAACAAGCACGGCCAAAGCCACGACATCGCCAACCTGTTCGTCTCGGACGGCAGCCAGTTCACCACGGGGGCGGCGGAAAACCCGACGCTGACCATCGTGGCCCTAGCAATTCGGCAGGCGGATCACATCGCGAGGGAGATGGCGGCCGGCAACGTCTGACCTTGGCTGGAAACCTTTGCTGACATGATCTGTCAGGGTTGGCGGCCTATGCTGCCGATCCAAGGAGGTTTCCGCCATGATCGACCATATCGGCATCCCGGCCGCTGACATCGGCGCGGCCCGACGTTTCTACGAGGCCGCCCTGGCCCCGCTGGGCATCCGTGTGCTGAAGGAACAGGGCGGCGGGCAGGTGCTGCACTTCGGCACCGTCCACCCCGTCTTCTCTCTGACGGCCGCAGGGCGCGCGCAGCCGATCCACGTCGCCTTTGCCGCCCCGGATCGCGCGGCGGTCCGCGCCTTCCACAAGGCCGCGCTTGCAGCCGGGGGGCGGGACAACGGCGCGCCGGGGCTGCGGGCGCAGTACCACCCGGACTACTACGGCGCCTTTGTCATCGACCCCGACGGCAACAACATCGAGGCCGTGTGCCACAAGCCGGAGGACGCGGCATGAAGACCTATCGTGGAAGCTGCTTCTGCGGCGCCGTCGCCTTCGAGGCCGATGGCGACCTGGCGGACGGCACCATGCGCTGCAACTGCCGGTTCTGCCGCAAGATGCGCTATTGGGAGATGCGCCTGCCCGATGCGGACGGGTTGCGCGTCCTGCGGGGCGCGGACGCCTTGGGCGAAACGCCGAGGGCCGAGGCAGACGGAGTGGACATGCACCACAAGTTCTGCGGCCGCTGCGGGACGCGGCTTTGGACAACCGGCAATATCGAGGAGATGGGAGGCCGCTTCACGATGGTCTTCATCCCGGCCCTTGATGATGTGCCCGAGGCGGAACTGATCGCCGCGCCGGTGTTTCATGCCGATGGGGCGCATGACGCCTGGTGGGACGAGGCACCCGAGACGCGGCACCTGTAGGCTTGCGCCGCAGCCCCCTGCCGCGGCGCGCCCGATGTCACTGCCCGTCCGCGGCCGCCTGGTTCACCCCGCCCTCGGCGATGCGGGTCATGTGTTCGTCTCCCTCGCGCGTGCTGTCGAGGCATTCCTGCAGCGCCGCGCCGTCGTCGTCATGGCCCAGGCGGTTGGCGAAGGTCCGCACGCAGCCATAGCCTGCGATCGCATAGTGGGTGAGGCGCTGGTACTGGGTGATGATCGCCGCGTCCTGGGTGTCCTCGTCGCCGAAATCGGTCTCGATGGCGTGCTTGCGGGCCTCGGCGACCAGGCCTTCCATGCCCCGGCAATGTTCGCCCGTGGGGTCGGTGTCGTGCCTGCTGCAGATCTGCGCCAGCGTTTCCATGCCGCGGGCGATGCCCTGGTTGCCGGCGATCAGCGCTTCGGACAGTTCGCGCGACTTGGCGACGCGGCCCATCTCGGTCACGATGGGCATGGATTGCTTGCAGGCCGAATACAGGTCCTTGAGCTGGTCGAGGTAGAGATCGTTCAGGTTCTTGATCGCCATGATGCGTATCCTTTCGCTGGCAGGCTGCGTCATCGGCTGAACGTGCGGCCTGTCGCATCGTTCCCGCGCCGCTGCACGATGCGGGCGGCCTTGACAGGCGCCGCCCGAAGGTCCAGCAAGCGCACCCCTGCCTGATCCCGTTCACGACATTCCGGTGACACCATGTTCTCGTGGTTCGAACGACGCATCGACCCTTACCCGACCGAGACGCCGGACATGCCGCCCCGGTCGCTGGTCCGCTTTGTCCTGTATTACAGCCAGGGCGCGATCCCCTGGCTTGTGCTGGTGGCCGTCACCTCGGCGCTGATCGCGATCGTCGAGGTCGTGCTGTTCGGCTGGCTCGGGGAACTGATCGACCAGTTGTCGCAGGTTCCGCGCGACCAGTTCTGGGCTGCCCAGGGCGGGCGGCTGGCCTTCATGGCCGCCGTGCTGCTGGTGCTGCTGCCCGTGCTGCACCTGGTGGCGTCGCTGGTCCTTTACCAGGGACTGATGGGCAATTTCCCGCAGCGCATCCGGTGGCGGGCGCATCGTTACCTGCTGCGCCAGTCGGTCGGCTATTTCCAGGACGAGTTCGCGGGCCGGATCGCCCAGCGGCTGATGCAGACGGCGCTTGCCGTGCGCGAGGTCGCGATGAAGGCCATGGATGTCGGCAGCTACGTGGTGATCTACTTCATGGGCGCGCTGATCCTGGCGGCCAGCCAGGACTGGCGGCTGGCCTTGCCCTTCGTGGCCTGGGCCGCGGCCTATGGCGTGATGCTGTGGCAGATCGTCCCGCGCCTGGGCCGCGTCGCCGAGGCGCAGGCGGACGCGCGGGCGCAGATGACCGGCCGGGTCGTTGACAGCTATACCAACATCGCCACCGTCAAGCTGTTCTCGCATTCCTCGCGCGAGGAAAGCTGGATGCGCGAGGGGATGGATGCCTTCCTGCGCACGGTCCATACGCAGATGCGCCTGTCCTCGATCCAGGACATCGCCCTGAACACGATCAACGTGGCCTTGGTCGCCTCGGTCGCGGGGACGGGGCTGTGGCTGTGGTCGGGCGGCCTGATCGAGGTGGGCGCGGTTGCCGTTGCCGTGCCGCTGGCGTTGCGGCTGAACAACATGGCCCATTGGATCATGTGGGAATTCGCGGCCTTGTTCGAGAATATCGGCACGGTTCGCGACGGCATCGCCAGCCTTGCCCTGCCCCGAGAGGTGCGCGACGCCCCCGATGCCAGGCCGCTGGTCCGGGGGCCGGGCGCGGTCAGCTTCGACAACGTCACCTTCCGCTATCGCGGGGTCGAGGGCGCGCGTCCGATGGCCGTCCTGGACGACCTGACGCTGCATGTCGCGTCGGGCGAACGGGTCGGGTTGGTGGGCCGGTCGGGCGCGGGCAAATCGACGCTGATCAACCTGCTCTTGCGCTTCCACGATATCGAAGGGGGCCGCATCACCATCGACGGGCAGGACGTGTCGCGCGTCACGCAGGACAGCCTGCGCGCGGCCATCGGCGTGGTCACGCAGGACAGCTCGCTTCTGCACCGCTCGGTGCGCGACAACATCGCCTATGGCCGCCCCGACGCGACCGAGGAGCAGATCGCCGCCGCCCTGCGCATGGCCGAGGCGCAGGACTTCGTGCCGAATCTCTCCGACAGCAGCGGGCGGCGGGGGCTGGATGCGCATGTTGGCGAACGCGGGGTCAAGCTGTCGGGCGGGCAGCGCCAGCGCATCGCCATCGCACGGGTGGCGCTGAAGGACGCGCCGATCCTGATCCTGGACGAGGCGACGAGTGCCCTGGACAGCGAGGCCGAGGCCGCGATCCAGTCGCGCCTTGACGCGCTGATGGCGGGCAAGACGGTGATCGCCATCGCCCACCGGCTGTCCACCATTGCCGCCATGGACCGCCTGATCGTGATGGATGCGGGCCGCATCATCGAGCAAGGCAGCCATGCCGAGCTGCTGGCCAAGGGCGGCCTTTACGCGCGGCTCTGGGCGCGGCAGTCGGGCGGGTTTCTGGTGGACGACGACGCGACCCCGTGACGGGGACCGTGGCGCGGCTGCCACAGCCGCATCCGATGCGTGCGAAGCCGTGTCGGCGGCTGTCGCTGGCGTGCTAAGGGCGGACCAGTCTTCTGGAATGCATTATGAAACACCTTCTTGTTCTGCTTGGCGCCCTTGCGGCGCAACCCGCCCTTGCAGGCGACACGGTCCCATCCCTTGCGGCCGGCGGGTCCGACTGGGGCGGTTTTCATGCGGGGGTCCAGGTGGGCCATATGACGAACGCCCTCGATTACCGGGGCCGCACGTTCCAGTCGGGCAGCACCGAGACCTGGGGTCTTCACGCGGGCTATACCCATGATTTCGGCCCGCATGTCCTGGGTGCCGAGGCCGACGTCAACCGCTTCCGGGGCGGCAATGCCGACCTGATCCGCATCAAGGGCAAGGCGGGTGTCGATCTGGGGCGATACCAGCCCTATCTGGTGATCGGCGCCGCGCGCCTGTCGGGCGACGGCGTGACCGAAGCGGCCCCCATGTTCGGCGTCGGGGGCGACTGGAAGGTGACGGACCGCTTCACCGTCGGCATCGAATACACCTACCACGAGTTCGAGGACGTGCTGGAGGACGAGACCGGCTTCAGCGGCTACGATCTGGAACTTGAGCTTGTCAACGCGCGGGCGTCCTGGCGATTCTGACGGCTTGCCGCAGGGCGGCGGGCGTGACCTATTGGCGGCACCAGTCCAGCAAGGGAACGCCATGAGCCAGACACAGCCGGCCACGCAGCCGCCCCCCAGCCCCACGATCCGCACCATCGCCATGCCGGCCGACACCAACCCGGCGGGCGACATCTTCGGCGGCTGGCTGATGAGCCAGATGGACCTTGCCGCCGGATCGGTCGCGGCCCTGACCGCGCGGGGCCGCAGCGCCACCATCGCGGTCGAGGGAATGAAGTTCCACCGTCCCGTCAAGGTCGGCGACGAGGTGTCGCTTTACGCCGAGCTGGTCCATGTCGGGCGCACCTCCATGCGCATCCATGTCGAGGCATGGCGCCGCGAGCGCGACCGCGACAGCGGCGAGCAGGTGACCGAGGCGACCTTCACCTTCGTCGCCCTGGACGAAGACGGGGCGGCGCGGCCGATCAGGCAGGCCTGATCCTGCGTTTCCCCGCTTGACGCGACCTTTCGCAAATCCTATCAGGGCCGCACTGCAGGGGTTTAGCTCAGTTGGTAGAGCATCGGTCTCCAAAACCGAGGGTCGTGGGTTCGAGTCCCCCAACCCCTGCCAGTCTTCCGCACATCAATCGTCGTCACGTCGCAGGCTTTCGCGAGCCAGGGCCGCAACCAGATCCGTCCGCGTGACGATGCCGACGATGCGACCGTCCTCCAGCACGGGCACCGCGTCCGTGTCGCTTGAGGCAAGCTGCGGCAGCAGGGCGGCGATCGGCGTATCGGGCCGGGCCGTGGGCAGGCGGGTTCCCATGACATCGGCGGCGCGCAGGTCGCCGCCCGCGCGCGACAGCCTGCCGTCGGGGCGAAACTGGGCATGGGTCCGTGCGATCAGGTGCAACTGGAAGATCACGCCCAGATAGCGGCCGTCCGGCCCTACGACCGGCAGCGAAGTGAAGCCGTGGCGCGAGAAAAGCGCGGCGACCTCCAGCAGGGGGGTGTCCGGCGCCACCGTCACCAGGTCGCGGGACATGATGTCGCGGGTGGTCTGTGCCTTGGTGCGGTGGCTTGCGGCCTGCATCTCGGCCGCGGCAAGCAGGCGGGCCAGATCCTCGACCCCGAGGTTCAGGGACTGGTTGTAGCGCACGAGAATCCGCGACAGCTCGTCCTCGGTCAGGCCGAGGCGCTCGGGCGGGGCGGGATCGGCGGTGCCGTTGGGGTTCGGCTCGCCGAACTGGCGGAACGGATAGCGCCGCCCGGTCGCATGGGCGTAAAGCACGGCGATCCCCACCAGAAGGGTGGTCCCGACCATGACGGGCAGGAAGGCGAAGCCCAGGCCCAGCGGGGCGATCTTGTCGGCGCCGATGGCCACCGTCATCGCCACGGCCCCGCCCGGCGGATGCGTCGCCCGGCAAAGCGCCATGGCCATGATCGCCACCCCGACCGAGGCCGGCACCGCGATCAGCGGGTTGGTCGTCAGACGGCAGATCAGCAGCGCCACCAGGGCCGACATCGTGTTGCCGACGATGGCGGGCCAGGGCTGTGCCAGGGGGCTGTTCGGGGCGGCGAAGATCAGCACCGATGTCGCCCCGAAGGGCGCGATCAGATAGATCCCCAACCAAAATTCCGGCGCGATGACGATGGCAAGGCCCGCCGCCGCGGCAAGGCCGATGATCGCGCCGGCGCCCGCCCGCAGCGCCTCGGTCGCAGGAATGGCGGCTGTGGACGGGCCAAGCGCGCGGAGACGCGGATGGCCGGCCATTTCGACAAGGCGTCGCACGGCAAGTTCCCCTTTCGGTTGCGAGGCGATCCCTAGGAATATGCCGGCAGGCGCGCAAGACGTCGGATGCCGGTCCGGGACCTTTGGCGCGTAAAGCTTGAACTGCAAGGCCGGGCGCGCTACATCCCGCGCTGCAAAGTTCAAGGAGCCTGCCGTGGCCAATCCCGTCCAGTTCATCAACCAGGTCCGCGCCGAGGCTGCCAAGATCTCCTGGCCGACGCGCCGCGAGGTGATCACGACCACCATCATGGTGCTGATCCTGGCCGCGCTGTTCAGCGTGTTCTTTTCGCTGGTGGACCTTGCCATCCGCTTCGGCATCACCGAGGGGCTGAGCCTGATCAGCAACTGATCGGGGCTTGCATTTTGGGTCAAAGGGGGGTATTTGCCCCCGACTGTCCGACAGGCGGCGTGCATCGAATCCGCATGCGCGCCGATTTCAATTTTGGCGGACGCATTGGAATTCATGGGATTGCCCGGCATCTGGGGTGATTCCCTTTTGACGGAACAGGGGTCGATCGGAACATGGCAAAGCGTTGGTATTCGGTCAGCGTCCTGTCGAACTTCGAGAAGAAGGTCGCCGAGGCGATCCGGCAGGCCGTCGCCGAGAAGGGCCTGGAAGAACAGATCGACGAGGTGCTGGTCCCGACCGAGGAAGTGATCGAGATCCGTCGCGGCAAGAAGGTGACGTCAGAGCGCCGCTTCATGCCGGGCTATGTGCTGGTCCACATGGACATGTCGGACCGGACCTACCACTTGGTGAACTCGATCAACCGGGTCACCGGGTTCCTCGGCGCGCATGGCAAGCCGATGCCCATGCGCGACGACGAAGTGAACGCGATGCTGAACCGCAGCGGAACGGGCGAGGCCGTGGCCCCGCGCAACCTGATCCGCTTCGAGATCGGCGAGAAGGTCAACGTGACCGACGGGCCGTTCGACGGCTTCTCGGGCATGGTCGAGGAGGTGGACGAGATCTCGTCCCGCCTGAAGGTCACGGTGTCGATCTTCGGCCGGCCCACGCCGGTCGAACTGGAATTCACGCAGGTTTCCAAGGCCTCGTGATCGTCTGCGGGAGGCTGGAAGCCGCACCGCTAAGTCGGCCTGCATCGCAGGCGTGATGATAAGGAGAAGGCCCTATGGCCAAGAAAGTTGTCGGCAGCCTCAAGCTGCAAATCAAGGCGGGTCAAGCCAACCCGTCGCCCCCCGTCGGCCCGGCTCTGGGTCAGCGCGGCATCAACATCATGGCATTCTGCAAGGAGTTCAACGCTCGCACGCAGGAAATGGAACAGGGTTCGCCCGTTCCCGTCGTGATCACCTATTACGCCGACAAGTCGTTCAGCTTCGAGACGAAGACCGCGCCCGCGTCCTTCCTGCTGAAGAAGGCCGCAGGCCTGAAGCCGGTCGGCAAGCGCAACCGCGCCAAGGGTTCGGACAAGCCGGGCCGCACGGTCGCCGGTTCCGTGACCGTCAGGCAGGTGCGCGAGATCGCGGAAGCCAAGATGAAGGACCTGTCGGCCAATGACGTCGATCAGGCCATGAAGATCATCCTCGGCTCTGCCCGGTCGATCGGTATCGAGGTGAAAGGCTAAGCCATGGCGAAGATTTCCAAGAAAAAAGCCGCCGCCCGCGCGCAGTTCGAAGGCAAGGCCAACCTGACCGTCGAGGACGCGATCACCCTGCTGAAGGGCGCGGCGTCCGCCAAGTTCGACGAGACGGTCGAGATCGCGCTGAACCTGGGCGTCGATCCGCGCCACGCCGACCAGATGGTCCGTGGCGTCGTGACGCTGCCCGCCGGCACCGGCAAGGACGTCCGCGTCGCCGTCTTCGCCCGCGGTCCCAAGGCTGACGAAGCCAAGGCCGCCGGTGCGGATATCGTCGGCGCCGAGGACCTGATGGAGACCATCCAGTCCGGCAAGATCGAGTTCGACCGTTGCATCGCGACGCCGGACATGATGCCGCTGGTCGGCCGCCTGGGCAAGATCCTCGGCCCGCGCAACCTGATGCCGAACCCCAAGGTCGGCACCGTGACGGTTGACGTGAAGGGCGCCGTGGAAGCCGCCAAGGGCGGCGAGGTCCAGTTCAAGGCCGAGAAGGCGGGCGTCGTCCATGCCGGCATCGGCAAGGTGTCGTTCGATGCCGACAAGCTGGCCCTGAACCTGCGCGCATTCGTGGACGCGGTCAGCCGTGCCAAGCCCTCGGGCGCGAAAGGGACCTACATGAAGAAGGTCTCGATCAGCTCGACCATGGGGCCGGGCGTGTCGGTGGACGTGGCCTCGGCAACGGCCAACTGAGAATTTTCCGGTGAAAGCCGGGAATGGCGGGGCGAAATGCCGCCCCGTCCTGTCCGAGACGGAGGGTGCCGGGAAACCGGCTTAATGTCCTTCCTGAGATGGGGAAGCATTTTTCCGAAGGACTCCTTCGGGTGATCTTGCCCTAGACGGACCCGACCTGCCCTTCGGGGCGGGAAAGTGAGAGCCGGGGGGAAACCCCCAACTTGGAGTGAAACCGTGGATAGAGCACAAAAAGAACAGGTGGTCGAAGAACTCGGCCAGATCTTTGAAAGCTCTGGCGTCGTGGTGGTTGCCCACTACGAGGGGATGACGGTTGCACATATGCAGGACCTCCGCTCGCGCATGCGCGAAGCCGGCGGTTCGGTTCGCGTGGCCAAGAACAAGCTCGCCAAGATCGCCCTGGAAGGTAAGCCTTGCGCAAGCATCGCCGACTACCTGACGGGCATGACCGTGATCACCTATTCGGAAGATCCGACGGCTGCTGCCCGGATCGCCGACAAGTACGCCAAGGACAACGAACGCTTCGTGATCCTGGGCGGTGCAATGGGTGACTCGGCCCTGGACCCGGCCGGTGTGAAAGCCGTCGCCTCGATGCCGTCGCGTGAAGAGCTTATCGCTCAGATCGTGTCCTGCCTCGGTGCGCCTGCTTCCAGCATCGCCGGTGCCATTGGCGCGCCTGCCTCGAACATCGCGAGCATCCTCACGACCCTTGAGGAACGTGAGGCTGCGTAAGCAACCAATCCCCGCGTGTGGTTGAAAACCCGACGTTGGAACCCTAACTGAAAGAACGGAAAAATGGCTGATCTGAACCAACTCGCCGAACAAATCGTGGGCCTGACCCTGCTGGAAGCCCAGGAACTGAAGACGATCCTGAAGGACAAGTACGGCATCGAGCCCGCCGCCGGCGGCGCCGTCATGATGGCTGGCCCGGCCGCTGGCCCGGCTGAAGCCGCCGAGGAAAAGACCGAATTCGACGTCGTCCTGGTCGAAGCCGGCGCCAACAAGATCAACGTGATCAAGGAAGTTCGCGGCATCACCGGCCTGGGCCTGAAAGAAGCCAAGGACCTGGTCGAAGCCGGCGGCAAGGTGAAGGAAGGCGCTTCCAAAGCCGACGCCGAGGAAATGAAGAAGAAGCTCGAAGCGGCTGGCGCCAAGGTCGAGCTGAAGTAATCGGCCGCCAGGCTGGTTGAAAAAGGGGCAGGGTCCGGATTTTCCGGTCCCTGCCGAACCTGTCTTGAAGGGCGGTCTGGGTCAGACAATCCTTCAGGGCATGTTCAAGGTTCGGGAGCCGCGCGGTGGGACGGGCGGCATGAATGGGACCTTACCCCTGCATTCGTAGGCCCGTGTCCTGGGTGCCCCGACCAGGACCGCGCGCGAAGACGAAAGGTGACAAGACCTCATGGCGCAATCCTATGTCGGCCAGAAGCGTATCCGGCGCTACTACGGCAACATCCGCGAAGTGCTGGAGATGCCGAACCTCATCGAGGTTCAGAAATCCTCGTACGACCTGTTCCTGAACTCGGGTGAGGGCACCGGCCATCACGACGGCGAAGGCATCCAGGGCGTGTTCCAGTCGGTCTTCCCGATCAAGGACTTCAACGAGACCGCGACGCTGGAATTCGTCAAGTACGAGCTGGAACGCCCGAAATACGACGTGGACGAGTGCCAGCAGCGCGACATGACCTATGCCGCGCCGCTGAAGGTCACGCTGCGCCTGATCGTGTTCGATGTCGATGAAAACACCGGCGCCAAGTCGGTCAAGGACATCAAGGAACAGGACGTCTTCATGGGCGACATGCCCCTGATGACCCAGAACGGCACGTTCATCGTGAACGGGACCGAGCGCGTCGTCGTGTCGCAGATGCACCGCTCGCCCGGCGTGTTCTTCGACCATGACCGGGGCAAGACCCATTCCTCGGGCAAGCTGCTGTTCGCCTGCCGCATCATTCCCTATCGCGGATCGTGGCTGGACTTCGAGTTCGACGCCAAGGATCTGGTCTTCGCGCGCATCGACCGCCGCCGCAAGCTGCCGGTGACGACGCTGCTTTATGCGCTGGGCATGGACCAGGAAGGCATCGTGGATGCCTTCTACGAGACCGTGGACTATAGCCTGCGCCGCGAGGGCCGGTCGCAGGGCTGGGTCACGCGCTTCTTCCCCGAACGCGTGCGCGGCACCCGTCCGTCCTATGACCTGGTCAATGCCGACACCGGCGAGGTCATCACCAAGGCCGGCGACAAGGTCACGCCGCGCCTGGTGAAGAAGCTTCAGGAATCGGGCGAGGCCCTGAACCTGCTGGTTCCGTTCGAGCGCATCATCGGCCGCTTCGTCGCCAAGGACATCGTCAACGATACCACCGGCTTCATCTATGCCGAGGCGGGCGACGAGATCACGGCGGAATACGACCGCGATGGCGAATTGAACGGCGGCCTGCTCAAGGTCCTGCTGGACAACGACATCACCGAGATCCCGGTGCTGGACATCGACCATGTCAACGTCGGCCCCTACATCCGCAACACGATGGCCGCCGACAAGAACATGAGCCGCGAGGGTGCCCTGATGGACATCTATCGCGTCATGCGCCCGGGCGAGCCCCCCACCGTGGAAGCCGCGCAGACGCTGTTCAACAGCCTGTTCTTCGACAGCGAACGCTATGACCTGTCCGCCGTGGGCCGGGTCAAGATGAATATGCGCCTGGATCTGGACGCGCCGGACACCCAGCGGACGCTGCGCCCCGAAGACATCGTGGCCTGCGTTCGCGGCCTGGTGGAACTGCGCGACGGCAAGGGCGAGATCGACGACATCGACCACTTGGGCAACCGCCGGGTGCGTTCGGTCGGCGAGTTGATGGAAAACCAGTATCGCGTCGGCCTGCTGCGCATGGAACGCGCCATCCGCGAACGCATGTCGGGCGTCGAGATCGACACCGTCATGCCGCAGGACCTGATCAACGCCAAGCCGGCGGCGGCTGCCGTTCGTGAATTCTTCGGCAGCAGCCAACTGTCGCAGTTCATGGACCAGACCAACCCGCTGTCCGAAGTGACGCACAAGCGTCGCCTGTCGGCCCTCGGGCCGGGCGGTCTGACGCGCGAGCGTGCGGGCTTCGAGGTGCGCGACGTTCACCCGACCCATTACGGCCGGATGTGCCCGATCGAGACGCCGGAAGGCCAGAACATCGGCCTGATCAACTCGCTGGCGACCTTCGCCCGCGTGAACAAGTACGGCTTCATCGAAACCCCCTACCGCAAGGTTGTGGAGGGTCGCGTGACCGACGACGTGGTCTACATGTCCGCGACCGAGGAAATGCGACACACCGTTGCTCAGGCCAACGCGACGCTGGACGCCGAAGGTCGCTTCGTGGACGAGCTGATCTCGACCCGCCAGGCGGGCGACTTCACCCTGAACCCAGTCGATGCTATCGACCTGATCGACGTGTCGCCCAAGCAGCTGGTTTCGGTCGCAGCAGCCTTGATCCCGTTCTTGGAAAACGACGACGCCAACCGCGCGCTGATGGGCTCGAACATGCAGCGCCAGGCGGTTCCGCTTCTGCGGGCCGAGGCGCCGTTCGTCGGCACCGGCATGGAAGCGACTGTTGCGCGCGACTCGGGGGCTGCCATCATGGCGCGCCGGGGCGGGGTGATCGACCAGGTCGATGCGCAGCGTATCGTCGTGCGCGCGACCGAAGGTCTGGGTGCCGGCGATGCGGGCGTGGACATCTATCGTCTGCGCAAGTTCAAGCGCTCGAACCAGTCCTCGACCATCAACCAGCGTCCGCTGGTCAAGGTGGGCGAGAAAGTCGTGGGCGGTCAGGTGATCGCGGACGGTCCCTCGACCGACCAGGGCGAACTGGCCATCGGCCGCAACGTGGTCGTGGCCTTCATGCCCTGGAACGGGTACAACTACGAGGACTCGATCCTGATTTCCGAGCGGATCCACCGCGACGACGTGTTCACCTCGATCCATATCGATGAATACGAGGTCGCGGCCCGCGATACGAAGCTGGGGCCTGAGGAGATCACCCGCGACATCCCGAACGTCGGCGAGGAAGCCCTGCGCAACCTCGACGAGGCCGGCATCGTCTATATCGGCGCCGAGGTCGGGCCGGGCGACATCCTTGTGGGCAAGATCACCCCCAAGGGCGAAAGCCCGATGACGCCGGAAGAAAAGCTGCTGCGCGCCATCTTCGGCGAAAAGGCGTCCGACGTGCGCGACACGTCCTTGCGCCTGCCGCCGGGGGCTTACGGGACCATCGTGGAAGTCCGCGTCTTCAACCGCCATGGTGTGGACAAGGATGAACGCGCCCTGCAGATCGAGCGCGAGGAAGTCGAGCGTCTGGCGCGTGACCGCGACGACGAACAGGCGATCCTGGACCGCAACATCTATGCGCGCTTGAAGTCGCTGATCCTGGGCAAGACCGCCGTGAAGGGTCCGAAGGGGATCAAGGCCAACAGCGAGATCACCGAGGATCTGCTGGGCACGCTGTCGCGCGGCCAGTGGTGGCAGCTTGCCGTCAGCGAGGAAGACACCGCCAAGGAAGTCGAGGCGCTGAACCATCAGTATGACGCCCAGAAGAAGGCCCTCGAGGCCCGCTTCGAGGACAAGGTCGAGAAGGTCCGTCAGGGCGACGACCTGCCGCCGGGCGTGATGAAGATGGTCAAGGTCTTTGTCGCCGTGAAGCGCAAGCTTCAGGCGGGCGACAAGATGGCCGGCCGTCACGGCAACAAGGGCGTCGTGTCCAAGGTCGTCCCGATCGAGGACATGCCGTTCCTGGCGGACGGCACCCCGGTCGACCTGGTGCTGAACCCGCTGGGCGTGCCGTCGCGCATGAACGTCGGCCAGATCCTGGAGACCCACATGGGTTGGGCATCGCGCGGTCTTGGCATCAAGATCGACGAGGCGCTGGAGGACTATCGCCGCAACGGCGACATGGCTCCGGTCCGCGAGGCGATGCGCATCGGCTATGGCGACGACATGTATGCCGAGACCTTCGACGGCATGGATGACGACCTGCTGGTGGAACACGCCAACACGGTGCGCACCGGCGTTCCGATTGCCACGCCCGTCTTCGACGGCGCGAAAGAGGCGGACGTGAACGACGCGTTGCGGCGGGCGGGCTTCGACACCTCGGGTCAGTCCGTGGTCTTCGACGGCCGCACGGGCGAGCAGTTCTCGCGCAAGGTGACGGTGGGCATGAAGTATGTCCTGAAACTGCACCACCTTGTCGATGACAAGATGCACGCACGTTCGACCGGGCCGTACTCGCTTGTCACGCAGCAGCCGCTGGGCGGCAAGGCGCAGTTCGGCGGCCAGCGTCTGGGTGAGATGGAGGTCTGGGCGCTGGAAGCCTATGGCGCCGCCTATACCTTGCAGGAGATGCTGACGGTCAAGTCGGACGACGTCGCGGGCCGGACCAAGGTCTACGAGTCCATCGTCAAGGGCGACGACAACTTCGAGGCCGGCGTGCCGGAATCGTTCAACGTGCTGGTCAAGGAGGTCCGGGGTCTGGGCCTCAACATGGAACTCCTGGATGCGGAGGAGGACGAGTAACGGTGCGTGCAAGCACGCACCCTACCATGCCGTAGGGTGCGTGATCTTCACGCACCGTCTCTCCCCCGCGCCCTTTCATTAGGAAAAAAGAATGAACCAGGAACTCGCCACCAATCCCCTGAACCCGCTGGCCCCGCCGCGGCAGTTCGACGAAATCAAGATCTCGCTGGCCTCGCCCGAGGAAATCCTCGCCTGGTCCTATGGCGAGGTGAAGAAGCCGGAAACGATCAACTACCGCACGTTCAAGCCCGAGCGTGACGGTCTGTTCTGCGCGCGCATCTTCGGTCCGATCAAGGACTACGAATGCCTGTGCGGCAAGTACAAGCGCATGAAGTATCGCGGCCTGGTCTGCGAGAAATGCGGCGTGGAAGTGACCCTGCAGAAGGTCCGCCGCGAGCGGATGGGCCATATCGAGCTGGCCGCGCCGGTCGCGCATATCTGGTTCCTGAAGTCGCTGCCGTCGCGCATCGGCCTGATGCTGGACATGACGCTGCGCGATCTTGAGCGGATTCTCTATTTCGAGAACTACGTCGTCATCGAGCCGGGCCTGACCGACCTGACCTATGGCCAGTTGCTGACCGAGGAGGAATTCCTCGACGCGCAGGACAACTTCGGCGCCGACGCCTTCCAGGCGGACATCGGGGCCGAGGCGATCCGCGCGATGCTGGCCAACATCGACCTGGCCGCCACCGCCGAGCAGCTGCGCGAGGATCTGAAGGAAGCCACGGGCGAGCTGAAGCCCAAGAAGATCATCAAGCGCCTGAAGATCGTCGAGTCCTTCCTGGAATCGGGCAACCGTCCCGAGTGGATGGTGCTGACCGTGATCCCGGTCATCCCGCCGGAACTGCGTCCGCTGGTTCCTCTGGACGGCGGCCGGTTCGCGACGTCGGATCTGAACGACCTGTACCGCCGCGTCATCAACCGCAACAACCGCCTGAAGCGCCTGATCGAGCTTCGCGCGCCCGACATCATCGTGCGCAACGAAAAGCGGATGCTGCAGGAATCCGTCGATGCGCTGTTCGACAACGGCCGTCGGGGCCGCGTCATCACCGGGAACAACCGTCGCCCGCTGAAGTCGCTGTCCGACATGCTGAAGGGCAAGCAGGGCCGCTTCCGCCAGAACCTGCTGGGCAAGCGCGTGGACTTCTCGGGCCGGTCGGTCATCGTGACCGGACCGGAACTGAAGCTGCACCAGTGCGGCCTGCCCAAGAAGATGGCGCTGGAGCTGTTCAAGCCGTTCATCTATTCGCGGCTCGAGGCGAAGGGCCTGTCGTCCACCGTCAAGCAGGCCAAGAAGCTGGTCGAGAAGGAACGCCCCGAGGTCTGGGACATCCTGGACGAGGTGATCCGCGAGCATCCGGTCCTGCTGAACCGCGCGCCGACGCTGCACCGCCTGGGCATCCAGGCGTTCGAGCCGATCCTGATCGAGGGCAAGGCGATCCAGCTGCACCCGCTGGTCTGCTCGGCCTTCAACGCCGACTTCGACGGCGACCAGATGGCCGTGCACGTCCCGCTGTCGCTGGAAGCTCAGTTGGAAGCGCGCGTCCTGATGATGTCCACGAACAACGTGCTGTCGCCCGCCAACGGCGCGCCGATCATCGTGCCGTCGCAGGACATGGTTCTGGGCCTGTATTACACGTCGATGCAGCGCGACGGCATGAAGGGCGAGGGCATGGCCTTCGCCACCGTGAACGAGGTCGAGCACGCCCTTGCCGCAGGCGAGGTGCATCTGCACGCGCGTATCACCGCGCGCATCAAGCAGATCGACGAGAACGGCAACGAGGTCGTCAAGCGGTTCGAGACCACGCCGGGCCGCGTCCGGCTGGGCGCGCTGCTGCCGATGAACGCCAAGGCGCCGTTCGAGCTGGTCAACCGCCTGCTGCGCAAGAAGGACGTGCAGCACGTCATCGACACCGTCTACCGCTACTGCGGGCAGAAGGAATCGGTGATCTTCTGCGACCAGATCATGGGCCTCGGCTTCCGCGAGGCGTTCCGCGCCGGCATCAGCTTCGGCAAGGACGACATGGTGGTGCCCGACAACAAGTGGACCATCGTCGAGGAAGTCCAGGAGCAGGTGAAGGAGTTCGAGCAGCAGTATCTCGACGGCCTGATCACCCAGGGCGAGAAGTACAACAAGGTCGTGGACGCCTGGTCGAAGTGCAACGACCGCGTGACCGAGGCCATGATGTCCACCATCTCGGCCACCAAGAAGGACGCGAACGGCGCCGAGATGGAGCCGAACTCGGTCTACATGATGGCGCATTCCGGTGCGCGGGGTTCGACCAACCAGATGAAGCAGCTGGGCGGGATGCGCGGGTTGATGGCCAAGCCCTCGGGCGAGATCATCGAGACGCCGATCATCTCGAACTTCAAGGAAGGCCTGACCGTTCTTGAATACTTCAACTCGACCCACGGCGCCCGGAAGGGTCTGTCGGACACGGCACTGAAGACGGCGAACTCGGGCTATCTGACCCGTCGTCTGGTGGACGTGGCGCAGGACTGCATCATCCGCGAGCATGATTGCGGAACCGAGCAGGCGATCACCGCTTCGGCGGCGGTCAACGACGGCGAGGTCATCAGCCCGTTGTCCGAACGCGTGCTGGGCCGGACTGCTGCCGAAGACGTGCTGGTTCCGGGCGAGGACGAGATCATCGTCCGCGCGAACGAGGTGATCGACGAACGCAAGGCCGACGCCATCGAGGCGGCGGGCGTGCAGACCGTGCGCATCCGCTCGGCCCTGACCTGCGAATCCGAGGACGGGATCTGCGCGCTGTGCTATGGCCGCGACCTGGCCCGCGGCACGCTGGTCAACATCGGCGAGGCGGTGGGCATCATCGCTGCCCAGTCGATCGGCGAACCCGGCACGCAGCTGACGATGCGGACCTTCCACATCGGCGGCATCGCGCAGGGCGGCCAGCAGTCGTTCCAGGCGGCGTCCCACGAGGGCACGGTCCAGTTCCGCAACGAGAACATCCTGACCAACGCCAATGGCGAACAGGTCGTGATGTCGCGCAACATGCAGTTGCTGATCCTGGACGACCAGGGGCAGGAACGCGCCAGCCACAAGCTGTTCTACGGCTCGAAGCTGTTCGTGAAGGAAGGCGAACGGGTCATCCGTGGCGCCAAGCTGTTCGAATGGGACCCCTATACCCTGCCGATCATCGCCGAAAAGGCGGGCGTCACGAAGTTCGTCGACCTTCTCTCGGGGATTTCGGTCCGCGACGAGACGGACGATGCGACCGGCATGACGCAGAAGATCGTGACCGATTGGCGTTCCGCGCCGAAAGGCAACGACCTGAAGCCCGAGATCATCATCATGGATGAGAACGGCGATCCGGTCCGCAACGAACAGGGCAACCCGATCAGCTATCCGATGTCGGTGGACGCGATCCTGTCGGTCGAGGACGGCCAGGAAATCCGCGCGGGCGACGTGGTGGCGCGTATTCCGCGGGAAGGCGCACGGACCAAGGACATCACCGGGGGTCTGCCCCGCGTGGCCGAACTGTTCGAGGCCCGTCGTCCCAAGGACCACGCGATCATTGCCGAGATCGACGGCTATGTCCGCTTCGGCAAGGACTACAAGAACAAGCGCCGCATCACCATCGAGCCGTCGGAAGACGGTGCCGCGCCCGTCGAGTACATGGTGCCGAAAGGCAAGCACATCCCGGTGCAGGAAGGCGACTTCGTGCAGAAGGGTGACTACATCATGGACGGCAACCCGGCCCCGCACGACATCCTGCGGATCATGGGGATCGAGGCGCTTGCGGACTACCTGATCGACGAGGTGCAGGACGTCTATCGTCTGCAGGGCGTGAAGATCAACGACAAGCACATCGAGGTGATCGTCCGCCAGATGCTGCAGAAGATCGAGATCACCGACAGCGGGGACACCACCCTGCTGAAGGGCGAGCATGTCGAGCGCGACGAGTTCGAGGAAGAGAACGCCAAGATCGAAGCCAAGGGGGGCCGTCCGGCCCAGGGCGAGCCGGTGCTGCTGGGCATCACCAAGGCATCGCTGCAGACCCGCAGCTTCATCTCGGCCGCATCGTTCCAGGAAACGACCCGCGTGCTGACCGAGGCGGCCGTCCAGGGCAAGCGCGACAAGCTGCTTGGCCTGAAGGAGAACGTCATCGTCGGCCGCCTGATCCCGGCCGGCACCGGCGGCGCCACCGCCCGCGTCCGCCGCATCGCGACCGAGCGTGATGCCGAGGTGATCGAGGCGCGCCGCGCCGAGGCCGAGGCCGCCGCGGCCCTGATCGCGCCGGCCATGGAAGAGGTTGCATCCGACCGTGTCGCCGACCTGCCCGAAGGCCGCGGCGACGAGTGATCGTCCGCACCATGAACCACGGAAAGGCCCGGCCCTGCGCCGGGCCTTTTCATGTCCGGCCAGCTTGACAGCGCCGGCGGAATGACCCTCTGTCCGCAGAGAGGACGAGGTTTTCATGCGTACCCCCATCATGTCGCCGATCCGCCGGATGAAACCGGCGTCCATCCGTCCGGCGGTGCCTCTGCCCGGCGACAACCTGCGGGGCGCAAGCCTCATGGCGTTGTGCATGGTGGCCTTCGGGCTGAACGACACGGTGATGAAGTTCGTCGCCCAGGACCTGCCGCTTTACCAGGCGATCACCCTGCGTGGCCTGGTCGTCATGGCCTTCATCGTCGCCGTGGCGCCGAGGCTGGGCGGCCTGAGCCTGCGCATTCCCGCTGCCGCGCGGCGGCCGATGGCCTGGCGCATGGTGGGCGAGGTCGCCTCGACCATCCTGTTCCTCAATGCCTTGCAGAACATGGCGATGGGCGATCTGTCCGCGATCATGCAGGCCCTGCCGCTGGTGGTCATGGTTGCCGCCGCATTGTTCTTTGGCGAGACGCTGGGCTGGCGCCGCATCAGCGCCGTGATCCTGGGCTTCCTGGGCGTTCTGCTGATCCTGCGGCCGGGCGGCAGCGTGTTCGGCCCTTGGGCGGTGGTCGCCATGGGCGCGATGGCCATGGTCGCGCTGCGCGATCTTGCGACACGCGGCTTCGGCCGCGACATCAGTTCGGCGACGATCGCCTTTTACGCCGCCGCCGGGGTCACGCTGGTCGGCCTTGTCGTCAGCCTGGGGCAGGGATGGGTCATGCCCAGCCTGTCGCAGGCGCTGCTGCTGGTCCTGGGCGGGGCCTTCCTCACGGTCGGCTATGTCACCGCGGTGGCTTCCATGCGGGTGGGAGAGATTTCTTACGTGGCGCCGTTCCGCTATACCTCGCTGCTGGTGGCGATCGTCATGGGGCTGATCGTGTTTGGCGAATGGCCGGATCTGTGGACCTGGGCCGGATCGGCCCTGGTGGTCGCCGCGGGCATCTACACGATCCTGCGCGAGGCCAAACTGGGCAAGGTTCGCTGATGCGGGTGCAGATGCTGGGCCTGTGCCGGTTCTCCTACGTCGGCCTGCGTGGCTACCAGAGGGACCACGCCAGCATCGAGGAACGCCGCGCCTTTCTCTACGACCCCGAGCGGCTGGCCCGGCGATGGCTGTGGTTCACCACGCTGGCGCTGCCGGGCTGGCTGGCCCAGACCGATCCCGACTTCACGCTGGTGATCATGACCGGCCCCGACCTGCCCGAGCCCTATCTGTCGCACCTGCGGGATCTGGGGGCGGCGACGCCGCAACTGCGGCTGGAACTGGTCGCGCCGATGGATCGGCACCTGGAAGCCTGCCGGACGGCCATCGCACCCCATGTCGAACCAGCGGCGGATGTGGTGGGCCATTTCCGCCATGACGACGACGATGCCGTGGCGGTGGACTATGTCGCCTCGGCGCGCAGGGACTTCGCGGCGGTGCGGGGCCTGTGGCAACCCGAGCGCCGGCTGTCGCTGGACCATTCCCGGGGGCTGATGCTGCGCGCCGGGGCAGGGGGGCTTCAGTTCACCCCACGGATCGCGCACAACATGGGCGTGGCCCTGACGATCTTCCTGCCCCCGGACCAGCCGCAGACGGCGCTTCACTTCAACCATACCAGGCTGCCGCTGTGGATGCCCGGCGTGGCGGTCACGCGGCCGCTGATGTTCATCCGCTCGATCCATGCCGACAGCGACTCGGGCGACATGGGGCCGGGTATCCCATGGGAGATCGGCGAAGGCGACCTGGACCGCCAACTGGCCCGTCGCTTCGCGCTGCGCCGCGACATCCTGGAGGGTCTGGCAGGCCGGCTGTCCGGGGCGGCGGGGGGCCGGTCTTGTTGACACCCCAGTCGATTCCCCATATACGCCCCACACCCGGCGGGAAACCGCTTGGGGCCAGAACCTTCTGTGGTCATGATCCGGGCCTCTAACCGCCCCGATCCTCTGGAATTTTCCCGTCCACCCTGGGAAACCGGGGCCGGATGGGTTTGGCATTTCGCGATTCGCGTGAAATGCCGTCGAGAAGCGGCGCAACCGGTCGGTTGCGAGTATTGACAGAGCAAGACGGGGAACCGAATGCCTACGATCCAACAGCTGATCCGCAAACCGCGGCAGCCCAAGGTGCAGCGCTCGAAGTCGCAGCACCTTCAGGGCTGTCCGCAGAAGCGCGGCGTCTGCACGCGCGTCTACACCACGACGCCGAAGAAACCGAACTCCGCTATGCGTAAGGTGGCAAAGGTCCGCCTGACGAACGGCTTCGAGGTCATCTCCTACATTCCGGGCGAAAAGCACAACCTGCAGGAACACAGCGTCGTGCTGATCCGCGGCGGCCGCGTGAAAGACCTTCCGGGTGTCCGTTACCACATCCTGCGCGGTGTGCTGGATACCCAGGGCGTCAAGGATCGTCGCCAGCGTCGTTCGAAATACGGCGCGAAGCGTCCGAAGTAAGGAGAGGCATCAATGTCCCGTCGTCACGCCGCTGAAAAGCGCGAAGTCCTGCCCGACGCCAAGTATGGCGATCGCGTGCTGACCAAATTCATGAACAACCTGATGGTTGACGGCAAGAAATCGGTTGCCGAGCGCATCGTCTATTCGGCCCTGGACCGCGTCCAGTCCCGCCTGAAGCGCGAACCGATCGAGGTCTTCCACGAAGCCCTGGATAACGTGAAGCCGTCCGTCGAAGTGCGCTCGCGCCGCGTCGGCGGTGCCACCTACCAGGTTCCGGTCGAGGTCCGTCCGACCCGCCGCGAGGCCCTGGCGATCCGCTGGCTGATCACCGCCGCCGCCAAGCGCAACGAACATACGATGGAAGAGCGTCTTGCGGGCGAACTGGCCGATGCCGTGAACGGCCGCGGCACCGCTGTCAAGAAGCGCGAAGACACGCACAAGATGGCCGACGCCAACAAGGCGTTCAGTCACTACCGCTGGTAAGGCAAAAGGATTCAGACCATGGCACGCGAATATCCGCTGCAGCGTTACCGTAACTTCGGCATCATGGCCCACATCGATGCCGGCAAGACGACGACGACCGAGCGCATCCTTTACTACACCGGCAAGTCGCACAAGATCGGCGAAGTGCATGACGGCGCCGCGACCATGGACTGGATGGAGCAGGAACAGGAGCGCGGCATCACGATCACGTCTGCCGCGACCACCACGTTCTGGCAGCGCCAGGAAGACCCGACCACCGAAGGGACTTCGGACACGAAGTACCGCTTCAACATCATCGACACGCCGGGCCACGTGGACTTCACCATCGAGGTGGAGCGCTCGCTGGCCGTTCTGGACGGCGCGATCTGCCTGCTGGACGCCAATGCCGGCGTCGAGCCGCAGACCGAGACCGTCTGGCGCCAGGCCGACCGCTACAAGGTTCCGCGGATCGTGTTCGTCAACAAGATGGACAAGATCGGCGCGGACTTCTTCAACTGCGTGAAGATGATCAAGGACCGCACCGGCGGCACCCCGTGCCCGATCGCCCTGCCGATCGGCGCCGAGGACAAGCTGGAGGGCATCGTCGACCTCGTGAAGATGGAAGAGTGGGTCTACAAGGGCGAAGACCTCGGCGCGAGCTGGGTCCGTCAGCCGATCCGCGACGAGCTGAAGGACCTGGCCGACGAGTGGCGTTCGAACCTGATCGAACTGGCCGTCGAGCAGGACGACGCTGCCATGGAAGCCTATCTGGAGGGCAACGAGCCCGACGAGGCGACCCTGCGCAAGCTGATCCGCCAGGGCACCCTGTCGCTGTCGTTCTTCCCGGTCACCGCAGGCTCCTCGTTCAAGAACAAGGGCGTGCAGCCGCTTCTGAACGCCGTCATCGACTATCTGCCGTCGCCGCTGGACGTGCCCGCCTACATGGGCTTCGCGCCGGGCGACGAGAGCGAGACCCGCAACATCGAGCGGACCGCCGATGACGCGCAGCCCTTCTCGGGCCTCGCGTTCAAGATCATGAACGATCCCTTCGTGGGCTCGCTGACCTTCACGCGGATCTATTCCGGCGCGCTCAAGAAGGGCGACCAGATGCTGAACGCGACCAAGGGCAAGCGCGAGCGCGTCGGCCGGATGATGATGATGCACTCGATCAACCGCGAGGAGATCGAGGAGGCCTTTGCAGGCGACATCATCGCGCTGGCGGGTCTGAAGGACACCACCACGGGCGACACGCTGTGCGATCCCGCCAAGCCGGTGGTTCTGGAAACCATGACCTTCCCCGAACCCGTGATCGAGATCGCCGTGGAGCCGAAGTCCAAGGCAGACCAGGAGAAGATGGGCCTCGCCCTTCAGCGCCTGTCCGCCGAAGACCCCTCCTTCCGCGTCGAAACCGATCTGGAATCGGGCCAGACCATCATGAAGGGCATGGGCGAACTTCACCTCGACATCCTGGTTGACCGCATGAAGCGCGAGTTCAAGGTCGAGGCGAACATCGGCGCCCCGCAGGTGGCCTATCGCGAGACGATCAGCCAGCCGGCCGAGATCGACTACACGCACAAGAAGCAGACCGGCGGTACCGGCCAGTTCGCGCGCGTGAAGCTGCAGATCGATCCGACCCAGCCGGGCGAGGGCTACTCGTTCGAATCCAAGATCGTCGGCGGTGCGGTTCCGAAGGAATACATCCCGGGCGTCGAGAAGGGCATCAAGTCGGTCATGGACTCGGGTCCGCTGGCGGGCTTCCCGGTGATCGACTTCAAGGTCGCGCTGATCGACGGCGCCTTCCACGACGTCGACTCCTCGGTCCTGGCTTTCGAGATCGCCTCGCGCGCTGCCATGCGTGAAGGCCTGCGCAAGGCCGGTGCGAAGCTGCTGGAACCGATCATGAAGGTCGAGGTGGTGACGCCGGAAGAATACACCGGCTCGATCATCGGCGACCTGACCAGCCGTCGCGGCATGGTCCGCGGGCAGGACTCGCGCGGCAACGCCAATGTCATCGACGCCTTCGTGCCGCTGGCCAACATGTTCGGCTACATCAACAACCTGCGCTCGATGTCTTCGGGCCGCGCGGTGTTCACGATGCAGTTCGACCATTACGAGGCCGTGCCGCAGAACATCTCGGACGAGATCCAGAAGAAATACGCCTGATCGGCGGGGCGGGGCGAAAGTCCCGCCCGTTCCACGACAACGATGAATTAAGGAGCCCTGCTTATGGCAAAGGCAAAGTTTGAACGGACGAAACCGCACGTCAACATTGGCACGATTGGTCACGTTGACCACGGCAAGACGACGCTGACGG
>NZ_JAFNAW010000185.1 GCF_017356265.1 Paracoccus fontiphilus | reverse complement strand
CGAATAGCGCTTTCGTTTCGTCATGCGGATCAGTCCTTCGTCAATCGCCAAAGCTTAGCGACTGGTCCGAATTCCTGCGACCACCTCTGGAGTCGCGTTTGCGTCTGCCGCGATCAGGGTCGAAAGTTCTTAGGCCATGGCCCTTTCCAACCTCTGCTTCCGACGCTCCCAATCGGGCATCACCTTGTCGAGTAGCTCGAAAAAGGCAGCACCGTGATGAGGCTCCGCCATATGGCAGAGCTCGTGAGTAATCACGTAGTCGATGGCGTCGACCGGCGCCTGCACGAGGCGGCGGTTCAGCAGCAGGCGTCCGGCCGGCGACATGGACCCCCATCGCTGCCGGGTCTGGCGTACGATGAGGTCTTTCGGCCGGAATGCCTCCGGATTCGGGAAGTGGCCGAGGCAGAGCTCGATCCGCTCCGGAAACCTGATGTGAAGTAAGCGCGACGGCGTGGGCCTATGCGGCGAGGCTTGACGGCTGCGCGAAGCTCCAGGGCATGAGTTCCTCGATGCGGGCTTTCGGAT
>NZ_JAFNAW010000184.1 GCF_017356265.1 Paracoccus fontiphilus | reverse complement strand
CCGCATCCTGCATCCACTTGCGCAAGGTCTCGCGCGACACTGTCAGCCCGTGACACTCCGCCAGCTTCTCGGCCGCCAAGGTCGGGCCGAAGTCGGCATAGCGGTCCCGAATGAGCGACATGGCAGCCTCCCGGATCGTCGGGGCGATCCGGTTGTTCGATGCCCGTCCACGTGCCTGGTGCCGGATCGCCGCCGCGCCGTCAGCCCCGAACCGCTTCAGCAGCCGGTGAACCTGTCTGCGGCTCAGGTCCAGAACATCCGCCGCACTCACGGCTGACATCTGACCTTGCAGCACCTGGCTCAGAACCTCGACCCGGTTCAGTTCCCGTTCACTCATCATCACCCATCCCATGTCTCGGCTCCCAAGGATCGACACGATGCTCATCCAGGGGAGTGTGACATTCCTGAATTGCAGAGGTGAGACATTTTAACTTTGCGGTGCAGGCTCCATTCTGAATGCACCAGTCCTGCAGGGCAGGGTTTGTCATGGTGCCTCCAGTCTTATCAGTTCATCTCGAAACGCTTCG
>NZ_JAFNAW010000183.1 GCF_017356265.1 Paracoccus fontiphilus | reverse complement strand
AGCGCGGCCAGTCCCATGCCCGACGCGGTGCCGCCCTCGCGCGCGCGGATGGCACCGCGGGTCCGCGTGCCCGCCGGGATCACCGTGCGGGTGGTGATGTCGCCATGGCTGCCCAGATCCTCGAAAAGAGCGGCGCGGACCAGGGGTTCCAGGATCAGGTCGGGCAGGGGCGGATACGGGGGCGGGGTCATAGGGGCTCCGGTTCGGGAAGGGGGCGCAGCGCCACGGCCTCTGCCAGGGTCATGCGGCTGCGGCGGCCCGTGGGCAGGGTGTCGGGGAAGTCGGTGCGGCAATGCGCGCCCCGGCTCTCGCGGCGTGCCAAGGCGGCGGCGCAGATCAGCGTGGCGGTCGCGGTCATGTTGGCCAGTTGTGGGATGCCGGGCTGCGCCGCCCCGATGGCCGCGATGGCGTGCAACGCGTCCGTCAACCCTTGGGCATCCCGCAACACGCCCGCGCCTGCGGTCATCGCCTGGCGCAGGCGCGCGACCAGGGCGGGATCGGGCAGGGGCGCGGGGGCGGGGTCCGGCAG
>NZ_JAFNAW010000182.1 GCF_017356265.1 Paracoccus fontiphilus | reverse complement strand
GCCTGCGCATGGGCCTGGCGCAGCGCGTCAAGGCCGTCCGGCGCAAGCTGGGCCAGCAGGGCCTGCGCGCTGCGCAGGCCGTCGTCCAGCCGCTGCGCCTCGACCAGACGGGCGCGGGCCTGGCCCAGATCCTCGGCCCCGCAGGCGGACAGCCGCTGGGCCAGGGCGGCCGCAGCCCTGTCCCGCTGCGTGCGGTCACCGCCGGTCTGGGTGCCGGGGTCGATGCGCATGGTGCCGATGCCGGGCAGGTCGAAGTCGCGGGGGCCGGTCAGATGGTGCAGGCCCTCGGGCAGGTCGGCCCCGCCGGCGCGGACCCGCGCGGCCCCGGTATAGGCAAGAGACAGGCTGACCGACTGCGCGGCCAGGCGGGCCTCGGCGCGGTTCAATTCATCGCTGGCCTGTTCGGCGGCGGCAAGCGCCTGGGGCGTCACCAGCAGCAGGCCGCGACGGGCGCGCTGTGCCTCGATGTCGGCGCGCAGGCGCTCGGCCTCGGCCAGGCTGCGGGCCAGCTGTTCGGCCCGGTCCTGCGC
>NZ_JAFNAW010000181.1 GCF_017356265.1 Paracoccus fontiphilus | reverse complement strand
GACGACCAGCCGACCCGCCTGACCCGGTCCGAGGAACGCGCTTTGACCCGGTTGCTGCGCGACCTGCGGACGGCGCAAGCCGGGGGGGCGGGGCTCAGCCCCGCCGAACGCGGCGCCGTCATCCTGCTGGCCGATGCGCGTCCGACCCGAAAGCCAGTATCCGTAAACGCACCATCCAAGCGCGCGGTCCAGGACGCCGTCGCCGCCGCCGTGGCCGATTCGGGACGCCCCGAAGGCCGCAGCAGCGCCGCCCGGCCCGCATCATCGGCCCCGGCCCTGGGACTGGGCCAGTCCAGCAGGCCCATCGCGCGCCCCGGCGGATCGCGAACAACAGCCCGCAGCGATCCCGGCCCCGGCAATGCCAGCCTGTCAAGCGGCGCCATCGACCAGGCCGTCGCCGCAGCCGTTTCCGAAAGCTCTTCCCTGCCAGGCGCCGTCGCTTTGACGGCGCTTCGTTCATCTGCCCTCCCGCCACGCCGCGCGGGACGCGCCGGTGCCGCCGCCATCGCGGCGGCCGTGGCCGCAGCGCCGCTGGCCCCCACCTGTCTCTTATACACATCTCCG
>NZ_JAFNAW010000180.1 GCF_017356265.1 Paracoccus fontiphilus | reverse complement strand
TCCGAAAGCCCGCATCGAGGAACTCATGCCCTGGAGCTTCGCGCAGCCGTCAAGCCTCGCCGCATAGGCCCACGCCGTCGCGCTTACGATCAAGCGCACTTCCCCTGTAGACTTTGCCATCTTGAACGCCACCTAATTCTGGAGCGGGAGCTGGAGATATTCCTCCAGCACGTCATGGGAGGGGCTCCAGAGGGCCCTTCGCTGATCCGTAGGGTGATCTAGCCCGACAGCCTAAGGGGCCTGTAGCGGGCTCCTGAGGGCCCTCCTGACGTTCCTTGCGCTGTGTCGATAACAACTACCATGAGGGGGCTCTAGGCAATCGCTTAGGGCCCCTTTGCATGTCGTGGGGGTGTTGTCTGCTATCCCCATGAGGGGTGGGGGTAGGAAGGAGGGAGGGAGGGGGGATCGTTAATTACCCCTTACCTTAGCAGGTAGGAGGGGTTCATATACATGTATAGATAGGGGGTAACGTAACGCTGTTCAATGTAGTCAGGTAGGGTCCACTAGGGGTCCCCTCCCACCGACCCCCTCCTCCCCCCTCCCTCATCCATGTCCCTTAATGCTGTTC
>NZ_JAFNAW010000018.1 GCF_017356265.1 Paracoccus fontiphilus | reverse complement strand
CGAATAGCGCTTTCGTTTCGTCATGCGGATCAGTCCTTCGTCAATCGCCAAAGCTTAGCGACTGGTCCGAATTCCTGCGACCACCTCTATGGTCAGACGCACCGGTAACACCGTGTGACTGCTCGCAACAGGCAAGGTCGGGCCAAGGGCACAATCGACGGGTTGGGTGAAACTGTTCACCGTCATTCCCCCTTCTGTCGCGCGCCCCGACCGTGCGGCTGCACGGTCGGGGCCATGTCGCTAGAGCCGCGCCCGGGCATCCTTCCGCGCAAGCCGCTCAAGCAGATAGTCGATCTCGGACCGTCCCTGTGCCGTCAGGGCGGTGCCCGGCTTGCGCTGGATGTCGCAGGCAATCGCACCGCGGCGCATCAGCAGGTACTTGCGCACCGCCAGGCCGACCCCCGCCTGCTGCTCCATGCGGATCATCGGCAGATGCGCGTCGAACAGGTCGTGCGCGGCGTCGCGTTCGCCGCGACGATGCAGGGCGTCCATCTCGACCAAGGCATCGGGGAAGGCATATCCGGTCATGGCCCCGTCCGATCCACGCTCGGGCTCGAAATCCAGGAACAGGCCGCCATTTGCCGTCAGGATCGAAAAGGCGGGCATCTTTCCATCCTTCTGCCAGGACCGGATCGTGGACAGCTTCTCCAGTTGCGGCCAGTCCTCGGCCTTCAGCATGACGCAGGACGGGTGCTCGGTCATGATGCGCGCGATCATCGGCACCGAAAGGACCACCGACAGGGTCAGCGGATAGTCCTGCAAAGCCCAGGGGGTGTCCGGCCCGATCGCGTCCACGGCACTGCGGAAATGGGCGGCGATCTGTTCGTCCGACCGAAGGGCGGCGTGGCCGGCGATCATGACGCCCGCCGCGCCCAGGTCCATCGACTCCTTGGCCAGCCGGCCCATCGCCGTGAAGCTTGGATTGGAGACGCCGACCACGATGGGCAGCCTGGTCCGGCGGATGACGCGGGCCGCGATCTCGCGGCTTTCCTCGGGGTCAAGCTTCCCCGCCTCGCCCAGGATGCCGAGGATGGTTATGCCGGTGGCGCCCGACGCCTCGTAGAAGTCGGTCAGCCGGTCCAGGCTGTCCCAATCCACGGACTGGTCGGGATTGAAGGGCGTGGCGGCGATCGGGTAGACGCCCTTGGTCGCGGTGTTGAAGCCAAGCTCGGCCACGGGTTTGGGTTGCGCGTTCATTGTCCCTCCCTGAAGGCCGCGTAGCGTGCCTTCGTCTCGTCGTTCATGGGATAAAGACCCGGAAGCGGCACGCCGCGGTCGACCTCGGTCATGATCCAGGCTTCCTGGACTTCCTGTTCGGGGGCCTCGGCAAGGACGGCGTCAAGAAGCGCCGCCGGGATCAGCACCGCGCCGTCGTCGTCGGCCACGATGATGTCGTCGGGGAACACCGCGACGCCGCCGCATGCGATGGGCTCCTGCCAGCCCACGAAGGTCAGCCCGGCGACCGATGCAGGCGCGGCGATGCCGTCGCACCAGATCGGAAGCCCGGTGCCCAGGACGCCCGCCGCATCGCGCATCACCCCGTCCGTCACCAGCCCGGCGACACCGCGCTTAGCCATCCGCGCGCAGAGGATGTCGCCGAAGATGCCCGCGTCCAGAACGCCCATGGCGTCGGCGACGGCGATGCAGCCTTCCGGCATCGCCTCGATCGCCGCGCGGGTGGAAATCGGCGACGCCCAGCTTGCCGGCGTCGCCAGATCCTCGCGCGCCGGCGTGAAGCGCAGGGTGAAGGCGGGTCCGACCAACCGTTCCTGGCCGGGGCGGATCGGCTTCGTGCCCCGCAGCCAGACGTTGCGCAGTCCCTTCTTCAGAAGAACCGTTGTCAGCGTGGCGGTGGACACGCCCTTGAGGATGCCGACGGTCTTGCTGTCCATATCCTGCCCTCTCAGATGCTGGCGATCAGGCCGCCGTCGATGCGGACGACCGAGCCGGTGATGTAGCTGGCGCGGTCCGAGGCGAGGAACGCCACCGTGTCGGCGTATTCCCGAGGCTTGCCATAGCGGCCGACGGGGATCGAGGCGGTCGAGGCGGCGGCGACCTCGTCGACCGTCTTGCCTTCGCGCTCGGCCCGCTGTTCGTCCAGGAAGGTGATGCGCTGCGTGGCGATGCGCCCTGGCAGGACGATATTGGCGGTGATGCCGTGGCGCCCGACCTCTCCGGCCAGGGTCTTGGACCAGCCGACAAGGCTGGCGCGCAGCGCGTTGGACAGACCCAGGTTCGGGATGGGCGCGACGACGCCCGAGGAGGTCGAGGTGATGACGCGCCCCCAGCCGCGGTCCTTCATCCCGGGCAGCACGGCGTCGGTGACCGCGATGACGGACAGGACCATGGAATGGAAGAACTTCTCCCAGTTCTCGGCCGACTGGCCGGACACCGGGGTCGGCGGGGGGCCGCCGGTGTTGTTGACAATTACGTCGATGGGCCCGAGGTCTGCCTCGATGCGCGCCAGATGGCCGGGGATCGACGTCAGGTCGGCCAGGTCCCAGTCCAGGGCGATGGCGGTCCCGCCCGCCGCCGAAATGTCGCGCACCGTCGCCTCGGCCGCCTGGATGGCGATGTCGGCCATGGCGACCTTGGCGCCTTCGGCGGCCAGCGTTCGGGCGATCGCCCCGCCAAGCCCGCCGCCTGCGCCGAACACCAGGGCGACACGATCCTGCAGTCCCAAATCCATCGGAAATCCTCCTTAGCTGGTGTCTGGCTACGCCCTGCCTGATGTAAAATAAATCCTTGCTATCCTGTCTTCAAAAGATAGATTTCCTATCATATGGAAACGCGCTTCCTGGAAACCTTTCTGTCCGTTGTCGAGCACGGCTCACTTCCCGAAGCCGCGCGCCGCTTGGGCCTGACCCCTGCCGCCGTGTCCCAGCGGATGCAGGCGCTTGAAGGAGAGATCGGCACCCCCCTGCTGGCGCGGGCCGGCAAGCAGGTCCGCCCGACCGAAGCCGGGCTCGCCATTCTTGAACCCGCCCGCCGCGTGACGTCGGAGGCGCGGGCCTTGCGGCTTCACGCGCTTGCCGACCAGCCTGCCGGAGAGCTTCGGCTGGGCGCCATCTCCACGGCCTTGACCGGGCTTTTGCCGCAAGCTCTGCTCAACCTGCGCCAGCGGCTGCCGGAGGTCGCAGTTTTCGTGCTGCCCGGGTCCTCGACCGATCTTCATGCTGCGCTCGGGTCGGGACGGATAGACGTCGCCCTGCTGGTCCGTCCGCCGTTCAACCTGCCGAAGTCGCGCATGTGGGCTCCTGCACGGCGCGAGCCGCTGATCATGCTGGTGCCCTCGGCCCTAGCCGGGCACGATCCGCTGGATCTTCTGGGCAGCGAGCCGTTCATCCGCTACGACCGGGGCAACTGGGGCGGGCAGCTGGCGCAGGGCTGGCTGGACGCCCACGGGATCCGCCCCCACGAATGGCTGGAACTCGACCAGCTCGAGGCCATTTCGGTCATGGTCAGCCGGGGGCTGGGCATCTCGATCCTGCCGGACTGGGCGCCGCCCTGGCCCGAGGGGGTCACGGCGGCGCGGCTGCCCCTGCCGGGACCGCCCCTGGTGCGCGAGATCGGGGTGTTGTGGGAGCGCGGGCATCCGACGACCCGGCTGATCCAGGCGCTTATCGAGGCGTTGTGACGACCGGCCTGGTGCCAAGCCGGTGGGCCGACTTCAGCCCGGTTGTTGGTCCCAGTTGACCCGGTGGAGACATGCGCCGGAGACGTCGGCAATGTCCCTGATCCCAAGCATGGCAAGGTCCCGGTCGACCTCGTCGGATAGCAAGGTGATGGCGTGCCTGACGCCTGCCTCGCCGAAGGCGGCGGCCGCGAACAGGAAGGGGCGCCCGACAAAGACGAACTTCGCCCCTAGGGCAAGCGCCCTGATGACGTCGGTTCCGCGCCGGACGCCGCTGTCCAGCATGACGGCAAGGCGGCCGTCGACAGCCCTTGCGATGCCGGGCAGGACCCGGATCGGCGCCACGGCCCCGTCCAGTTGCCGGCCGCCATGGTTGGACACGATGATGCCGTCGATGCCGTGATCGCAGGCCGTCACCGCGTCCTCGACCGACAGGATGCCCTTCAGGACCAGATTGCCCTTCCAGCGCGCCCGGATACGCGCCACGTGGTCCCAGGACAACTGGTCGCGCTTGCCGATGGCGCGGACCAGGTTGCGCGACACGATGGGCGGGCCGCGGAAGGCGTCCATGTTCTCGAAATGCGGCATCCCGCGATGGCGCAGCGTCCGCAGCGCGGTGCCAAGCAGCCAGCGGGGACGGGTCACGCCCTGCCAGGCCAGCCGGGCCGACGGTTGCAAGGGCGCATCGAAGCCGTTTCGGACGTTGTTCTCCCGGTTGCCCGCGACGGGAACGTCCACCGTCAGCACAAAGGTCTCGAAGCCCGCCGCAGCCACGCGGTCCACCATGGCGTCGATGCGCTCGGGCTCGCCGGGCAGGTAGGCCTGGAACCACCGGCTGCCGCCTTCCTGCGCCACGCGCTCAAGCGGCGTCAGCGACGTGGCGCTGAGGATGGCAAAGGTGCCGGCGGCGTTCGCGGCCTGCGACAGGACCACGTCTCCGTCATGGGCCGCAAGCGCGCTGAGGCCCATCGGCGCGATGCCGAACGGATGGGCGAGGGTCTTGCCGAACAGGGTGACGGACTGCGACCGGTTTCCGACGTTCTGCAACACGCGGGGCACCAGGTTCAGCGCGCCGAACGCATCCCGGTTGTCCCGGAACGACGCGCAGGTTTCGCACGCCCCGGAAACATAGCCGAAGATCGGGCGGGGCAGGTGGCGCCGTGCCGCAGCCTCGAAATCGTCTAGGGCCAGCATCGGACGCAAGGCGCGCGGAACGCTTCGTGTCAGGCGCGTGGTCGTGGTCAGCACCGGCGTCGTGCCGATGCGCCCGGTCGAGGGATTGTCCGTCATGGCTCTCTCCACCAAAGATGTGCAGGAGAGTGTATCATGCCCCCGCACGTCTTGCCTTACTGGGCTGTCCAGGGCTGTTCCGACCACAGGGTCTTCAGGTCGGCTTCAAGCGCCTGGAAGGTCGCCAGATGCTCCTCGGGGGACATGTAGCGCACGGGCGAGAAGATCTTTTCCGCCTGGGCCTGGAACTCGGGATCGGCTGCGGCCTTGGCGACGGCGTCCGCCAGGCGGGTCCGGACGTCGTCCGGCAGTCCCGCCGGCGCCCCGACGCCGCGCAGCGATGCCGAGATGATCTCGTAGCCCTGTTCCTTGAAGGTCGGAACGTCGGTCGCGATTGTCACCCGCTCCTCGCTCATCTGGCCCAGGTTGACGAAGGGGCTGCCGCTGGAGGTCGCCTGCATGGCCTCGCCGATGTTGACGGCGCGCAGGGTGATGTGATTGCCGGTCAGCGCCGTCTTGACCGCCGATGCGCCGGGGAAGGGCACATGGGTCATCTGGATGTCGTTCTGCTTGCTGAAGGCCAGCGCGGCAAGATGGTCGTCCGACCCCACGCCCGTCGTGCCATAGGTGACGGCCGCCGGGTTTGCCTTGGCATAGGTGACCAGTTCCTCCAAGGTCTTGAACGGCCCCTCCGCGTTGACCGAGAATCCGCTGGGATCGTCAAGAACGTTGCCCAGCAGATCGAAGCTCTCGATGCTGTATTTCGTTTCCCGCTCGATCGGGATGGTCAGGATGTTCGGCGTGTTGACGAAGCCGATGGTGTAGCCGTCGGGGCGAGCCTCGGCCAGGGCGGTGAAGCCGATCTCTCCGCCCGCGCCGGGGCGGTTTTCGACAACGATTGTCGCGCCCTCGCCCAGGTACTTCTCGATGAAGGGCGCCAGAACGCGCGCGGTCATGTCGGTCGAGCCGCCCGGCGCGAAGGAAACGATCATCTTGATCGGCTTCTCGGGGTATTCGGCCCAGGCAGCCTGTCCCGCGACAAGGGCCATGGCAAGCGGCAGCATCAGGGTCTTCAGGTTCATGGGGTTTTCTCCTCCCGGTGATGGGTTCTTGTTATTCGGCAAGCTGTTCGCGGCGCTTGGTGATGGCCGGAAGCAGCATGGAAAGCAGCAGCAGGCCCGCGATGGCGAACATGGTTGCCGCGATGGGGCGGGTGACAAAGACGCTTGCATCCCCGCCCGAGGTCAGCATGGTGCGGCGGATGTTTTCTTCCAGCATGGGGCCCACGACAAAGCCCAGCATCAGGGGGGCCATCTCGCAGCCGAGCTTGCGCAGGACATAGCCCACGACCCCGAACAGGGCCATCAGGCCGACCTCGAAGACGCTGTTGTTCAGCGAATAGGTTCCGATCGCGCAGAAGACCAGGATGACGGGAAACAGCAGCGAGTAGGGCACGCGCAGCAGCTTCACCCAAAGGCCGATCAGCGGCAGGTTCAGCAGGACCAGCATCACGTTGCCGATCAGCATCGAGGCGACGATGCCCCAGAACAGGTCCGGCTGGGACGAGATCATCGCGGGCCCCGGCTGGATGCCCTGGATCATCAGCGCGCCGATCATCAGCGCCATGATGGCGTTCGGCGGCACGCCGAGGCTGAGCATCGGAATGAAGCAGGCCTGGGCCGCGGCATTGTTGGCAGACTCCGGCCCCGCCAGGCCCTGCACGGCGCCGGTGCCGAATTTCCTCGGATCCTTTGCCACCTTCTTTTCCAGGGCATAGGAGGCAAAGGAGGCCAGCGTCGCCCCGCTGCCCGGCAGCACGCCCAGAAGCACGCCCAGGAAAGTGCCGCGCGTGGCGGCGGGCCAGGCGTCCCTGAAGTCCTGGCGGGTGGGCCACAGCCGGGTGATCGGCATCGTCGCGCGGCCCCGGCTGCCGGTCTCCTCAGGCTGAAGATCACCTCGACCAGGCCGAACATGCCCATGGCCAGCGGCACGAAGCCGATCCCGTCATACAGGAAGGCCATGTCGAAGGTCATGCGCTTCTCGCCCGAGGTCAGGTCGGTGCCGATGCAGCCGATCAAGAGGCCCAGCAGCACCATGGCGATGGCCTTGGGCAGCGACCCGCTGGCCAGGACGACCGCGCCGATCAGGCCCACGGTCAGCAGCGCGACATATTCGGCGGGGCCGAACAGGATCGCGATCTCGGCCAGGGGCGGGCCGGCGAGGGCGATCACCACGGCGGTGACGCAGCCCGCGAACAACGAGCCCAGCGCGGCAATGGCCAGCGCCGCCCCGGCCCGGCCCTGCCGCGCCATCTCGTACCCGTCGAGGCAGGTGACCACCGCCGAGCTTTTGCCCGGAAGCTTGACAAGGATGGCCGTGGTCGATCCGCCATACTGGGCGCCATAGAAGATGCCGGCCAGGATGATGATCGCCCCCGTGGGCGGCAGGAAGAAGGTGATCGGCAGCAGCATGGCCACGGTCGCGGTCGGCCCCAGTCCGGGCAGGACGCCGATCAGGGTTCCCAGAAGGACGCCGATGAAGCAGAACATCAGGTTCTCGGGGGTGGCCGCGATGCCGATGCCGTAGGCGAGGTTGGCGAAGACATCCATCAGAACGGCCCCGCGGCGATGGGCAGCTTGGCGCCCCAGACGAAGATGGCGGTGCACAGCGCGGCCAGTGCGACACCCACGGCGGCCAAACGCAGCGGGCGTGGCCTTGACCCCGCCAGCGGCGACAGCGCGACCACCAGCAGGATCGCCGCGACAAGGCCCAGGCGTTCCAGCGTGAAGGCGAAGACGGCAATGCAGACCGTCACCGTCAGCAACGGGCGCAGCGACCCGATCTCGACAGGGTCGCTGGGATGGCGCAGCCCGGCGATGGCGATGCCCGCGCCGAACAGGACCAACAGGACCGAGACCGCCTGCGGCATGAAGCCGCTTCCGATCATCAGCGCGTTGCCCAGCGACAGATGGCGTGTCAGCAGGAACGCGGCCCCGCCCAGGGCCATGAACAGGATGCCGGCCAGGACATTCGTTTCCTTCAGGACGTTTCGTCCAGCAGCATTGCGGGCTTGAGACATGGTCCCACCCTCCTCCCCTTGTTGCACGCGATAGGCGTGGCATGAGTTCCGGCATGGGGACGGCTCCTCCCGGCCCCGTATGGATCGGCCTAGCCGACGGCCTGCCTGGACTGTTCAGTGGCGGTGTTCGCAAGCCAGGACAGCGCGGTTTCGATCGAAGGCGGCTCGGCAAAGCCGGACGTTCCGGCGAAAGACGCGGTCCGGTGGAACAGTTCTTCCACGCTGTCCGTGACAAGCGGCGTCAAGCCAAGGCGGTCAAGCTGGATTCCGGCGTCATGGACCTCGTGGCTCCGGCGCGCGGCATGGACGACATGGGTCCGGACGAACACCTCCAGGATCTGGCGCAGGGGCGTTTCGTCGAGATCGGCGACGATGTCGTAGAACTCCTCGCGGAGATTCTGCAACTCTGCCGCAACAAGGGTTTCTACGGCCAGCGCCTCCAGCCCCTTTGTGAAGATGCTGCGCAACAGCTTCAGCCGCACGGCATCGCCGGCCTCGCCCGGAAGAACCTTGATCCTGGCGCCAAGCTTCCGGGCGATCGGGACAAAGGTCTGCACCCCGTCGCCAGCTGCCACAAGCGCCGTGGCGCCTTTCCTGATCGACACGGCGCCCAGGATGCCGACATCGACGAAGGACTGCCCGCTTTCCCTTGCGGCCTGCGCGGCCTGCTGCATCTGGTCGGGGGCGGCCGTGGTCAGATCCACAAGCAGCGCCCCCATGCGCATATGGGGCAGGGCGCTGCGTACAACATCCAGGGCCACGGACCCGGTGACGGCCGAGACGACCAGGTCGCAGTCGGCAAGCCATGGACCGACCGAGGCCTGCTTGGTGGCGCCCAGTTCCCCGGCCAGCGTCAGCCCGGCATCCGAAAAGCGAGCCTCGCAGACGTAGTCGACGCTTATCCCGGCTTCGGAAAAGGCTTGCGCGTAGATGCGTCCCACTTCTCCGAAGCCGATGAAGCAAGTGGTCATGGTGATTCTCCTCTTGTACAATTAATAAACAATCTTTGAGCGGTCCGTCTATAGCTGCTTTGCCGGGAAATGCGCCTGAAGCATCCTGCATACTCCGCGTGGAGTGGTTATGATCCTAAAAAAATCTAATAAGTTTAGTTTAGTCAATTACTTACATTGTATTATGAGGCATATCCCCCTTCTGCGCAGAAAGGTACCAGCCAGCCGTGGAGGAAAAAATGAGCTCCCATATTTACCTTAACCGGATATTGTATTTATTTTGCACATACGCGCTGCGCTTTGTCGGCGCTGCGGAACACTGCGGGAGGCAGTGCTTGCCCAAGCAGGAACACAGGATGATGTCGAGCCTTGCAGGCCGAAGCGCCCGCGACGGACTGGCCTGCCGTTGTGGCAGGATCGGCGGCCATTGCCTTGTTCAGGACGGTTGTCTTGGCGGGCCATCTTGTGAAAAAGGGGACAGGTCCGGTCGTGCAGGAAGGCGGCATGAGCAACGCAAGCGAAACAGCCTATGTCTATCTGCGGCAGCGGCTCACGACCGGTCACTACACGCCGAAGACGCAGTTGAAGGAAGGAGCCATCGCCGCAGAGCTGGGGATCAGCCGCACACCGGTCCGCGCGGCCCTGAAGCGGCTGGTCGAGGACGGGCTTGTCGTCTCGGAAACGCATCGCGGCATGTTCGTGGCGGAATGGACCGACCGGGACATCCAGGACGTCTGGTCGCTGCGGCTTGTGCTGGAACCTCATGCGGCAGCCTTGGCGGCGGACCATGCAACCGACGAACAGATCGCCGGGCTGGAGGCGCTGAACACGCGGATGCACGAGATTCTGCAGTCCGACAGGCCGTCCCGGCTTGCCGAACTCCAACGGACGAACTTCGACTTCCACAGCCTGATCATCGAGGCCTCGGCCTCGCCGCGTCTGAAGACGGTAGCCATGCAGACGGCCGGGACGCCCATGCTGCTGGGGACTTACTACGTCATGGACGAAAGCTCCCTGTATCGCAGCCTGAGCCATCACAGAGACATCGTGACGGCCATCCAGATGCGCGACCGCGAGGCCGCCTCCAAAGCCATGTGGGTCCACCTGCGCGTCAGCATAGGTACCTTCTTCGAGGCGAAACAGGCATCGACCCACAAGGCGATGGCAGAGCACCCGTAAGTCTGGCTTGGGCACAGGCTGAAACCTGCCCGGCAATGGCGGGGTCACGGTCATGACCCTGATCTTTGTCTCCAGTCCTGTCCATTCCGACGTGCTCTCATCGGCAGCGGAACTCGGTACGGTTGCCTTGGGCTATGGTCCCGACGCTGTGGCCTATGACGTCATAAAGGCGAAAGCCGATGCCGTCCTGCTTCGCAGCGGCTTTTTCACCGATGACATGATGGCCGGCTCGTCGAACCTGCGGATCGTGGCAAGACATGGCGTGGGAACCGACACGGTCGACATCCCCGCCGCCACCCGGCGCGGCATCTGGGTCACGAACACGCCGGGCGGCAACAGCCGCGCGGTGGCCGAGCATGTCTTTGCCCTGATCCTCAGCCTGGCGCGCAAGCTGCCTGTCGCGTCCGCACAGACGCAGGGCGGGATCTGGGGCGAGCGGCGCGCCGAACTGAACGGGATCGAACTTGCGGGCCGCACCCTTGGGCTTGTCGGCCAAGGCAGCATCGGCTCTGTCGTTGCCGAGATCGGCCGGGCTCTGGGGATGACGGTTCTTGTCACCGATCCGGGTCTTGACCAGACCCTTCCCCATGTCGTTCCGCTGGGCCGCCTTCTGGCCGAGGCCGACGTGGTCAGCCTTCACCTTCCGCTTCTTCCGGCCACGCGCGGCATCATCGACGCGGCAGCCATCACGAGGATGAAGCAGGGTGCGATCGTGATCAACACCGGACGGGGCGGCCTGGTGGACGAGGACGCCCTGGCCCGGGCGCTTGCGTCGGGCAGGCTTGGCGGCGCGGGACTGGATGTCCTCGATGCGGAAAACATCGACATGGTCACGCCGCTTCCCCACAACCGCCTGCCCATCGCCGACCTGCCCAACCTGATCGTGACGCCGCATGTGGCGGGCCAGACCGACGAGGCGCTGAGGCAGGTCGGACTGACCGCCCTGGCTGACATCGCGGCCGTCCTGCGCGGAGAATGCCCCCGGTTCTGCGTCAACCAGCCGCTGACCGACCCCGCACGGGCACCGTGCCGACTGCCAGCCGCGCCACGCTAACCGCATCTGAACCGAAAGGAAAAACCAATGCGCTTCGAACCCAACTCCGCCGAGGAAAAGGCCCTTTTCGAGGCGTTTTCCAAAACCGCCACGGCGCTGATCAGTGACAACCTGTCACGCCTGCCCGCCGCCAACGGGCTGCGGCCGTTCCACAAGCCGGCGGGCCTGATGGTCGGGCGCGCCCTGACGGTGCGCGTCGCTGCCGGCGACAACCTGTTCATCCACAAGGCGCTGGAGCTTGTGCAGCCGGGCGACGTCATCGTCGTTGATGGCGACGGCGAGACGACGCGCGCCCTGATCGGCGGCATCATGGTCGCCATCGCGAAATCGCGCGGCGCGGCCGGTTTCGTGTTGAACGGCTCGGTCCGCGACACCGCCGAGATCGGCGCGGACAGCTTCCCGGTCTTTGCCCGCAGCGCCATCCACCGCGGTCCCTACAAGAACGGTCCGGGCTTCATCAACGTTCCCGTTTCCCTTGACGGCATGGTCGTCTCGCCCGGCGATATCGTCGTGGGCGATGAGGACGGGGTTGTCGCCTTCACGCAGGATGAAGCGCCCGCCCTTCTTGAAGCCACGCTTGCCCAGGAACACAAGGAAGCCGAGATCATGGGCCAGATCGCGACGGGAACCTACAAGGGCGCCTACGCCAGGTAAGCTGGAGGCTTCCCGTGGCAGGCAACCATTGCGGCCTCCCGAGAAGGGGTTGGATCTTCAGGGCGTCCGGATCAGTTCGGACCCGCGTGCCGTAAGGCTGTCGGTCAGAAAGGCGATGACCGCCCGTTCCCGTCGCATGGCGCGAACCTCGCGATGGCAGGTCAGCCAATAGCTGCGCGTCAGCGTCACCTCGTCAGGCAGGATGATCCGCAATTCCGGGTACTTGACCGCTATGTAATGCGGCAGCACCACGACCCCTAGGTGGTTTCGCGCCGCAGCCAGCTGGTTGAAGACGCTGGAGCTTCTGATCGAGGCCCGCAGCCCCGGCAGGACCTCTCCCAGGTAGTCGAGGCCGGGGGCGAAGATCATCTCCTCGATATAGCCGATGATGCGGTGACGGCGCAGATCCTCGCGCCGGGTGATGGGCCCGTTGGCGGCAAGACAGCTTTCGGTCGCATAAAGATGCAGCGTGTAGTTCGCCAGCCGTTCCGACCGATAGGGGCCACTGGAGATCGGGTCCAGCGTCACCGACATGTCGGCCTCGCGCCGCGACAAGGACAGGATCTGCGACATGGTGATCAGCTCCAGCGAGATCAGCGGGAACTTGGCGATGAAATCGGGCCACAGGTGGGTCGAGAAAAGGCTGGCGAAGCCTTCCGGGACCGCCAGTCGAAGCGGACCCGCCTGGCGTGACACGGTGCCCTGGTCGGCCGCTTCCTCCATCCGTTCCGCCATCTCGACCAGGCGGCGGCCAGCCGGGGTAGGCTCGTATCCGCGAGGGTTGCGTTCGAACAGCCGTGTGTTCAGCGCCTGTTCCAGCCGGTCGATCCGGCGCGACACGGTCACGTGCGACGTCCCCAGCACGCGCGCGGCGCGCGACAGCTGCCCCTCGCGCGAGACGGCGAGAAAAAATTGAAGATCGTCCCAACTCAGCATGACTGTTCAAATTTGTTCAGAACCTGAACGAAATTAGACGCGTTTGAACGCTTGTGTCAAAGTGACTTTAGGGTCATCCTTTCGTCGAACGAGGGTCAGAGGAGAAGCCTTCGTCATTTTGAACAGGACATCATCCCGGCTTGCGGCCCTTCGTCGCGGCGCCAAGGGGTCATGCCTTAGGGGAGGTTGTATGCGTAAACTGCTTTTGTCCGCCGCGTCCGTCGGTCTGATCGCCGCGCCCGCCGTTGCCGAGGTTTCCGACGGCAAGGTCAAGATCGGCATCCTGAACGACCAGTCGGGCGTCTATTCCGACTTCGGCGGCAAGAATTCCTATGAAGCCGCGCTGATGGCGGTCGAGGATTTCGGCGGCAAGGTTCTGGACGCACCGATCGAGGTCGTGACCGCCGACCACCAGAACAAGCCCGACATCGCGTCGAACATCGCGCGTCAGTGGTATGACAACGAACAGGTCGATTCCATCATGGAACTGACGACCTCGTCCGTGGGTCTGGCCGTCCAGGCGCTGAGCGTCGAGGAAAAGAAGGTCACCATCAACACCGGCGCGGCGACGACCGAACTGACCGGCGCGCAGTGTTCGCCCTATGGCTTCCACTGGGCCTATGACACGCACGCCTTGGCCGTCGGCACCGGCGGCGCCCTTGTGAAGGAAGGTGGCGACAGCTGGTTCTTCCTGACCGCCGACTATGCCTTCGGCTATTCGCTGGAGGAAAACACCGGCAACTTCGTCAAGGGGCAGGGCGGCACGGTCGTCGGATCGGTGCGCCACCCGCTGGCCTCGACCGATTTCTCGTCCTTCCTGCTGCAGGCGCAAGCCTCGGGCGCGAAAGTGATCGGGCTAGCGAACGCGGGCGCGGACACGCAGAACTCGATCAAGCAGGCGGCGGAATTCGGCATCACCCAGGGCGGGCAGAAGCTGGCCGCGCTGCTGTTCACGCTGGCCGACGTCCACGGCCTGGGCGCCGAGGCGGCGCAGGGCCTGAACCTGACCGAAAGCTTCTACTGGAAGCGCAATGCCGAAAGCGAGGAATTCGGCCGCCGCTTCCTGGAACGCACCGGGTCGATGCCCAACATGGTCCACGCGGGCACCTATTCGGCCGTGACCTCCTACCTGAAGGCCATCGAGGCCGCCGGGACGGATGAGACCGAAGCCGTCGCGGCCAAGCTGCACGAACTGCCGATCAACGACGTCTTCGCGCAGGACGGCAGGGTGGGCGCCAACGGCCGCTTGATCAAGGACGTCTACCTGATGGAGGTGAAGGCCCCCGCCGACATCACCGAGGAGTGGGACTACTACAACGTGCTGGCGACCATTCCGGGCAGCGAAGCCTTCATGGACCCGGCCAAGAGCGGCTGCCCGCTGGTCACGCAGTAAGGCGCGTTCATGACCATTGCGCCAGCCATGACGCAAACCGAACCGCGGGTGGTGTTGTCCGCCCGCGGTCTCGGCAAGGATTTTGCAGGCTTCACCGCCGTCAACGACGTCGACCTGGACGTGGAACATGCCCGCATCCACGCGCTGATCGGGCCGAACGGCGCCGGCAAGACCACCGTCTTCAACCTGCTGACCAAGTTCCTGCAACCCACGCGCGGCAAGATCACCCTTCTGGGCCAGGACATCACCCAGACTAAGCCCGACAAGGTGGCGCGGATGGGGCTGGTGCGATCGTTCCAGATCTCGGCCGTCTTTCCCCACCTGACGGTGCGCGAGAACGTCAAGGTCGCGCTGCAACGTCCCGCCGGGCTGGCGGTGCAGTTCTGGAAGCCGTTGTCCTCGCTGGACCGGCTGAACGGGCGCGCGGACCAGTTGATCGACGACCTTGGCCTGACGCCCTATCGCGACCACCGCGCCGCCGACCTGTCCTATGGTCGCAAGCGCGTGCTGGAGATCGCGACGACGCTGGCCTTGGACCCCGAGGTGCTGCTGCTGGACGAACCCATGGCCGGCATGGGCCAGGAGGACGTGCGCATGGTGGCCGAGATCATCCGCGACGTCGCGCAAACCCGCGCCGTCCTGATGGTCGAGCATAACCTGAACGTGGTCGCCGACATCTGCCACCACGTCACCGTGCTGCAACGCGGAGAGATCATCGCGACGGGCGACTATGCCACCGTCTCGGCCGATCCGCGCGTGCGCACCGCCTATATGGGAACCGAAGGATGACGGCTCCGCTTCTGGAAACCGCCGGGCTTCAGGCCTGGTACGGCGAAAGCCATGTGCTGCATGGCGTGGACCTGCACGTCAACGAAGGCGAGATGATCTGCATCCTGGGCCGCAACGGCATGGGGAAGACCACCACCCTGCGCGCGATCATGGGCATCCTGCGCAAGCGCACCGGCCGCATCACCTTTGCGGGCCAGGACATGATGTCCGTGCCCCTGCACAAGACCGCCCGCGCGGGCCTGGGCTTCGTCCCCGAGGAGCGCGGCATCTTCGCCACCCTCTCGGTCGAGGAAAACCTGATGCTGCCCCCCAAGGTCGCCGAGGGCGGCATGTCGGTGGCCGAGATCTACGACCTGTTCCCGAACCTCCAGGAACGCCGCAACAGCCCCGGCACCAAGCTGTCGGGGGGTGAACAGCAGATGCTGGCCATGGCGCGCATCCTGCGCACCGGGGCGCGCTGCCTGCTGCTGGACGAGCCGACCGAAGGCTTGGCCCCGGTCATCATCAACGCCATCGGCGACGTCCTGCGGCAGTTGAAACAACGCGGCATGACCGTGGTGCTGGTGGAACAGAACTTCCGCTTCGCCGCCAAGGTCGCGGACCGCTTCTACCTCATGGACCACGGAACGATGACCGCCGAATTTCCCGTGTCGGACCTGCCGAACCGGATGGACCTGCTGCATCGGGAACTGGGGGTGTAACCATGACCATGATCTTCGGCATCCCCGTCGCCGCGCTGATGGGACAGTTGCTGGTCGGCCTGATCAACGGGTCGTTCTATGCGCTGCTGTCGCTTGGCCTCGCCGTCATCTTCGGCCTGCTGCGGGTGATCAACTTCGCGCATGGCGCGCAATACATGCTGGGCGCCTTCACGGCGCTGCTGCTGCTGACGGTTGGCGGGGTCAACTACTGGCTGGCGCTGATCGCCGCGCCGCTGATCGTCGGCCTTTTCGGCGCGATCATCGAGCGCACGATGCTGTCGAGGCTTTACAAGCTGGACCACCTGTACGGGCTGCTGTTCACCTTCGGCCTTGCCTTGGCCATCGAGGGGACGTTCCGGTATTTCTACGGCGCATCCGGGATGCCCTATGCGGCGCCCGCCGCGCTGACGGGGGCGGTGAACCTGGGCTTCATGTTCCTGCCGGTTTATCGCGGCTGGGTGGTCGTGGCCTCGCTGATCGTCTGTCTGGGCGTCTGGTTCCTGATCGAAAAGACGAAGCTCGGCGCCTACCTGCGCGCGGCCACGGAAAACCCGGTGCTGGTGCAAAGCTTCGGCGTCAACGTGCCCCTGCTGCTGACGCTGACCTATGCGCTTGGCGCGGGGCTTGCGGCCTTTGCCGGAGTGCTGGCGGCGCCCGTCTATCAGGTCAGCCCGCTGATGGGGTCGAACCTGATCATCATCGTCTTCGCCGTGGTCGTGGTCGGCGGCATGGGGTCCATCCTGGGCGCCATCGTCACCGGCTACATGCTGGGCGTGGTCGAGGGGCTGACCAAGGTCTTCTACCCCGAGGCGTCCAACATCGTGATCTTCGTCATCATGGCGATCGTCCTGATCCTCCGGCCCGCGGGCCTTTTCGGAAAGGATGCCTGACATGGCCGGCAAATCCGAACCCATCCCGACCGAACACGTCGCCATCCATCCCAAGGCCGGGGCCATCCAGCTTGCGCTGCTGGCCGTGATCGCCGCCGCGCTGCTGCTGGCGCCGCAGTTCCTGTATCCGATCTTCCTGATGAAGCTTCTGGCCTTCGGCCTGTTCGCGGCGGCCTTCAACCTGCTGCTGGGCTACACGGGGCTGCTGTCCTTCGGCCATGCCGCCTTCTTCGGCGGCTCCGCCTACTTCACCGCCCATGCCGTCAAGGTCTGGGGATGGTCGCCCGAGGCCGGTATCCTGCTGGGTGTTCTGGGCGCGGCGGCCCTTGGGCTGGTGATGGGCGCCATCGCCATCCGCCGCCAAGGCATCTATTTCGCCATGATCACGCTGGCCTTGTCGCAGATGTTTTTCTTCTTCTGCCTGCAGGCGGGCTTCACCCATGGCGAGGACGGCATCCAGTCCGTCCCGCGCGGCCGCCTGTTCGGCATCATCGACCTGTCCGACACGATGACCATGTACTACTTCGTGCTGGCGGTCTTCGTCCTGGGGCTGCTGGTGATCTGGCGCTTCGTGAACTCGCCGTTCGGCATGATCCTCAAGTCGATCCGCGAGAACGAACAGCGCGCCATCTCGCTTGGTTACTCCGTCAGCCGCTACAAGCTGGGCGCCTTCGTGATGTCGGCGGCGCTTGCCGGGCTGGCGGGCGGCGTCAAGGCACTGGTCTTCCAGTTCGCGACGCTGACCGACGTGACCTGGCAGATGTCGGGCGAGGTGATCCTGATGACCCTTCTGGGCGGCATCGGCACGCTGGCGGGCCCGGTCGTGGGCGCGGGGCTGGTGGTGACGCTGCAGAACTATCTTGCCACCTCGGACTTCCCCGTGACGATCATCACCGGCGTGGTCTTCATGGTCTGCGTGCTGGTCTTCCGGCGCGGCCTTATCGGAGAGTTCTTCGCCAGCCGCCTGGGCCGCAAGCTGGGCTTCAGGTCGGAAAGCTGATGGAAACCTACGATTACATCGTCATCGGCGCGGGCAGCGCCGGTTGCGTGCTGGCGAACCGCCTGTCCGCCGATCCCAAGGCGCGCGTGCTGCTGCTCGAGGCCGGGGGCCGCGACAACTACCACTGGATCCACATCCCGGTCGGCTACCTCTATTGCATCGGCAACCCACGCACCGACTGGGGCTTCAAGACCCAGGCCGAGGAAGGGTTGGGCGGTCGTCAGCTTCTGTATCCGCGCGGGCGGGTGATCGGCGGGTCGTCCTCGATCAACGGCATGATCTACATGCGCGGACAGGCGGCGGATTACGACGGCTGGCGGCAGATGGGCTGCACCGGCTGGGGCTGGGACGACGTCCTGCCCCTGTTCAAGGCACAGGAGGATTTCTATCGCGGCGCCGACGACACCCACGGCGCGGGAGGCGAACTGCGTGTGGAAACCGCCCGCGTCCGCTGGGCCGTGCTGGATGCCTTCATGGCGGCGGCCGAGCAGGCGGGCATTCCCCGCACCGACGACTTCAACCGGGGCGACAACGAGGGCAGCGGCTATTTCGACGTGACCCAGCGCAGCGGCTGGCGATGGAGCGCGGCCAAGGCCTTCCTGCGCCCCGCCCTGCGCCGCCCGAACCTGCGCGTCCTGACCGGGGCCGAGGTCGAGCGGCTGGTGATCGAAGACGGCGAGGTCAAGGGCGTCGCCTTCCACCACGGCGGCCAGCGTCAGGAAGCGCGAGCGGCGCGCGAAACCGTCCTGTCGGCGGGCGCCATCGGATCGGTGCAGATCCTGGAGCAGTCGGGCATCGGACGCGGCGACATGCTGCAAGCGGCGGGCATTGCTCCGCAGGTCGAAGTCGCGGGCGTCGGCGAGAACCTTCAGGACCACCTGCAACTGCGGCTGGTCTACAAGGTCACGGGCGTGCCGACGCTGAACGAGAAGGCCTCGCGCCTGCTGGGCAAGGCATCCATCGGGCTGGAATATTTGCTGAAGCGCTCCGGCCCGATGTCCATGGCGCCCAGCCAGCTTGGCATCTTCGCGCGATCCGGTCCCGACAAGGCGACGGCGGATCTGGAGTTTCATGTCCAGCCGGTCAGCCTCGACAAGTTCGGCGACCCGGTCCATGCCTTTCCGGCGATGACGGCCAGCGTGTGCAACCTGCGGCCCGAAAGCCGGGGGTCCGTCCATGTCACCGGCCCGGATTTCCGCGCCCATCCGGCGATCCGGCCGAACTACCTCTCCACGCCCGGCGACCGTGACGTGGCGGTCCGCGCGATCCGGCTGGCGCGCAAGATCGCGGCCCAGCCTGCCTTCACCCGCTTTGATCCCAGCGAGCATGTGCCGGGCATCGCCTTCCAGACCGACGACGATCTGGTCAAGGCGGCGGGCGCGGTCGGCACGACGATCTTCCACCCGGTCGGCACCTGCCGGATGGGCGCGGACGACGGGTCCGTCGTGGACCCGCGCCTGCGGATGCGGGCGCTTGGGCGGCTGCGGATCGCGGATGCCTCGGTCATGCCGACGATCACCAGCGGCAACACCAACGCGCCGGTGATGATGATCGCGGAAAAGGCCGCACGCATGATGCTGGAGGATGCGCGGGCTTGATCCCACTTCCATCCGCCGCCTAGGGTGGTCGCCATGAGCTTGCCCTTCACCTGCGAAAAGCGCCCGGCCTCGGGATCGGCGGGCGTCGTCGTGACCAACGCGCCGCTTGGGACGGCTGCGGGGGCCGAGATGCTGGCCATCGGCGGCAATGCCGTCGATGCCGTCGTGGCCGCGCTGCTGACCCTGACGGTAGTGGAGCCGATGATGGTCGGCGTCGCGGGCGGAGGCATCCCGCATCTGCGGCTGGCGGACGGGCGGCATGTGGTGATCGACGCGCTGTCGGCGGCGGGGCAGGGCGCGCGGCCGGACATGTTCCGTCCCGTGTCCGACCTGCCCGACGCCTATATGGAGACCGAGGGGCGACGGAACCTTGTCGGGCCGTCGGCCGTCGCCGTGCCCGGCAACCTGCGCGGCTGGTGCCTGATGCAGCGGCGGTATGGTCGCCTGCCCTGGGCCGATGTGGTCGAACCGGCGGTCCGGGCCGCCGCGCGCGGCTTTGCCGTCAGCCCCTATCTGCACGGCGCCATTCGCGAGCATGAGGACGATCTGCGCACCGACCCCGAGATGGCGCGCCTGTTCCTGCCGGACGGCGACCCGCTGGCGCCGGGGTCGCGGCTGGTCATGGGCGATTACGCTGAAAGCCTGCGGCTGATCCAGACGCAGGGCGACGCCGCGCTGCATGGCGGCGATCTGGGCCGCGCCCTGGTGGACCGGCTGGCGGGTGGGGGCCATGTCACCCTGGCCGATCTGGCCTCTGCAAGGGCAATAGAACGCGAGGCGATCTTCGGCACCTATCGCGGCTTCACCATTGCCGGTCCGCCGCCGCCCGCATCCTCGGGGATTCATGTCGTCCAGATGCTGAACATGCTGGAACCCCATGACCTGCGCGGCATGGGCTTCGGCAATCCCGACGCGATGGATCTGATGGCGCGGGCCATCGTGCTTGCCTTCGAGGATCGGCGGACAGCCTCGGGCGATCCTGACTTCGTCGATGTGCCGGTGGACCGCTTCACGTCCAAGGACTATGCTAGGCTGCGGATGCCCCATGAAAGCCGTGACACGACGCATGTGACGGTGGCCGACCGGGATGGCAACATCGTCAGCGCGACGCATACGATCAACGGGCTGTGGGGTGCCCGCTTCATGGTGCCGGGGACGGGGATCATCCCGAACAACTACATGCTGAACTATGACCCCCGGCCGGGCCGCGCCTTGTCGGTCATGCCGGGCAAACGGGTGCCGACCTCGATGGCGCCCATGATGGTGATGCGGGATGGCCGCCCGCTTTATGCGCTGGGTCTGCCGGGCGGGGTGCGGATCTTTCCGTCGGCCATGCAGGCCATCGTCAACCTGCTGGACCACGGCATGACCCTGCAACAGGCGGTCGAGGCGCCGCGCCTGTGGACCGAGGGGCATCACCTGGAGCTGGAACCGGCCTACGCCGACCTGGCACCGGCGATGCGCGCGCGCGGCCATGACGTGCGGCTGGTCAAGACCATCGGCGGCGGCATGAACGCCATCGGCTTCGCCGCCAACGGCACCATGACCGGCGCGGCCTGCTGGCGCGCGGACGGCACCGTCATGGCGCAAGGCGGCGGGCTTGCCCGCCCCGGCATCCGCTTCGTGATCTGAGGTTCCATGACGAAGATCGTCCTTCTCGACCCCTCGACCCCCCAGCGGCTGGAGCGTCTGCGCCCCTTCCTGCCCGAACGGTGGACCATCGCCACCACGACCTCGCGTGCCCCGCAGGACCAGTTGGCCGGGCTGCAGGGCGCCACATTCGCGATCACGGGCGACGTGCCGGTGACTGCGCCGATGTTTGCCGTGCCCGGCCTGCGGGCGGTTCACAAATGGGGCGTCGGCTATGACGGGATCGACCTTCAGGCCGCGCGCCAGCATGGGGTGCGGGTGCTTCGGACCACCGGCTCGAACGCCGCGGCTGTCGCGGAAACCACCTTGGGCCTGATCCTTGCCGTCAACCGCAACATCGTGCGCGGCCATGTCGGCATCCAGCGCGGCGATTGGCCCAAGGGCGAGGTGGGGCCGACCTCGACCACCTTGTCGGGGCGGACGGTCGGGATCGTCGGCATGGGCCATGTCGGCAAGGCCCTGGCGCGGCTGCTGCGCGGCTTCGGGTGCCCTGTCCTCTACACGCAGCGTACCCCGCTGCCCACGGCCGAGGAGGCGGATCTGAACGCCCGCCATGTCCCGCTGGAGGATCTGCTGGCCGCGTCGGACGTGGTCACGCTGAACTGTGAGCTGAACGACAGCACCCGCAACCTGATCGACCGGGATCGGCTGGCGCTGATGAAACCCGACGCGATCCTGGTCAATGCCGCCCGAGGGGGCGTGTTGGTCGAGGCCGACCTTGCCCAGGCGATCCGCGAAGGCCGCTTGCGGGGTGCCGGGATCGACGTCTTCTCGGTCGAGCCGCTGGAGCAGGACAATCCCCTGCTGGGGCTGGAACGGGTGGTTCTGACCCCCCATCTCGCGGCCCTCGATGCGTCCGGCTTCGCCCCTTCGGTCATGCGCATGATCGAGAACCTGGTGGCGGTGCAGAACGGCACGCCGCCGCGCCAGATCGACATCCTGGTCTGACAATGGAAAAAAGGCACCGCATCGCTGCGGTGCCTTCATGCTTGCCGAAGAACGATCAGTCGGCGCTGCGTTCGCCCAGTTGCAGCCCGGCGGGGTGCATGGCCAGGCCGGTGACGGGGGCGGCCAGACCCTCGGGTTCGCGGCCGCCGATCACGGCGTCGAACTTCTCGCGGTCCAGCGCACCCTGCCAGCGGCTGACGACGACGGTGGCGACGGCGTTGCCGATGAAGTTGGTGATCGAGCGGCATTCCGACATGAAGCGGTCCACGCCCAGGATCAGCGCCATGCCGGCGACGGGAACGGTGGGCACGACCGACAGGGTCGCGGCCAGCGTGATGAAGCCCGCGCCGGTGACGCCCGCAGCTCCCTTGGAGGACAGCATCGCGACCAGCAGCAGCAGGACCTGCTGTTGCAGCGACAGGTCGGTGTTCGTCGCCTGGGCGATGAACAGCGCGGCCAGCGTCATGTAGATGTTGGTGCCGTCCAGGTTGAAGCTGTAGCCGGTCGGGACGACCAGTCCCACCACGGGACGGGCGCAGCCCGCCTTTTCCATCTTCTCCATCAGCGAGGGCAGTGCCGATTCGGACGACGAGGTGCCCAGCACCAGCAGGATTTCCGCCTTGAGGTACGAGATCAGCTTGAAGATCGAGAAGCCGTTGGCCAGGCAGACCGCGCCCAGGATCACGATCACGAACATGGCCGAGGTCAGGTAGAAGGTGCCCACCAGCATCGCCAGGTTCATGATCGACGCGATGCCGTACTTGCCGATGGTGAAGGCGAAGGCTCCGAAGGCGCCAATGGGCGCGGCCTTCATCAGGATGTCCACGACACGGAAGATCGCGAACGAGGCGGATTCAAGGATGTTCAGGACCGGCTTGCCCTTGTCGCCGACCAGGATCAGGCCGATGCCGAACAGGATCGCGACGAACAGCACCTGCAGGATGTTGCCCTCGACAAAGGCCGAAACCAGCGTCGTCGGGATGATGTCCATGACAAAGCCGGTCAGCGACGTCTCGTGCGCCTTCTCGGTGTAGGTCGCCACCGTCGAGGAATCGAGCGAGGCCGGGTCGATGTTCATGCCCGAGCCCGGCTGGATCACGTTGGCCACGATCAGGCCGACGATCAGCGCCAGGGTCGAGAAGGTCAGGAAATAGGCAAAGGCCTTGCCGACGACCGACCCCACCCCGCGCAGCGATCCCATGCCGGCAAGCCCGGTCACGATGGTCAGAAAGATCACGGGTGCGATGATCATCTTCACCAGCTTGATGAAGCCGTCGCCCAGCGGCTTCAGCGCCTCGCCGGTCTGGGGATAGAAATGGCCCAGCAGGGCGCCCGCCGCGATGGCGATGATGACCTGGAAATACAGATGACGATAGAACGGCCGCTTCTCATGGGCCACGGGATGCGCGGAAGTGTCCAGCTGCATGGAAAGGCCTCCTCCTGCCTCTTGTGTCGATTGGATGACGGCCATCCTAAGTCGTTGGCAGCGGCGCCCAAAAAACTTGCGTCATATCGGCAATGCGCTGAAAACATGGCTGTTTTCACCTGATAGCGCCGCAAATATGTGTGGTTTTCCACACAGGCGGGACCTGCTAGTGTGGAAATGGAAACACCCAGCAGGAAGCCGCCGCGTGCAGGAAACCCAAGGCGTCAGAAAGATCGCGCATGATTCGTCCTTGCCGCGCCTGGCAGGCTGGCTCGTGCTGCTGGCGGCGCTGGCCTTGCTGCTGCTGGTTCCCGTCGCGACCTTCTGGGCGATCCGCAGCGGGGCCCTGCAGAACCTGCGCGACGAAGGTCTGGCCGCCGCGCAGTCGCGGGCACTGACGCTGGAAAGCATCCTGGACCGGCAGCGGGCGGTGGTGGCGATCCTGGCCGACGACGCGATGGTCAAGGATGCGCTGCGCGAGCCCGGGCACAAGGGTGGCGACGCGGTCTCGGCCAAGCTGGAACGCCTGCGGGTCGCGACGCAAAGCACGGTGCTGTATCTGCTGGACGCGCGCGGCAGGACCATTGCCGCGTCCAACTGGAACCGGCCCGACAGCTTTGTCGGACATGACTACAGCTTCCGCGCCTATTTCCGCCGGGCGCGGCCGACCGCGATGGAATTCGCCCTCGGCACGGTCAGCGGGCAGCCGGGCCTGTACCTGTCCCACGACATACGGGACGGCGCGGCGCTACTGGGGGTTGTGGTTGTCAAGGTGCAATTCGACGCCATCGAGGCTGCTTGGGCGCGCAGTCCGAACGCCACGCACGTCACCGAGGGCGATGGCCGCGTCATCATCACGACCGATGCCGCGCGTCGGTTCACCCTGGGCCTGCCCGCATCCCCCGACAGTCTGCCGATCGCCTTGCCGGTCAGGGGAACGGACTGGACCGTGACCATGTCTGTGCCCACGCGGGAAGCGCGGCAAACCGCGGCCTATGCCGCAGGGGCCGCAGGTCTGGCGATGCTGCTGCTGCTGGCGATGGGGGATCAGGCCCGCCGTTCGCACCGCCGCCGCCTGCGCAAGGCCGAGGCCGATCGCGCCTATCGCGCCGAACTGGAACGCGCGGTGGCCGAACGCACGCGCGATCTATCCGAGGAAATCCGCGAGCGCCAGTCTGCGCAGCACCGCCTGTCGCAGATGCAGTCCGACCTGGTGCAGGCCAACAAGCTGGCCACGATGGGCCAGATCACCGCGGGCGTCGCGCACGAGATCAACCAGCCGCTCGCCACGATTCGCCTTCTGGCCGAAAACGGGCAGGCGATGCAGCCCGGCGGGCCGGTGGGCGACAACCTGGCGCGCATCGCGCGCATGACCGACCGGATCGGCCAGATCACCGACCAGTTGCGCGGCTTCGCCCGCAAGCCCACCAGAGAGGTGGGCGCCGTCGCTCTGCGCCCGGTGATCGAGGCATCGTTGATGCTGACCGCCAGCCGCCGCAAGGCCAGCGACATGCCGGTTCATCTGCCCCCGATCCCCCACGAACTTGCCGTCATCGGCGAGCAGGTCAGGGTGGAGCAGATCCTTGTCAACCTGCTGACCAACGCGTTCGAGGCGCAGGAGAACGCCCCCGACCCGTGGATCCGCATCGGGGTCGATGCGACGGGCGACCGCGTCACGCTGACCGTTTCGGACAATGGCCCCGGCCTTTCGCCCCAGGTCGCAGAGCAGCTTTTCGCCCCCTTCGCCACCAGCAAGGCGCAGGGTCTTGGGCTGGGGCTTGTCATCTCTCGGGACATTGCCCGCGATCTTGGCGGAGAGCTGACCGCAGATGCGCCGGTGCCTGGACAAGGCGCCACGTTCCGCCTGACCCTGAGGAAAGCGGCATGACGGGACTGGTCCGGCTTGTGGACGACGACGAGGATTTGCGCGCGGCGCAGGTCCAGACCTTGCGGATGGCGGGGTTCGAGGTCCAGGACTTCGGAACGGCGGCCGGGGCCCTGGCAGGCATCACGCCCGACTTTCCGGGCGTGGTGTTGTCGGACGTGCGGATGCCGGGCATGGACGGGCTGCAACTGTTCCGGCACCTGCATGCCATCGACCCCGACTTGCCGGTGATCCTGCTGACCGGGCATGGAGACGTGCCGATGGCCGTGGCCGCGCTGAAGGCGGGGGCCTATGACTTCCTGACCAAGCCGGTGGCGCGCGACGTTCTTCTGGCCGCGCTGAACCGCGCCGCCGGCGCCCGAGCGCTTGTTCTGGAAAACCGCCAGTTGCGGCAGGCCAGCCACGACGCCGCCGACAGCTTCCCCGAGCTTGGAGGCAGCAGCGAGGTCATGCAGCATCTGCGCGCGACGCTGGACCGCGTGGCCGATGCCGGGGGAAATGCCCTGCTGAGCGGGCCGGACGGTTCGGGCAAGCTGATCGTGGCCCGCGCCATCCACCGGCAAGGGCCGCGCCGGTCGCGCAGCTTCGTCCACCTGGCCTGCGATGCCCTGGACGACGCACGCTTCGATGCGGACCTGCTGGGAAGCGAGGCCACGGGACCGCGCGGCGCCCGTCAGACCGGACAGCTTGAGCGGGCGCAACGCGGGGTGCTGTTTCTTGATCGGGTGGATACGCTGTCGCCGATCATGCAGGCGCGACTGTCGTCGATCCTGGAGGCGGGCGAGTTCTGGCCCGCAGGCGCCGCTGCGCCCCGCGCGATGGATGTGCAACTGCTTGCCTCGACAAATGCCGACCTCGACCGGCTTGCGGCCGAGGGCGGTTTCGACCGAAGGCTGTTCTATCGCCTGTCGGGAACCGTCCTGCCGGTGCCGCCGCTGGCCGACCGGCGCGAGGATATACCGGCGCTCTACCGCCAGTTCCTTCTTGCCGCCTGCGCGCGCCTGGACCGGCCCGCGCCGCCCATGACCGGCGCGGTCAAGGCGCGGTTGTCGGCCCATGGCTGGCCGGGGAACCTGCCCGAACTGCGCGGCTTCGCCGAAAGCCAGGCCATCGGCGTGACCACGTTCACACCCCGGCCCGACGCGCCCGTCGCCGGTCTGTCGGAACTGGTCGCAACCTACGAGGCAGAACTGATCCGCGATGCCCTGCGGCTGGCGGACGGCAACGCAACGGCCGCGATGCAGCGCCTGCACCTGCCGCGCAAGACCTTCTACGACAAGCTTGCCCGCCACGGGATCAAGGCAACCGACTACCGGCCCTGATCAGCGGGTCCGCGCCTCGATCAGCGTCTTCAGAACCAGCACGACAAGCGCGATCAGCGTCAGGGTCGAGGCTGCGGCAAAGGCCCCCACGACGTTCAGATCGTTGAACAACAGCTCGATCTGCAGGGGCAGGGTCATGGTCTGCCCCCGGATCGCGCCCGAGACGACCGACACGGCCCCGAACTCGCCCACCGCCCGCGCCGTCGCCAGAACGGCGCCGTAAAGCAGCGCCCAGCGGATGTTGGGCAATGTCACGCGCCGGAAGATCTGCCAGCCCGAGGCGCCAAGCGTCAGCGCGGCCTGTTCCTGTTCCGACCCCTGGGCCTGCATCAGCGGCAGGACCTCGCGCGCGACAAAGGGGCCGGTGACGAAAAGCGTCACAAGGACGATGCCGGGAAGCGCGAACAGGATCTTGATGTCGGCGGCGGCAAGCGCAGGCCCAAGCAGGCCTTGGCGGCCGTAAAGCAGCAGATAGCACACGCCCGCGATGATCGGAGAGATCGAGAACGGCAGCTCGATGATCGTCAGCAGCGCCTTGCGGCCGGGAAAGGTGAAGCGCGCGATCAGCCAGGCCGCGGCGATGCCGACACACAGGTTGACCGGCAGGGTGACGATCGCCACCGCCGAGGTCAGCCAGATCGCGTGCAGCGTGTCGGGCGCAAGGATGTTCTGGGCAAAGACCGCAAGCCCCTCGGACAGCGCGCGCCACAGGATGTACAGCAGCGGCACGACCACGATGAACAGGGTCAGCGCCACGGCAAGCCCGATCAGCAGCCATTGCGCCTTGCGGTCCTGGCGCGGGGCAAGTGCCGCGGGCGGGGTGACGGGCGTCATGCCGGAACCCTCCGCCGGGTCAGGCGCGACTGCAGCCAGTTCGACAGGACCAGCAGCACCATGGCGATGGCGACAAGGGTCAGCGCGATGGCGGCGGCGCCGTTGTAGTCGTATTCCTCAAGCCGGATCACCGCCAGAAGCGAGGCGATCTCGGTCTTCATGGGCAGGTTGCCCGCGATGAAGATGACGGCGCCGAACTCTCCCAGCGACCGGGCGAAGGCGATCGTCGTGCCGACAAGGAATGACGGCAGGATCGCCGGAAAGATCACCCGGACGAAGATCTGCAAGGGCGTCGCGCCAAGGGTGCGGGCGGCTTCCTCCTGGCTGCGGTCCATGTCCTCGAGGATCGGCTGCACGGTCCGGACCACGAAAGGGATCGAGGTGAAGGACATGGCGATGGCCACGCCCCAGATGGTATAGACAACCGGAAACCCGGCGGGCGCCAGGAACTGCCCGTACCAGCCGTTTTCGGAAAACAGCGCCGTCAGCGACAGGCCCGCCACGGCGGTCGGCAGGGCGAAGGGGATGTCCATCATCGCGTCCAGCAGCCTGCGCCCCGGAAAGCGGTAGCGGACCAGCACCCAGGCCATCAGCAGGCCATAGGCCGCATTGAAGGCCGCGGCCAGGGCGGCGGCGGTGATCGTCAACTGCAACGCCGCTAGGGTGCGGGGCGCGGTCACGATGGCCCAGAAGCGGACCGGACCGATCTCGGCCCCCTTGAGGACCAGGGCGATCACGGGCAGCAGGACGATGATGCCGACATAGGTCAGCGTCAGCCCCATCGTCAGGCCAAAGCCCGGCAGCACCCGCCGCTGGCGCCCCGCCTGGGCCGCCGTGATCGCCGCCATGCTCATTGGTTCACGAAGACCGTGTCGAGGATGCCGCCTTCGGCGAAGTGTTCCTCTTGCACCTTGTCCCAGCCGCCGAAGACATCCTCGACCGTGACCAGCTTCACGTCGGGGAAGTTGGCCGCGAACTCGGCGGTGATGCCCTCGTCATGCACGCGGTTGAAGTTCCGGGCAAGGACGCGCTGCGCTTCGGGCGAGTAGAGGAAATCCAGGTAGGCCTTCGACACCTCGGCCGTGCCCTTGTCCTCGGCGTTCTCGGTCACGACGGCGACGGGGAATTCGGCAAGCACGGACAGGGAAGGCGTGACCCGTTCAAGCTTGGCGTCGGCATATTGCCGGGCGATGCCGCCGGTCTCGGCCTCGAAGGTGATCAGCACGTCGCCGATGCCGCGTTCGGCGAAGGTCGCCGTGGCCGCGCGGCCGCCCTGGTCGAAGACCGGGACATTGGCGAAGACCTTCTTCACGAAGTCCTGCGCCGCCGCCTGGTCGCCGTTGTTCTTGTCCAGCGCATAGGCATAGGCCGCCAGATAGGTATAGCGCGCATTGCCGCTGGTCTTGGGGTTCGGGAAGATCACCTGCACGCCGTCCTGGGCAAGATCGTCCCAGTCGTCGATGTTCTTCGGATTGCCCTCGCGCACCAGGAAGGCGGGCAGCGAATAATAGGGCGAGGCCTGGTTCGGGAACGCCTCGCGCCAGTTTTCATCGACAAGGCCGCCTTCCGCCAGGACGTCGATGTCGGTCACCTGGTTGAAGGTCACAACGTCGGCGGGCAGCCCTTCCAGGATCGCGCGGGCCTGCTTGGACGATCCGCCATGCGACTGGTCGATGGTCACGCTGCGGCCGGTCTGTTCCTGCCACTTTTGCGCGAAGACCGGGTTCAGTTCCGCGAACAACTCGCGCGCGATGTCGTAGGACACGTTCAGGATCGCATCCTGGGCGGCCACGGGCGAGGCAAGGCCCAGCGCAAGGGCAAGGGCGGTGGTCAGACGGGTTTTCACGGGCGAGCCTCCTTCAGGGCCTTTGGTGCGGATGCCGGCCGGGCGAGGGGTGTCGCGCCGCCGGGGAAAATCTGGCCTGCTGCCGGGCGCAGGCCGACGGCGTGGCCGACACGAAGGTCGCGGCCCTCGCGGCGGGAAACCTCGGCCTCAATCCGGCAGCCGGTGTCGGACTCGGCGACGATCCGCAGCAGCGCGCCGGTCGAGGCGATCTCGGTCACGCGGAAGGGGGCGGCGGGGTCGGGGACGGGCTGGATGTCGGCCGGGCGCAGGAACAGCGTGGCAGGCCCGTCCGGAATGGCGCGCCGGGGCAGGGCGGACAGATCGAGGCCCGACGCCTCGGCCCGGCCGGCGCGCATGGCGATGGGCAGTTCGACCGTCAGCCCAAGGAAGCGCGCGACGAAGGGCGTGGCGGGATGGTCGTAGATCTCGTCCGGGTGGCCGATCTGCTCGACCACGCCGCCGTTCATCACCACGACCCGGTCGGCAAGCTCGAACGCTTCCTCCTGGTCGTGGGTCACGAAGATGGTGGTGGTGCCCGTGCTGTCATGGACGCCCCGCAGCCAGCGGCGCAGGTCGCGCCGGACCTGGGCATCCAGCGCGCCGAAGGGCTCGTCCAGCAGCAGCACGCGCGGTTCGATCGCCATGGCGCGGCCCAGGGCCACGCGCTGGCGCTGTCCGCCCGAAAGTTCCGCCGGGTAGCGGTCGGCAAGCCCGTCGATCTGCAGGAAGCGCAGCAGCCGGTCGACCGTTGCCGCGATCTGGGCCTGGCCCGGACGGGTCGCTCGCGGCAGGACCGTCAGCCCGAAGGCGATGTTGTCGCGCACGGTCATGTGCGGGAACAGGGCATAGTGCTGGAACACAAAGCCGATCCGGCGTTCGGCCGCCGACTTTGCCAGCCAGTCCGTGCCGTCGAAGGACAGCCCGCCCGCATCCGGCCAGTCCAGCCCGGCGATGATCCGCAGAAGCGTCGTCTTGCCCGACCCCGAGGGCCCCAGAAGCGCGATCAGCTCGCCTTGCCGCACCTCCAGCTCGATCCCGCGCAGGACAGGGGTCGCGCCGAAGCGCCGGGCAAGATGCGAGATGACAAGCGACATGGGCAGCCTTCCTGTTTGCGCGTCACAGTTAGCAACGGGACAGGTGATTGCCAAGGAAGCGAAGGCTGCGTTTGCTTGCCGGATATCAGGACGTTGTTCCCTTCTGCGGCCGGAAGGAAGGGGGTTGATCCACAGGGGCGCCCGATCCACGACGTTTCTGGCGCTGCAATGCTTTCCAAGCAGATATTTTCCTTTTTCCCGGGACTTGCCGCCTGTAGCGTTCCCCCACCAACACAGGAGACGTCGTGATCCGCGACACAATCGCAACGCTTGTCGGCCGCGCCATTGCGCTGTTCGCGCGTCTTGTGACGGCGGTTCAGGCCATCTGGCGCGGGGCCGATCCGCTGGACCGGCGGCAACGGATCTATTTCGCGAACCACGCCAGCCACGGCGACTTCATCCTGATCTGGACGGTCCTGGCCGATCCGCTGCGCCGCAGGACGCGCCCGGTCGCCGGCGCGGACTATTGGGGCGGCGGCATCCGGCGCTTTGTCGGCCGCGACGTGTTCAATGCGGTGCTGATCGACCGGACACGGGCGCAGGACGGCAGCGACCCGGTGGGGCAGATGGCCGAGGCCTTGCGCGAAGGCGCATCGCTGATCCTGTTCCCCGAAGGCACGCGCAACCTGACCGATGCCGACCTGCTGGCTTTCCGCAGCGGCCTTTACCATCTGGCGCGGGCCTGTCCGCAGGTGGATCTGGTGCCCGTCTGGATCGAGAACCTGAACCGCGTGCTGCCGAAGGGCGCCTTCATTCCCGTGCCCTTGATGTGCAAGGTGATCTTCGGCGCGCCCCTGCGCCTTGACGTGGCCGAGGAGAAGGACGCCTTCCTGGGCCGCGCCCGCGATGCGCTTCTTGCGCTGCGCCCCGTGCGAGAGGCCGCCTGATGACCGCCAGATCCGACCTGCTGACCGTTCTGGCCGGGATCGGCGTCGTGCTGCTTGTCGCCTCGGCGATTGGCTGGGCCTTGCGGCGCAAGCTGTCCCCCGACGGGCGGAACGAAGCCGTCGAGAACCTGAACGATCGCATCCGCGCCTGGTGGGTCATGGTGATCGCGCTGGGGCTTGCCTTTCTGGGCGGCAAGGCGGGCGTGCTGTTGCTGTTTGCGATCTGCTCGCTGGCCGCGCTGCGAGAGTTCATGACCCTGACCAATGCAACCCGGTCCGATCACTGGACGCTGGTGGGCGCGTTCTTTGTCGTCCTGCCGGTCCAGTATGCGCTGATCTGGCACCAGCAATATGGCATCTTCGCCATCTTCATCCCGGTCTATGTGTTTCTGCTGCTGCCCATCGTCTCGGCCCTGAGGGGCGAGACGCGCAATTTCCTGGTCCGCGTCGCCGAGATGCAATGGGCGCTGATGATCTGCGTTTATTGCGCGTCCCATGTCCCGGCGCTTCTGAACCTGCCCATCCCCGGATACGAGGGGCGGAACGTCCTTCTGATCGCCTTCCTGGTCATCGTGGTGCAGATCAGCGACGTGCTGCAATATGTCTGGGGCAAGCTGGCCGGGCGCCGCAAGATCGCCCCCGCGCTGTCGCCGTCGAAGACGATCGAGGGGTTCATCGGCGGCGCGCTGTCGGCGACGCTGATCGCGGCGGGCTTGTGGTGGATGACGCCCTTCTCGCCCTGGCACGCGGCGTTGATGGGGGCCGTGATCACGCTGATGGGTTTCCTGGGCGGGCTGGTGATGTCCGCCATCAAGCGCGACCGGGGCGTCAAGGACTGGGGCCACGCCATTGCCGGTCATGGCGGCTTCATCGACCGGCTGGATTCGGTCGTCTTCTCGGCGCCGATCTTCTTTCATCTCACACGGTATTTCTGGGCCACGGGGTAAGCCATGATCGACACGTCCAGACGCCGTCCGCTTGCCAGCCGCCAGACCCGATGGGCGAACCATGCGGCACGCAGGTTGGCGATTGCGGGCGTGACGCCGAACCGGATATCGGTCGCGGGAATGGTCGCGGCCCTGGTGGCAGGGGGCTGCTTCGCCCTGTCGGCAGACGTTGCAGGATGGGGCAGGTCCGCCCTGCCGATCCTTGCGGCGCTGTTCTGCCAGGTGCGCCTGGTCTGCAACCTCCTGGACGGCATGGTCGCGGTCGAGGGCGGCAAGGGTGCGCCGGACGGTCCCTTCTGGAACGAGTTTCCCGACCGTGTTTCCGACATGCTGATCCTGGTCGGCGTCGGCATCGGGGCTGATTTTCCCGCGCTTGGCTGGGCGGCGGCGGCGATGGCGGTCCTGACCGCCTATGTCCGGGAACTGGGCGTCACCTGCGGGGCGCCCGCCGACTTCGGCGGCCCGATGGCCAAGCAGCACCGGATGGCGCTGATCACCCTGGCAGCGCTGCTGTCGGCCGTGGAGCCGCTTTGGTCGGGCCATGGGCAGGTTCTGCGGATCGGCCTGTGGATCGTGGTGGCGCTTGCGGGCGTGACGGCCTTGCGGCGATCGTCGCGCCTGATCCGCTTCCTGAAGCGCCGCTAGGGCCTACCGCCTCCAGATCCAGCTTTGCCCCGCCAGCGCCCCCTGCACCTTTGCCAAAAGGCGCAGCATGGGCGGCCGGGGGCTGGAGCCGTCCTGCAGGCGATCAATGGCAACCTCGACCGGGCAGGGCAAGCCGGTGGCGGGATCGCGATAGCGGGGATAGGCGATCAGGCAGGCATGGACCAGGGCCGCAAGATCCGGACGTGCCACGCGCCGCGCGGGGACGGGGCCCAGGTCACGCGTCAGCCCCCAGCCGGCATAGAAGGGCGCACCCAGCACCGTGACGGGAACGTGGCGCAACAAGGCCTCGAACCCGAGGGTCGAGGTGATCGTCCAGACCTCGTCCACATGCGCAAGCAGCGCGATCGGGTCGGCGGCGGCGGCGACCTCATCGGCAAGCCCGCGCAGGGCGTCGGGGGCAATGACGCCGGGACGCAAGCCCGCCTCGACATCGGGATGGGGCTTGTAGATCAGATGGGCGCCGGGATTGTCACGGCGGACGCGGCGCAGCAGGTCCAGGTTGGTGCGCTCGGCGCCCGCGCCAAGACGGATCGAGGCGTCGTCCTCGACCTGACCGGGCACGAGGATGCGCGGTCGGGCCGTTCCGGCGGGATGATAGGTGCTTCCCGACAGGTTGTACTTCGACAATCCGGCGGCCCGGATCGCCTGGATCAGCCGTTCCGCCCGTGCAGTGCCCCCAGGTGGCGGCCCTTCTGCGATCAGCCGTTCCAGGCGGCTTTCACGGGTCGGATCGTAGTAGATTCCCAGATCGTCAGCCACCAGCGACAGGGGTGGCGTCAGGTCCGCGCCAAGCCCGCGCGACCTTATGAAGCCATCCTCGACCCGGACCGCCTGCGGGGTGTCCGACGCCTTGCCCGCCCAGGCAAGCGTCACGTCAGGCCCAGGCCGCTTGGCAAAGCGGACGCGATGCGCGTCACCGAAGGCCCGCGCAATGAAGGGCCGCTTCCACAAACGCATGCCATGGGCCAAGTGCCCGCCGCGATCCTGGCGAAACACCTTCACCTCGGCCTCCAGCTGGTCGACCGCGCCGTCGAAGCCGGTCAGGCGGTCACGGCAAGGATCGTACCAGACGGGCGCCAGAAGATGGCTTGCGGCAAACAGGGTCTCGACCGAGGCCGTTCCCCGGCGGCCTTGCGGCAGGGGCGCTTCATCATGGGACAGACCCCATCCGGCATAGAACGGCTGGCCGAACAGCCGCGGCCTGTGGCCCGCAAGGATAGCCTCGTAGCCAAGCTGCGAACTGACGGCATAGACCGCATGGGCGTTTTCCAGAAGCCGCCAGGGCGAGATGTCACCATCGCACAGGCTGTCGCCGGGGCGCAGGTCCGCCGGACCCAGATGACCGGGGCGCAAGTGCCGGATGGTCTCGGGGTGGCTGCGCAGCAGGATGGGGCGGCCGGGATGTTCGTCGCGCGCCGCAGCCAGCATCGCAAGAAAACGGTCGCGCCCCGCGCCCATCAGCGACGCGTCGCCGTGGGTCTGGTCTATGACAAGGACGTAGCCGGGCTGGGGCGCAGGCAGGTTGGGCTGATGAGCATTGTATTTCGACAGGTCGAGCGCGCGCAGCCTTGCGATGCCGTCGCGGGCGGAATGCTCTTGCCCTGCCGTTTTCCCCTCGACGATCAGCCTTTCGACCAGCGAGGGCCGCGATGGGTCGAAATGACAGCCCCACGGATCGACCAGCAGGCCAAGGGGACCGCGACGTGCCAGCCGATCCGGCGCCCGGCCCGGAAGGACGGAGCGCAGGAAGGCGTCCTCGACCGTCACCACCCCGGCGTGCCGCGACGGCGCGGCCCCGCCATGCGGTCGGACTGCCGCCCCAGACGGCCACCGCATCACCGGGCCCGGGCAGCCCCAGCCGCAGGTCCCATCCCGCCAGTTCCAGGATGCGGCGCAGGCGCGGCCCGTGCCAGAAACCGCGATTGTATGCGAAAAGCCGCCGGTTCTGTTCACCGGCGGCTTCCGTGTCGTCCCGCATCAGGGAATCACCGCGTCAGGTTCGTGACCGTGTTCGCCGTGCTGAGCGGCCCCGTCAGAGTCGCCAGACGCTTCTGCCATTGCACATAGGGCGCCTCGGTCACATAGACCGTATCCTCGTCCCGGATCAGGAAGTCGCGCGCCAGGAACAGCCCGTTCGGCCGCGTCAGGTCCAGCACATAGGCGATGCGCTGCGTGCCATAGACCGTCTTGCCCAGAACCCGCGACGCGACCGATTCAGGCTCGTCCCGCAGGATGAACACGCCCGTCGGGTCGGCGAGGTTCGAGTTGAGGCCGCCCACCATCGCCACGGCCTCGACCGCGTTGATCATCTCGTTGCCCAGGGGGACGCGTGTCTGTCCGCCCAGCGCGCCAAGCGCGGTGAAGCTGCGCTGATCCTCCTCGACCAGGATCACGTCGCCGGGGCGGAGCGCGATGTCGTTACTGGAATTCGAGTAAAGATCGGTCAGCCACACCTTGCCGGTGTTGTTGCCGCGCTTGACGGTGATGACGGCGATCTCGGGCTCGATCGAGACACCGCCCGCGCGTGCCAGCATCGCGGACAGGGTCCGCGTCGGACGCTCGATTGGGTAGACGCCCTGGGCCGTGACCTTGCCCATGACCGAGACGGTGGCGCCATCGCCCGCGACGCGGGCCACCGTGACCTGCGGGTCGGGGGTCTGGGTCGAAAGCCGCTCGGTGATGATCTGGCGCAACTGGTCCGGGGTATTTCCGGCAGCCTGCACCCGGCCGGCATAGGGCACGAAGATGTAGCCGCTGCTGTCGACCTGGATTTCCTGCAGCGCCGTCGAGCTTGCGCCCAGCGAGGTCAGCAGCCCGTCGTCGACGTTCTCCCAGATGGCAAGGCCCAGCACGTCGCCTGCGCGAATCTCGTCCGCGCCGACCTGTCCGGCGCCCAGGAAGCTGTTGGAAAAGCCATAGGCCGGGGCGAAGTTCGTGGCCCGGGCGACGTGGTCGTTCACATAGATCACATGCGCGTTGCCGCCCTTTTCGACGGCGCCCGAATAGATTTCATTCTTGCTGGGACCGGAACGGGGCAGGCTGCAGGCCGCAAGCAGGGTCATCGCGACGATCAGGACCAGACGCATGGCCTGGCCCGCCGCCGGACGGGCAGGAGAAAGTTTCACTGTCACCTCTCGAAACTCCTGTTCCTTTTAGCCCGGACTTGCCGTCCGGTTGTGCGGGCAATGTAGCCCGTGCCGCTGGCGGATACCATCACTTCCTGCCGTTCAGTCCAGAAGTTCGCCGATCTGCTGGCGCCGCTGGAACCGCCCGGCCGCCAAGGCGCGATAAGGATCGTCCGGCGCAAGGATCAGGTCGGCCACAAGGCGCAGCGCATGGGCCCGCGAACGGCGCGAGTAGAACCCGCCCGGCACCTGGCTTGTCTGCAGCAGGTAATCGCGGAACACCCGATAGGACGCTAGGTCGGGCTGCTTGGGGTCCCTGAAGAACTCGGGCAGTCCCTGTTCGGAAACGAGGCCGGCCTTGCAATAGACCGCCCTTCCCAGGGCTTTGACCGGCAGGCCACGCCACAGGGCCTGCTGGGCCGCCGTCGAGTTGACGGTGATGACGGCGCGGGCATGGGCAAGCATGTCCGCAAGCTTGCCGCCGCGGAAGTAATGAACCCGGTCCGCAACCCCGTGGCACGCGGCGGCCTTGCGGATCGAACGCCGGTTTCGTGCCCGTCCGTCCTCAAGGGGATGCGCCTTGAACAACAGGTGATGATGGCGGGGCGCCGATCGTGCAAACTCGGCCACGACCTGCTCGACGAACTGGCTGTTCTTCTTGAAAGGCGAATGCCCTTGCAGGCTTGAATCATGTTCCAGTTGCATCGGCACCAGGACGTAGGGATCGCCCGACAGGCGGAAGCGGCGCCACTGGACCGCCCTAGTCACCGCGTGGAACGGTGTCAGGACCAGCCGGCGCAGATTCATCCGGAACTCCTCGCCGATCGAAAGGGCGCGGTGGCTGGTGAACTGCCGGTATTTCCCGTTCGCGACCAGGACAAGGAAATGGTAGAAGGCGCCATAGAACTTGTGCTGGCGCATGTCGCCCCAATGGGCGGGCGGGCGCCGCACCTCGCTTGCCGTGTCGCGCAGCGTCGCCCGCATCCGGTCGAGCGAGACGCCCAGCAATGCCGAATGCCCGTTCGAGCCCCCGCGTTCGTAGCTGATCCAGTAGGGGCGAAGGTATCCCTCCTCGAACACGTGAAGACGCAAGCCCAGGGCCTGCGCGGCCGACCGCGCCGCGGCATGGACAGGACGCACGTCGCCATAAAGGACGATATCGGTCACGCCCTTTTCTGCGATGATCTGCGCCAGGCGGGCAGGCCATTCCGCGCTGCTGCCCTGGTGGCGCAGCAGGCGAGCCTTGTCGGACCAGAAGAACTCGTCCCCCGCGTTGAAGGCGCAACGCCAGACCTGCGCCCCGGCCGCGCGAAGCAGCCGGCCCAACCTGTCGAAGAATGGCCCGTGCGGCCCCTGCAGCAGCAGAAAAACCTTCTGGTGCGGCTCTTCCGAGGTGGCCTTCAAGAACGGCGTGAAATCGTGGCGGTCCTGCGTCACTTGCGCATCCCTTCAAGGAATTAGGTCATCAAATCACGACGCGATGAACGAGGCGTTAATGCCTAAACCTTGCACTCGATGATTGTATCGCCTAGGTCTCGGACGAAGAAAAGGGCTTTCGCGTGTTTACTGGCATCATCACCGACATCGGAACGGTTCTTTCGGTCGAAATGCGTGGCGACATGCGGGCCAGGATCGGCTGCAGCTATGACATGGCGACGGTCGACATGGGGGCCTCGATCGCCTGCGATGGCGTGTGCCTGACGGTCGTGGACAAGGGCGAGGGCTGGTTCACGGTGGATATCTCGGCCGAGACCCTGTCCAAGACCAATATCGGCGCGAACGGCTGGCAGGTCGGCAAGCACCTGAACCTGGAACGCGCGCTTCGGGTCGGCGACGAGCTGGGGGGCCATATCGTCAGCGGTCATGTCGATGGCGTGGCCCATGTCGTCGAGATGCATGACGAGGGCGACAGCCTGCGCCTGACCTTCGAGGCGCCGCAGGCCTTGGCGCGGTTCATCGCGCCCAAGGGCTCCGTGGCGCTGAACGGCACCTCTCTGACCGTGAACGAGGTCGAGGGCAACCGCTTCGGCATCAACCTGATCCCTCATACGCGGCAGGTGACGACCTGGGGCAAGGTCGCGGCGGGTGACGCGATCAACCTGGAAATCGACACGATGGCCCGCTACGTCGCCCGCCTGGTCGAGGCTTCGGCCCTTTCCGGGGGTTGACGCCCGGCGGCTTTCGTTCCATTGCAGCCGGTCTTTGGTGCGGGGCCCTGATCCATGAACGCGAACGACGACAAGGCGAAAGACAAGCGCGCTGAGCGGCGCGCCCTCAGCAGTGGCGCGCGGCTTTACGCGGTGCAGGCGCTGTACCAGATGGAGGCGGCGGGCCAGTCCGCCGATCGCGTCACGCGCGAGTTCGAGCTTCACCGCCTGGGGGCCGAGGATGAACACGGCCAGTATCTGCCCGCGGACGAGGCCCTGTTCACCCGCGTCGTGGACGCGGCGGTGAACTGGCAATCGCGAATCGACCAGGCGACGGATCGCGGGCTGGTGGCGAAATGGCCGATCGACCGCATCGACCCGGTGCTGCGCGCCCTGTTCCGCGCCGCCGGGGCAGAGCTTGTGACCCCCCAGACTCCGCCGAAGGTGGTCATCACCGAATACGTCCGCCTGGCCGAGGCCTTCTTCCCCGAGGGCCGCGAAGCGAAGTTCGTGAACGCCGTGCTTGACCATGTCGCCCGCGAACTGCGACCCGAAGCATTCTGACCTGCGATTTTTCCTGCATCTTTTCGCGTCAAAGCGTATACTGCGGGGATGTCTTTAGGTGGGGTGCACCCATGCCGCACATGGTTCGCGTCTATATCCGCAGCGTCTTCATCGGGGTGCTGCTTGCCTGTGGCTTCGTGGCCGCACTGCTGGCGCTTGATGTGGCGCATTTGCGCCATCTGATCCTTGGCAGCGATGTGGGCTGGCTGGCAGTGGTCCTGCTGGTCGCCTTCAACGCCATCGTGTTTGCCGGTGTTCAATTCGCGCTTGTCGTGATGGGGCAGGCCGAGTCGCCGCCGAGGGATGGGCGTGGAAAGCGTCTCTTCCGGCAGAGATCCGCGATCAAGGCGCCTGCAACCTTGCCCGCGCCTCGCCGCCATCGCTGACCACTGTCATGCTACCTGCACGCGAATGATTTGCCGGGCGTGTTTATTGTGCAACAGATGATGCCATCACGCCGCACTGCATAGCTGCTGTTTTTACAGGCAGTCACGGATTTGTTTCACTCTCGCATCAGGCAAAAACAGGCGTGAGGAAATCGTGAAGCCCAACCAAATCCAGCCCTGACAATTGCTTCCGCGAAGCGGCAAAAGGTTCCGAGAAACCTCATCAAACCTCTGTTTCGGCAAAAAATGGCGCAACGCGGGGTTTATCTCGATCCGTCCGGATTTTGCCGTTCGCCGTCCTTTTCCTTGGTGCTTTGAACCGCGGCAGAGCAAGATTACTTCTAATCCCGCAGAGATGCTCTGGCGACCTTCAGGCTCCAGAACAACGAAACTCAGCTCGTGAGGAAAAGATGAAAAAAGTTACGCTGCTGACCGGCACCGCCGCGCTGATGGCCGCCCTTTCCGCCCCGGCCTTTGCACAGACCGAGATCGCCACCGGTGCCGATGCGACGGGCATTTCCGAGATCAACGACCGGCTGATCGACGTCGAGGATGCCGTTCAGGACGACTTCGACCGCGACAACGACGACGCGCGCTTCGGCAACCCCGACCGCCGCGAAGGCCTGTTCGGTTCGGTGGCTTTGACCTATGCCGGCAGCACGGGCAACGATGAAAGCCAGGACTTTTCGCTGGCGGGCCGCGTGTCCAGCAACCAGGGACCCTGGCAGCAGTCGGTCGGGATGCTGATCGAATTCGGCGATGACGACCAGGGCAACAAGGACAAGGAAGAAGTGTCGACCATCTATGATGGCGCCTACTACTTCAACGACCGCTTCTATGCCTTCGTCCTGGGCCGCTTCAGCGTGGATGGTCTGGCCAATGGCGACCCCGACTATGACGGCCAGCCGATCGAGGAGATTGACGAGAAGCTGAGCGACTTTGCTCGCGACGGGTTCATCGGCGTCGGTCCGGGCTATCGCGTGATCAACACCGACACCACCGCATGGCGCGTCCAGGCCGGCATCGGCTACCGCTACACGCAGACGGGTGCGCAGAAGTCCGGCTTCGACTACGTCGATGAAGACGATGATGGCGTCCTGGAGCGTGTTGCCGTCGACGAATCGTCGGACAGCGGCATCGGCTATATCGTGTCGTCGCGCCTCTACCACCGCTTCAACGACATGGTCTTCATCACCAACGACACCGACTACCTGTCGTCGGAAGACTCGGCTGACGTGATCACCAACCAGTTCGGCGTCAACTTCCGGATGTCCGACCAGCTGGCGACCCGCATCAGCTACACCACCGAATACCAGGAAGACCGTCAAATCCGGACGGACAACACCTTGGGCGTGTCGGTCGTCTACGGCTTCTGATTTCCCTCCCTCTGATCGGAAGCAAACTGGAAAGGGCGGTCCGCAAGGCCGCCCTTTTCGCATGGAAAAAACCGCCGCTGCCGGGCAGGGCGGTTCAAGGGTGGCGGGAACCGCAGCAACCGCGGCAGCACGAGATTTCCCGAAAGCCTGGATTACCAGGTGGGCGCCGGATAACGAGACCAGGGTCACGCCAGAGCCAGCCCCCTCGGAAAAGTTATAGGCCAGTGGAAAAATGGCCGCACGCGAGAAGAGCAGAAGCCCGCCAAGGCTAGCAGATAGGGACGCAGGCGGCGCAGTTCAAGCGGGTTGAAGCGTGTTTCCATTTCGTTCTATAACTTCGGGATGAGCGGAACCACCTTGTCCCTTCCCGCGATGCCGGGTCAACGTCTTGCGCGCGGCGTCGCCCGGCTGCTGCGCAGCATGGATCATGCCGTGCTGACCGAATTCGTCCCCAGCCGAGGGCTGCGGGTCGATGTCATCAGCATGGGCCCCAAGGGAGAATTCTGGATCGTCGAGTGCAAGAGTTGCCGTGCGGATTTCATGGGCGACCGAAAATGGCAGGGCTATGTCGAATGGTGCGACCGCTACTTCTGGGCCGTCGACTGTGATTTTCCGACCGATCTTCTGCCCGACGACACCGGGCTGATCTGCGCCGATGCCTATGGCGCGGAAATCCAGCGGATGGCGCCGGAAACCCGGCTTGCGGGCGCGCGACGATCCAAGGTTATGCGGGATTTCGCGCGCGTGTCCGCTCTGCGGCTGCAGGGCCTAACCGACCCCGAGGCGTTCAGCGGCGCGGCTTTTTAGGCTTGTCGCCCTGGCCGATCTGGCGGGCGGCTTCGGCAGCGGCCAGCAGTTCCTCGGCGATCTCGGTCGCTTCGTCCGGGTCGAAGTCCAGGGGCAGGTCAATACCCTCGGCTTCAAGATAGATCCTGACCATGCCCTGGTCCGTCGGCCCGACCTGCAGGTTGGCCGCGATATTGCTCTGGCTGTTGATGCTCATGGCCATTGCCCCTTGCTGTGATCGCTTTCTGTATCGCGCGCGTATTTTCCCTGCAAGTCGGGCTTGCAACCGCCCTCAAGCGGCGTTAGAGAACGCATCCGTGCCGCCTTAGCTCAGTTGGTTAGAGCGCTAGATTGTGGATCTAGAGGTCCCCCGTTCGAGCCGGGGAGGCGGTACCATCCCCGGACACTGCCGTTCAAATAAACCGCCGGAACGCGGAACCTTGATGTTTTCGGGGGGTTTAAGCCCTGATGGTGACAATCACACCGGAGGACATCCAGATGGCTCAATCCAACAATCCCACCGCCGACAACCTGAAGAAAGACGCCGCGGCTGCTGGTCAGCAGGCGAAATCCGATCTGCGCGAGGGCGCCAGCAAGATCGGCAGTGACATCCGCGACACCGCCGACAAGATGGCGAACAATTCCGGCGCCGAAAGCCTCAAGGACCGTGGCGCCGAAATGGCGCAGAACGCGCGCGACACCGCACAGGACTATGTGGAGCGCGCGCGCGAGGTTGGCGGGGAATATGCGGGACGCGCCAAGGCCGAGGCCGAGCGGCTGTACCAGCAGGGCCAGCAGCGGGCGTCGGAACTGACCCATTATGCCGAAGACCGCTATGACGAGGTGTCCGAGATGGTTCGCCGCAATCCCGCCCAGGCGCTGGGAATCGCGGCAGGCGTCGGCTTTCTGGTCGGTCTGATTCTCGCACGTCGTTGAGGGCTAGCCATGTTCGACTATGCGCAGCGTCTTCAACTGGCTCTCAAGGATACGGCGCGCAGGTCGGCGATGAAGGCGGTGGCAGGGGTCGTCCTTGCCATCGCCTTCGGCTTTCTTGTGGCGGCGCTCTGGTCCTTCCTCGCGCATGACCTGGGCTGGGGACCGGCCCTTGCTTCGCTTGCCGTCGGTATCCTGTTCGTCGCCGTGGCGGTGATCCTGCTGGCCATGTCCAAGCGCGCCAAGCACGAGATGCCGACCAAGGAGGATCTTCGCAAGGAGGTCGAGGCCCGCGTTCATCTTGCCGCCGAGGCTGCCGCCGAAAAGGCCAGGACCGAGGCGGATCGCCTGATGGACATGGCGGGCAACAAGGTTGCTTCGCTCATGGATGATGCAAGCCATCGGGCAAACAAGCTGGCGGACGACACCGAACGCCGTGTCTATGGTGCAGCCAGAAATGCCGCCGAGGCGGTTGGCCTGACGGCGACCAACATCAACACCGTCAAGTCAAAGGTCCAGAACGCCAACGCGACGTTGTCGCGGGCCAACAGCACCAACGCCGCCAGCATGGCCAAGATCCTGGGCGCGTTCGCGGTGGGCATCACGCTGGCCGCGAAGTTGAGAGAGGGCCGGGACCCTGACCCCTACGAGGACGACATCCTGTGACTGGAACGGGCCGCGAGACGGCCCGTTTTCTTTTCCGGATGCAGGTGGCGTCAGGCGTTCGCCTCGCGGATCTTGTCGGCCGCCGCCTTGTCGTAGCCGATGCCCTTCTGGTCGAACATCTGGTCGAGTTCGCCGGACAGCGTCATCTCGGTGACGATATCGCAGCCGCCCACGAACTCTCCCTTGACGTAGAGCTGCGGGATCGTGGGCCAGTCCGAGAAATCCTTGATGCCCTGACGGACGTCGTCGTCAGCCAGCACGTTCACGTCACGATAGTCCACGCCCATGTAGTTCAGCACACCGGCGACGCGGCTTGAAAAACCGCACTGCGGCATTTCCTTGGTGCCCTTCATGAACAGCACGACATCGGCCTGATCGACCAATTCTTGAATTTTTTCAGTTACCTGGGTCATTTTCGTCATCCTGTTTCTGATGGTCTGTCCAAGGCAGCGCCTTAATCAGGAGCCTTGGTCGTCAGCGCCAAGGCATGCAGCTCGCCCGACTTTCCGGCCATTTTGTCCTGAAGGGCGGCATAGACCGCGCGCTGCTGCTGGACGCGGTTCTGGCCGCGAAAGCTTTCGTCGATCACCTCGGCCGCGTAGTGGTTACCGTCACCGGCCAGATCGGTAATCGTGATCTGCGCATGTGGGAAAGCGGTGCGGATAAGGGCTTCGATGTCGTGCGCTTCCATGGCCATGTGGCTGTCCTTCTGCCTTTATCAAGCAGATGTAGGGGAAGCATCACCAGCCCGCAAGACCAACAAAAACGGCCGCGCCCGAAGCGCGGCCGTCCAGGTTCCGGTCGGATCAGTTGGCAGTGGCTGCACCAACGGTCCCGCCCACCACCGCACCTGCGGGGCCGGCAATGACGGCGCCGCCAAGGCCGCCGGTTGCGGCGCGTTCGGTTGCATTGTCTCCGCAGGCAGCCAGTCCGAAAACCATGCAACCCAAAAGACTTGCGGTCAGTACTCGCATCGGATCATCCCCTATGAACGCCAAGTTTTACCTTCGTTCAGGAAAGCACGGAGGCGCTGAAAAGTTCCGGTGAGTCCGCACGCATCCGCCAGATGACCCTTGTGATTGCCGGCAATCATCGGTGTCACGTTGCCGGCATGAAAACGCGGGATTTCGACCGGGAACGTCCCGGCCACCATGGGGGTGGTACCGTCTTGGAACGAACCCGTGTCTCCTGCCTGAGGTGCAGGCCCATCGCTCGGCAAGACGGTAGCTTTGCGCGTGCTTTCGCGCAAGCAGGGCGGCGGCCGGACCGCCGCCCCGAAAGTCAGTCGGTGTGTTCGGGCAGGGCCTTGAGGTCCTCCTTGGTCCAGCGCGACACGCCGTGCACCACGCCGTCGCCGTCGCGCATCATGTCCAAGTCGGCCACCGGCACCAGAACCGGCTTGGAGCCGATTCCCAGGAAGCCGCCGACGTCGATCACCACCTGCGCGCTGCTGCCCGATCCGTGGACATGGGACACGGTGCCCACCGTATCGTCGCCCGGTCCATAGATCGTCGCGCCCGTCAGCACCGCGTCGGTCAGTTCGTCCGGCAAAAGCCGGGGATGTTCAGAATGGTCCATGCCATGTGCTCCGCTGGCGTTGCTCATGGGACGGAAACGCCCGTCCGGGGCAGGTGTTCCGTCCGATCAGTTCAGGTACTTTTCAGGATCGACGCTGTCGAAGCCTTGGCGCACCTCGAAATGCACGAAACCCCCGCGACCCGCCTTGCCGATGGATTGCCCGGCCGAGACGCTGTCGCCCTTGGACACGTCCAGGCCGTCAAGGCCCGTGTAGACCGTCATCAGGTTTCCGTCATGGCGGACCACGACGATGGGCGCGCCACTGGTATCCTTGGTGACCGCCGCGACGGTGCCCCTGCCCGCGGCCTTGACGGCGGTTCCCGCCGTGGCCGAGATGTCGATGCCGTCGTTCTTGCCTTTTTCGTAAAGGCGGATGATCGATCCCGACACCGGCATCTGGAACCGCCCCCCGGACGACGCTGCCGTGCGCGTGGCGCCAAGATCGGTCGCGGGCGCCTTGGGGCCCGGCGATGCTGCCGGTTCCGTGTTCTCGGCGGGCAGGGGCTGCGCGGCGGATGGAGGGCGCGGGGTGGGGCTGCCGCTGCCGGGCATGGTGGTGACGGCGGTCGGGTTGGGCGCCTTCTGCCCCGCGACCGGGATGACCAGGCGCTGTCCCACGCGCAGCGACATGCTGGTGGGCAAACCGTTCCAGACCGCCAGATCCTGCACGCCGACGTCGTATTTCCGTGCGATGGACCAGGCGGTTTCCCCCGCCGCCACGGTATGCTGGGCCGGGTTGGCCGCCGTTGCAGGCGCCGCTGCCGGGGCTGTCCCGCGTCCTTGGGCGGGCTGGCCCGCAAACGGATCCCTGACCGCGCCCGTCGCGACACCCGTCCCGCCAGTTGCACCGACACGCTGCGGCAGGACCAGGGTCTGGCCCGCCGCAAGAGGAGCGTTCGGGGGAAGGGCATTGTGCTGCGCCAGGCGGGACGCGTCGATGCCGAGGCGGCGGGCAACGGTTGTCACCGTGTCGCCATTCTGCGCCACGACAACCTGGTAGCCTGGAAAGGTGATGATCCCCCGGCTGTCCGGTTGCGGCCGGGGCGCGGCCCGGGCGGCGGCATCCGCCGTGTTCAGCGCGCCGGGCATCCAGCCACGCAGGTCGGGGTCGAAGCCCGTCGCGCCGCATGAGGCCAGAAGAAGCACCGCCGCTCCGGTTCCGGCGACCCGCCTGATAGTCCTGCTCATTCGTCCTGCCGTCCTTAGCCTGCCTTGCCGCGGATGCGGGTCACGTTTGCCCCAACCCTTCGACCAGCGGCACAAATCGCACCTGACGCAACTCATCATAGTCGAAGCCGGTCTCGGTCCGGGTGACACGGATCAGGGTCTGAACCGCATCGGACTGTCCCACCGGCACGACCATGATACCGCCGATCTTCAACTGTGCCAATAACGAGCCCGGCGGGTCCTCGGCCGCGGCGGTGACAAGAATGCGATCAAAGGGCGCCTGGTCGGGCAGCCCGCGCGATCCGTCGGCCACCTGGGCGGTGATGTTGTGCAGGCCAAGCTGGCGAAAGATCGCCTCGGCCTCGTGCACCAGGCGGCGGTGGCGGTCCACGGTATAGACGCGGCGGCACAGCCCCGACAGGATCGCCGCCTGGTAACCGGACCCGGTCCCGATCTCCAGCACGGTGTCGCGCGGGCCGGGGCTCAGCGATTGCGTCATCAGGCCCACGACCGACGGCTGGCTGATCGTCTGCCCGCAGGGGATCGGCAGCGGCGTATCCTCGTAGGCACGGTCGGCGAACTGGCCGCGCACGAAAAGGCCCCGGTCTATCCGCTCCATCACCGCCAGGACGCGCGGATCGGTCACGCCGCGCGACCGCAACTGGAACAGAAAGCGCATCTTGCGCTCGGCGGGGTCGTCCTCGTCGTCGTGATCGACCGTCATGGGGTCTCGGCGGCCTCCGTCTGGCGAGGGGTGTTGTCGTCGAAAAGTCCCGACATCTCGCGCAGCGAGGCATGGCAGGTCAGGTCCGCCCGCATCGGCGTGACCGAGATGAAGCCGTCCATGTTGACGGCGACATCGGTGCCGGGCCGGGCCGGGGCATTCTGCGCCCCGCCCGCCGCCCACATGAAGCGCCGGCCATTCGGCGCGGTATAGGGCACCACGCTGAAATTGGTTCCCTGGCGCCGTCCCTGCGGAACAACACGGGTGCCGCGCACGGCCGCTGCCGGAACCGGCGGGAAGTTGATGTTGTAGAACAGCCGGAAATCCGCGTCCGAGGTCCAGTCGCCATGATCCAGCAAACGGCGGATGACGGCGGCGCCATGATGGCGCGATCCCTCGAACGGATCGGCGAGGCTGGCAGTCCTCGGCCCCAGGTATTGCGACAGCGCGATGGCGGGCAGGCCCTGCAGCGCCGCCTCCATCGCGCCGCCGATGGTGCCCGAATACATCGCATTCTCGCCCGAGTTGTTGCCCCGGTTCACGCCGGATAGGACAAGGTCGGGCGGGTTGTCGGCCATGACGTCGCAGACGGCGGCAAGCACGCAGTCGGCCGGGCTTCCCTCGGTCGCGTAGCGGCGTTCGTCCAGGCGCGCGACCATGGTGGGGTGGGCATAGCTGATGCAATGGGCCACGCCCGACTGTTCGAAGGCCGGCGCCACCACCCACACCTCGCCCGCAGGACCGGCAAGGGTCGCGGCGATCTCCTCGAGCACCTGGAGGCCGGGGGCGTTTATGCCGTCGTCATTGGTGATCAAGATTCGCATTGTCCGGCCCGCATGTCTTGCGCCGCCAACAGCGCCTGTTCACGTCTTCGTTTCCTGCTTAGCCGGGTGACCTGCGCGCTTCAAGCGTCAGTCGGCCATGAAGCGGGGGAAAGCGGTTTGACCTGAATGCCCTACCGTTGCAGACTTGGCCCTGACGCAGGCGGCGCGCGGTTTCATGCAGATCTATCTTCCCATCGCCGAGGTATCGGTCAACGCCTTCACCCTGGTCGGCCTTGGCGGCCTGGTCGGCCTGATGAGCGGGCTTTTCGGCGTCGGCGGCGGCTTCCTGATCACGCCGCTGCTGTTCTTCATCGGCATCCCGCCTGCCATCGCCGTGGCGACCGGCGCCAACCAGGTGGTCGCCTCGTCGGTGTCGGGCGTCTTGGCCCACGTCAAGCGCAAGAGCGTCGATTTCAGGATGGGCGGCGTGCTGCTGGCCGGCGGCCTTGTCGGGTCGTGGCTGGGCGTCTGGGTGTTCACGCTGCTGCAGGCGGTGGGCCAGGTCGATCTGGTCGTTCAGCTTTGCTATGTGGTGTTTCTGGGCCTCATCGGGGCGATGATGCTGCAGGAAAGCATCCGCGCGCTGCGGCGTTCGTCCATGCCCGGCTATCGCAAGCGGCTGCACCAGCACAACTGGGTCCACCGCTGGCCCCTGAAGGTCAAGTTCCGCGCCTCGGGTCTCTACATCAGCGCCTTTCCCCCGCTGATGGTCGGGCTGGCGGTCGGCGTGCTGGCGGCGATCATGGGGGTCGGCGGCGGCTTCATCATGGTGCCCGCGATGATCTACCTGCTGGGTATGCCGACAAAGGTGGTGGTCGGCACCTCGCTGTTCCAGATCACCTTCGTGACCGCCTTCACGACGCTGATGCACGCCGTCAGCTACAACACCGTGGACATCATGCTGGCGGTGCTGCTGATCATCGGGGGCGTCGTCGGCGCGCAGTTCGGCACCACGCTGGGGGCGCGCCTGCGGGCCGAGCAGTTGCGGATCCTTCTGGCGCTGCTGGTGCTGGCGGTCTGCGGCAAGCTGGCGCTGGACCTGTTCCTGACGCCCGACGATCTTTACGCCATCCAGCCGGGGATCGGCTGATGCGGGCGCAGCTTGCCGGATTGCTGCTGCTGGCCCTGACCTGCACCGCCAGCGCCCAATCGACGGTGCCGCAGGGTGACGTCGATGCGCTGCCGGTCGAGGCCGCTCCGGCCGAGACGGTGGTGGCGGGCCTGTCCAGCGACTCGGTCGCGATCACGGCCAGCTTCGACGGCTCGGACATCCTGATTTATGGGGCCATCAAGCGGGAAACGCCCATCCCCGACGGGCCGCCCTTGCAGGTCATCGTCACGGTCGAGGCTCCGTCAAGCGGCGTCACTGTCTGGCGCAAGGAACGCAAGGCCGGGATCTGGATCAATTCGGAAGCCGTCAGGATCGGGGCCGCGCCCGGCTTCTATGCCGTCGCGACCTCGGCCGCACTGGGCGACATCCTGCTGCCGGAATGGGACAGCCGTTATCGCATATCACTGTCCCACGCGATGAGGGCCTTCGCGGGCCAGATCGCCGTGGAAAGCGCCGTCCCCTTTACCGAGGCGCTGATCCGCATCCGCGAGAACGAGGGATTGTATCGCCTGGACGAAGGCAGCGTTTCGCTGATCGACCAGACCCTGTTTCGCGCCGACGTCAGCCTGCCCGCCAACCTTGTCGAGGGCGCCTACAAGACACGCATATTCCTGCTGCGGCAGGGGCAGGTGATCGACGTCTTCGTGGCCCCCATCAACGTGCGGAAGGTGGGGCTTGAACGCTGGCTTTACCGACTCGCCTTTGACCAGCCCTTCCTATACGGGCTGATGTCGCTGGGCGTGGCGGTGTTCGCGGGATGGGGAGCCTCGGCGGCGTTCAGAAAGCTGCGGCGTCCCTAGAAAATTTCGAGCATTGCGTGGCCAAGTTGTTCAAGAAACAGTTCATTCCGTATTGGCTTGCCGCCTTGTCGATCCTGATCGCCGCGGTGATCCTGCTGGTGGCTGGTCGGGTGCCGATCTGCGAATGCGGCACCGTCAAGCTGTGGCACGGCCAGACGGTCAGTTCCGAGAACTCGCAGCATCTGTCGGACTGGTATACGCCCTCGCACCTGCTGCACGGGATCATCTTCTATGCCGTGCTGTGGCTGGTGGCGCGCCGGCTGTCCTTTGGATGGCGCCTGCTGATCGCCACCCTGGTCGAGGCTGCGTGGGAGATCGTCGAAAACTCCGATGCGGTTATCGAACGCTATCGCGCGGTGACGATCGCCCTGGACTATTACGGCGACAGTGTTGTCAATTCGGTTGCCGACATTCTGGCGATGGTGGCGGGGTTCTACCTGGCACGGTGGTTGCCGGTGTGGTTGTCCGTCGCCATCGTGGTCGGGTTCGAGGTCCTGACGATCTGGCTGATCCGCGACGGTCTGGCGCTGAACGTGCTGATGCTGCTGTGGCCGGTCGAAGGCGTGCGTGACTGGCAGGCGGGCGCATAGACACCCGCCTGGGGGATCACCCGGCGATCAGTTCGGCCTGGCGCACGATGACCTCGGCCTGCTTGATCGAGGCGATATCGACCAGCCGGCCCTTGTAGACCGTCGCACCCGACCCCTCGGCCTTGGCCTTGTCCATGGCGGCAAGGATCTCCTTCGCCTCGGTCACGGCGGCGTCGCTTGGCGAAAAGACCTCGTTCGCCAAGGCAATCTGGCTGGGGTGGATGGCCCATTTCCCGACCATGCCCAATGTCGCGGACCGGCGGGCCTGGGCGACAAAGCCATCGGGGTCGCTGAAGTCGCCGAAGGGACCATCGACCGGCAGCAGGCCATGGGTCCGACAGGCGGCGACAATCGCGGTCTGCGCCCAATGCCAGGGATCGGGCCAGTATTTCTGACCTTCGCGGATCATGTAGTAGTTTTCCTGGGTCCCGCCGATCCCGGTTGTCGCCATGCCCATGGACGCGGCGAAATCGGCGGCGCCAAGGCTGATCGCCTGCATCCGGGGGGACGAGGCCGCGATCTCCTCGACATGGCAGATGCCCGCCGCGCTTTCGATGATGACCTCGAAAGCGATGCGCTTGCTGCGACCCTTGGCCCGCTCGATGGCCGTCACCAGCGCGTCCACGGCATAGATGTCGCTGGCGTTCCCGGCCTTGGGGATCATGATCTGGTCCAGACGCTCGCCAGCCTGTTCCAGCAGGTCCACGACGTCGCGATACCAGAACGGCGTGTCCAGCCCGTTGATGCGCACCGACAGCGTCTTGTCGCCCCAGTCGATGTCGCCAATGGCCTGGATGATGTTGGCCCGCGCCCGGTCTTTGTCGTCAGGCGCGACCGAATCCTCCAGATCCAGATTGATCACGTCAGCGGCGGATTTGGCCATCTTCTCGAACAGGCTTTCCCGCGATCCGGGGCCGAAAAGTTGGCAGCGGTTCAGGCGGGCAGGCGGCAGGGGCTGGGCGCGAAAGCTCATGCAGGGATCCGTTCCGAAAAGAAAGGTGACGCTTGCAGCAATAATATTTCGCAGCCGCGACATCAAGGGCTGCGGCGCGGCATCGACCTTCGTCTTGACGATGGCGCTCTTTGGGCGCAGGACCACGCCACGACGCGGGAACCACGGGGGAAACATGACGCGCACGGTTTATGTCAATGGCGATTACCTGCCCGAGGATCAGGCCACGGTCTCGATCTTCGACCGGGGCTTCCTGATGGCCGACGGAGTTTACGAGGTCGTCAGCGTCCTGGACGGCAAGCTTCTGGATTTCGAAGGCCATCTGGTGCGGCTGAACCGGTCGCTGGCCGAACTGGCGATGGACAACCCGCTTGGCAAGGATGAGTATCTGGCGGCGTTCCGTGCGCTGGTGGAAAAGAACGCGATCACCGATGGGCTGGTCTATCTGCAGGTCACGCGCGGCAATCCGGGCGACCGCGATTTCACCTATCCGGCGACGGGCACCCGTCCGACCGTGGTGATGTTTACGCAGTCGAAGCCGGGCCTGGCCGATGCGCCTGCGGCAAGAACGGGCTGGAAGGTCATCAGCATCGAGGACCAGCGGTGGGCACGCCGCGACATCAAGACGGTGCAGCTTCTCTATCCGTCCATGGCCAAGATGGAGGCCAAGGCGCGCGGCGTCGATGACGCCTGGATGGTCGAGGACGGGATGGTGACCGAAGGCACCAGCAACAACGCCTATATCGTCAGGAACGGCACCATCGTCACCCGCGCCCTGTCGAACGACATCCTGCACGGCATCACCCGCGCCGCCGTGCTGCGCTTTGCCGCCGAGGCGCAGATGCAGGTGGAGGAACGAAGCTTCACCATCGACGAAGCGCAAGCGGCGGACGAGGCCTTCATCACCTCGGCCTCGGCCTTCGTGATGCCGGTGGTGGAAATCGACGGCGCGGCGGTTGGAACGGGGCAGGTCGGACCCGTGGCGACCCGGCTGCGCGAGATCTATCTGGAAGAAAGCCGCAAGGCGGCGATCTGAGGCGGCGGCCTGACCCGACCGGGTCAGGCCAAGCCTTCCGACCCGCGGACCAGTCGCGCGCGGCCGCGATCCTGCATGAGCCGGGCGGCGTTCGGACCCGGCGCGGGCAAGGCCAGCACGGTATCGCGCAGGACGCTGATCGCCTCCTCTCCCCTGGGCAGGGTCCCGGGGTCGATGGGGGCGCCGATGGTGATGCGGTAGGGCTGGCTTCGCTTGTTCAGGACCTCGTTGAACAGCGTCACGTCGCGCAGCGTCGGGTGCAGTGCATCCAGCAGGTAGAACAGCGCCGAGTTGCGGGCGCGGATGTTCATGGGGATGATCGGCACGCCGAACTTGCGCGCGATCATCGCCGCGCTTGCCATCCAGGGACGTTCGTGCAGGGCCAGCCCGTGACGCTTGGCCAGACGGCCAGACGGGAAGATCAGCCCGATCCGCCCGGCAGCCAGCGCCTCGCGCGTGTAGTCCATCGTGGCCTTTGTCTTGGCATGGCTGCGCTTTTCCAGGCGCCATTCGACACCCGCGATCAAGTCGGCCGTTTGCGGCAGGACGCGGATCATGTCGTGGTTGGCATAGATGAACAGATCGTCGCGCAATTGCGACATCAGCGCGTGGACGACAATGCCGTCCGCGATCCCCGTCGGGTGGTTCGCGACGATCAGCGCGGGGCCGGTGGCGGGAATATGCTCCATCCCCTCGACCCGGACATCGCGGACGATCAGGTCGGTCATGCGCCGCATGATCTCGACCGTAGGGGCGTCGCGGAACTCGGCACCCAGGCGGATGGTGGTGGGATAGCGCAGCAGGCCCATCATCGCCCACTTCACCAGCCGGTGATGCGGCTTGCCGGAATAAAGCCAGGGCGCCCGCTCGGCGATCAGCGGGTCCAGACGGGCCTGCATCTCGGCCTTGGCATCGGCGTGTCGGTCAGTCATTCCGGCCTTTCTGCCCCGGCACCGGAGCAACCGCAAGCGGCATCATCGACCTGCGGCGATCATCCGCGACACCATCTCGCGGGTGTTCTTGCTCAAACCTTCGGCAGCGGCGATTTGTTCCAAGGCGGCCAAGGCCTTGGCGCGGCGTCCGCCATCATAGCGTGTCCAGGTCTCGAAGGCGGTGGACATCCGCGCGGCGATCTGCGGGTTCACCGGGTCCATGCGCAAAAGCCAGTCGGCGGTGAAGTCATAGCCCGACCCGTCGGCAGCATGAAATCCCGCGTGGTTGCCGGACAGTCCGCCAAGCAAAGCGCGGAAGCGGTTGGGGTTCTTCCACTCGAAATCCTTGCGCTGCGACAGCGCACGGGCAATCGCGGCAGCCTGGGCAGGGGGCGCGGCCATCGCCTGGATCGCGAACCACTTGTCCATGACCAGCCGGTTGCCGGCGAACTGATCGTGCAGGGCCGCAAGCTCTGCCTGGCCCTTTCCGCGCCGCAGCAGGGCGGTCAGGGCGGCCAACCGTTCGGTCATGTTGCCGGCGATGCCGAACAGGATCTCGGCGCGCTCGCCGCCGTCGATGCGGGTCAGAAGCGCCAGCGCGGCATTGCGCAGCGACCGGCGGGCAGCGTCGGCGGCGTCGGGTCGGTAGGGGCCCGCCACGGCCATGTCGTCGTAAATGCGCGACAGCAGGTCCAGATGCGCCTCGGCAATCTGGCGGGCCAGGGATTCGCGGGCGACATGGATCGCGTCGGGATCTGGGGTGATGCCTTCGGCCGACAGGCGGGTTGCGATCTCCTCCTCTCCCGGCAGGTTCAGGCACAGGGCGCGGAAGGCGGGATCGGCCCCGTCGTCGGCGATCAGCCGGCCAATGGCTTCGACATAGTCGCTGCCGACCGCCTGTCCCTGCGCGGCCCCGATCAGCGCGGCAAGGGCCAGGTCGCGGCCTGCTTCCCATCGCGCGAACGGGTCGGTGTCATGGGCCAGCAGGAAGGCGCGGGTGGCATCATCCTGCCGGCGCGACAGCATCACCGGGGCAGAAAAGCCGCGCAGGGCCGAGACGACCGGACGAGAGCCCAGCCCCTGGAACACGAATCTCTGGCTGGCCTCGGTCATCTCCAGCACCTGCGTCGGCGCGACCTCGTCGCCGTTCGGGCCGATCAGCCCGACGGCGATCGGAATGACACGCGGCAGCTTCTCCGGCTGGCCGGGGGTGGGCGGGGTGTCCTGCGTGAAGGCCAGGGTCAGCGTGCCGCCCGCCTCGCCCGGCTGCCAATCCTCGGCCATGGTCAGGCGCGGGGTGCCGGCGTCGGTGTACCAGCGCTTGAACTGGCTCAGGTCGCGGCCCGTCGCATCCTCGAACACCGTCAACCAGTCCTCGATGGTGGCGGCATCGCCGTCGTGGCGGTCGAAATACAGGTCCAGCGCGCGACGATAGCCGTCGTCGCCCACAAGGCGCTTGAGCATCCCGATGACCTCGGCGCCCTTTTCGTAGACGGTCGCGGTGTAGAAGTTGTTGATCTCCTCGTAACGATCAGGCCGCGGGGGGTGGGCCAGCGGTCCCTGATCCTCGCGGAACTGGCGGCTTCTCAGGGCCTGCACGTCCTCGATCCGCTTGACGGCGGCGGACCGCATGTCGGACGTGAACTGCTGGTCGCGAAAGACCGTCAGCCCTTCCTTGAGGCAAAGCTGGAACCAGTCGCGGCAGGTGATCCGGTTGCCGGTCCAGTTGTGGAAATATTCATGGGCGATCACCGCCTCGATCCGTTCATAGTCGGTATCGGTCGCAGTTTCGGGGCTGGCAAGGACCAGTTTCGAGTTGAAGATGTTCAACCCCTTGTTTTCCATTGCCCCCATGTTGAAGTCATCGACCGCGACGATGTTGAAGACGTCCAGGTCGTATTCGCGGCCATAGACATCCTCGTCCCATTTCATCGACTTGATCAGAGATTCCATGGCGAAACCGGCCCGGTCCCCGTCGCCCGGCCGCACCCAGACGTTCAGCGCGACCCTGCGCCCCGACCGCGTGGTGAAGCTGTCGCTGACCGCCACCAGATCGCCCGCGACAAGCGCGAACAGGTAGGACGGCTTGGGCCAGGGGTCGTGCCATTCCGCGCGACCCTGCGACTGGCCGACCGGATTGCCGTTCGACAGAAGCACGGGCAGGTCGCTGTCGATGGTGACGTGGAAGGTCGCCATCACGTCCGGGCGGTCGGGATAGAAGGTGATGTGGCGGAACCCCTCCGCCTCGCATTGGGTGCAGAACATCCCATTCGAGATGTAAAGCCCCTCGAAGGCGGTGTTGGCCGAGGGGTCGATCCGGACCTCGGTCTCCAGCAGGAAGGGGTGCGGGGGCAGGGCGGCGGCGGCGATCGTCAGCGTCTCGCCCTCGCGCAGGACATGGGCGGGGTCAAGCGCTTCTCCGTCGACGGCCAGCGACAGAAGCTCGACCGCCTTGCCGCCATCCAGGACCAGGTCCTCGGCGCGGTCCGGATCGCGCGGGGCAAGGGACAGGGCGGCGCGCACCCGCGTCGCCTGCGGCTGCAGGTCGAAATGCATCCGCGTCGCCGACAGGACAAAGGGATAAGGCCGATAGTCGGCAAGATCGTGCGTATTCTGCCCGTGGGTCTGGGTCATCGCATCCTCGCATGAAGAAAGCTGCTCCGCCCGGCGGAACCGTATCAGGACCAATGTGTTAGTCGCATGAAGGCCGGGTCGCAAGTCGGCTGGTTCAACCTACGCATACCCTTGGCCGCGATGGCCGGGCTTGCCAGGCAGACCGGGAGAACGCGCGACACTCAACCGGTTTCCCAACCTAGCACTTGGAGGCCAGCAATGACCCACGACCCGAACGATCCGAACCGTCCCCGCACGGTCGATCCGGTGACCCCGAAGGAAGCCTATGTCGAACCTGTCGAGCGTCGGTCCTCGCCCCTGCCGCTGATCATCGGCGTCCTTCTGGCACTTGCCCTGGCATATTTCGTGCTGCAGCGCTTTACCGGCGATGACACCGTGGCGGTCGACGGCGACACGACCACCGTGACGACCACGACCGAAGCCCCGGATACGGGCGCGGCAAGCGATGCCGCCGCCGATGCGGAAGCCGCAGCAGCCGATGCCGAGGCCGCTGCCGACAGCGCCGCCGAAGCGACCGAGAACGCAGCCGATGACGCCGCGGCCGCCACGGAAGGCGCCGCCGAGGATGCCGCGGCAGCCGCCGAAAACGCGGCTGAGAACGCAGCCTCCGCCGCCGACAACGCCGCCGACGCCGCCGGCACCGCTGCCCAGGACGCAGCCAATGCCGCAAGCGAAGCGGCTGACAGCGCGGCGGACGCCGCAGCGCAGTCGGCCAGCGACGCGGGCGAGGCGATCGATGACGCTGTCACGGTCGACGAGGCACCGGCCACCACGACGCCCGCGCCGGCCACCCCGGCACCGGCTACTCCGGCGCCTGCCAACTGATCTAAAGCGATACGGATTGACGCTCGGGGCTCTCGGCCCCGGGCGTTATTTTTTTGTGCGCCACACCCCCTGGACATTTGTCCTGAACGGCCTACGCGCGGACTTGTGAACAAATCTTTCGCGATGCTATCTGTGCCCCAACCGAAACGGAACGAGCGGGGGACAACAGGGCCATGAAGATTGGCGCGTTGAAGGAAAGTTTCGAGGGTGAGGCTCGGGTCGCGATCACGCCATCCTCTGCCGGGCATCTGATGAAGCTGGGCCACGAGGTCTTTGTGGAAAGCGGTGCGGGCGCGCGGGCCGGGTTCTCGGACGACAGCTATCGCGCGGCAGGGGTGACGGTGCTGCCGTCCGCGGCCGACCTGATCGGCTCGGTCGACGTGGTGGCCAAGGTGCGCCAGCCCGCCGAGGGCGAGATCCGGCAGATGAACGCGGGGCAGACGCTGATCTCGTTCTTCTATCCCGGGCAGAACGCCGAGATGCTGGCCCTTGCCAAGGAGCAGGGCATCACCGCCATCGCCATGGACATGGTGCCCCGGATCAGCCGCGCGCAGAAGATGGACGCCTTGTCGTCGATGGCGAACATCGCGGGCTACCGCGCTGTTATCGAAGCGGCAAACAACTTCGGCCGCTTCTTCACCGGCCAGGTGACGGCGGCGGGCAAGGTGCCCCCGGCCAAGGTCCTGGTGGTGGGCGCGGGCGTGGCGGGCCTTGCCGCCATCGGCACGGCGGTGTCGCTTGGCGCGCAGGTCTATGCCTTCGACGTGCGCCCCGAGGTGGCCGAGCAGATCGAAAGCATGGGCGCCGAGTTCGTGTTCCTGGACTTCGCCGAGCAGGCGCAGGACGGCGCCGCCACCGGCGGCTATGCCGCGCCCTCGTCGCCCGAGTTCCGCGAAAAGCAGCTTGCCAAGTTCCGTGAGCTTGCGCCGCAGATGGACGTGGTGATCACCACCGCGCTGATCCCCGGCCGCGACGCGCCCAAGCTCTGGACCCGCGACATGGTCGAGGCGATGAAGCCCGGCAGCGTGATCGTGGACCTTGCGGCCGAACGCGGCGGCAACTGCGAGCTGACCATTCCCGACGAGCGCCATGTCACCGAGAACGGCGTGACGATCATCGGCTATACCGATTTTCCTTCGCGCATGGGCGCGCAAGCCTCGGAGCTTTACGGCAACAACGTCCGCCACTTCATGGCCGATCTGACGCCCAGGAAGGATGGCGTCATCCTGCACAACATGGAGGACGACGTGATCCGGGGCGCGACCGTGACGCGCGACCATGACGTCACCTGGCCGCCGCCGCCGCCGAAGATCGCGGCCATCGCCGCGCAGAAGCCCAAGGAAAAGCCCAGGGCCCTGACGGTCGAGGAACGCCGCGCGGCCGAGGTCGCCGCCTTCAAGGCCGAGACCAAGTCGCAGGTCACGCTGCTGGGCGTCGGCGCCATCGTCCTGCTGATCATCGGGGCCATCGCGCCCGCCAGCTTCATGGCGCATTTCATCGTCTTCGTGCTGGCCTGCTTCATCGGCTTCCGGGTGATCTGGAACGTTGCCCATTCGCTGCACACGCCGCTGATGGCGATCACCAACGCGATCAGCTCGATCATCATCCTGGGCGCGCTGATGCAGATCGGGTCGGGGTCGTGGTGGGTGGTCCTGCTGGGCGCCTTGGCCGTCCTGATGGCGGGCGTCAACATCTTCGGGGGCTTCATGGTCACGCGCCGGATGCTCGCCATGTTCCAGAAGTCGTAAGGGGACAGCCATGGAATACGGATTCACCACCGCGGCCTATGTGGTCGCAGCCGTGCTGTTCATCCTGTCGCTGGGCGGCCTGTCGGGACAGGAAAGCGCCAAGCGCGCGATCTGGTACGGCATCGTCGGCATGGCGCTTGCCGTGCTGGCCACGCTGTTCGGGCCGGGCGCGGGCAACTGGCTGTTGTCGCTGGTCATGATCGCCATCGGCGGCGCCGTCGGCTGGGTCGTCGCCAAGCGCGTCCAGATGACCGAGATGCCGCAGCTTGTCGCCGCCATGCACTCGCTGGTGGGCCTTGCGGCGGTCTTCGTGGGCTTCAACGCCCAGATCGAGCTGGCCCGCGTGCTGCGCGCCAAGGCCGAGGAGGGCGTGGACCTCTTTTACGGCTTTGCCGCCGTGCTGGCCCACAAGACACCGGCCGAGATCGCGATGCTGAAGATCGAGGTGTTCCTTGGCATCTTCATCGGCGCCGTGACGTTCACCGGCTCGGTCGTGGCCTTCGGCAAGCTGGCGGGCCGGGTGGACGGCAAGCCCAGGAAGCTGCCGGGCGGGCACATGCTGAACGCGGGCGCGCTGGCGCTGTCGGTGCTGCTGGGCATCCTCTACTGCGCGGGCGTCGGTCCGGCAATCTTCTGGCTGATCCTGATCACGCTCCTGGCGTTCTTCATCGGCTATCACCTGATCATGGGCATCGGCGGGGCCGACATGCCGGTCGTGGTGTCGATGCTGAACAGCTATTCCGGCTGGGCGGCGGCGGCCATCGGCTTCACGCTGGGCAACGACCTCTTGATCGTGGTGGGCGCGCTGGTGGGCTCCTCGGGTGCGATCCTGTCCTACATCATGTGCAAGGCGATGAACCGCAACTTCGTCAGCGTGATCCTGGGCGGCTTCGGCGGCGAGGCGGGACCGGCGGCCGAGATCACCGGCGAACAGATCGCCATCGACGCCGAGGGCGTGGCCGCCGCGCTGAACGACGCCGACAGCGTCATCATCGTGCCGGGCTACGGCATGGCGGTGGCGCAGGCGCAGGGCGCGGTCAGCGAACTGACCCGCAAGCTGCGCGCGGCGGGCAAGACGGTGCGCTTTGCCATCCATCCGGTCGCGGGGCGTCTGCCGGGCCACATGAATGTGCTTCTGGCCGAGGCGAAGGTGCCCTACGACATCGTGCTGGAGATGGACGAGATCAACGAGGACTTCCCCTCGACCGACGTGGTGATCGTCATCGGCTCGAACGACATCGTGAACCCGGCCGCCCAGGACGATCCGAACAGCCCGATCGCCGGGATGCCGGTGCTGGAGGTCTGGAAGGCCAAGCAGGTCTTCGTCAGCAAGCGCGGGCAGGGCACCGGCTACTCCGGGATCGAGAACCCGCTGTTCTTCAAGGAGAACACCCGCATGTTCTATGGCGACGCCAAGGACAGCCTCAACAAGCTGCTGCCGATGATCGAGTGAAACGGCGGGGGCGGGCGACCGCCCCCGTCCGTCGCGGGCACTGAAGGAGAATGGCGTGGGGCCGGAAATCGAACATCCGCTGCGATATGACCTGGTCAATGAACTGCACGCCCGGCCGTCGCCCCGCCTGTCTGCCCCCGCGACATGCGTCTTCGTGGCCTTCAAGGAACCGCGCGACGCGGCCAATCGGGACCGTGGCCGTGATCTGGCACACCTGACGGCACTGACCGGCAGGCATGGCGGGCCGCGCCCCGATCCCCATGAAAGCCATTATCAGGGATGGTTGGGGCGGCATGACCTGAAATGGGAAAGCCATACCGAATTCGTGACCTATATGGCGCTGACTCCGGGCCTGCCGATCCGGCCCTTCGATCCAAGCGCCGCCGCCATCTTCTCGAAGGAATGGCAGCAGGCCGCGCCCGGCAAGCGCGTGGCGGCGGTCCTGGTGCAGATCGACACCTTGCCCGACGATCCCAACGAAGCCTTGGACCGCATTACCACCTGGTTTGCGCGGGACAGCCTGACCGCCGTCTGGGTGCTGGAGGAAGCGGCCATGATCGCCGGCGACTTCAGGATCGATGCCGATGGGTGGATGCGCTTCGCGCTGTTCGTTCGACCAGGTGTGGGCGAGGGTAGGGTAGGGCGGATCGTTCACCGGCTGGTCGAGCTTGAAACCTATCGTGCCATGTCCATGCTGGGTCTTGGCCGAGCGCGCAGTCTCAGCAACCGCCTGAACGAGCTTGAGCCCCGGCTGTCGGCCATCGTGGATGGAATGACGGATGAAACCCGCCCGGCCGAGGCGGTGCTGCATGAACTGCTTGCGGTATCAGCGGAACTGGAAGCCCAGGCGGTCCAGCATTCCTTCCGTTTCGGCGCGACAAAGGCGTACGAGGCCATTGTCATGGATCGGATCACGGCGCTGCGGGAAACCCGTTTCTCTGGTCGGCAGATGCTGACCGAGTTCATGCGCCGCCGTTACCGCCCCGCCATGCGGACAGCCGCCTCGGCCGAGACGCGCCTGAACGCGATGCTGGAACGCGCGGCGCGCGCGGGCGAGTTGCTGCGCACCCGGGTTGACGTCGAGCGATCCGCGCAGAACCAGTTGCTGCTTGCGCGCATGGACCGCCGGGCAGATCTGCAACTGCGGCTGCAGCACACGGTCGAGGGGCTGTCGGTCGTGGCAATCAGCTATTACGCCGTGGGGCTGTTGTCCTATGCGCTGTATCCCGTCGCCGCCAAGCTGGGCGTGGACAAGGCCTATCTGATCGCGGGCTTGACCCCGCTGGCGGTCCTGATCGTCTGGTGGGCAATGCGGCAGGTCCGCCGCAGCCTGCACAAGCATGGTCCAAGCGATGATTTGTAGCTTGCCCGTTGCGGAGAAATGTCTCTAAGACGATGAAAACCACAACTGTCGGACCTATCGTGAAACTGTTTCTTGCCCTTGCCGCCCTTGCGACCCTGACTGCCTGCGGCGTGCCGCTGGTGCCCTTCGTCTAATGCCCGGGCAGTTGACGTTATACGGCCTTGCACATTGCTCGACCTGCCAGAAGGCGCAGGCGGGGCTGGAAGCTCATGGCTGGTCGGTGTCCTTCCGCGATGTGCAGAAGCAGCCCCTGACGGATGATGAACGCGCAGCCTTGGTTGCGGATTTCGGTGACAAGATCGTCAATCGCGCCAGCCTGACATGGCGCGCGATGTCGGAGGACGAACGCGCGGCCGATCCCGTCGCGATGATGGCGGCCAGGCCCAGCGTCATGAAGCGCCCGGTCATCGTCGCGGGCGATCAGCGCCTGCTGGGGTGGACTGCCAATGTTAAGCGGGCCCTGGGCGTTCCCGCCTAATCCCGGCTGCCCGCCAGAGACCGCATCAGTGGCACGATGCCTGACAGGTCGTAACCGGCATCGGCTGCCGTGCTCAGCAGTTCGTCCTCGGATTGCCTGCCCGACTGGCTCAGCGCCCACAGGACGGTCGAACGGTTGCCCGAGCGGCAATAGGCGACGGCGGGCCGTTCCCCTTCAAGGGCCGCGGCAAAGCCCTGGATCAGGTCGGGCGTGATATGGCCAGGAGTGAAGGGCAGGTAGTGGTAGGACATTCCCGCATCGGCCGCAGCCTGCGCCATGGCCTCGTGGTCAACGGCCCCGATTTCGTCGTCGGGGCGGTTGTTGATAAGCGTCTTGAACCCCGACTGGGCCAGCAGCGGCACGTCTTCGGTGGAAATCTGCGGTGAAACCGCAAGATTCGGCGTAAGCTGGCGCAGGTCCATGACAACCCCTTCCTTGGCAAGAGCCTCGATTGGGACCATGTCGGCGGGAATGTCAAGCGCCTGCAGGAAGCGGGGCAGGGGTTGCATCCAGCCCGTTCCTGCATCGGCTTACTTGCCTGGCTTGGTCACGCTGCCGTCTGCATCTCGACCAAGGCGGGCAACCGCGCAAAGTCGTCGAACGGCGCGAGATGAGGCAATTCGCCGACAGGGGTCTGCCGGTATCCCTCGGTGTAGATCAGGAACGGCATCGGAACCGCGGCAGCGCAGGCCGCGTCGAACTCGCTGTCGCCAACATACAAGGCCCGGGGTTGCCGGGGATCGGCACCAAGGCCTTGCAGGGCCGCGCGCAGAGGGGCTGGATGGGGCTTGCGTTCAGGGACGGAGTCGCCGCCGATGACACAGCCGAACAGGTCGAGTATGCCGAAATGGGCCAGTATCGCCCGGGTCACCGCCAGCGGCTTGTTGGTGCAGATACCCAGCGGATGGCCACGATCGGCAAGCGTCTGAAGCGCATCCTCCACGCCGGGGAACAGGTGGGTCAGCTGGGTGGCATCCTGGTAGCAGGTCATGAAGGCCGCGATGTAATCGGGCTTCTTCGCGTCCTCCAGCTCACGGGCCGCGATGATCTTCTGCCACAGGACATCCACGCCGCCGCCAATGAAGCTGCGCACCTGGTCCAAGGTCAGCAGGGGCGTTCCATGCTGGCCCAGCACCGCATTCACGCAACCATGAATGTCCGGAGCACTGTTTATCAGCGTCCCGTCAAGGTCGAAGACCACCGGACAGGGGGCAAGGCAGACGTTCATGCAGTTTTCCACTTTATCGAGCATCCCATTGAGGGGGTTTGTCTTTCAGGTCCCTTGCCTGTTTCGGCAATCAGAAGCATGGCTTCCAGCAGTTCGGGTCGTGCATCGACCGGAGCGGCCATGCGTGTCGAAGCGTCGAAGCGGCCGCGATACTGCAACTCTCCACTGGCATTGTAGCCAAAGAAGTCGGGCGTGCACTCCGCGCCATAGGCTCGTGCCACACACTGCGTATCGTCATACAGGTAAGGAAAAGTGAAGCCGTGCTTCTGGGCGAAGATCCTCATCTGCTCGGGACCATCCTGCGGATACTCCTGAACGTCGTTGGCTGATATTGCCGCCACTCCAATCCCGGCAGCCTGCATCTGGGTTGCATCGCGGACGATCCGGTCGATGATCGACTGGACGTATGGACAATGGTTGCAGATAAACATGACAAGCGTGCCACGCGCGCCGGCGACATCGGCAAGGCCGTGCTTGCGACCATCCGTGCCTTGCAAAGCAAACTCGTGCCAAGGTGCGCCAAAGTCGCAGACAGGTGGTGAGACAGCCATGGGTCCTCCATCTTTGGCGCGATCAGATTGCAAAAGTTCTAGAGCAGGAACAAGCCGGGCAATAGTCGTAAGCTGGATTTTATGCACCATAATACGGATTACTAGTCTTGCATATTGTAGGCGGGCACATTCCATTCTGGAATGCATCACTCGATAGTTTCCTGAAGCTATTCAGGAGGATGTGATGAGGCGCCCTTTCACCAACCTGAC
>NZ_JAFNAW010000179.1 GCF_017356265.1 Paracoccus fontiphilus | reverse complement strand
GCTCGGTATACCCGTCACAGAGGCCGTGGGATAAGTCCGTCCGGGGAAGGGGGACACTGGCCATCAGCCGATTTGGGCAACAGAGCCGTGTCCGGTGCTCCGGCAAGGGACGCTGATAGGAAACGAGCAGGGTATGCTCTTGCGGCCACCGTCCAGCCACAGCCAAGCTCAGACACGCTGCTGGCCCTTGCCGCGATCAACCCGGTTATCTTGATCCGACCAATCAATGTAAGCGGCTGCAACCGGGATCAGGATCGTTTCGGGTGAGAGGACGTCGGTAGAAACATGCACGCCTTGTCCGGGGGTGATCTGTGTCCAAGAGGCGCGCCCCGTCTCCCCTCCGGTGGGGGAGCGGTGTGCTGCCTCGGCCTGAGCGGCTGTCGGGTTCAGACCGTCCTTGCGCTTTCGGTGGTGAGGTTCCGGTGACGATCCCGCTTTCGGGCAGGGTCAGTCGGCATCCCGGATCTCAGAACCAAGCCCACCTTTCGCAAGCCTTTCCGTGGCCAACCACTCATCGAGCTTGGACCAGCGGCGGCGTCCCGAGACGTTCTTCACGGCAATGGCGACCGCCTTCTTCTGGCCCACGAGCACGACCAGCTTCCGGCCGCGGGTCACGCCGGTGTAGA
>NZ_JAFNAW010000178.1 GCF_017356265.1 Paracoccus fontiphilus | reverse complement strand
GCCCGACATAGACGGTGAAGGTCTGGACGGTCTCGCCGATGCCGAAGGTCAGCGTGCCCGACAGCGAGGCCGAACCGTAGTCCGAGAAGTCCACGTCGCGCTCGGCGGTGCCGGAATAGGCCTGGTAATCCACGCTCACGGCATCGGTGGCGGGTTCGGACAGCCGCACGGTGAAAAGGACATAGCCGTATTCGGTCGCGCGCGAACCCTCGATCGAGAGGACCGGCCGGGCCGCGTCCGGGTCCAGCACCTCGGCCGTGCCCACGGCGCCGCCGATGCCATGCGCGCCGGTGACCTTCAGCCCGAAGCTTTCCGCGGCCTCGCCCAGGGTGTCGTTCAGAAGGTTGACGGTGACCACGGCCTCGGTCTGCCCGGCAAGAAAGGTGACGGTGCCGCTGCGCGCCACGTAGTCCGATCCCGCGCGCGCGGTGCCGTCAAAGGTGGCAAAGCTGAACGTGGTGTCCGTGGCATAGGCCTGGGACAGGCTCAGCGTGAACACGGCCTGGTGTCCCGCGCCTTCCACCAGCACCGGGGCCGAGATCGCCATGCTCCGGTTCAGCCCGGCGCCGTCGTCGTCGAGGACCCATCCGGTGGCGACAAGGGTGGCGTTGCCCGGCCCGAAGGTCGCGCCCA
>NZ_JAFNAW010000177.1 GCF_017356265.1 Paracoccus fontiphilus | reverse complement strand
GGTGAGCGCGCGCGCCATGGTGCCGGTCACCGCCGCCTGGCCTGATTTTACCCCGCCGCGTGGCCGGATTTTGCACCGCCGTTGACACGGTGGGTCGAGAACCCGTATTACCAGCACTTCACTGGCGAGACGTTCTTTCAGCACCGCTTGCCGATTGACCCGTCATCCCTGACCCGCTGGCGCAAGCGCATCGGTGAAGAAGGTGTGGAGTGGCTGCTGACCAAAACCATCGAGGCAGGTCGGGCTTCTGGCGCCGTCACCGACAAGGGTCTGAAGCGGTTGGCTGTCGATACGACCGTGATGGAAAAGACCATCGCTCATCCGACAGATGCGCGGCTTTACGAGCGAGCGCGCGTGTTGCTGGTCGGCTTGGCGAAGGACGCCGGGATCGATCTGCGCCAGAGCTACGCGCGGCTTGCTCCGCGACTGGCAGCCCAAGTTGGACGGTATGCCCATGCCCGGCAGTTCAAGCGCATGCGCAAGGCCTTGCGCCAACTCAAGGGCTATACCGGAAGGATCCGCCGGGAATTGCGCCGTCACTTGGAGGACATCCCCGAAGGTCCGCTGCGCCAAAAGGTGCTGGAGGCGCTCTGGCTGGTCGGCCGCCTGCTCGAGCAGACGCCGAAGAGCAAGAACAAAAT
>NZ_JAFNAW010000176.1 GCF_017356265.1 Paracoccus fontiphilus | reverse complement strand
CCAGAACCTGAAAGCCGCTGCCTGACATAACCCCCATGCCCGAGCTTAGCGAAGCGGCAAACTGGTCGGAAATTCCGGACCACCTCTCCGCCACGCTTCTACGGCCAAAGTTTCGTCGATTTCGGCATAATAATTCTGGGTCGTCTGGATGCTCGTGTGCCCAAGCAATCGCTGAACTTGGGGGAGATGATCAGGACTGTCCTTGAGCCAGATCCACCCGACTAGATGCCGATAAAGATGGGGATTGATCTTTATCCCCACATGGCGAGCCAGCAGCCGGGTCGTCCGCTTAAGAAGCGTCTTGTAGGGCTGATGGAGCCCTTCATCTGAGGATCCCTGACCCGGAAAGATATAGGGATTTCCCTCGTCGCCGGGCCGGAGCACCCGCGGACGCAGCTTATCGAGGTAAGTACGCAGGAGAGTGGTGGATTCACAAACGAAGTGCAAATGCCAAGATAATACAGGTATTTGCATGAGGTTTACGAATGGCTTCCCACTACCAGCACCTGAGCTTTGAAGAACGCCGGAAGATTGCCCAATGGCGTGAAGGCAAGATGCCGGTGCCGGAAATCGCAGATCGGCTCTCGCGCCCAGCCTCGACTGTCAACGGCGGTGCAAAATCCGGCCACGCGGCGGGGTAAAATCAGGCCAGGCGGCGGTGACCGGCACCATGGCGCGCGCGCTCACC
>NZ_JAFNAW010000175.1 GCF_017356265.1 Paracoccus fontiphilus | reverse complement strand
CCGCATGATCACCCCCGCCGTCATTTGGTCGGCGATGAATCATGTTCTTCATTCGGCGTCGAGGCCTGACTATTTCAGCAGCGTGTTATAACTGCCAAATCCTATCTAATTGACCGCGTTGTCCCCGATTGTGAGATTATTGCCCTGCCGGGGCGCAATGCACCGGGCGGTACCATTCCCTTCGGCCTTGTTGACCAGATGGCCCCGCCTGCCCTGCGTGGTGGCTGGCGTGGTTTTGTAAAGGGTAAAACCAGGAGTAAGTCGGTTGCGCTGTCGGGAACGCTGGGCATGGATTGCCGGATTGACAGTCCGGGAAACTGGTCGCATTTTCTGAACCTTCATTTGCCGCTAGCCTTTGAACTTGTTCGCAGGTTTGATCTGGCTCCTGCTGATCTTACCTTGATCCTACCTGCACGGATTCCAAGCTTTATTCTGCGTGCGGCTGCCCATCTGGGCTTTTCAACCCAATGCAGTGACAGCTTGGTGATCGGGCCTTGCATTGCCTATCAGCTAAGCGTGAACATCACCATTCCGGATCGGCGCAAGTGGCTTGAAGCATCAGGTATTGTCGAGCAATTGGCGAATGTGGATGGCCCGAGATTGCCTAGGCTCCAGACCCATTGATTTCACACGCCTTGCGTGATTCAGGCTCCGCAAGGAGACCTGATCATTGAGCAACTTGTTCTGGCTA
>NZ_JAFNAW010000174.1 GCF_017356265.1 Paracoccus fontiphilus | reverse complement strand
AGAACCAGGGCAAGGATGTCGACCATCTCGCGATCGCCGCCGGGCTTGCGCAGCATCTGCTCCTGCAACTGCCGGAAGGCAGGCGGGAACTCGGCAAAGGGCGCGCCATTGCGCAACGCACCAGGCTTGCGCTGGAGAACGGCCAGATAATGCCGCCAGTCATAGATCGTCCGCGGTGGCAGCTTGTGGCTGCGCTGGATGATGCGGCCATGCTCGCACAGGATGTTGCCCTCGGCGGCGATGACCAGCCGGTCCGGGTAGATCCGCAGGCTGACAGGCCGGTTGGCAAAGGATGCCGGCACGCTGTAGCGATTGCGCTCGAAGCTGATCAGGCAGGTGGGCGAGACACGCTTACTGAGCTCGATGAAGCCGTCAAAGGCGGGCGGCAACGGCATCAGCGCAGCCCGCTCCTCAGCCCAGACATCGGCGATGGTGCCGGGCAGCGTGCCGTGCGGGGTCTCTTGCCACACCTCCAGGCAGCGCTGTTCCAGCCAGGCATTCATCGTGGCAAGGTCGGAAAAGCCCGGCATCTCCTGCAAGACCTGGCGGCGGGAGTCCTGAACGTTCTTCTCGACCTGTCCCTTCTCCCAGCCTGCGGCAGGATTGCAGAACTCCGGCTCAAAGACATAGTGGTTCGTCATGGCCAGAAAGCGGAGGTTGACCTGCCGCTCCTTGCCGCGACCGACACGGTCCACCGCCGTGCGCAT
>NZ_JAFNAW010000173.1 GCF_017356265.1 Paracoccus fontiphilus | reverse complement strand
GTCCGGCGCAGGGCGATGCGTTCCAGCGTGGCATCGTCGGGGGCGGGTGCCGCGCCATAGGCGGCGGGCCGCAGAGCGTCCGGCAGGCACCCCAGGATACGCGCGATGACAAGGATGCGGTCCTGCGGCGGCATCCCGCGCGTGGCCCGGACCAGCGCGCGGCGCGAGGGCCTGCGCGCCATCAGAGGGCGCAGGACCAGCGCGGCAAGCGCGCCTGCCAGCAGGCCGATCGCGGCCAGCGACAGGATCTCGGGCCAGCCCAGCGCGGCGATCTCCAGCGGCAGGCGGGGCGGGGCCAGTTGCGCCAGAAGTTCGTCGCGCGTCACGGCCGCACCTCGGTCACGGTGGCGCCAAGCGCGCGAAGGCGGGCCAGATCGGCGCTGGTGTCGGGGGCCGACAGGCGGGCGATCCGGCTGCGATGCCCGTCGCTGACCGCCAAGGGGCCGGGCGGGGGCTGCATCTCGGTTTCGTCCAGCATCAGCGCCAGAGTGACCGACCGCCGCCGCGCCAGGATGGCCAGCGCGGTTTCAGCGCCCCGCACGCCCTCCAGGCAGGTCGCAACCAGCACGCGCCCGCCAGACAGGGACAGCCGCATGGCCCGCGCGAAGGCCTCGGCCAAGGGCGCGTGGCCGGGGGCGGACAGTGCATGTTCGTGCTGGCGGGTCAGCATCTGGCAGACGGCCGCCATCGGACCGTCGCCGCTGCCGCCCCCGATCTCGGCCAGCCGCGCTC
>NZ_JAFNAW010000172.1 GCF_017356265.1 Paracoccus fontiphilus | reverse complement strand
GTCGGAGGTGTGGGTCTGCGCATACATCACAGCTACCAAGCTGGACTCGCAAGATGAATTCCTCACGAAATTTGTGCAACAGAGCCCTTTTTACCGCAAACATCGTCATGCGATTTTTCACATGGAGGAATTTCCTAATGGTAGCAGGATGATAAACACCTTGGATTCAGCAATTGGACTATCTAAAGATGCGTATTCAGCAATTGATGCGCTGATGCAATAAGAGTGGAGCAATGATTGACACAGTCCGTATAATTGGTGAAATTGCTGTGGTTACGGCCACGGCAGATTTTCACCCCTTGCGTGAGATTAAAATACTCACCTCGAAACTCGCTAGCTTAGGCTTCGAGGGCATTGTGCTTTTTGACTTACTTTCTGTCAACGGGCTGACCTCAAATCGGTTTGCCTCTATGAGGTTCAAAAAAAATGCGTTTGATCGCAGCTCATTTTCTGTAGAGACCAATGTAAGTTCAGCCATTCAAGAAGGGCAGGATTTAATGACGAGAAGCGATCAAGCGTTTCTTCTTGGCAGTGTCCTCTCGTCTAGCGAACTGAAGAGGTTCATGCAGTAGTAGTCTTTAGCGCCAACAATTTGTCGTATAAGTCATTTACCAGACAAGATTAGGAAACCACCAAGCGAATGAAAGCGTGAACTGCCCCCACCGAGTAGTCTGGGTTTTAGGCTCCAGACCCATTGATTTTCACAGCCAGAAGATGACGGTTGCAGCAAGGGCGATGGCGGAGAGGAAGACCCTCGGGCATCTG
>NZ_JAFNAW010000171.1 GCF_017356265.1 Paracoccus fontiphilus | reverse complement strand
TGAAAGCCGAGATGGCCGAGCGCGAGGTCCGCTCCATTGCCTATCACATGAAGGCCGCGCGCTTCCCGGCCTACAAGGACCTCTCGGGCTTTGACTTCTCGGCCAGCGAGGTCAACGAAGCCACAGTGCGACAACTGCATCGTTGCGAGTTCATGGACGGGGCTCAGAACGTGGTCCTGATCGGCGGTCCGGGCACGGGGAAGACCCACGCCGCAACCGCCCTCGGCGTCCAGGCCATCGAGCATCACCGCCGCAAGGTCCGCTTCTTCTCCACCATCGAACTGGTCAATGCCCTGGAACAGGAGAAGACCAAGGGCAAGGCCGGGCAGATTGCCGAAAGCCTGACCCGCCTCGATCTCGTGATCCTTGATGAGCTGGGCTATCTGCCCTTCAGCGCCTCGGGCGGGGCGCTTCTGTTCCATCTGCTCAGCAAGCTTTACGAGCGGACCAGCGTCATCATCACCACGAACCTCAGCTTCAGCGAATGGGCCACGGTCTTCGGCGACGCCAAGATGACCTGTGAGCGCGCGCGCCATGGTGCCGGTCACCGCCGCCTGGCCTGATTTTACCCCGCCGCGTGGCCGGATTTTGCACCGCCGTTGACACAAGCTTTACGAGCGGACCAGCGTCATCATCACCACGAACCTCAGCTTCAGCGAATGGGCCACGGTCTTCGGCGACGCCAAGATGACCACTGCGCTGCTCGACCGTCTCACCCATCGCTGCCACATCCTGGAAACCGGAAACGACAGCTTCCGCTTCAAGGCCAGCTCAGCCGCCGCAGCGCGCCAGAAGAAGGAGAACAATCACGCCTTGACCACTGAATGACCCGAAAACCATAATCAAAGGTGGGTCAGTTCTCGATGGAAAACCTGGGTCACTTCTGGGTGGAAATCAACAATCCAGAGAATAGGCCCGAATGGTGAAGTGCGTCGATAACCGCTTGCTCAGGAAATCGATCAGACTCTCGGGCCAGATCGTCAACTTGGGCGGAATAGCAGGCGGACCAAATTCAGGATTCTCCGCTGCTGCGGCAGCGATTGCTGCTGCCCTCATCGTTTCGGCATCGCTCACCGCACCCATGTATTCCTTGTACAAGAGCGCAAGGTCTTTCGGCTCGTAGCGCAGCCGGACACCGAGTCTTCCTCCCTCCCAATCCAAGGTCGGAATGAGGTCGCGAACGTGGTGCATCTCCCCCGCTTCAACGTGTAGCCACAGGTCCAACGTCGGCAATGCGCTAATCCACGGATCAACCACTAAGAACATCTAACAAAACCGTTTGATCTGGTTTAGGCAGATGAGGGCGCAGCCGAGGATCACGAAAGCCTCGTGGATGTCGGCGCGCCG
>NZ_JAFNAW010000170.1 GCF_017356265.1 Paracoccus fontiphilus | reverse complement strand
AGACCCCCCATACCTGCCTCAGCAGAAGGGAAGCACATCATAGGCTAGCTGGGAATCCTGAATCTCGATGCCCGCGACATGCTCTAAAGTTCGCGAATCTCGGTCTTGGTCAAGCCCGTGGCCTCCTCCACGCAGTCTGGCACGTCCGCCAGCTTTGTGCGCAGATTGCGGCCAGAGCTGGTCAGCGCAGTGCGCATAAGGCGCTCATCGGCGTCGTCGCAGGCGCGGGTGACCAGAGATGATGCAGCAAGCCGCTTCAGGACCGGTGTCAGGGTGATCGCAAGGGTTTCTGGGACAGTCTCAGCGACTTCTTCTTTCCCGACGAGGACCGCTACACCTATGCCGAAGGGCTTTCGCGCGGCTACTTGGTGATCGTGAGTGGGGTGTACCGGGGCACGGTTTTGAGACAGTGCTTTGCGCCGGTCATGCCGCCAGTTTGAACCCCGTGGCGGCTTCGGTTTCAAGGGCCCTCTGCTCCGCGCGGATCTGATCGGGCGTCTTGTGCCCGTGCCGCTCGCGTAGCCAGTTGGCGTTGTAGAGAGCCGCAAACGCGGCCAGCGCCAGCCGGAGCTCCTCGACCGTGGCGAAGTGCCGAACCCAGAGGAGCTGCTCCTTCAGCGTCCGGATCGCCCGTTCGGCCACGCCGTTGCCCTCGGGCTGGCGGACAAAGGCGGGCGAACTGGTCATGCCGAGGAACCGGATCTCGCGCTGGAAATCGCCCGACATGTAATTCGAGCCGTGGTCGTGGCGCAGGACGAGACCCTCGGCCACCCCGGATCTGTCGTGTCTGACGTCAGCGCCCATGGGACAGATTAGGCCGATTGCGTGACAGAGGGTTTCTGGCTCATCGTAGCCTTCATGGAGCGAAGAT
>NZ_JAFNAW010000017.1 GCF_017356265.1 Paracoccus fontiphilus | reverse complement strand
GGCGCGGGCTGCCCCATCGTCGGGCGACAGGCGCGCCAGCAGCGCGCCCTCGCCGCGCGCGGCTTGGGGCAGGGGCGGACCCATGAGGCCCGCGCGGGCGGTGCGCGCCAGGAAGCGGTCCAGCACGGTCATCGTCAGGTCGAAGGGATCGCCATCAACGCTAGCGCGTCCCGCCGCGCCATCGGCAAAGGCCGCTGCCTGCAGGCGGTTCAGGCGGGGCAGGGTAGCCATGAGGTCAACAAGCTGCTGGTAGCGGTCGAGGCCGCCTTGGCCCGCCAGCCGCAAGGCCTCGCCCACGGAACCGTCGGACAGGGCGGCAAGCGCCTCGGCATCCTCGTCGATGCCCAGGTGGGCCAGGACATTGCCCATCTGCGCCGGGTTCAGCGGCGACAGGCGCAGGGTGCGGCAGCGCGACCGGATCGTGGGCAGCAGACCGGCGGGCTGGTGCGCGACGATCAGGATCAGGGCATCGGCGGGCGGTTCCTCCAGCACCTTCAGCAGGGCGTTGGCGGCGGCGGTGTTCATGTCGTCGGCGGCGTCGATGATGGCGATGCGGCGCCCGCCCTCGGCCGCGGACAGGTGGAAGAAGGACAGAAGCTTGCGGATTTCGTCCACGGTGATCTGGGCGGAGAGGCGGCCCGCCTTGTCGTCCCAGGGGCGGCGGACCAGATGCAGGCGCGGTTCCGACAGCGCCGCGAGGCGCCGCGCCTCGGGGGTGTCGGTCGCACCGAAGGGGCCGGTCGCGCCCGACAGCATCCAGCGGGCGATGGCCCAGGCCAGGGTGGCCTTGCCGACCCCGCGCGGGCCGGTCAGCAGCCAGGCATGGTGCAGCCGACCGCCTTGGGCGGCTTCGGTGAATTCGGCGATGGCATTGTCCTGGCCGATGACGCGGTCCGTATGGCGCGGATGCGGTGCGCCGGGAACGCGGTCGGGTTCAGGGATGTCGTCGGGATCAGTTCTCACAACGTGGCCCGGATGCGGGCGGCGACATCCTCGGCGCTGCCGGTCCCGTCGATCAGGCGCACGCGGGCAGGAAATTCGCCTGCCAGCGCGCGAAAACCTTCCGCCAGCCGCTGCTGGAACGCCAGCCCCAGGCTTTCGAAGCGATCCTCGACCCCGCCGCGCGCATTGCCCCGGCGAAGGGAGGTAGCCGGGTCAAGGTCGATCACGAAGGTCAGGTCCGGCTCCACGCTGATCGCCAGATCGTGCATCCGGTCCACGAACCCGCGCAGGTCGCCCCGGGTCGCGCCCTGGTAGACGCGGGTGCTGTCGGCAAAGCGGTCGGTGATGACGGTCTGCCCGGCAGCCAAGGCCGGGCGGATGGTGCGCTCCAGGTGATCGCGGCGGGCGGCGGTGAACAGCAGGCATTCGGTTTCCGCCGACCAGCGTTCGCCCGCGCCTTCGACCAGCAGGCGGCGGATTTCCTCGGCCCCCAGACTGCCGCCGGGCTCGCGGGTCAGGACGACATCGCGTCCCTCGGCGCGCAGGGCATCCGCCAGCAGGCGGGCCTGGGTGGACTTGCCGCAGCCGTCGATCCCCTCGAAGCTGATGAACATCAAAGTCCCGCGGCTTCGACGGCCTTGTGGCCAAGCCGCATCACGGCGCCCTTCATCCGGCCCGCAAAGCCCGCCTCGGGGACGTCCTCGGCGGCCAGCAGGGGGGTGATGGCCTCTTGCGCGCCGGGAACGGTCACGACCAGGCGGCCGATGGGATCGCCCTTGGCGATGGGGGCGGGAATGGGCGAGTCGTAGACCGCCTCGACCTTGACCTGGTCCTGCGATCCGGCGGGCACCAGCACGTTCACGCCGTCCTTGGTGGTCAGGCCGACGCGGGATTTCGCGCCCAGCCAGACCGGAGCCTCAAGGACCGTATCCCCGGCAGGCACCAGCGTCTCCATGCTGAACTGGCGGAAGGCCCAGTTGACGATGCGCTCGGACTCCTCGGCCCGCGCGGTGTCGAACGGCAGGCCGCTGACCACGAAGATCACCCGGCGCCCGTCCTGCACGGCGGACCCGACCAGGCCATAGCCCGCCTCCTCGGTGTGGCCGGTCTTGAGGCCGTCGGCGCCGATGTCCAGCTTCAGGATCGGGTTGCGGTTGAAGCGGTTGGACGGCACCCGGTCCATGTAGCGGAACTCGGTCAGCGAGAAGTCGCCGTAGTATTGCGGGAAGTCGTTGATCAGGTGCATCGCCAGCACGCCCAGATCCTCGGCCGACATCACGTGACCCTCGGCGGGCCAGCCGGTCGAGTTCTTGAAGACCGAGTGCTTCAGCCCCAGCGTTTTCGCGCGCTCGGTCATCTGGCGGGCAAAGGCTTCCTCGGTCCCCGCCAGCCCTTCCGCCAGGACGACGCAGGCATCGTTGCCCGACAGGACGATCACGCCCTTGATCAGCTGTTCCACGGTCGGCGTGTCGCGGGGCTCGACGAACATCTTGGACCCGCCCATCTTCCAGGCCCTTGTCGACACCGGCAGCGTGTCGGTCATCTTCAGGCGGCCGTTCTGCAGCGCCTCGAACACCATGTACAGCGTCATCAGCTTGGACATGGACGCGGGCGGGATCGGCACATCGGCATTTTTCGACATCAGCACGGTGCTGGTGTTGACGTCATAGACCCAGGCAGAGGTCGCATTGGTTTCGAACGCCTGCACCGGGGCGGCCAGACACAGAAGGGCCAGAAGCCTTGTCAGGAATGCACGCATGGAAAGTCCTTTGCCTGTTTGGCGCCGATGGTTACAACATGGCCCCGCCCCTCGCAACGCGGGCCACACGCATTCCGGGATATTTGAACGTCAGTTGCCGACAGCCTCGCGCCAATGGCGCCGGCACAGCGAGACATAGGTTTCGTTCCCGCCGACCTGCACCTGTGCGCCTTCGGTGATGGCGTGGCCCGCCTCGTCGCGGCGGATCACCATGGTGGCCTTCTTGCCGCAATGGCAGATGGTGCGGACCTCTCGCATGTCGTCGGCCAGGGCCAGCAGGGCGGCCGAGCCGGGGAACAGCTCGCCCCGGAAATCGACGCGCAGGCCATAGCACATGACGGGGATGTGCAGGTCGTCGGCCACGCGGGCCAGTTGCCAGACTTGGGCGGGCGACAGGAACTGGGCCTCGTCCACGAAGATGCAGGCGCAATCCCCAGCGCGATCCCGGATCAGCGCGAACATGTCGGTGTCCGCATCAAAGGTCAGCGCGTCGTCGCCGATGCCGATGCGGCTGGCAATGCGGCCAAGGCCCGCGCGGCTGTCAAGCGCGGCGGTCAGCAGCAGCGTCCGCATCCCCCGCTCGCGATAGTTGTAGGACGCCTGCAGCAGCAGCGTGCTCTTGCCCGCGTTCATGGTAGAGTAGTGGAAGTACAGCTTGGCCATGCCGGCCCCATAGCGCCGGGGCGGGGCGGCATCAAGGCTTGCGATCCGGCCCGTCGGATGGCAAAAGACGGCAGGCGCGGTCACGTCCACCGGCGCGGCTCTGCGCGGCCTTTCCCTATGAAAACCAGGTTTTCCCGATGCGCGATCCCCTGTTCCGCATGGCCCTTGTCCTGGGCGTCCTGTCCGCCGTCGGTCCCTTCGCGATCGACATGTACCTGCCCGCGCTGCCGCAGGTCGCAGCCGACCTCGGCACGACCGAGGCCGGGGCGGCGCTGACGCTGACGTCCTATTTCATCGTCTTCGGCATCGCGCAGATGATCTATGGACCCATGGCTGACGCCCTCGGGCGCAAGACGCCGCTGCTGATCGGGGTCGCGATCTTCCTGGCCGCGACTGTCGCGGCGGCGCTTGCGCCGACGATCGGCTGGCTGATCGCTGCCCGCGCCCTGCAGGGCCTTGGCGCCGCCACGCTGATGGCCGTGCCGCGCGCCGTGATCCGCGACGTGGCGACCGGCCCCGAGGCCGCGAAGGTCATGTCCACGATCATGATCGTCATCGCCGTCTCACCCATGCTGGCGCCGCTGACGGGGTCGCTGGTCATGGGCTGGGGCGGCTGGCGCGAGATCTTCGCCATCCTGGCCGTCGCGGCGCTTGTCAGCCTGGCCCTGATCCTGTTCGTCCTGCCCGAGACGCTGGCCCCCGAACACCGCCGCCCGGTCCGCCTTGCGCCGATGCTGTCGGGCGCGCGACGGCTGCTGACCGACCGGCGCTTCATGGGGTTGACCATGATCGGGGGCTTCGGGATGGCCAGCTTCTTCGTGTTCCTGTCCTCGGCCAGCTTCGTCTATACCCGGCAATACGGACTGTCGCCGACCGGCTTCTCGCTGGCTTTCGCGGTCAATGCCATCGGCTTCTTCGCCGCATCCCAGTTCGCCGGCCCGATGGCGCAGCGCCACGGGATGGAGCGGGTGATCTCGCTGGCGATCACCGGCTTCGCCGCGATCATGATCGCCTTGGCGGCGGTCGTCTGGCTGGGCCTTGACGCGCTGCCGGTGGTGATGGCGGGGCTGTTCCTGGGCAATGCCTGCCTGGGGCTGGTGATGCCCACGGCCATGGTCATGTCGCTGGACCCCCATCCCGACATCGCCGGGCTGGCGTCATCCTTGGGCGGGACGTTCCAGATGCTGACGGGCGGCGTGATGATCGCGCTGACCGGCCCCTTCATGGACAACAGCGCCGCCAGCATGGTCACGGCCATCGCGCTCTGCGTGGCGCTTGCCTGGTGCGCCGCCGCCGCATCGCTGCCGCGCCTGCGCCTGGCATGAAAACGCCGCAGGGCGCGAACCCTGCGGCTTCTTCGTTGTCCAAATACCCAAAGGGCGACAGCGCCCCCGGCGTTACGCCTGCCGGCTTTTCGGCTGCCGCGACGGGCGCCGGGCCGGCCGCTTGTTCGCACCCGCACCCATCGGCTTGCCACGTCCGCCCTGCGGACGGGCCGAGGGCACCGGACCGGACGGAACCTCGCCGCCGATCACCGGGATCGGCGCCTTCATGGCCTTTTCGATGGCGCGCAGTTCGCCGACCTCGGCCGGCGCGCAGAAGGCCACGGCGCGGCCGTCGCGGCCCGCCCGCGCGGTGCGGCCGATCCGGTGGACATAGTTTTCCGGCACGTTCGGCAGGTCGTAGTTATAGACATGCGCGACCTCGGGGATGTCCAAGCCCCGCGCGGCCACGTCAGTCGCCACCAGCACCTGCGTCTCGCCCTTGCGGAAGGCGTCCAGGGCGCGTTCCCGCTGACCCTGCGACTTGTTGCCGTGGATCGCGGCAACGGCGAAGCCCCACTTTTCCAGCAGCTTGGCAAGCTTTTCCGACCCGTGCTTGGTGCGGCCGAAGACCATCGCCAGCTCGCCCGGATGCTTCGCCAGATACTCGGCCAGCAGCGTCGCCTTGTCGCCCTGCGTCACGAAATGCACGCCCTGCTCGATCTTCTTGGCCGCCTGGCCCGGAGGGTTGACCGCCACCCGCACCGGTTCGGTCAGGTAGGTGTCGGCCAGTTCCTCCATCAGCTTCGGCATGGTGGCCGAGAACAGCAGCGTCTGGCGATCCTTGGGCAGCATCCGCGCGATCTTGCGCAGCGTGTGGATGAAGCCGATGTCCAGCATCTGGTCGGCCTCGTCCAGGACCAGGTAGGTCGTGGCCTCCAGGCTGATCGCGCGCCGCTCGATCAGGTCCATCAGGCGGCCCGGCGTGGCGATCAGCACATCGACGCCGCGCGACAGCCGTTCCGTCTGCACGTTGATCGAGGCACCGCCGACGACCCGGAACGACCGGATCGGCGTGCCCTCGGCATAGGCGTCGATATTGGTGGCGATCTGGGTTGCCAGTTCGCGCGTCGGCGCCAGGATCAGCGCGCGGCAGGTCCGGGGGTCGGGCTTCTTGCCGAAGTTGATCAGCCGCGTCAGCATCGGCAGGCCGAAGGCCGCCGTCTTGCCGGTGCCGGTCTGCGCCAAGCCCAGAACGTCGCGGCCCTTGACGACGGCAGGGATCGCCTCGGTCTGGATGGGCGTGGGCTTGGTCAGTCCAAGCGCCGCGATATTGGCGTTGATGCGGTGGTCGATGCCCATGTCCGCAAAGGGTCCGGTGGGCAGCGGATCGCGGGCAGGCGCCCGGCGACCTTCGTTCGCGTCGAAATTCGGCAGGTTGCGGGGCCGGGGCTTCGGTCCGCGCGAGGGGCGGCGGGTGGTGTTCTGTTCCATCAATCTCTCATCCCCGCGTCCCCCGTATCGGACGCAAGGCAGGGGCCGCGTCCGATGCGCGGCGATCAGCAGGGATGCGGACGCGATAGGGTGCCCGCAAGCCTCCCCGCGTGAATGGGAAACTGGAATGAGTGCCGGACCCTGGAGCGAAAAACGCGGCTGCTCACGCGGCAGCGGGTGGCGACTGGACCCACATGGGCCTTCACCGTCTGCAAGTCAAGCATGATCAATCCGGTCGGAGATCGTCAATCATCACTAAAATACCTGTGGAAAATCGCTGCCGCAAACGTCAAGAATATTTTCAGTTCCATTGTTCTCATGTCTCCGGGGAAAGAGTCATGGCCACGATCAATGCCAATTATGGGATCGACAGTTATACGATCGATCTGAACTTTTACTGGCGACATTTTTACAAGGACGCATTTCTCGACGACTATTACTACGATCTTTACGGAACAAAATATCAGGATTTGTACATAGTAAGCGGCTGGGACGGATATAATGATCTGCTTTTCGGCATTGCTGGCGTCGGCTTTGGCTTCAATGCGTTGGGAGACTTGACGGCTGGCACGGTCAACTTCATCAGTGAAGAGGTATACGGACGTTCGGCGATCTGGACCGCGAAGGATTTTTCCGTGCCAGCAGCCCGGATTTACAGTGCGAGCCTTACCCACGGAAACGCCGACGACAGGGCAGTCTTGGCCTCGATCATGTCGGGCGACGATACTGTCAGACTTAGCGCATTCAACGATTGGTTCGAGGGATGGGCGGGCCATGACCAGATGTTCGGAAACGGCGGAAACGATACGCTGCTTGGGGGCGTCGGTAATGACATGCTGAATGGCGGCTTGGGGATCGACCGCCTGATGGCCGGAAGCGGGCATGACCGATTGATCGGCGCGGCGGGCAACGATGTGCTGCAAGGGGATACCGGCAACGATGTCCTGGACGGCGGCATGGGTCGCGATCAGATGTTCGGCGGCGCCGATGCGGTTCGGGACGTGTTCATCTTCCGCGCCCGCGCCGAGACTGTTCTGGGTGCGCAGCGGGATCAGATCATGCAGTTCAGTGCCGGGCAGGACGACATCGACCTGTCGCTGATCGACGCCAATGCCGCGCGTGCCGGGAACCAGGCCTTTGCCTTCACGGGAACGGCCGCCGCCGCCCATGCGGTCTAGTATGTCAGGCAGGTGGACGGCGTCCTGGTGTGCGGCGATGTCAACGGCAACAAGGCCGCCGATTTCGAGATCTGGGTGGATGACGCGACGCGGCTGACTGCTGCCGACTTCATCCTCTAGGCGCGGTCCGCCGTATCCAGCCAGATCGTGACCGGCCCGTCATTGACCAGCCGCACGGTCATGTCGGCGCCGAAGTTGCCGGTTTCGACGCCGATGCCTTGGGTGCGCAGGCATTCGGCAAAGTGTTCGTAAAGCCGCCGGCCGTCCTCGGGCGCGGCGGCGGATGAAAAGCCGGGGCGGTTGCCGGTGCGGGTGTCGGCCGCCAGCGTGAACTGGCTGACCACAAGCGCGCCGCCGCCGACATCCAGAAGCGACCGGTTCATCCGGCCCTCGTCGTCGCGGAAGATGCGCAGCTTGGCCACGCGCGCCGCCAGCTTCTCGGCGGCGGTCTCGTCGTCGCCGTTCATGGCGCAGACCAGCACCAGCAGTCCCGCCCCGGTGCGGCCGATCGTGGCGCCGTCAACCTCGACAAAGGCTTCCGTGACGCGTTGGACCAGCGCGCGCATCAGCCCAGCAGGATGCCGGTCACGACCAGCATCAGCCCGATGGCAGACACGGCAAGCGCGCCCATGTTGACCGCCAGCACGGGCCGCATCCGGTCGCGCAGCGCGGCATCGTCCAGGCCCGCCTTGCGCGCCCGCACCACGGCCAGGACGCACCAGCCAAGCGCCAGCACCCCGGCCACCGTCAGGGCCGCGCCGCCCCAGATCAGCCCGTCGAAAAGCGTCATCGGATCATCCCCGCCAATGTGCACGCCTGCGCCCTAGCGGCGATTGCGCCCCGCAGCAAGACCGCCTAACAGGTGCGGCCAAGGACGGGACAGGACAAACGGAAGGACAGGTCATGATGGACGATCAGGCTTACAGCGTGGCAGCGGACGAGCTGCGCCAGTTCATCGAGCAGTTCGAGCAACTGGAAGCCGAAAAGAAGGACATCGCCGAGCGCCAGAAGGAAGTGATGGCCGAGGCGAAGGCACGCGGCTATGACACGAAGGTCATGAAGAAGATCGTCGCCCTGCGCAAACGCGACCGCGACGACATCGCCGAGGAAGAAGCCATCCTGGAGATGTACAAGCAGGCGCTGGGCATGGGCTGAGGCCCGGCCTATTTCCTTTGACTTCTGCCGCCGGTCCCCGTAGAAGCCGCCCCTTCGGCTTCGGATTTCCGGGGCGGCGGACGTGTTTGGATGTCTGTCGCAAGGATGGCGGTGCCCTCACGCGGGTGTAAGGCACCCCTTTTTCTGGCGATGATATGACAGACAACACGATAGCCGCGCCCTTGGCCGCGGCGCTGGCGGCCAAGGGCTATGCCAGCCTGACTTCGGTTCAACAGGCAGTTCTGGAAAACGACGCACAAGGGCGCGACATGCTGGTGTCGGCCCAGACGGGGTCCGGCAAGACCGTGGCCTTCGGCCTTGCCATCGCGCCGCAACTGCTGAAGGGCGACACGCTGCCCGACGCGGTCGCGCCGATGGGCCTGGCCATCGCGCCCACGCGCGAACTGGCCTTGCAGGTCGCGGCCGAACTGGGCTGGCTTTACGCCGAGGCGGGCGCCCGCATCGCCACCTGCGTCGGCGGCATGGATTACCGCACGGAACGCCGGGCGCTGGAACGCGGCGCCCATATCGTCGTGGGCACCCCCGGCCGCCTGCGCGACCATATCGAACGCGGCTCGCTGGATCTGTCGGCCCTGCGCGTCGCCGTTCTGGACGAGGCGGACGAGATGCTGGACCTGGGCTTCCGCGAGGATCTGGAGTTCATCCTGCAATCCGCGCCCGAAGACCGGCGCACGCTGATGTTCTCGGCCACGGTGCCGCCCGCGATCGAGCATCTGGCGACGACCTTCCAGCGCGATGCGCTGCGGATCGCCGCGCAGGGCGAATCGCGCCAGCACGGCGACATCGAATACCGCGCCTTCAACGTGGCCGCCCGCGACCGCGAACCCGCGATCTTCAACATCCTCCGCCTGCACGAGGCGCGGACGGCGATCATCTTCTGCAAGACGCGCGCCAACGTGAACCACCTGCTGGCCCGCATGGGCAACCGCGGCTTCAAGGCCGTGGCGCTGTCGGGCGAGCTTTCCCAGCAGGAACGCACCCATGCGCTGCAGGCGCTGCGCGACGGGCGGGCGTCCATCTGCGTGGCGACCGACGTGGCCGCGCGCGGCATCGACCTGCCCGGGCTGGAACTGGTGATCCACGCCGACCTGCCGACCAATTCCGAAACCCTGCTGCACCGCTCGGGCCGCACGGGCCGGGCAGGGGCCAAGGGCGTCTCGGCCCTGATCGTCATGCCGTCCGAGGTCCGCAAGGCGCAGATGCTGCTGAAGCGCGCGCGGGTCGAGGCGACCTGGGGACCGGCGCCCTCCGCTGACGAGGTTCGCGCGCAGGACGACACCCGGATGCTGGACCACCCCGCGCTGAAGGACGGGAACGACGACGACACGGCGATGGCGCAGATGCTGCTGGACCGATTCGGCCCTGACCGGCTGGCCCAGGCCTTCATCGCCTTGTGGCGCGAAGGCCGTCCCACGCCCGAGGAACTGACGGTCCTGCAGGACCGCGCCCCCGCCGCCGCCCGCGAACGCCCACCCTTCGGCGAGGCGGTCTGGTTCCAGTTGTCCGTAGGCCATACCGGCCGGGCCGAGGCTCGCTGGCTGCTGCCCAAGATCTGCGAAGGCGGCGACATCAACCGCGACGCCATCGGCGCCATCCGCGTGCGCCAGGACGAGACCTTCGTCCAGATCGCCGTGGGCCAAGCCGGCAAGTTCGGCAAGACCCTGGAGCTTGAGCCGGGCCTGACCATGCGCCGCCTGGACGGCGAGCCCGACCTTGAGCGGGCACCGCGCCCCGCCGAACGCCCCGCCCGCCGCAAGCCCGAGGGCGAGTGGCGCAAACCCGAGCGTGCCGAGGCGCAGCCCGACACCTCGGCCAAGCCGCGCAAGGCCCGCTGGACCCCCGAGGATCGCGCCAAGGCCAAGCCTGCCCGCGACACCGCGGGGGCCGAAAAGCCCGGCGGGTTCCGCGGGGCGGGGGCAAAGCCCGCGGGCAAGGATCGCGGCAAGTTCGCTGCACCGAAAAAAAGCGGAAAGCCGCGCAAGAACGACCGTTGAGACAAGGCCGCGCATGTCCATGCGCGGCTTTTCTCGCATGCTCCGGCGCGTGTTCAGATAAATGTTGACCGTAGGTAAAATCGGTCTCACGCTGAACTCGGTGTTTTAGTTGTGTCGGAGTTCCTTGTGATGATCAAACATGTTGCCCCGCCGGACAAGGATGGGGGCGTGCCCCGAAATCCGCAGCCAGCGATGGTTCTGCAGAAGAAGGACTTTGTCGATCGCGTCGTCGCCGCAAGCGGTGCCAAGAAGGCGGATGCGCGCCCGATCATCGAGGCCACGCTGGCCCAGCTTGGCAAGGCCCTTTCGGCCGGGGAGACGCTTGCCGTGCCGCCCCTGGGCCGCGCCCGTGTGAACCTGGAACGCGACCAGCGGGGCGGAGAGATCATAACCCTGCGCCTGCGTCGCAGGCCGGGCAGCATCCGGAGGTCCGAGGACCCGGCGCCCTTCGACTGAATTCAGGGGCGATTCGCCCTTGCGGTCGCCTTTCACGCCTGTTAGATGCTGCGCCCACGGGTGATTAGCTCAGCGGTAGAGCGCTTCGTTCACATCGAAGATGTCAGCGGTTCAAATCCGTTATCACCCACCATCCTTCCTTTCCCGGGCCGCACCTGCCAGATGCTGAAAACCGCTGCCGAAAATGCCGCGATCCTTTCCGTTGCGCCGATGATGGACTGGACGGACCGGCATTGCCGCATCTTCCACCGCCTGATGTCGCGCCGTGCGCTGCTTTACACCGAAATGGTGACGGCGCCGGCGATCATCCATGGCGACCGTTCCCGCCTGCTGGACTTCGACGCTGCCGAACATCCCGTGGCGCTGCAGCTTGGCGGTTCGGACCCGGCAGAGCTTGAGGCGGCGACCCGAATCGCCGCCGAATGGGGCTATGACGAGATCAACCTGAACGTCGGCTGTCCCAGCGATCGCGTGCAGTCGGGCTGCTTCGGGGCGGTGCTGATGAAGACGCCCGATCTGGTGGCCGAATGTGTCGGGCGCATGATCGCCGCCAGCCCCGTCGAGGTGACAGTCAAGTGCCGCATCGGCGTCGACGACCAGAGCCCTGGGGACGTGCTGCCCGCCTTCATCGCAACCATGCGGGCCGCAGGCGTCCGGCGCATCGCGATCCACGCGCGCAAGGCCTGGTTGCAGGGCCTCAGCCCCAAGGAAAACCGCGACATTCCTCCGCTGGACTATCCGCTTGTCCACCGCATGAAGCAGCAGTTCCCCGACCTGCACCTGTCGATTAACGGCGGGATCGCCAGCTTCGATGCGGTGCGCGATCACCTGCAGGCGATGGACGGCGTGATGGTCGGACGCGCGGCCTATCACCAGCCTTGGGACATCCTGGGCCAGGCCGACCGGCTCTGGAGAGAGGCGCCGCCGTTCGAGCATCCCGAACAGGTCGCGCTGGCGATGCGCCCCTATATCATGGCGCATCTGGCGGAAGGAGGTCGGCTGCACCAGGTCACGCGGCACATGCTGGGCCTGTTCCACGGGATGCCGGGCGCGCGGGGATGGAAGCGGACGCTGTCCGAAGGCGCGTCGAAAGGCGGGATCGAGGTCTATGACGCGGCCCTGCGACAGGTCACGCAACTGGCCGCCTGACACTTCATCTTGGCAAAAATATCCTGGGGGAGTCCCGCAGGGACGGGGGCGAAGCCCCCTTACTCCGCCGCCTTCTCGGCAGCCTTTGCCTGATCCCAAAGCCGGTCCATCTCTGCCAGATCGCTGTCCTCGGGCCTGCGTCCCCGTTCCGCCAGAGCCGCTTCGATGGCCTGAAAGCGCCGGGTAAACTTTGCATTGGCCCGGCGCAGCGCCTGTTCGGGATCGACCTTCAGGTGCCGCGCCAGGTTCGCCATCACGAACAACAGGTCGCCGAACTCCTCCTCCAGCGCCTCCGGCCCCAGGCTGTCGCGCGCCTCGACCAGTTCGGCGGTTTCCTCGGCGATCTTGTCCAGGACCTCGGTGGCGCCCGGCCAGTCGAAGCCTACGCGGGCCGCGCGATTCTGCAGCTTGATCGCGCGCGTCAGCGCGGGCAGGCCCATCGCCACGCCGTCCAGCGTTCCGCGCTCGGCCTTGCCCGCGCGCTCGACCGCCTTGATGGCCTCCCAGTCCTTGACCTGCTGTTCGGCGGACTTGTCGCGGTTCTCGGTGCCGAAGACATGGGGATGGCGGAAGACCAGCTTGTCGGAAATCGCCGCCGCGCAATCCGCGAAGTCGAACAGGCCCGATTCGGACGCCATCTGCGCATGGAACACCACCTGCAGCAGCAGGTCGCCCAACTCGCCCGGCAGTTCCCCCCAGGCCTGCCGCTCGATGGCGTCGGCGACCTCGTGGGCTTCCTCGATCGTGTAGGGCGCGATCGAGGCGAAGTCCTGCTCGATGTCCCAGGGGCAGCCGGTCCGCGGATCGCGCAACTGCGCCATGATGTCGATGAGGCGGGCGATCTCGGCGCGGGGGTCGCGGCGCGTCGGTTCGGTCATTGCGATTTCCCTTCGCTTCTGTCCTGATGGGCCATTGCCACAGTGCCAAGGTCAAGTCCACATGCCCGTCCTGAACCGCATCGCCGAATTTTCGGATGACATGACCGCCTGGCGCCGGCACCTGCATCGGCACCCGGAACTGGGCTTCGACTGCTACGGCACCGCCGCCTTCGTGGCCGAGCGCCTGCGCGACTTCGGCGTGGACGAGATCCATGACGGCATCGGGCAGTCAGGGCTTGTCGGCATCATCGAGGGGCAGGGGCCGGGCCCCACCATCGGCCTGCGCGCCGACATGGACGCCCTGCCGATGGAGGAGGCGACCGGCCTGGACCACGCATCCACCGTGCCGGGCCGGATGCACGCCTGCGGGCATGACGGGCACACTACGATGCTGCTGGGCGCCGCGCGCTATCTGGCGGAAACGCGCAACTTTGCGGGCCGCGTGGCCCTGATCTTCCAGCCGGCCGAGGAAAACGGCGGCGGGGGCGAGGCGATGGTGCGCGACGGCATGATGGACCGCTTCGGCATCGCCTCGGTCTTTGCCATGCACAACAGCCCCGGCCTGCCGGTGGGCACCATGAACACCACGCCCGGCCCGATCATGGCCGCCGTGGACACGTTCGAGATTCACGTCCAGGGCCGCGGCGGGCATGGCGCCATGCCGCACCTGACCGCCGATCCGATCGTGGCCGCCGTGGCGGTGGTGAACGCGATCCAGACCATCTCCAGCCGCAACCATTACGCCCTGGACGACCTGGCGCTGTCGGTCACGCAGATCCACACGGGCAGCGCCGACAACATCGTGCCGGACACGGCCTACATCTGCGGCACCGTGCGGACCTTTGCCCCCCATGTCCGCGAGATGGTGCGCCGCCGCATGACGCAGATCTGCGAAGGGCAGGCGGAGGCCTATGACCTGTCGATCCGGCTGGACTATGTCGAGGGCTATCCCGCCACCGTCAACGACCCCGACCAGACGGCCTTCGCCGTCGATGTCGCAGCCGAGATCCTGGGTCATGCTAATGTCTCGGGCGATGCGGGGCGCGAGATGGGGGCCGAGGATTTCAGCTACATGCTGGACGCGCGGCCCGGCTGCTACCTGTTCATCGGCCAGGGCGACACGGCCAGCGTTCACCACCCGGCCTATGACTTCAACGACGCGATTTCGCCCATCGGGGCCAGCTTCCTGGCCCGGCTGGTCGAACGCGCGCAGCCCGTCCCGCGCTGACTTCACGATCCTGTTCGCTGTTGGCTTGCGGGCGGGCCTTCCTTGCCAAGCTGGGATGGCGGGGATAGGTTGCGCGCCAATCCGGGCGGGGTCAGACCGCCATGACAGCCGAAAGGATATCTCATGTTCGTCACCCCCGCCTATGCCCAGGCCGCAGGCAACGCCGGCTCCGGCGCCGCCTTCGCGCAGTTCATCCCGCTGATCCTGATCTTCGCGATCATGTATTTCCTGATGATCCGCCCCCAGCAGAAGCGCGTGAAGCAGCACAAGGAGATGGTGTCGGCGCTGAAGAAGGGCGATCAGGTCGTCACCCAGGGCGGCATCATCGGCAAGGTCGCATCCGTGCGCGACGACGAGCTTGAGGTCGAGATCGCGACCGGCGTGAAGGTCCGCGTGGTGCGCGGCACGGTGTCGCAGGTGCTGTCGGCCACCACCCCCGTCGCGGCCAACGGCTGACCCGGAAACCAGATCACAGCAAGGGCTTCGGCGAAGATGCTTCAGATCGACCGTTGGAAACGCATCCTGATCATCGGGCTGTGCCTTCTGGGTATCGGCTTTGCCGTGCCCAACCTGTTCTACGCCAAAGTCGAATCCCACAACGACGCCGTGGCCGAAATCGAGCGCACAGGCGTCGAAACGCCTGAACTCGCCGCCGCGCGCGATGCTTGGCCATCGTGGCTGCCGTCGTCTGTCGTGGCGCTTGGCCTTGACCTGCGCGGCGGCGCCCACCTGCTGGGCGAGGTCCGCGTGGCCGAGGTCTACAAGGCCCGCATGGATGCGTTGTGGCCCGAACTGCGCCGCGCGCTTGCCGATGAACGCGCGACCCTTGGCGCGATCCGGCGCCTGCCCTCGCCCGAGGGCACGCTGAAGATCGAGATCGAGAACGCGGACCAGATCGCCCGCGCGACCGAGATCGTGCGCGGCTTTTCCAATCCCGTCACCACCCTGACCGGCGCGGGCCAGCAGAGCCTTGCGATCCAGCAGGCGGGCAATGCCCTGACAATCCAGTTGTCGGACGCCGAAAAGGCCGTGACCGACGACCGCACCGTCCAGCAGAGCGTCGAGATCATCCGCCGTCGCGTCGATGAGGTCGGCACCCGCGAGCCGACCATCGTGCGCCAGGGCGCCGACCGCATCCTGATCCAGGTGCCCGGCATCGGCTCGGCCGAGGAACTGAAGTCGCTGATCGGCACCACCGCCAAGCTGACCTTCAATTCCGTCGTGGGCACCGGCACCAACCCCGATGCGCGGCCCGGCGTGGGGCAGGTGATCCTGCCGGCCGCCGATCAGGAGGGGCTGTACTACACGCTGGAGGAAAGCCCCGTCGTCACCGGCGAGGAACTGACCGACGCGGTCCCCTCGACCGACCAGAATGGTCAGCCCTCGGTCGATTTCCGCTTCAACCCCACGGGCGCGCGCAAGTTCGGTGCCTATACCAGCGCCAATATCGGCCAGCCTTTCGCCATCGTGCTGGACAACAAGGTGATCTCGGCCCCGGTGATCCGGCAGGCGATCACCGCCGGGTCGGGGCAGATCTCGGGGTCGATGGACTTCGACGGGGCGAACCAGCTGGCCGTCCTGCTGCGCGCCGGCGCGTTGCCCGCGCAACTGGATTTCCTGGAAGAACGCACCATCGGCCCGGAACTGGGCCAGGACAGCATCGACGCGGGGCGTCTGTCGTCGGTGATCGCGACGGCGGCGGTCGTGGCCTACATGATCGCCAGCTACGGGCTGTTCGGGGCTTTCGCGTCCATTTCCGTGATCGCCAACGTCATCCTGATCCTGTCGATCATGTCGGTGATGGGGGCCACGCTGACCCTGCCGGGCATCGCCGGGATCGTGCTGACCGTCGGCACGGCGGTCGATGCCAACGTCATCATCTATGAACGCATCCGCGAGGAGTTGCGCGCGGGCAAACGCGTGGCGAAAGCCATCAGCGACGGCTTCGACGAGGCGATGAGCGCGATCATCGACGCCAACGTCACGTCCTTCATCGCGGCGGCGGTGATGTTCTTCCTGGGGTCCGGGCCGGTCAAGGGCTTTGCCGTGACGCTGACCATCGGGCTTGTCACCTCGGTCTTCACGGCGATCTTCCTGACGCGTCTGATGATCGTGTGGTGGCTGGAATGGCGCAAGCCCAAAGAACTGATCCTGTAAGGGGACCGATATGGCATTCCGTCTGAAACTCGTCCCCGACAACACCCGGATCGACTTCTTCCGCTGGCAGTGGCTGACCTTCGGCGCGTCGATGGCGGCGATGGTTCTGTCGCTGGTTCTGGTCGCCACCATGGGCCTGAACTTCGGCATCGACTTCAAGGGCGGCACCACCATCCGCACCGAAAGCACGACCGCCTTCGAGGTGGGCGATTACCGCGAGGCCCTGGACGACCTGGGCTTCAGCGACCTGGCCATCACCGAGGTCTTCGACCCCAGCTTCGGCGCCGACCGCCATGTCGCCATGATCCGCATCGGCACCACCGACGAGACCGGCTCGGTCAGCCCCGAGCAGTTGAACCAGATCGAGGCCGCGCTTCATCAGGTCGATCCGCAGATCACCTTCGCATCCGTCGAATCGGTCGGGCCGAAGGTCTCGGGCGAGTTGATCAAGACGGCCTTCTATGCCGTGGGCGCGGCCTGCCTGGGCATCATGGCCTATATCTGGCTGCGCTTTGAATGGCAGTTCGCCATCGGCTGCGTGGTGTCGCTGATCCACGACGTGCTGCTGACTGTCGGGCTGTTTTCGCTGTTCCAGTTGAAGTTCGACCTGACCACCATCGCGGCGCTGCTGACGACGCTGGGCTTTTCCTGCAACGACACGGTCGTGGTCTTCGACCGGCTGCGGGAAAACCTGATGAAGTACAAGACGCGGCCCTTGATCGAACTGATGAACCTGACCACCAACGAGACGCTGTCGCGCACGGTGATGACCGCCGTCACGACCGGGATCGCGCTGACGGCGATGCTGATCTTCGGCGGCGACGTGATCCGCGACTTCGTGATCGCGATGCTGTTCGGGGTGGTCGTCGGCTGCTATTCCACGATCTATGTCGCCAAGAACATCGTGCTGTGGCTGGGCGTGAAGCGGGACTGGTCGAAGAAGGACCCCAAGCTGGCCGCGTCGCCCTTTGAAAACGCGGAACGCCCCTGATGAAGCTGACTCCCACCCAGTTCGGCGGCGCGGCGGCGGTCGATGGCTATGGCCCCGGCTTCTTCCGGGTCGGCGGTCAGGTCATCCAGGGCGCGGTGCTGGTGACGGGGGCGGGCGCCGTAGCTTGGGGCGGCCTGGATGATCGCGCGGCCCTGATGGCGCTGGCGGGGCAGGTGGACGTGCTGTTCCTGGGCCTGGGGGAAGCGATCGCCCATGCCCCCGCCGATCTGGTCGCCGCATTGCGCGACAAGGGGGTGGCGGTCGAATCCATGGCCTCGCCCACCGCCGCGCGCACCTACAACGTCACCATAGCCGAGGGGCGGCGGGTCGCCTGCGCGCTTCTGCCGCTGTGACGCTGCTGGCCGTCCATGACCTTGCCGTCGCGCGCGGCGGTCTGCGGACGGTCGAGGGGGTGTCCTTCACGCTGGCGGCAGGACAGGCGCTGATCCTGCGCGGCCCGAACGGCATCGGCAAGACGACGCTGCTGCGCACGGTCGCGGGCCTTCAGCCGCCCATCGCCGGCCGGATCGACATGCCCGAGGACACGGTCGCCTATGCCGCCCATGCCGACGGGCTGAAGGGCGCGCTGACCGTGGCCGAGAACCTGCGCTTTTGGTCGCGGGTCTTTGGCGGCGGCGATCTGGCGCCTGCCCTGGCGGCGATGGATCTGGTGGCGCTGGCGGACCGGCCGGCGGCGGCGCTGTCGGCGGGGCAGAAGCGCAGGCTGGGCCTTGCCCGCCTTCTGGTCGCCCGGCGTCCCCTTTGGGTGCTGGATGAGCCGACGGTGTCGCTGGACGCGGCCTCGGTCGCGCGCTTCGCCGACATGGTTCGCGCCCATCTTGCGGCAGGGGGGGCGGCGCTGATCGCCACGCATATCGACCTGGGGCTGGAGGCGCGGGTCCTGGACCTGACGCCCTTCAAGGCGAAGGCCGTCCGGGCCGCGCGCCCCGCAGGCTTCAACGAGGCCTTCGCGTGATCGCCCTTCTGCGCCGCGACCTGTCGCTGGCCGTCCGGGCGGGCGGGGGCTTCGGCTTGGGCGTGGCCTTCTTCCTGATCCTCTGCGCCCTTGTGCCCTTCGGCGTCGGGCCAGAGACAAGCGCCCTGCAGCCCATCGCCGCAGGCATCCTGTGGCTGGGCGCGCTGCTGGCCTGCCTGCTGTCGCTGGACCGCATCTTCGCCCTGGACCACGAGGACGGCAGCCTGGACCTGCTGGCGACCTCGCCCCTGCCGCTGGAAGGGGCAGTCGCCGTTAAGGCCGTGGCCCACTGGATCACCACCGGCCTGCCGCTGATCGTCGCGGCGCCCTTGTTCGGCATCCTGCTGCACCTGCCGGGCGCCGCGATCCCGTCGCTGCTGGTGTCGCTGCTGCTGGGCACGCCAGCGCTGTCGATGCTGGGCGCCTTCGGGGCCGCCGTCACCGTGGGGCTGCGGCGCGGGGGGCTGCTTTTGTCGCTGTTGGTCCTGCCGCTTTACATCCCTACGCTAATCTTCGGGACCGAGATGATCCGCCGGGGGCAGGATGGCGGCGACACCGCAACGCCGCTGCTGTTTCTGGCGGGCATCACGGCGGGGGTGCTTGCGCTGGTACCTTTTGCCGCAGCCGCCGCCCTGCGGGTCAATCTGCGCTGAAGCAGGCTTGAGCCGCAACCGAGCCGACGCTAGGAAGCCGATATGTCGATCTGGGAATACGCCAACCCCGTCAAGTTCATGCGCACGTCCGGCGCCGTCCTGCCATGGGTCGTGGCGGGGGCCGCGGTCTGCACGGTCACGGGCCTTGCCTGGGGGTTCCTCACGCCCGAGGATTACCGGCAGGGCTCGACCGTCAAGATCGTCTTCCTGCATGTGCCCGCCGCGATGATGGCGATCAACGTCTGGGTGATGATGCTGGTGGCGTCGCTGATCTGGCTGATCCGCCGCCACCATGTCAGCGCGCTTGCCGCCAAGGCCGCCGCCCCCGTCGGTGCGGTGATGACGGTGATCGGCCTCGTCACCGGCGCGGTCTGGGGCCAGCCCATGTGGGGCACCTGGTGGGAATGGGACCCGCGCCTGACCAGCTTCCTGATCCTGCTGCTGTTCTACCTGGGCTATATCGCCCTGTGGTCGGCGGTCGAGGACCCCGACAGCGCCGCCGACCTGACCAGCGTACTGTGCCTTGTTGGATCGGTTTTCGCCCTGTTGTCGCGCTATGCGGTGCTGTTCTGGAACCAGGGCCTGCACCAGGGCGCCAGCCTGTCGGTGCAATCGGGCGAACGGATGAGCGCGGTCTACCGCTATCCGCTGTATCTGACGATGCTGGGCTTCGGCCTGCTGTTCCTGTCGCTGCTGCTGGTCCGCACCCGCACGGAAATCCGCAGGCGCCGCCTGGCCGCCCTGCAGGCGAGGGAGATGCGCGCATGATCGAACTGGGCAAATATGCGGGCGCGGTGCTGGGGGCCTATGGCATCTCGCTGGCGTTGCTGGGCGCGCTGATCTGGCAGACCTTGGCGGCCAATGCCCGCGCGCGCCGCGACCTGGAGAAGCAGGAAAGACATGGCTAGGATTTCACCGCTTGTCGCGCTTCCGCCGCTGGCATTCGCCGCGCTGGCGGGCATGTTCCTGTGGGGCATGGGCCGGGACGAGCCGAACGCGCTGCCCTCGGCCATGGTCGGCCGCGAGGCGCCTGCGGTGCCGCAGACCACGCTGCCGGGCAAGACGCAGCTGACCGACGAGATGCTGCGCCAGCCCGGCGTGAAGCTGGTGAACTTCTGGGCAAGCTGGTGCCCGCCTTGCCGGGCGGAACACCCGACGCTGATGGAACTGGCCAAGCAGATGCCGGTCTATGGCGTGGACCTGCGCGACGTGGACGCGAACGCCTTGTCGTTCCTGCAGGAAGGCGGCGATCCCTTTGCGGCGATCGCGACCGATCCCAAGGGACGCGGCGCCATCGACTGGGGCGTGACGGCCCCGCCCGAAACCTTTATCGTCGATGGCGAGGGCAAGGTCCTGTACCGCTTCGCCGGACCCTTGGTCCGCGAGGACTTCACCAACCGCTTCCTGCCCGAGCTTGAGAAGGCACGGGCAGCCGAATAGGCCATCCCGCCCGGCAGCACCGGACGGGATGACGGCCGGGTATCACGGGCCGTCGTTCAGGTAGGGGGTCGACTCGGCTTGCGGCTCGGCTGTCTCGTCGGTCGCCTTGGTCTTGCGCGTCCGCCTGGGCTTGGCGGGCTCGTTCGTCGACGATGACTTGTCGGCCTTGGCCGCCTTGGTCGTCCTCGACGCCCTGGCGCGGGTCGGCTTGGCCGTCTGCGCCAGTTCGGGCCCTGCGTCCTGGGCCGGCTGCTCGTTGCCCATCTCGTTCTTCAGTTCCTGTTCGGCGCGGCTCCAGTGGTCGGCATCGCGCCCCTGGGGGCGGCCCTCGCTTTCCCAGATTTCGTGGGCGCGTTGCCTGATCCGCTCCTGGTGGTCCTGATCCATGGTTCTCTCCTCTGGTTTACGCTTGTGACTTGTCGCCGCCGACAAGGGCCAGGACGGATTGCCACGGCACCGGGATGGTGCCACTGACGGGACGGTCCTGTGCCGGCTGCTCGTCCGAAGTGTCGATGCGCAACTGCCATTCGCCGTCGGGAAGGGCAAATTCCGCATCCTCGCCCGCGTTGACCACGATCAGCACATCCGGTCCGTTTGGCAAGGTTTGTTGCATTCCGAAGCAGCGCAACTCACCGTCCCCCCAGTCGCCTTCCTCCATCTCGCCGCCGCGCGGATGCAGCCACTGGATGACAGGCTGGCGTTCCTGCGCATCGCCCGGGGCGGCGCCGAAGCGCGACTGCGCCAGCGACACGTCCTGCCGGAAGGCGGTCAGCGCCTGCACGGCGATGCTCACGTCGTCGCGCGCCTTGTCCCATTCCAGCCAGCTGATCGCATTGTCCTGGCAATAGGCGTTGTTGTTGCCGTCCTGGCTGTTGCCGAGGTCGTCGCCCGCCAGGATCATCGGCACGCCCTGGCTCAGCAGGACGGTCGCCAGCATCGCGCGGACGCGGCGGACGCGCGCGGCGATGACGCCGGGATCGTCCGTTGCGCCTTCGGCCCCCAAGTTGTCCGAGATGTTGTGGTCGTGGCCGTCGCGGTTTTCCTCGCCATTGGCGTCGTTGTGCTTGTCGTTGAAGCTGACCGTGTCCCACAGGGTGAAGCCGTCATGGGCCGCGACGAAGTTCACGCTGGACGTCGCGGGACGCAGGCTGTGGTTGAACTGCACGGGCGATCCCGACAGGCGTTCCGCCAGGGCGGGGGTCAGCCCCGGATCGCGGCGCCAGAAGGCGCGGGTGTCGTCGCGGAACTTGTCGTTCCATTCGCGGAACGGCCAGCGATAGCCGCCGACCTGATAGCCGCCCTCGCCGATGTCCCAGGGTTCCGCGATCAGCTTGACACCCGACAGCACCGGGTCCTGGCGGATCGCGTTGAAGAAGGACCCGTCGCGCTCGAATCCCTGCGGCTCTCGTCCCAGCGTGGATGCCAGGTCGAAGCGGAAGCCGTCCACATGCATCGCCTCGACCCAGTAGCGCAGCGAATCCATCACCATGCGCAGCACCATCGGATGGGCCATGTTCAGCGTGTTGCCGGTGCCGGTGGTATCAAAACCGTGCCGGGGATTGTCGGGCGACAGCAGGTAATAGGACGCGTTGTCGATGCCGCGGAAGGACATCGTCTGGCCCAGCTCGTTGCCCTCGGCCGTGTGGTTGTAGACCACGTCCAGGATGACCTCGATGCCTGCCTTGTGCAGCCTGCGGATCGCCTCCTTCACCTCGCGGATCTGGCCCGATTTCAGGTAGGGCGCATGGGGGGCGAAGAAGGACAGCGTGGAATAGCCCCAGTAGTTCGACAGGCCCCGTTCCACCAGGAAGCGGTCGTTGGCGAATGCGTGGATCGGCAGCAGCTCGATCGCGGTGATGCCGGTGCGGTGCAGGTGTTCGATCACCGCATCGCTGGCAAGGCCGCGGAAGGTGCCGCGATCGGCTTCCGGCACGCCGGGGTGCATCTGGGTCAGGCCCTTGACATGAGCCTCGTAGATCACGCTGTTCTGCCATGGCGTGCGGATGGCGCGGTCGGTGTCCCAGTCGAACTTGGCGTCGACCACCACCGCCTTGGGCATGAAGGCCGCGCTGTCGCGGGTGTCGAAGCTCAGGTCGTCCTCGCCCACCTGATAGCCGTGCAGCGAATCGTCCCACTGGATCTGGCCCCGCAACTCGCGTGCGTAAGGGTCCAGAAGCAGCTTGTTGGGATTGAAGCGGTGGCCCTGCTCGGGCTCGTAGGGGCCGTGGACGCGGTAGCCGTAGACCTGGCCGGGACTGACGCCGGGCAGGTAGCCGAACCAGATGCCGCCCTCCATCTCGGGCAGGTCGATGCGATGCTGCTCGTGCTTGCCGGTCTCGTCGAACAGACACAGTTCGACGCGGGTGGCATGGTCGGAAAAGAGGGCGAAGTTCGTGCCTTCGCCCAGGAATTCCGCGCCAAGGATGTCGGGGCGCATGACACTGAGGTCGAACGCGGGGGCTTGCTTCATGTCACGCATTCCAGATTGTCTCAGGCAACATCGCGGGCATGGTGCGCGCGCTTTGCGGGGATGATGGGCGAACGCATCGTTTCGCGGCGATCCAGCATGGCTTGGGTGACCAGGACCGTCCGGCCCTCGCGGCGGAACCAGCGGCCGTCTTCGTCGGGGTCCTCGCCGGTGACCAGGCCCTGCGGCACCTTGGCGCCGGGCGCCACGATGGTGCAGGTCAGCCGTGCCGAGGCGGGCACCAGCGCGCCCGGCATCATCACGCTGCCGCGGCCTAGATACCAGTCCGCGACCGGCGACAGGCTGGGCAGCCGCGCCGGCTGGTCGCGGAGGAAATCCAGGTGCGACTGGCGCAGCGCGTCCAGCGTGCCCACGTCGCGCCAGTAGGGCCGGCCCGCCGGGCCGTCGGGCAGGCGATAGGCCATGGCAAGGCCCTGCGCCACGGCGGCGGGAATGACCTCGTGCCCGAAGTCGAGCGATTCGACGTCTTCGCCGAACAGCGCGCCCTCCAGCCAGCCACGGTCGAAGACATAGACGCCCATCGAAACCATCGCGCGATCCGGCTCTCCGGGAATGGCGGGGGGATTGGCGGGCTTTTCCAGGAACGAGACGATCTTGCCGCCCGCGTCCGTATGCATCACGCCGAAGCCGCTGGCCGTCGCGACCGGAACCACGTCAACCGCCACGGTGACGGCCGCGCCGGATGCCCGGTGGGCCGCGATCAGCGCCGCGTAGTCCATGTCGTAGATGTGGTCCGCCGCCAGCACCAGGACATGATCCGCCCCCCAGTCCTGGACCTGCCGCCAGTTGTGGCGCACGGCATCGGCGGTGCCCAGGTAGCGGTCGCGCCCGTCGCGCAGCATCAGCGCGCCCCCGTCGAAATGCCTGCCCCAGCGGACGGGCAGGTGTTCGTTCAGCGTCGCGGGGGCGAATTGGGTGGCCACCAGCAGCTTGTCCAGCCCCGAGCGGACGACGTTCGCCATGGCGAAATCCACGATGCGGTTGCGGCCCGCGAAGGGGACCGCCGGCTTGCTTTCGGCGGCGGTCAGATCGTGCAGCCGCGTGCCCTTGCCCCCTGCCAGAAGGATGGTGGCGACCGTTTGCTGCGCTGGAATGGCATGGGAAGGGCAGGGCTGCATCTCTGACACCGGACGATCCTTTGTTGGGAAGGACATGCCTTGCGGGCCTGTCTGGTCCCGCAACCGATGCAACGGCAGATTGTTCCTTGTTTTATCAAATATTATTGATGCCCGACCCTGAATCGACCGCCACGCCGACATGGCTGCCGTCGCCGAAGACACGGCCCGGCCCCTCTGCCGGCACCGCCATGCCCTTTCGCGCGAAAGCGGCGACCATCCGGCGGTCGCCCAGACGCCGCACCAGCCGCACCCCGGACGCGTCGACCTCGACCAAGGCGTCGGCATCGCGGAGGAAGTCCGCGTGTTCCCTGCGCATGGCAAGAAGCGTCCGAGTCCAGTGCAGCTTGCCGCCGGCTTCGGGCGGGGCGGACAACGTGTCCCAGTCGACCGGCAGGCGGTTGTCCGGGTCGGTCAGGGCCAGAAGCCGGCCTTCGTCGCCCCGGTAGATGTCGGGAAAACCCGGCAGCAGCATCTGCAGCGCAAGCTGGGCAAAGGACAGTGCCTCGCCCCGGTCCAGCAGGGATTGCAGGGCGGGGTCGGGATCGCGTTTCCAGTGTTCCAGCACGGCGCGGGCAAAGGCCTGGGTGGCGGCTTCCGCCGTCGCGTCCGGGTTCGACCAGAAGCTGGTCAGCTTGGCCTCTCGCATCGCCTTCTCGATATGGCCTCCAAGACGGTCCGCCGTGCGGTCCACCTCCCCGTTCCAGACCGCCAGCGCCGACTGGACCACATACCAGCGCCATCGCGCCTCGACCCCTTCGGCCGGCGGCAGGGCGCTTGCCGCGTCATACAGCGCCATGAAGGCACGGGGCAGGTGGCTGATCGCCACCAGCCGCATCCGGGAATCGCCCGACCGCTTGGTGTCATGGGTGGAAACCAGCGTCATGTCGGACGCGCGGCGGCGCGCCAGGAAGGCATTGGCTTCCTCGGCCGTGACGGTGGGCTCGTCGGGTTCGGCGCCAACCTCGTTCGCGGGCAGGTAGCGCGTCCAGCGGAAGCCTGCCGTGTCCTCCTGCGCCTTGGCCAGCAGCGCGCCCGACACCTGCTGGAACCGCCGGACCAGGGTGCGCGCCGCGTCCGTCTGCGGGTCCAGCATCAGGTCGACCAGCAGGTCGACCACCGCGCGCCCGCGCAGGCCCTCGGCGGCGTCGTCGGCGATGGCGCGCAGCAGGTCGCGGTCATCAGACCGGGCGGTGTCGGTGACATAGGTGCGATAGCGCGGGGTGGCGACCAGCAGGGCGGTGATCGCCTCGCGCAGCGATTCCGGGCCGGGCTCGGCCACGGGCGAGCCGCGGGTGGCCGCGGCGGCCATGTCGGCCAACTGCCGCCGTTCGGCCGCCAGTTCGTTGTCCAGCACGTCCAGCTTGGCCTGGCGCAACTCGGCCCGGAAATCGGTGTCGATCCCGGTGGCTTGCCGCCACAGGCCGTCAAGCTCCTCGATGCCTGCGGGATCGGTCAGCAGCCGGGCGATCAGGCGCGCGGCCTCGTAGCCGGTGGTGCCGACCGTCTGCCATTCCGGGGGCAGGGTCTCGTCGCCCACCAGGATCTTCTCGACCCAGACAGGGGTGTCGGGCAGCGCCTCGTGCAGGCGGTGCAGATAGGCCTCGGGGTCGGCAAGCCCGTCGATGTGATCGACCCGCAAGCCCTGGACCAGACCCTTGCGGACCAGATCAAAGATCAGGCTGTGGGTGTCGTCGAAGACCCGGTCATCCTCGACCCGCATGCCGATCAGACTGGTGACGTTGAAGAAGCGGCGGTGGGTGATGCCGTCGCGCTCCATCTCGTAATGGACAAGGCGCCAGTTCTGGGTGTCGTGCAGGGCGCGCAGGTCATCGGTAACGGGGCTGTCCTCGGCCAGGGGCACGGACACGTCGCCAAAGCGCCACTGCCCGCCCGACGTGCTGAAGGCGCCGTCGGCCAGCATCTTCTCGAACGGCTCGGGCAGGAAGGGCAGCACCAGCGGGCCCGCGTCCCAGTCGATGTCGAAATGCCGGGCATAGCGGCTGGCCTGCCCCTGCTTCAGCACGTCCAGCAGCCACGGGTTTTCCAGCGTGAAGGCCGTGTGGTTCGGCACGATGTCAAGGATGATGCCCAGGTCCTGCGCCTTGGCCGCGCGGGCCAGCGCCTCGAACCCGTCGCGCCCGCCCAGAACGGGGTCGATCTGCGTCGGGTCGATGATATCATAGCCATGGGTGGACCCTGACTGCGCCGTGAAGATCGGCGACAGATACAGGTGCGAGATGCCGAGCGACTTGAGATAGGGCAGCAGTCCGGTGATGCGCGCGAAATCGACGCCGTCTCGCAACTGGAACCGATAGGTCGCCGTGGGAATAGCAGGGGTCATTTGGGCCTTGCGGTGATGGAAAGGGCGAAGGGGTCAAGGCCAACGCGGCCCACGGAGAATGCCGCATCCTGCGGCGGTTTCAGATCCGGTTCAACCTGCCCGAGGGAAAGCCACAGCTCCAGCGTCCCGCCGTGGAAGTGCCAGGTGGCCGACAGCAACGCCTTGCCATGGCGCGTAACGCTGGCCGGGGCGCTGCGCCCGGACTTCAGCAGCGGCACGACATGACTGGCGCGGAACGCCAACGCCCGGCGCGTCAGGTCCAGCCAGTCGCCGGCGTCCCGTTCGCTCCAGTTCAGCCTGGATCTTGCGAAGGTATCGGGCGACAGGGGGTCGGGCACCTTTTCGCCAAGGCTGGCGACGCCCGCGAACTCGGCGGCGCGGCCCTTGCGCACGGCCTCGGCCAGATCGCCCTCGTAGTCGGCGAAGAACAGGAAGGGCGTGGTCGCGCCGCGTTCCTCGCCCATGAAGATCATGGGGATGTAGGGTGCCACCAGCAGCAGCGCATAGGCCACGCGCACCCCGTCGGGATCGGCCAAGGACAACAGCCGTTCGCCAAGCGCGCGGTTGCCGACCTGGTCGTGGGTCTGGGTCGCGTTGACGAAGCCCGTGGGCGGCAGGTGCCCCGACGGTTCGCCGCGCGGCGTGTCGCGGCCGGGGCGGGGCTGGCCTTCCTCGATATGGCCGCGTTCCAGGGCAAGGCACAGGTCGCCGACCGGATCGTGCGAGAAGCTGGCGTAATAGCTGTCGGATTCGCCGGTCAGCCTGCAATGGATCGCGTGGTGGAAATCGTCGTTCCAGGTGGCGTCATAGCCGTTCTGGCGCAGACCGGGCTCGTTCCGCTCGTCCTCGACGACCAGGTGGATGGCGCGGGACGGATCGACCGCGCGGACCCGCTGGGCGAAGGTCCGCATGAAGTCGTCGGCGCCGGGGCCGCTGATCTGATGGACCGCGTCCAGCCGCAGCCCGTCCAGGCAGTATTCGCCCACCCAGTATTCCGCGCATTGGATCCAGTATTCCTGGACGGCTGCCTGGGAAAAGTCGATGGCCGCGCCCCAGGGCGTGTGGCGGTTCTCGTCGAAGAAACGCGGCGCGGCATGATGGATATAGGCGCCATCCGGGCCGAAATGGTTCATCACCAGATCCAGCATGACCATCAGGCCCAGCGAATGGGCGTGATCCACGAAGCCGCGCAGGTCGTCGGGGCTGCCATAGGCCGGATGCAGCGAATAGGGCAGCACGCCGTCATAGCCCCAGCCGCGTTCTCCGGACCACTGGCCGACGGGCATGATCTCGATCGCGGTGATGCCCAGGCCGGCGAGTTCCGCCAGCTTCGCGGTCGCCGCCGCCAGCGTGCCCTCGGGGGTGAAGGTGCCCAGGTGAAGCTCGTAGATCACCGCCTCGGCCCAGTCGCGGCCCTTCCATGCCGCCAGTCCGGCAGGATCGGCGGGACGGGTCACGACCGACGGGGCTTGCACGTCGCCCGCCTGAAGACGCGACGCCGGGTCGGGGATGTCCTTGCCGTCGATGCGGAACAGGTATTCGTCCCCGGCCCGCGCGGGAACCGTCACGGACCAGAAACCGTCCGGCTGCCGCGCCATGCCGTGATGCTGGCCGCGCAGCACCAGGCCCACCTCGTCCGCGTCCGGCGCCCAGATACGCGCCGTCCACCCGTTGTCGGACCATTGCCCGCCCCAATGTCGCGTCATCCGTTCCACCCGTCACATCATCGGCTTGCCGCCGGTCACGGCAATCGTCGCGCCCGAGACATAGGAGGACATCGGCTCGGCCAGCATCACATAGGCCGAGGCAAGCTCGACCGGCTGCGCGGGCCGTTTCATGGGATAGTTCTCGCCGAACTTCGACACCTTCTCGGGGTCCATGCTGGCGGGGATCAGCGGCGTCCAGACGGGACCGGGGGCCACCACGTTGGCGCGGATGCCGCGTTCGGCCAGCATCTGCGCCAGGCCCATGGTGAAGTTCTGGATCGCGCCCTTGGTCGTCGCATAGGCCAGCAGGTTCGGGCTGGGATCGTCGGCGTTGATGGAAGCCGTGTTGATGATGGCGCTTCCGGGTTTCATGTGCGGAACGGCGGCCTTTGTCAGGTAGAACATCGCGTGGATGTTGGTGGCGAATGTGTATTGCCATTCCTCGTCCGGGATCTCCTCGATCTTGTCGAAGGTTTCCTGGTGGGCGGCGTTGTTGACTAGGATGTCGATGCGGCCGAACTTCTGCGCCGTCTCGGCCACGATCCTGCGGCAGTGTTCCGGGTCCGAGATGTCGCCCGCGAAGGTCAGGCACTCGCGCCCGGCATCGCGGATCAGTTGCGCGGTGGACTGGGCGTCGTCGGTCTCGTCCAGATAGGACAGCGCCACGTCCGCGCCCTCGCGGGCGTAGGCGATGGCGACCGCGCGGCCGATGCCGCTGTCGCCGCCGGTGATGAGGGCCTTCATGCCGTCCAGCCGGCCCGCGCCCTTCCAGCTTTCCTCGCCGTGGTCCGGCCTGGGGTCCATCTTCTGGAAGCTGCCGGGCAGGTCCTGCTGCTGCTTCGGGAAGGGGGGCTTGGGATAATCGCGCATCTGCGGCCTCCTGTTGCTGGTGAATGGCCGCCCGTTCCTGCGGGCGGGATGCCCTTTCAGAACCGCCATGCCGCCGATGGGTTTCCACCTTGCTGTTTATCAGTTGAAAATTCCTCGGCGGCGGGCGGGGAACAACTGCCGCCGCCGGGTCGTTGGACCGCAGACATGACGGAGCAAGACCATGCGAAATTGCGATATGCTGATTGCGGGCGGTGCGCTGATGATGGTGGCGGGGCTGATCGCCAAGGCCGTTGCCCGCACCGATGAGGACCGGGACTATCGTTATGTCCGCCCCGCCGGGCCCAGAGAGATGTCGGCCCCGCCGCGCCAATGGGATCGCGTGGACGAGGCGGTGGACGAATCCTTCCCGGCCAGCGATCCTCCCGGCGGGTATTGATCCATGCAGGACAACGGCGACGCCCGGCAGATCGCCCATGCCAAGCTGATCGACGCGCTGCCCGGCCTTCTGGATGCGGAAGGCCGGCGGTCCCTGTGCGACTGGCTGGCCGAGCGCCAGGTGATGCATGACGGACAGGAAGACCCCGGCGCCGTCATCGTCGAGGGGCTGGAACTTGAACTGGCGATCGCCCAGGTGTTCCGCGACCTGGCCGACCGCCTTGGCTGTCAGGCGCCCTGAACGACCGCCTGCAGCAGCCTGTCCGTCTCGATCATCTCGATCTGCTGGCCGAAGCGGTTCGCATAGACCTGCATCGTCGCGTCATGCGTCTCGTCGGTCGAGGAGCAGACCGCGTCGGACACGATGATCGTGCGATAGCCCAGATCGACGGCGCCCATCACGGTCGCAAGCAGGCAGACATCGGTCTCGCCCCCCGTCACGACCAGCGTGTCGACCCCGCTTTCCTGCAGCATCCGGTGCAGCCGGCCGTCCATCCACGGCGAGTAGACAGGCTTGTCGAAAAGCCGGGCCGTTTCAAGATGAAGCTCCAGTTCCGGCAGCAGGCGCAGGAAGTCCGGGTCAAGGTTCCGGCGCAGCATCTGCGGCCATTTTTCGTAATAGCGGCGCCAGCTTCCGGGCGCGTCCTCCAGCGTTTCGGGCGGGATGAAGCGGGTGAAGATCGTCTGCGCCGGATACAGTTCCACCACCTGGCAGACCTGCGGCAGCACCCGTCGCAACCACTCGACCGCCCAGTCCGAGCCCTTGTCGAACAGGCGCTGCATGTCGATGCACAGATGCGCCGCGTTCCTGCCGGGGGGACCGTAGACCAGGCCTTCCTTCACCTTTCCGGCCGCATCGGTGGGCTTGTGAAAGCTCATGCCATCCTCCTTGATCGTGGGGACCAAACCGTGGCCCGTGGCCGCGGGTTGCAGGAAGGCTGCCTGCGTAAACATTTGTTCTGCGGCCCAAGCAGCATGGCTGTGCCTGCTTGTTCCGTCTTTGTTTCCTTTGGCGGCTCGGCTAGGATCGGCGGCACCAGGCAATGGCGGATCGGAAGCCCCGCATGATGGAACCAGAGGATCGCGACGAGGTGGCGCCCAGCCTGCGCAAGATCATCCATGTGGACATGGATGCCTTCTACGCATCGGTCGAACAGCGCGACAATCCCGACCTGCGGGGCAAGCCGGTTGCGGTCGGCGGGTCCGCGGCGCGCGGCGTGGTCGCCGCCGCCAGCTACGAGGCGCGGGTCTTCGGCGTCCGGTCGGCCATGCCCTCGGTCACGGCCAGGCGCCGCTGTCCCGACCTGATTTTCGTCAGGCCCCGGTTCGAAGTGTATCGCGCGGTGTCGCAGCAGATCCGCGAGGTCTTTGCCGAACACACCGACCTGATCGAGCCCCTGTCGCTGGACGAGGCCTATCTGGACGTGACCCGCAACAAGAAGGACATCCCCATCGCCACCACCATCGCGCTGATGATCCGCGACCGCATCCGGCAGGTGACGGGGCTGAACGCGTCCGCCGGGATTTCCTACAACAAGTTCCTGGCCAAGCTGGCCAGCGACCTGAACAAGCCCAACGGCCAGGCGGTCATCACCCCCGCGCGCGGCCCGGCCTTCGTGGCCGCCCTGCCGGTCAAGAAGTTCCACGGCATCGGCCCCGCCACCGCCGCCAAGATGGAGCGTCTGGGCATCGTCACCGGCGCGGACCTGAAGGCCCGCTCGCCCGATTTCCTGCGCCACCATTTCGGCAAGGCGGGGTCCTGGTATTACCGCATCGCGCGCGGCATCGACCATCGCCCGGTGGAACCCCACCGCATCCGCAAGTCGGTCGGCGCCGAGGACACGTTTTCCGCCGACATCCACGATTTCGACCTGGCCCGGCGCGAGATCGCGCCGCTGGCCGAAAAGGTCTGGCGCCATTGCGAGGGCAGGCACCTGACGGGCCGCACCGTGACGCTGAAGGTGAAGTATGCCGATTTCCAGCAGATCACCCGCAGCCGCACCCTGACCGGCCCGGTCCACGGCGCCCAGGATCTGGAGGCGATCGCCGTGGGACTGCTGCAGCCCTTGTTCCCGGTGGAAAAGGGCGTGCGCCTGCTGGGCGTCACCCTGTCGTCGCTGGAAAGCGAGGATCAGGGCGAAGGGCAGCAACTGACGCTGGGATTGCAGGGCTTGTGACGCCCTAGCCCTCGTCCGCCGTCAGCGTCACGATGCGCCGCAGGGCCAGCCGGTATCCTTCCGTGCCGCAGCCCGCGATCACGCCGTCCGCGCGCAGGCTGACATAGGAATGGTGCCGGAAGCTTTCGCGCTTGTGCACGTTCGAGATGTGGACCTCGATCACCGGCCCGTCGAAGGCATTCAGCGCATCCAGGATGGCGACCGAGGTATGGGTATAGGCAGCGGGGTTGATGACGATGCCGATGCCGTCCTCTCGCGCCTGGTGGATCCAGTCGATGATCTGGCCCTCGGTGTTGGACTGCAGGAAGCGTGTCGTCACCCCCAGTTCGGCCGCCAGCGCCGCGCAGTCGCGCTCCACGTCCGCCAGCGTCTCGTGGCCATAGATGTGGGGCTGGCGCTTGCCCAGCAGGTTCAGGTTCGGACCGTTAAGGATATAGACGAGCTTCGGCATGGCGGTGGACCTTGGGCAGACGGGGTGCGGGCGAACCTGAACGGGGAATCGCCGCGCGTCAAACGGCTTCTGCTGTCACCAGATCCTGCGGGTATCGTTGCAGATCCAAACCGTTCTGGAAGCGAAGCGGCTTTTCGCCGATGATCGCGGTCGATTCTTCAGCCCGGAAGGCGTGCCATGACCAATCCCTGCATCATCTGCGTGGCCATCACCGGATCGCTGCCGACCAAGGACAACAACCCCGCGGTGCCGATCACCATCGCCGAACAGGTCGAATCCACGCAGGAGGCGTTCGAGGCCGGTGCTACCATCGCCCATTGCCATGTTCGCGACGACGAGGGCAAACCCACCAGCGATCCTGACCGCTTCGCCCGCCTGAAGGAAGGGCTGGAAAAGCACTGCCCCGGCCTGATCGTGCAACTGTCCACGGGCGGCCGGTCCGGCGCGGGGCAGGCGCGGGGCGGGATGCTGCCCTTGCGTCCCGACATGGCATCCTTGTCGGTGGGATCGAACAACTTCCCCACCCGCGTTTACGAGAACCCGCCCGACCTGGTGGACTGGCTCGCGTCCGAGATGCTGGCCCATGACGTCAAGCCCGAGATCGAGGCCTTCGACCTGTCCCACATCCTCAAGGCGCATCAGATGTGGAAGGCGGGGCAGATCAGGGAACGTCCCTATGTCCAGTTCGTGATGGGCGTGAAGAACGCCATGCCCGCCGATCGCGAGGTGTTCGACTACTACATACACACCGTCAAGCGCCTGTTCGGCGAGGATGCGCCCTGGTGCACGGCGGGGATCGGGCCAAGCCAGATCGTACTGAACGAATGGGCCATCGGCGCGGGCGGCCACGCCCGCACGGGGCTGGAGGACAACGTGCGCCTTGACCGCGACCGGCTGGCCCCGTCGAACGCCGCCCTGGTTCGCCGCGCGGCCGAGATCGCGGAAAAACACGGCCGCCCGGTCGCGACATGGCAGCAGGCACGACAGATCCTGGGGCTGCGGATGCCGCAGGCTGCGTGATCCATAACCTTCCGTATATGGAAGGCCATGCAGATATCATGGTTGCGGCTAAGCGTGGTGCTTTGCCGCACGGCTGCGGCATGGTAACTCCGGTGCAGGGGATGAGGACGTTTCGCGGATCGTAGCCACGGTGGGGAAACCTGTCGCCGTCCCCGATGGGAAGGAGACAAACGTGACACCCACCTCTCGAAACGCTGCTGCGCGCGCCGTCGCGGTCCTGTGCTGGATCGCCGTTGTCCTGGACGGGTTCGACCTGGTCGTCCTGGGCGCCCTGATCCCGACGCTGACGGGCGGCGACGTGCCATGGATGACCCCGGCGCAGGCGACCTTCGTGTCCACGATCAGCCTTGTCGGCATGACGCTGGGCGCGCTGTCCATCGGCATCGCGACCGACCGGCTGGGCCGGCGCAAGGTCATGATCTTCGCCGTCCTGATGTTTTCCGCGCTGACGCTGGCCTGCGCCTTCGCGCAGAACTATGTCCAGCTTGGCATCTTCCGCTTCCTGGCAGGCTTCGGCCTGGGCGGCTGCCTGCCGACCGCCATCGCCATGGTGACGGAATTCTCACGCGGGCGGGCGGGCAAGGCGTCCACCACGGTGATGACCGGCTATCATGTGGGCGCGGTGTCCACGGCGCTGCTGGGCATCCTCGTGCTGCCGACGCTGGGCTGGCACGCGATGTTCATCATCGGCGCCGTCCCCGGCTTCATCCTGGCACCGATCATGTATCGCCATCTGCCCGAATCGCCGTCCTTCCTGCTGGCAAGCGGCCGCCGCGCCGAGGCCGAGGCGATCGCCACGCGCCATGGCCTGGTGCTGCCTGAGGTCGATCAGGCCCCCGAGGAACGGGCGTCGCTCGCCTCGCTGTTCCGCGGGCCGCTGCTGCGCAACTCGGTCGCGATCTGCGTGACCTCGTTCATGGGGCTGCTGCTGGTCTATGCGCTGAACACCTGGCTGCCGAAGCTGATGGTGACGGCGGGCTACAGCCTGACGGGCGGGCTGTGGCTGCTGCTGCTGCTGAACGCGGGAGCGATTGCCGGGCTGCTGGTGGCGGGCCGGGTGGGGGACCGCATCGGGCTGAAGGTCGCCGCGGTGGCCTGGTTCCTGTGCGGCGGCGTCCTGCTGGCCGTGCTGTCGGTCAGGATGGGTCCGGCGCTGCTGTATCCGATGGTGTTTTTGACCGGCTGCTTCGTGTTCTCGGCGCAGGTGCTGGTCTATGCCTTCGTGGCCTCGAACTATCCGCCGGGGGTGCGCGCCACGGCGCTTGGCGTGGCGGCGGGGGTCGGTCGCCTTGGCGCCATCGCCGGGCCGCTGGTCGGCGGCACGCTGGTGTCGATGGGACTGGGCCACCCCTGGGGCTTCTATGTCTTCGCCGTCGTGGGCCTGCTGGGCGCGCTGGCGCTGGTGCAGTCCACCGTGATCCGCCAGAAGGTGTGACGAGAAAGGGGCGCGAAAAGCGCCCCTTTGCTATTCGGGGGTGCCGATCCGCCGGACCTGTCCGGCAAGCGTGATCGCCACTGTCAGGGCGCGCCCCGCAGCCTGCGCCATTTGCGGCAGGACCATCCATTCCAGCGCCCAGGCCGCACCGGACCGTTCCTGTTCGTGAACCAGCGCCTGATGGATCAGGGCAAGCTGTCCCGCGTTGAAGCGCGCCAGCGTCACCAGCAGTTCCGCCAAGACCGGGTTCTGCTTGTGAGCCATGGCCGACGAGGTGCCGCCACCCGACAATTCGATCTCTCCGATCCCCTGCTGCGCCATCAGCGCCACGTCCTGGCCCATCTTGCCCAGGGTTCCCGTGATCAGCGACAGGATCCCCGCGAATTCCGCCACGCCGTCGCGCATCGGGTGCCAGGCGCGGGGCGGGCTCTCCAGGCCAAGCACCCCGGCCACGTCCGCCGCCACGGCCGCAGCCTTGTCGCCCAGATCCGCGCGGTCGCCCGAGGCGCCGCCCAGTTGCAGCCGCGCGATGCGGGGCCGCGCCTCGGCAATGCGGGCGCGGTGATCGGCCAGCGGCAGCAGCCAAGGCGCGATGCGATCAGCCACGCTGATGGGGGTCGCGGCCTGCATCCGCGTGCGGCCCATCAGCGGGCGGGCGCCGAAGCGGGCGGTCAACTCTTCAAGCGCCCCGGCCAGCGTGCCAAGCCGCGCATCCACCAGCGCCAGCGTATCGCGCATCGCCATGGCCGTGGCCGTGTCGATCACGTCCTGCGATGTCGCGCCCTTGTGGACCGCCTCCGCTGCATCGCCTGCCGCGGCCTTCATCTGCCGGACCAGGCGCGGCACCACGACGCCGTCCTGCCCGGTGCCTGCGCGCAGGTCGGCCATGTCGAAGCCCATCCCTTCAATGGCCCGCGCCGCAGCCTCGGCAGCCTGGGCCAGACCCGCCCGGCCAAGCGCGCGGCTGAACGCGGCCTCGAAGGCGCGCATCCCGGCCAACTGGGCATCGGGCGACCACAATGCCGCCATGTCGGGATCGGCGAACAGGCCGCCCAGCCAGGGGTGGTCGAAAACGTCGCTCATGTCCTGTCCTTCCATGCGAAAGCGGCGCGAGGGTGGCCCCCGCGCCGCTTCTGTCAAATCCGGTGGTCAGATGTCCAGGAACACCGTCTCGCCCTAGCCCTGCAGGCGGATGTCGAAACGATACCGGCCATCCCCGATCTTCTTCGCGATCAGCGTGTTCACGCGGGGACGCTGCTCGATCCGGGACAGCAGGGGGTCGCCCTCGTTGTCCTCGTCCTCGAAATAGATGCGGGTCTGCAGGCCGATGTTGATCCCCCGCGCGACGATCCATAGCGAGATGTGGGGCGCGAAGGCCCGGCCATAGCGCGACGGGACAGGGCCGGGCTTGACGGTGCGCAGCGTGAATTCCCCCGTCACCGCATCGGCGGCAAAGCGGCAATGGCCGCTGACGGCGGGGTCGGCGCCGTCCTGGCCGGGGAACAGGCCCGCGCTGTCGGCCTGCCAGCTTTCGATCAGCGCGTCGCGCAAGGCCCAGCCGGTGCCGTCATAGACGGAACCCACGATCTCGATGACCTGGCCCTGCGCGCCTTCGGCGACGGGGGAAACCCCGATTTCCTCGTCGTAATAGCCGGGGTTTCCGGCATAGGTCGGCATCAGGCCGATATGGACATAGGGTCCCGCGGTCTGCGAGGGCGTTTCGGGTTGATGGCTCAGCGGTTGGACCATCTCACATTCCTTCCAGCTTGTTTTCGAACATGGTCTGGCGGCGGCCGCGCAGCACGATGTCGAACTTGTAGGCCAGGAAGTCCAGCCGTCGCGACCGGGCCATGTCCAAGGGCGCCACCAGCCGGTCAAGCTGCGAGCGGTTGCGGATCGTCGCGGCGATCGGGCACAGCGGAATCAGCGGGTCGCCCTCGAAATACATCTGGGTGATCAGGCGCTGGCCGAAGCTGTGCCCGAAGACCGAGACGTGGATATGCATCGGCCGCCAGTCGTTGCCCCGGTTCGGCCAGGGATAGGCGCCGGGGCGGATGGTCAGGAACTGGTAATACCCGTTCTCATCCGTCAGTGTCCGCCCGCAGCCGCCGAAGTTCGGATCCAGCGGGGCCAGATAGGTGTCCTTCTTGTGACGATAGCGGCCCCCGGCATTGGCCTGCCAGATTTCCACAAGCGTGTTCGGGACGGGGCGGTTGTTCTCGTCCAGGACGCGGCCGTGCATCAGGATGCGCTCACCCACGGCGGGGGCCGCGCCCTTGGTCCAGTTCAGGATCAGGTTGTTGTCCAGCGCGCCGAAGCGGGAATGGCCGAAGGTCGGGCCGGTTTCCTCGGACGGGCCGGATTCCAGCGACAGAAGCGGCTGGTGGGGCGACCGCGCGACCGAGGTCTTGTAGTCGGGCCAGTAGGGTTCGGGATGCATCTCGCGGTCGCGCGGGATCAGCGGGCCAAGATCTGTCATTCGGATGCCGCCTCCATCTCGGCATAGGTCTGCTTTGCCAGCTTGATGGCGTGGTTCGCGCGGGGGACGCCGGCATAGATGGCGACGTGCTGGAAGGCCTCCATCACGTCGCGCTTGGATGCGCCGGTGCGGGCGGTGGCCCGGATGTGCATGGGAATTTCCTCGAAGTTGCCGGTCGCGGCCAGCAGGGCCAAGGTCAGCATGGACCGCTCGCGCCGGGTGATCGCGTCGGACGACCAGACGGTGCCCCAGGCCGATTCGGTGATCAGATCCTGAAAGGGCTGGTCCAGGTCGGACTTCGCGGCCTCGGCCCGGTCCACATGGGCGTCGCCCAGAACCGCACGGCGGGTCCGCATTCCTTGGGCGTGGCGGTCGGTCATGGGGCGGTCCTTTCCAGGAAATCGGCCAGCAGGCGGGCGGTGGCTGCGGGCTGTTCGACGCAGGGGATATGGCCCGCATCGGGAATGATGTGGAAATCCGCGCCGCAGAGGGCGGCGGTCGCGCGGACCAGGTCGGGCGGGGTCGATCCGTCCCGGTCGCCCGCCATCGCCAGCACCGGCAGGCGCAGGGCGCGGGTGGACTCAGTGAGATCCGCCCCCGCGATGGCCGCGCAGCAGCCGGTATAGCCTGCGACGGATGTGCGGGTCAGCATGTTGCGCCACAGGGCGAATTCGGGGTTCGTGGTGCGGAAGGCGGGGGTGAACCAGCGTTCCAGGATCGGATCCGCCAGGGCCGCCACGCCGCCCGCGTTGATCGCGTCGATGCGGTTCTGCCACATGGGCGCCGTACCGATCTTCGCGGCCGTATCCATCAGCACAAGCGCGCGGACCAGATCGGGGCGCCTGGCCGCAAGCCCTTGGCCGATCAGCCCGCCGATGGACAGGCCCACGAAGGTGATCTCCGTCAGGCCAAGCCGGTCGCAGACCGCCTCGGCATCGGCAACCAGTTGGTCCAGCGTATAGGGTGCGGGCGTCGCGTCCGACAACCCGTGCCCGCGCTTGTCGTAACGCACGATGCGCAGCCCTGCGGGCAGCAGCGGCAGCAGCGCGTCCCAGACACGCAGGTCGGTGCCCAGCGAATTGGCGAACATCACCACGCGGCCATCCTTCGGGCCTTCGTCGCGGATGTGCAGGGTGATGTCTGATGTGGAAATGGTCTGCATTCTGTCTCCTTTGGCGCAAGTTATGCCATGACAGGGCAGTGGATGAAAATTATAATGACGCAACCTGATCATAACCTAGAAGTTATCCATGCTTCATTCCCATCTGCGCCTGCGCCACCTGCGCTGCTTTCTGGAAACTGCCCGCCTCGGCAGCCTGTCCGCTGCGGCCGAGGCGCTGCATGTCAGCCAGCCCGCCGCGTCCAAGACCATCCGTGAACTGGAGGACATCCTGCGGGTGCAGCTGTTCGACCGCTCGGGCCGCAAGCTGGCGCTGACGCCTGCGGGGCGCGTCTACCAGACCCATGCGGGCACCGCCCTGGCCGACTTGGAGCGCGCGCAGGCGCTGGTGCTGTCGCCCCCGCCGGAACGCCCGCGCCTGCATGTGGGCGTCCTGCCCACGGCCGCAACGGGCCTGGTGCCGCGTGCGGCGCTTGCCTTCCGGGACACCCGCCCGGATGTCCTGCTGGACGTGATGACGGGACCGAACTGGCTGCTGCTGTCGCTGCTGCGCGAGGGGCAACTGGATCTGGTCGTCGGCCGGATGCCGCCGGCCGGCAATACCGAGGGGCTGCGCTTCAGGCGCCTGTACTGGGAACGCGTCGTGCCGGTGGTGCGCGCGGGTCATCCCCTGCTGCGGCAAGGCTGGGACTATGCCGATCTGGCCCGCCATCCGCTGATGCTGCCGCCGGCGGGGGCAATGATCGCAGGGTCGGTTCGAAGCTGGCTGCATACGGTCGGCATCACCGATCCGCAGCCCGCCTTCGAGAACGTCTCGCTGGCCTTCGGGCGCGAGGTCGTGATGCGATCCGACACGGTCTGGTTCATCTCGGAAGGGGTCGTGCGCCCGGAAATCGAGACGGGCACCCTCGTCATCCTGCCGATCCGCAACGAATTGCTGGGCGGCCCGGTGGGCATATCCCTGCGGGACGGCGACGATCCGCGCCCCGAGACGCAGGCCCTGATCGCCGCGCTGGAGGACGCCGCCGTTCAGTAGGGCAGGTCCGTACAGGTCCCGGGCCGGTCACGCCGCGAAAGGATTTCAGCCGTCCGGGATCGGCTTTCGCCCAAACGTCGGCAATGCGACCGCACAAGGCGCGTCGGCTGGTCGGGGCGAAGCGGCGGTTCCGCTGATAAATAAATATCATCCGCCATGGCCGGGGGGAACGCAGCGCAAGGCGCGATTGTTGGAAGGACATCCGATGCCGCGACCCGGTCGCGGCGAACCCAAGGAAGGAGTTTTTCCATGGCCGACAAGACGCTGGACACGCTGTTCCATGAAACGCTCAAGGACATCTACTATGCCGAACGCAAGATCCTGAGTGCGCTGCGCAAGATGGCCCGCGCTGCGCAAAGCGAGGATCTGAAGGCCGCGTTCAAGACGCACGAGGAGGAAACCCAGACCCAGATCGAGCGTCTGGCACAGGTCTTCGAACTGATCGGCAAGCGCCCGCGCGGCAAGACCTGCGACGCCATCGAAGGCATCATCGCCGAGGGCGAGGACATCATTGACGAATTCAAGGGCAGCCCCGCGCTGGACGCGGGCCTTCTCGCCGCCGCCCAGGCGGTCGAGCACTACGAGATCAGCCGGTATGGCACGCTGAAGGCCTGGGCGCAGCAGTTGGGCATGGCCGACGCGGTGTCGCTGCTGGACGAAACGCTGCAGGAAGAATCGGCCACCGACGAAAAGCTGACCGGCCTGGCGGAAGCCGTGATCAACGCGGCTGCCACCGACAAGGCGGTGGCCTGATCCTTCAGGTCTGGGTCTTGCAGGCGGTCCGTTGGCGGGCCGCCTGTTTTCATGTCGCGGCTGCCCGGACCTCGGCCAGAACCCGGCTGGCCACAGCGGCGGTGTGATCCCATCCGGGCAGGTCCTTGCCGGCCCGGCTTGCGCCTTGGGCCAAGCGCCGCCGCAGCGTCGCATCCGTCAGCACCCGGGCCAACGCCCCCCCGGAAGCCGGGGCATCAGCCGGGGGAACCAGCAATCCCGCCTGGGGCGGCACGGTGTCCGGCACGGCACCCGTGCGGCAACTGACGATGGGCAGGCCGCGGACCAGCGCCTCGTCGAAGACTAGGCCGTGGCCCTCGAAGCGCGTGGCCAGCGCGAAGACGGTCGCCTGCGCATACAACCGCTCCAAAGCGTCATCCGTGACCTGTCCCGCCAGCCTGATGCGGGGGGCGACCGGGCTTGCCGCGATCTGCCGTTCCAGGGCTGCGGCATGGGCGCGGTCCCATGCCCTGCCGACAATCACCGCGCGCCAGTCCAGGTCGGCCAAACCCCCCAAGGCTTCGACCAGGATGTCATGTCCCTTGCGAGGGTGCAGGATGCCCACGGACAGGATCAGCGGCGGCGAGACCGGCGACGGTGCCAGTCGCGGACGTTCGACGCCCGGCCGGGCGATGGTGATGCGGTCGGGCGCCACGTCGTAGCGGTCGATCAGGATCGCCCTTGTATGCGGGCTTGGCACCAGGACGTGCCGCACCAGCCGCAGGTTGGCCCGTTCGGTGGCGAACAGGTGGTCGCGCTGTCCGGGCGTCAGCGCCGTTTCCGTCGCCAGCGGGTGATGTACCATCGCCACCAGCGGCGCCCGGATCTGCACCAGCCCGGCAGGGTCGATGGCCCCGAAGACCAGCCCGTCCAGGATCACGGGACGGTCCGCCGGGACCGAGGCCAGGGCGGCAAGCGCCACCGCCATGTCTTGGGCCGAGGGATCGGGAAAGCTGGCGGGCAGTTCCAGGTGCAGCATGTCGTGGCCGATCAGCCGCAGCCCGTCCAGCAGGCGGCGTTCGTACAGATAGCCGCCGGTCAGCGTGGCGATGTCGCCCGGGATCGCGAAGGCGGCGGGGCAGGGGGTCATCCCTCCACCTGCTCGGGGGCGTAAAGGCGCAGCACGCGCCGTTCGATCCAGGCGACGCCGCCATGGCACAGCACCGAGGCCAGCGTCACCAGCACTACCGTCAGCCACAGCATGGTGTAGTCGGACAATGACGCGGACAGCGTCATCAGGTTGCCAAGCCCGCGCCCAGTCGCCAGCCATTCGACAACCGTGACCGCCAGGATCGCGGCCGGGACGCCCATCCGGGCGGATGCGAAGAAGGCGGGCAGCATCGCGGGAAGGCGGACATGCCGCATCTGCGGGACGCGTCCCGCCCCATGGCTGCGCAGGATGTCGAGGATCTGGCCCGGCGCCTGCTGCAGGCCGTGCTGGCAGGCGACAAAGGTGGGAAAGAACACCATCAGCGCGACAAGGGCGATCGTTCCCAAGGCGCCCTGTCCCAGCAGCAGCACGACCAGCGGTGCCGTCGTCACCACCGGAACGGAACGCAGGGCGATGGCCAGCGGCGTCACCAGTCCCGACAGCGCCGGGACCAGCGACAGCGCGACCGCAAGCCCCGTGCCAAGCGCCAGCCCGGCCAGATAGCCCGGCAGGACGAAAACGGCCGTCTGGGCGGCCGCCTGCAGCAGCGCCTGCCATGTCGCCCCGGCATCGGGCGCAAGAAACAGGGCCGCGAACAGGTCGGGCGGGCGCTTGGCGAAGAAGGGGTTCAGGCCAAGGGCCTCCATCCCGCCCCACCACAGGACCAGCGTCGCCCCGGCAAGCAGCACGGCCCGGCCAAGCCGCCTTCCCGCCGATCCCTGCGGCAGGCGCGGCGGCGCCAGGATCACGGGCGGCCGCTCCAGCCGCAGGAAGCGGCCCGCCGCACCCACGCCAAGATAGACGGCGATCGAGACAAGGGCCGCGATGCTGGCCAGGCTCCACAGGGCGGCGGTGTTGAGGTCGCGGATGAAGCGGACGGTCAGCACGCCCATGCCGCGCTCGGCCCCCGTGAACTCGCCCACCATGGCGCCCAGGAACGCCGCCGGGGCTGCGATCTGCATCCCCGCCACCAGATAGGGCAATGCCGCACGGGCGCGCACATGGACAAGCTGCGCCAGGTGGCCCCGGCCAAGGCAGGCGACAAGGTCGATCCAGGCCGAGGGCACGGCCCGCAGCCCGGCCAGCAACGGGATCAGGGTCGTGTAATAGACGGCAAGCGCGGCAAGCACGACCTGCGGGCCGTCGCCCGGTCCCATCATCACGCGCAGGATGGGGCCGGTGGCGATCAGCGGCAGGCAGAAGACGATCAGCGCCAGCCCGGTCAAAAGCCCCAGCACCGGCGGCCACAGCATCGCTGCCGCGACAAGAAGGATCGCGGCCAGGTTGCCCGCCAGAAATCCCCAAGCCGCACTGGCCAGCGTGACGGACAGCGCGCGGCCGACAAGGCCGGGATTGTCGGAAAGCCAGGCCGCGACCTCGGCGGGTCCGGCCAGCAGGAACTGCCCGCCGGTGGCGGTGGCCGCAAGCTGCCACAGCAGCAGCAACAGCAGCACGGGTCCGGCCCGCCGCGCCAGCGCGGTCATTGCGCGGCCAGTGCGGGGTTGTCGCCCACGCCTTGGGCCAGCGCCTGCAGCGCGCGGGCGGCGATGCGCCGGAAGGCAGGGGTTTCGGTCAGCTGCGGCAGGCGGGGATGGGGCAGGGGGACCGGCAGGTCCGCCACGACGCGCGCGGGGCGCGGGGACAGGACGACGATGCGGTCGGCCAGCAGCACGGCCTCGTCGACCGAATGGGTGACAAGCAGGGTGGTCGTGCCCAGCGGCTGCCACAACGGCGGCAAGTCGCGCGCAAGCTGGCGGCGCGTCAGCTCGTCCACCGCGCCGAAGGGCTCGTCCAGCAGCAGCACCTGCGGCCGCGTGGCCAGGGCCCGCGCAATGGCCGCGCGCTGGCGCATACCGCCCGACAGGGCCGCGGGGCGCGTCTCCTGGAAGCCTTCAAGGCCCACCAGCGCGATCAGTTCGTCCACCAGGCGGGGATCGGCGGGCTGCCGGGCCAGCTTGCGGGCCAGCGCGACGTTCTTGCGCAGGGTCAGCCACGGCAGCAGCGAGGGGTCCTGGAACGCCATGGAGATCACGCCGCGCCTGGCCTGCTGGACAGGGGGCAGCCCGGCGATGCCGACCGTTCCCGTCGTGGGCCGGTCCAGTCCCGCGACCAGCCGCAGCAGCGTGGACTTTCCGCAGCCCGACGGCCCGATCAGGGCGGTCGTCCGGCCCGCCTCGAAGCGCAGGTCCAGCGCATCGACGGCCGCGACGCCATTGTCGTGGATCTTCGTCAGTCCGGCGCAGGTGATCGAAAGCGACGCGCTATCCGGCATGGACGTCTTCAAGGATCGAGCGGTCCCACAGATCCCGCGTCACCGTCCGGCCGAGCAGGGACAGGATGCGGATGTTCTCCTCGACCGTCTCGTCCGTCCACCAGCCGAATCCGTGGGCATCGGTCAGGTCCGAAAACATCAGCGGCACCTGCCGCCGGGCCTGAAGCTGCTGGGTGGGCAGGTCCATCCCGGCATCGGGGAACATCCTGACGGTCAGTTCTGCCGCCGCGTCGGTGTCGGCGCGACAGGCGTCCCAGCCGCGAGCCTCGCCCGCCATCAGGGCCACCAGTTCCTTGCGCCGGGTGGCGAGGCTGTCCACGGTCGCCACATAGGTCTGCGACTGAAGCGCATAGCCGTGGTCGGCCATCAGCATCGTGTGCGCCTCGATGCCCTGGATCGCCATGGCGACCGGCAGGTCGGTTTCCCAGCACAGCAGCCCGTCGACCTGCCCCGCGACCAGGGGTTGCGCGGAATACTGGGTCGGCACGATCTGCACGGCCGCGATATCCACGCCGTTCAGGCTGCACAGGGCCTGCAGGACGGGGGTGTTCGAAACCGCCATGCCGATCCGCTTGCCGGGCAGGTCGGCGGGCGAGGCGATGGGATTGTCCGCCAGCGAGGCGATCACGAAGGGGTTCTTCTGCATCGCCACGCCGATGATGCGGAAAGGGGCACCCTGCGCCACGGCAGCCGCCGCGTAATCGGCCGCCGAGATCCCGACCAGGGCATTGCCCGCCACGACCGGAGGCTCCACCGGGGCGTTCGGGCCGCCTTGCAGCAACGAGACCTCGAGCCCCGCCTCCCGCCACCAGCCCCGGTCCAGCGCGATATAGCTTCCCGCGAACTGCACCGAATGAAGCCATGACAGTTGCAGCGCGACCGGCACTTGGGCCCAGGCGGCTTGCGCGCGAAGCCCGGCAGAGGCGGCAAGGCCCGCCGTCGCACCGAGGAAGTCGCGTCTGTTCATCCGGTCGAATGTCATGGGGCGTGTCCAAGGGCAAGGGCGCGGGCGCGCAGGGCGGCGATGTCGATGGCGAAGGACCAGGCCAGCGCGACGGCCGCGCCGCGCGCCAGAAGGATCGCGGCGTCCGGCGGCAGGTCGGGCACCTGCAAGGCGATCAGGGCCGCGATCTGCAGCACGCAGATCAGCTTGCGGCGGCGGCTGGGCGCCAGATCGCCGCGCAGCCAGGGCCAGACCCGGCCAGCCAGAACGAAGGCATAGCGGATCAGGCCCAGGACCAGCACCTCGGCCCCGACGGATGTGCCCGCGAGTGCGTGAAGCGACAGCATCAGCGCCAGCGCCGCATCCACCTCGATGTCGAAGCGCGCCCCGAAGCGAGAGGTCAGGCCGCTGCGCCGCGCCAGCCAGCCGTCGGCCCCGTCCAGGACCAGTGCGACCGTTGCCACGAACGCGATGGCGTATCCTGCGGCATGGCCGTCCGCCAGCGGCATCAGAAGGGACGCGACCAGGGCCGCGCGCGCAAGCGTCGTCGCGTTGCAGGCGCCCATCCGGGGATGGGGATAGCTGCGGTCCATGCACAGGGCCACAAGGGCCGCGGCCAGCAGGAACGCGCCCGATGCCGCAAGCAGGGCCGGGAGAGAGGTCTGGAAGACCGGTCGCGTCGCGGCGATCAGCGCCATGCAGGCCAGCGCGCAGAACCCCAGCCGAACGCGGATCGCATCCCGCGTGTCGGATGGCGCGAGCCGGTCGCCTGGGGTCGGATGATCGCGCATAAACAAAGACTAATCGGCCCGCGACATGCGTCAAGCGGCGATTTGAAGCCCTGTTCAAATGACGGCGATCCCGGTATCATCGCCCGAGGGGTTCGCATCATGCCAGAGCGCTTGCCACGCTACAGACCGCCCGCCCGATGGTTGCATTGGATCACCGCCGCCGCCGTGCTGACGATGATCCCCGCCGGGCTGGTCATGACCCAGGAAGGACTGGCGCGGCCGGTCCAGGATGCGCTGTTCCTGTTTCACAAGAACCTCGGCACGCTGCTGATCCCGGTGATCCTTGTGCGGCTGGCCTATCGCCTGACGCATCGCCCGCCGCCCCTGCCAGAGACGGTTCCCGCCTGGCAGCGACGGGCCGCGGCCGTGTCCCATGTGATGCTGTATGTCCTGCTGGTGGTGATGCCGCTCAGCGGTTTCGTGCGGGTGCGCGCGGGCGGCTATCCGATCGAGCTTCTGGACCGCCTTGGCTTCGGGCCCTGGATCGGCAAGACGCCCAAGCTGGCCGATGCCGCCCAGGCGCTGCACGCCACGGCGGCCTTTCTGCTGATCGCGGTTCTGGCGATCCACATCGGCGCGGCCCTGCAGCACGCCCTTATCCGCCGGGACGGGGTATGGTCCCGGATGTGGCCGGGTCGGGGCTGACCAGCCGCGCCTGGCGCAGCGCGGCAAGATCCGCGCTGCCGGTGCAGAAGCAGGCCGTGCGAAGCTGCCCAAGCACCACGGCCAACTGGCGTTCCAGCGCCTCGGGCCCATCGATGGCAGAGGCCAGCACCGCGCCCGCCAGCGACACAACGTCGGCGCCCAGCCGAATCGCACGGGCGGCGTCAAGGCCGGTGACGATGCCGCCGGACCCGATGATCGTCGCATCGGGCGCTGCCTGCCGCGCGCCCCGGATGGCCCGGGCGGTGGGGATGCCCCATCCGGCAAAGCAGGCGGCGATCTGGGCGGCGGCACGGTCGGGGGCGCGCGCCGCCTCGACCCGCGCCCAGTCGGTGCCGCCCGCGCCCGCCACGTCGAAGACCGTGACGCCCTCGGCGGCAAGGCGGGTGACGACGGGGGCGGAAAGGCCCGCGCCGACCTCCTTCACGACGACAGGGACGGGCAGGGCGCGGGCAAGCGCGCCGATCTTTGCGGCAAGGCCGCGCCAATCGCGGTCGCCTTCCGGTTGGACCGCCTCTTGCAGGGGATTCAGGTGCAGGATCAGGGCGTCGGCGCCGATCGCCTCGAGGGCGCGCATGGCCTGGTCGCGGCCGAAGCCGCGGTTCAGCTGGGCGGCGCCGAAATTGGCCAGGATCGGGATGTCGGGGGCCAGTTGCCGCAGGCTGCCATCCAGACCCGCGGCGCTTCCCCCCTCGATCATCACGCGCTGCGATCCGACCGCCAGGGGCAGGCGCAACTGCTGGCACACCTGGGCCAGCGCGCGGTTGATCGCGCCGGCACGGCTGGGTCCGCCGGTCATCGACCCGATCATCACCGGCGCGCCGATCCTGTGACCCAGAAAATCGGTGGACAAATCGACGTCATCCCATGAAACTTCGGGAAGGGCGACGTGTTCGAATATGACCGCCTCGAGCCCGGTCGTCACCGTCGCGCCTGCCTGTCCGGCAAGCACGACATCCAGATGCTGTTCCTTGCGCGAGGTAAGTGTGAGATCGGAAATCTTGTCTTTCCCAAGCGAAGGGTCGGGATGGGTCATGTTTGGCAGCCCTTGTCGTTGCGCGCTGACCTGTTCGGCGCAGCGCCAGCCCTGAAGGACCAGTTTTCATGCACCCACAGGCAATAGACAAGTCGAACGCCGCGACCCGCCATCCCGATGCACAGGCGGGCTTCGTGCGCCAGCTTGACCTGCGGATCACCCACCACCTGTCGCAACTGTCGCCCGCGCCCGCCCGCCTGGTCGAGGCCGCGCGCGACGCCATGTCCAGCGGCAAGCGGCTGCGCCCCTATCTGCTGCACCTGGTGGCCGGCGACGCGGCCGACGGCGACGCGGTCCTGGACATGGCCGTGGCGCTGGAGATGGTCCACACCGCATCGCTGATCGTCGATGACCTGCCGTCCATGGACAACGCCCTGCTGCGGCGGGGCCGGCCCACGACCCATGCCCAGTTTGGCGAGGCGACGGCGATCCTGACCTCCATCGGCCTGTTGAACCACGCGATCTCGATCGCCAACGGCCTGGACGGGCTGGAGGACGGCCAGCGGCGCGCGCTTGTCGCCATCCTGTCCGGGGTCATGGGCTGGCAAGGCCTGGTGGCGGGGCAGGAACTGGACCTGAACGGGTTCTCGGATGCGGACGGGGCAAGCGGCGCCCTAGACCGGATCACCCGAATCAACGCGCTGAAGACCGGCGCCCTGCTTTGCGCCGCCGTCGAGGCCGGGGCGATCCTGGGCGGGCAGGCGGATGACAAGCGCAGCCTGCTACGCCGCTTTGGCGAGGATCTGGGCCAGGCCTTCCAGATCGCCGACGACCTGATCGACATGCTGTCCGACAGCGCCGCCACCGGCAAGGATTGCCACCAGGACATCGGCAAGGAAACCTATCTGGCCGTCTATGGCGCCGACGAGGCGCTGCGCCGCTGCCGGGCTCTGCTTGCCTCGGCGGACGAGGCCCTGGTCGGCGCGGGGCTGACCCCCGATCCCTTCCGCAGCATGATCGACGCGATCTTCACCCCCATGCTGGACCGCGTGCCGCAGGCCGCACCCAAGGCAGGCGCCGCCCGGTGAGCTGGCTTGGCCCGCTGCCGATCACCTTGGGCACCGTCGCGGCGATGGAGTTCATGGCCTGGTGGACGCACAAATAGGTCATGCACGGCTGGGGCTGGCACAAGTCCCATCACGAGCCCCATGACGGCGGATTCGAACTGAACGACCTTTACGGGGTGTTCTTTGCCGCAGCATCCATCGCGCTGTTCTGGTGGGGGCAAAGCTGGTGGCCCGCAATCTGGCTGGGGGCGGGCATGACGCTGTATGGCGTGCTGTATTTCATCGCCCATGACGGGCTGGTCCACAAGCGCTGGCCCTTCACCTATGTCCCGCGCAAGGGCTATCTGAAGCGGCTGTATCAGGCGCATCGGCTGCACCACGCGGTCGATGGCAAGGACGGCTGCGTCAGCTTCGGCTTCATCTATGCCCCGTCGGTGCCGACGCTGGTCAAGCAGCTTGACGGCAACAGGAAGGCGCGCCTACGGCCGAGTATACATCCCGTCGCGGCTGACGGGCACCGCGCCGCGCCGCGGTGACAGGATCGTGCCTGCCGCGGCCTTGGCGGCCAGCCGCAGTTTCTCGTTCTTGGTCGTGGACAGGCGCCCGTTCCAGGCGTCCGGTCCCGTGGTCCGAAGCTTCACGCCGATCTGGCGATAGATGTTGCGGGCGGCGGCGATCGCCAAGGCAGGGCGGCGGGGCAGGGCCGCGATGCCGACATCCGCGCTGCGGTAGTAAGTTTCGGCCTCGTCCAGCAGGCGCAGGGCGACGCGGTGCAGCGCCGCACGCTGTAACAGATCGTCGGGGTCAATGGCGTCGATCCCCTCAGCAGCCAGCAGGTCGCGCGGCAGGTAGGTCCGCCCGATCCGCGCGTCGTCGATGACGTCACGGGCGATGTTGGTCAGCTGGAAGGCCAGCCCCAGGTCGCTGGCGCGGTCCAGCACGGGTTCGTCCCGGGCGCCCATGATCCGCGCCATCATCACGCCCACCACGCCCGCGACGTGATAGCAGTAGTCCAGCAGGTCGCCCAGGCTGTGGTAAACGCGGCCCTCCACGTCCATCGCGAACCCGTCCAGCAGTTCATCGACATGCCGGTGCGGAATGTCGCGCGCGGCCGTCACCCGCGCCAGTCCGGCATAGACCGGGGCCGCCGCATCGCCCCGCAGGGCGCGATGGGTCAGGTCGCGCAACTCGGCCAGCCGCGCGGCGGGGTCGTGCGCGGCGCCGTTGGCGAACCCGGCTTCCTGCCCGTCGATCACGTCATCCGCGTGGCGGCACCAGGCATAGAGCATCACGCAATCCTCATGCATCCCGGCAGGCAGGAACCGAGAGGCCATGGCGAAGCTTTTCGACCCCACGGCGATGGATTGCCGGGCCTGGTCCAGGGTCGTGTCGGTCATGCGTCCTCCAGCATCAGCGAGGCGGTGGCTTCGGCCGATCCCACCACGCCGGGGATGCCCGCGCCGGGATGGGTGCCCGCGCCGACGATGTACAGGTTGCCCAGCCGGTCGTCGCGATTGTGGGGGCGGAACCAGGCGCTCTGAGTCAGGATCGGCTCGATCGAGAAGGCCGAGCCCAGATGCGCGTTCAGTTCCGACCGGAAGTCCAGCGGCGTGAAGTGTCGCACCGTCATCAGGTCGCGCCGCAGGTGGGGGATATACCGCGCCTCAAGGTAGTCGAGGATACGGTCGCGGTAGATCGGCCCCTCGCGCTCCCAGTCTAGGTCCACGGTGCCCAGATGCGGAACGGGGGCCAGGACGTAATAGGCGCTGCATCCTTCCGGCGCGAGGTCGGGGTCCGTCACCGAGGGCGCGTGCAGGTACAGCGAGAAGTCGTCGGCAAGATCGCGGCCCGCGAAGATCTGGTTCACCAGCTCGCGATAGCGGGGGCCGAACAGGACCATGTGGTGGCGCAACTCGGGGCGCAGGCCGCGCAGACCGAAATAGATCACGAACAGCGACATGGAATGGCGCTTGGCCGCCAGCCGCTCTCCCTTCGCATCGCCCAGCAGCTTGCGATAGGTGTGGACCACGTCGGCGTTGCTGGCGACCATGTCGAAGGGATGGCGCTGCCCGCCCGCGTGGATGGCGGTGGCACGGTTGCCTTCCGTTTCGATGCGGTCCACGGGCGCGTTCAGGTGGATGGTACCGCCAAGCTCCTGGAACAGCCGCACCATGCCCGCGACCAGGGCGCCGGTGCCGCCCTTGGCGAACCAGACGCCGCCCTGCCGTTCCAGCGCATGGATCAGCGCATAGATCGACGATGTGGAGAACGGGTTGCCGCCCACCAGCAGCGTGTGGAAGCTGAAGGCCTGCCGCAGGTGTTCGTCCTTGATGTGGCGCGCGACCATCGAATGGACCGATCGCCAGGCCTGCAGCCGCGCCAGTTGCGGGGCGGCGCGGATCATGTCGCTGAAATGCAGGAAGGGGACGGTGCCCAGCTTCTCGTAACCCTCGCGGTAGACGTCGCGCGAATAGGCGAGGAAGCGGCGATAGCCCTCGACATCGGGGGGGTTGATCGCCCGGATCTGGCGTTCGATCGAGTCCTGGTCGTCGGCATAGTCGAAGACGGTGCCGTCCTCCCAGCAGAGGCGGTAGAAGGGATCGACCGGCAGCAGGGTCACGTGCTCGGCCATGTCGCGGCCCGACAGGCGCCACAGCTTCTTCAGGCAGTCCGGGTCGGTGATGACCGTGGGACCCGCGTCGAAGGTGAAGCCCGCGTCGTGATAGACATAGGCGCGCCCGCCCGGCTTGTCGCGCTTTTCGAAGACGGTCGTGGCGACGCCCGCGCTTTGCAGGCGGATGGCCAGCGCCAGCCCGCCCAGGCCCGCGCCGATCACGGCGGCCGTCTTGCCGGAAGAGGATGTCATGCAGGTCGTTCCTTCAGGGTATCAGACAGGCAGCGCAGCGCCTTGGAGACCGGCACGGGCGGGCGTCCGGTCAGGATGCGCGCCTTGTCGGCCAGGGTGCTTTGCCCGGCATAGAAGCGTTCGATCAGGGGTTCGGGAAGGCGATAGAACCGCTCCATCACCCGGCGGCGTTCGTCGGGGGCGGCGGCCTCGAACAGCATTCGCGACAGCAGGCGATAGAAGCCCTGCGCCCGGGCGTCGGCCAGCGAATCGCGTCGCAGCGCATGGGCCACGGCGCGTGGTCCCTGTTGCCAATGCCGCGCGATCAGGTCAGCGCTGCGCACGGCATGGGGCAGGCTGTAGCCAGTCAGAGGGTGGAACCGCAGCGCCCGCAGGCCGATGGCAGGAATGTCGGGCATGTCCTTCCAGAAGGCGTCGGCATCGAAGCGCAGCGTGATCGGCAGGACGCCGGTTTCCTCGCGCTCGACCGCCGCGATTTGCCAGCCTTTGGCCGCAACATAGTCGGCAATGGCCGTGCGCTGCCGGTCCGCGGACAGATGGGCCGCGTCGGAATAGAAGGTGTCCTCGACCAGCAGGCGGGTGTCGTCGAAGGGCAGCAGGTAGAAGAAGCGATAGCCGTCCTGTTGCGGGACGGTGGCGTCCATGATGACCGGGCGGGTCAGGCCGTGGGGCGCGGCCAGGCGGATCTCCTGTCCCAGGAACTTCTGGAAACGTACCTCGATGGCCGGATGGGGCCGGAAGCCGCGCGCGTCGATGGCGACCCCGGCCTCGATCCGCCGACCGTCCGACAGCGTCACGCCCTGCGGGTCCATGAAGGCCACCCTGGCGTTTAGAACGGTGATGTTCGGCAGGCCTGCCACGACCGCCCCGAGGCTGTCGGCATCCAGCGAGGCATAGCCCGACCGCAACTGCCGGGCGTGGCCGGGGAACCGCACGTCCTGCCCGTCCCAGGTCCGCCGGATCGCCGGGGCAAGCCATGCCCGCTGCGCCGCGTCGATGTCGCCGTCGTGGAAGGACCAGGTGTGCCCCGTCAGCGGGTCGGGGCGCTGGTCGATCAGTAGCACGCGCGCGGCGGGCGCAACCCGCAGCGCGGCCAGAGACGCGGAAAGACCCGCGCCCGCGATGGCGATGTCAGGGGAAAGCGTTGTCATATTCCGTTGATCTTGTGGCCCCTTGTCACCGCGGACGGCACCCTTACTGTGGCAACGATGAAAGACGAGAACCGTTCCGCCGCCCCGCCCCTGCTTGAACGATCCGCCACCCCGCCTCTGGTTGCAAGCACTTTGCCGCGCCTGCGCGGCAGGGGCAGGCAGGCGGCCCTGTTCATCGTTCTGGCCCTGGCCGCGAAGCTTGCGTTCCTGGCGATCCTGCAGCGACCCTTGGGCTGCGACTGCAACCAGATCTGGGCCTTGCCGGGCGATGTCCGGCTGAACTCGCGCACGGTGCTGGACCCCTACAGCCTGCTGCACATGATCTTCGGCGCGGTGCTGGTCAGGCTGGTCCGGTGGAAGCGGCCCGACTGGCCCTTCTGGACGCTGATGGCGGCGGTGATCGTCAGCAGCACCCTGTGGGAGATGGTCGAGAACCTGCCCTTCAGCATCGAGATGTTCGGCTATTCCGCGGGCGATCCGCTGGCCTATCACGGGGACAGCATCGCCAATTCGATGGCCGACACCCTTGTCGCGGCGCTTGGCGCGCTGCTGGCGTTGCCCTTGGCAGGGTGGCTGGTCGCGGCCATCGCCATTGCGGCAGAGCTTTTGCTGTCGTTCTGGATGGGCGACGGGTTCGGGATCACACTGTGGCGTGCCTTCTTGGGGTGACAAGGGCCTCGATGGCGTCAACGGCGCTGGCCGCGCCACCCCATGTCCGGGCCTCTGCGGCAAAATGCCGCGCCCTGTCGCGATAGCCGGGATCGTTCAGCACAGTGCCGACCGCAGCCGCGATCCGCGCGGTGCCGCGCTGCCAGGGCTGCAAGCGAAGGCCCGCGCCGCAGCGGGCGATCCGCGCGCCGACGCCCGGCTGGTCGTGGGTCAACGGAAGGGCCAGCATCGGCAGCCCGGCATTCAGGCATTCCAGCGCGGTGTTCAGCCCGGCATGGGTCACGCACAGGTCGGCCCGTTCCAGAACCGCCTGCTGCGGCACGAAGGCGCGGACCCAGTCGGCGGGGATTGCCCGCGCTTGTTCGTCCGTCAGGCATCCGGCATGGGACACCAGCACCTGCGCCCCGGCCCGCCTGCAGGCCAGCGCGATGCGCGACAGCAGCCCCGCGCGATGCCCCTGCAGCGTGCCCAGCGAGGCATAGATCAGCGGCCGTCCCGGTTCCGGCTGGATGTCGGCCGGGAAAGCCTCTGCCGCCTGGCCGCGCCGGAAAGGGCCAAGCTGCAGGATATGGCCGCCATCGGCCGGGCGGGGATAGTCGAAGCCCGGCGCCATCTGCGACAGCGTCAGATCGCGCGACAGGCAGTCCTGCAGGCGCCGGATGTCGCCCAGGTTCCAGGCACCGGCCCAGCGGCGGATGACCCGCGACTGCGGCGTCATCAGCAGGTCGGCCACCCGTTCGCCGCCCGCGTTGCGGCGCAGCCCTTCGGCGGTGATGTCGTGGGGCCAGCCCAGGAAAGGCAGGGGGATGCCCGGTTCGGGGTCCATGGGGACCGCGCAGGCGACCGAGACCAGCGGCACGCCAAGCGCGCGCGCCAGCAGGCCGGACGCAGGCTCCATCTGGTCCCCCAGGATCACGTCGGGGGACAACTCGCGCAGCACCGCCTGGGCGTCGCGGCACATGCGGTCGGTGCGCCGCGCGCCCGCCACGATCTCGGCCAGAAGGCGGCGCGGCTGGGGGCGGGCAGGGAGACCGGGCAGCGTGGCCTGCGCGACGCCGCCTTGCAGGGCAACACCCGGTTCGGTCAGGATGGTCGCCCCGTGTCCCCGGCAGGTCAGTTCGCGGGCCAGCGCCTCGAAGGCGCGCAGGTGGCTGGGCAGGGGCGGGGTGATCAGGACGGCGCGCATGAAGCCTCGGCGTGGTGTGTTCCGCCTGTCGTGCCATATCCGCCGCCGGGTTGCACTTGTGCTTTCACCCCGCTTTCCGTCAGGGTGACGGGGAAGGAGGGCCAGGGGTGCCGGTCAAGCTGATCATCTTCGACTGCGACGGCGTGATCGCCGACAGCGAGGTCCTGTCGGCCTCGGTCCTGATCGACCGGCTGGGAGCGCTGGGCATCGCCGTGACGCCCGATGACGTCCGCCGCGACTTCCTAGGCCGCAGCTTTCCCACCGTCGCCACGACGATCCGCCAGCGCTTCGGCAACCCGCTGCCCGCGGAATTCGAGATGGACTATCGCACCCGCCTGCTGGAACGTTTCGCGGCCGAGTTGCGTCACACGCCCGGATTCATGGCGATGCTGGACGGGCTGTCGGTGCCAAGCTGCATCGCCACGTCCTCCAGCCCCGAACGGGCCGGGCGGACCTTGCAGGTGCTGGGCCTGGCCGACCGCTTCGCGGGCCGTGTCTTCACCGCCAGCCAGGTCCGCCGCGGCAAGCCCGCGCCCGACCTTTTCCTGTTCGCGGCGGACCGCATGGGCTGCGCGCCTGCCGACGCGCTGGTGATCGAGGACAGCGCCCCCGGCATCGCCGCGGCCCTGGCCGCCGGAATGCGCATCCTTCACTATGCCGGGGGCGCGCATCTGCGCGGAACGGACCCGATGGTCCTGCCGGACGGGGTGCAGTCCTTTGACAACTGGACCGATTTTCCGCAATTGTTGACGGATCAGCCGGAAGGAGCCGATATCCCGTGAACGCCTCGCGACCCACCTTCGATGCCGTGCGGCTGGACGATGCGGCGCGGGCCGGATGGCTGTATTACGTCGCGGGCAACACGCAGGACGAAATCGCCCGCAAGCTGGGCGTCAGCCGCCAGTCGGCCCAGCGGCTGGTGGCCATGGCCGTCAGCGAGCGGCTGATCAAGGTCCGGCTGGACCATCCGATCGCGCGCTGCATGGATCTGGCGGGCGCGCTGTCGGACCGCTTCGGCCTGATCTTCTGCGAGGTCGTGCCCTCGGACCCGGCCGCGCCGGACCTGCTGACCGGCATCGCCATCGCGGCGGCGGCGGAACTGGAAAAGACGCTGAAATCGCCCGAACGGCGAATCATCAGCCTGGGAACCGGCCGCGCGCTGAAGGCCACGGTGGAACAGCTTCCCCGCATGTCCTGCCCGCAGCATGTGGTCGTGTCCCGGCTGGGCAACATGATGCAGGACGGCTCGGCCTCGCCCTATAACGCGACGATCAGCCTGGCGGAACGGATCGGGGCGCCGCATTATCCCTATCCCCTGCCGGTGCTGGCGCGCGATCCCGCCGAACTGGCCGCCATGCGCGGGCAGGAAGCCGTGCGCAACACCATCCGCCTGTGCGAGGAAGCCCATCTGTCGCTGGTCGGCATCGGCCAGATGGACCGCAGCGCCCCCCTGTTCGTGGACGGCTTCGTCAGCGCGGCCGAGATGGACGAGCTTGCAGCCCTGGGCGCGGCCGGAGAGATCACAAGCTGGGTTTATGACGCGGGCGGCCAGTTGATAGACTGCGCCTTCAATGCCCGTGTGGCTTCTGCGCCATTGCCGCGCGCGGCGGACCGCCCGGTGATCGCCGTCGCCTCGGGAGAGGCGAAGCTTCCCGCGATCCGGGCCGCCCTGGCCGGGCATCTGGTCAACGGGCTCATCACCTCGGAAGCCACGGCCGAACGTCTGCTAGCCGGCTGATCCCGCCAAATCCGCAGAATGAAATTGCCGCTTTGGCGGAACGAAAGCCCGTGTCAAACTTTCCAGATTGACAGGAGCCGGATGCTTTGTGAGTATTTGCCCGTCGCTATGGCAAATGCCCAGACGACTAGGGAGGATAGCATGACAATGACCATTCGCGCCCTGCTGGGCGCGACGGCGCTGTGCGCCACCGCCGGCATCGCAGCCGCGCAGGACAACGTGACCCTGACCATCGCCACCGTGAACAACGGCGACATGATCCGGATGCAGGGCCTGACCAGCGAGTTCACCGCCGCCAATCCCGGCATCACCGTCGAATGGGTGACGCTCGAGGAAAACATCCTGCGCGAGCGGGTGACCACCGACATCGCCACGCAGGGCGGGCAGTACGACATCCTGACCATCGGCACCTACGAGGTTCCGATCTGGGCCAAGCAGGGCTGGCTGGTGCCGCTGGAGTTCGACGCCGACTATGCCGTCGACGACCTTGTCCCCGCCGTGCGCGACGCGCTGTCGGTCGATGGCAAGCTTTACGCCGCGCCCTTCTATGCCGAATCGGCCATGGTGATGTATCGCACCGACCTGGCCGAGGCCGCGGGCGTGACCATTCCCGAAAGCCCGACCTGGACCGACATCATGAACGCCGCCAAGGCGATGACGGACAAGTCCAAGGAACAGTACGGCATCTGCCTGCGCGGCAAGCCCGGCTGGGGCGAGAACATGGCCTTCCTGACCGCCATGGCCAACAGCTATGGCGCGCGCTGGTTCGACACCGACTGGAAGCCGCAGTTCGACAGCGCCGAATGGAAGGCGACGCTGACCGACTATCTGACGCTGATGAACGAATACGGCCCTCCCGGCGCGTCGTCGAACGGCTTCAACGAGAACCTGTCGCTGTTCCAGCAGGGCAAGTGCGGCATCTGGATCGACGCCACGGTGGCCGCCAGCTTCGTGACCGACCCGGCCAATTCGACGGTGGCCGACAAGGTGGGCTTCGCGCAGTTCCCCAACAAGGAAGGCGTGGACAACCACGGCAACTGGCTGTGGGCCTGGAACCTTGCCGTGCCGACGTCCTCGGACGCGCAGGACGCGGCCAAGACCTTCATCGCCTGGGCGACGGGCAAGGGCTATACGGAACTGGTGGCCAGCAAGGAAGGCTGGCGCGCGGCGCCTCCGGGCACGCGGACCTCGCTGTACGAGAACGCCGAATACCAGAAGGAAGCGCCCTTCGCGGCGATGACCCTGACGGCGATCAACGCGGCCAACACGCAGAAGGCCTCGGTCCAGGACATCCCCTATACCGGCGGGCAGTTCGTGGCGATCCCGGAATTCCAGGGCATCGGCACGGCGGTCGGCCAGCAGTTCTCGGCCGCGCTGGCGGGCCAGATGTCGGCGGATGACGCGCTTGCGGGCGCACAAGGCAACACCCTGCGCGAGATGACCCGCGCCGGCTACGTCAAGTAACAAGTCGCCCTTTTGCCTGTAGCGGCGCCGCCCGTCCCTCCTCTGGGCGGCGCCATCCGGGGCAGCGCCCCGCAGCCAAGGGAGTTTCCGCCATGGCCACCCGCCAGACCCAAGGGCTTGCCCGTCTGATGCGCGCGCCGGCGATCATCCTGCTGTTCGTGTGGATGATCGTGCCGCTGTGCATGACGCTGTATTATTCGTTCCTGAACTACAACCTGCTGAACCCGGGCATGACCAGCTGGGCGGGGTGGTTCAACTACCAGTATTTCTACACCGACCCTGCTTTCTTCGAGTCGATCAAGAACACGCTGGTCCTGGTGCTGGGCGTGCTGTTCATCACCGTGGTCGGCGGCACCTTCATCGCCATGCTGATCGACAAGCCGATCTGGGGGCAGGGGATCGTGCGCATCCTGGTGATCAGCCCGTTCTTCGTGATGCCGCCGGTGGCCGCGCTGATCTGGAAGAACATGATCATGCACCCGAGCTATGGCGTGCTGGCGGACGTGGCGCGCTTCTTCGGGGCAAGTCCGGTGGACTGGTTCGCGCAGTATCCGCTGACCTCGATCATCCTGATCGTGGCCTGGCAATGGCTGCCCTTTGCCACGCTGATCCTGCTGACCTCGCTGCAATCCTTGGACACGGAACAGATGGAGGCGGCCGAGATGGACGGCGCGCCCGCCGTGAGCCGCTTCCTCTACCTGACGCTGCCGCACATGGCCCGCGCGATCACGGTCGTCATCCTGATCCAGACGATTTTCCTTCTGGGCATCTATGCCGAGATCCTGGTCACGACCAACGGCGGCCCCGGCTTTGCCTCGACCAACCTGACCTTCCTGATCTACCGCGCCGCGCGCCTGAACTTCGACATCGGGGGCGCCGCGGCGGGGGGCATCATCGCCGTCGTGCTGGCAAACGTGATCGCCATCTTCCTGATGCGCGCCGTCGGCCGCAACCTGGACTGAGGGGGAACACATGGCACGCGCAGTCACCCGGAACGCCAAGATCGGCTGGACCATCGCCGCATGGTTCGTGGCCCTGCTGATCTTCTTTCCGATCCTTTACACTATCATCACCAGCCTCAAGACGGAACAGGAGGCCATCGCGGGCTTCGATCTGCTGCCCTCGTTCACGCTGGAAAGCTACCAAACGGTCCAAAGCCAGAACAACTATGTCCGTCCCTTCCTGAACTCGGTCATCCTGTCGGTGGGATCGACGATCCTGGCGCTGATCGTGGCGATCCCGGCGGCCTGGGCGATGGCCTTCTCGCCCACGAAGCGGACCAAGGACATCCTGATGTGGATGCTGTCCACCAAGATGATGCCCGCCGTGGCGGTGCTGGTGCCGATCTACCTGATCTTCCTGCGCACCGGGCTGATGGACACCCGCATCGGGCTGACGATCCTGCTGATGCTGATCAACCTGCCGATCGTGGTCTGGATGCTGTATACCTATTTCCGCGAGATCCCGGGCGAGATCCTGGAAGCCGCGCGGATGGACGGCGCCAGCTTGCGCGACGAGATCCTGTATGTGCTGACGCCCATGGCGGTGCCAGGCATCGCGTCCACGCTGCTTCTGAACATCATCCTGGCCTGGAACGAGGCGTTCTGGACGATCCAGCTGACCACCACCAATGCCGCGCCCTTGTCGGCCTTCATCGCCTCCTTCTCCAGCCCCCAGGGGTTGTTCTGGGCGAAGCTGTCGGCGGCCTCCACCATGGCGATTGCGCCGATCCTGATCCTGGGCTGGTTCAGCCAGAAGCAACTGGTCCGAGGCCTGACCTTCGGCGCCGTGAAATAAGGGGAACACACGATGGGACAGATTACCCTGCAAGGCGTGGCCAAGCGGTTCGGTGAGGTCGAGGTCATCCCGCCCTTGGACCTGAGCATCGATGACGGCGAGTTCGTGGTCTTCGTGGGCCCCTCGGGCTGCGGCAAGTCCACCCTGCTGCGCCTGATCGCGGGGCTGGAGGACGTGAGCGGCGGGCGCATCCTGATCGACGGGGCGGATGCGACCGACGCCTCGCCCGCGAAACGCGGGCTGGCGATGGTGTTCCAGTCCTATGCGCTCTACCCGCACATGTCGGTCAGGAAGAACATCGCCTTCCCGATGAAGATGGCGGGCGTGCCGCAGGCTGAGCAGAACCGCCGGATCGAGGCCGCGGCCAAGGCGCTGAACCTGACCAACTACCTGGATCGCCGCCCCGGCCAGCTGTCCGGGGGCCAGCGCCAGCGCGTCGCCATCGGCCGCGCCATCGTGCGCGAACCGGCGGCCTTCCTGTTCGACGAGCCGCTGTCGAACCTGGACGCCGCGCTGCGGGTAGGCATGCGGCTGGAGATCAGCGAGCTGCACAACCGCCTCAAGACCACGATGATCTATGTCACCCACGACCAGGTGGAAGCCATGACCATGGCCGACAAGATCGTGGTCCTTCAGGCCGGCCGGATCGAGCAGGTGGGATCGCCGCTGGAACTCTATCACCGCCCCCGCAACGTGTTTGTCGCGGGCTTCATCGGCAGCCCCCGGATGAACCTGTTCTCGGGCGCGCCCGCCGCCGAATACGGTGCCCAGACCATCGGCGTGCGGCCCGAGCATATCCGCATCTCGGCCACCGAAGGGAAATGGAAGGGCCGGGTCGGCGTCAGCGAACACCTGGGCTCCGACAGCTTCTTCTATGTCGAGGACACCGGCCTGGCCGAGACCATCACCGTCCGCTCCACCGGAGAGGTCAACCTCCATCACGGCGATACCGTCTGGCTCACCCCGGACGAAGACAAGATCCACAAATTCGACACGAACGGAGACCGCATCTGATGCGACGACTGGACGGCAAGCGCGCGCTGATCACCGGCGCGGCGCGCGGGATCGGACTGGAGTTCGCCCGCGCCTACATGGCGGAAGGCGCCCGCGTGGCGATCTGCGACATCAACATTGACGCGGCCCGGCAGGCGGCCGAGGGCTTGGGCGATGGCGCCATCGCCGTGCGGCTGGACGTGACCGACCAGTCCTCCATCGACGCCTGCGTGGCCGAGGTCGAGGCGGCCTTCGGCGGCATCGACATCCTGGTCAACAACGCCGCCCTGTTCACCGCCGCGCCCATCGTCGAGATCACCCGCGCCGACTATGATCGCATCTTCGCCGTCAACGTCCAGGGCACGCTGTTCATGATGCAGGCCGTCGCGCGCGGCATGATCCAGCGCGGCCAGGGCGGCAAGATCATCAACATGGCGTCCCAGGCCGGCCGTCGGGGCGAGGCCCTGGTGGCCGTCTATTGCGCCAGCAAGGCCGCCGTGATCAGCCTGACGCAATCGGCGGGACTGAACCTGATCGAACACGGCATCAACGTGAACGCCATCGCGCCCGGCGTGGTCGATGGCGAGCATTGGGATGGCGTGGACGCCTTCTTCGCCAAGTACGAAAGCAAGGCCCCCGGCCAGAAGAAGAAGGAAGTGGGCGAGGCCGTCCCCTTCGGTCGCATGGGCACCGCCGCCGACCTGACCGGCATGGCGATCTTCCTGGCATCAAGCGAAGCCGACTACATCGTCGCCCAGACCTACAACGTCGATGGCGGCAACTGGATGAGCTGACGCCCATCCCTCAAGAAGAAAGGTTCGGCCATGGCCGTTTCACTGAACGCATCCGCCCTGCATGACCTGCCTGACGCCGTGGGCCGCCCCGGATACGACCGCGCGGCGCTGCGCCCCGGCATCGTCCATGTCGGCGTCGGCAACTTCCACCGCGCCCACATGGCCTATTACCTCGACCGCCTGTTCGACATGGGCGAGGGGCAGGACTGGGCGCTGATCGGCGCGGGAGTGCGTCCGGGCGACGCGGCCATGCGCGACCGGCTGGCCGCGCAGGACTGGCTGACCACCGTGGTCGAACTGGACCCGAACGGGCTGAACGCGCGCGTGATCGGGTCCATGGTCGATTTCGTCCCGGTCGATCCGCAGGCGGTGATCGCCGCCATGGCCGACCCCGCGATCCGCATCGTGTCGCTGACGATCACCGAGGGCGGATACTATGTCGATGCCAAGACCGACGGCTTTGACGCGGCCCATCCCGACATAGCCCATGACGCGGCCAATCCGGATGCGCCGAAGACCGTCTTCGGCATGATCCTGGCCGCGCTGCGCCGGCGGCGTGACGCGGGGGCAGAGCCCTTCACCGTCATGTCCTGCGACAACCTGCCGGAAAACGGCCATGTCTGCGAACGCACGGTGACGGAACTGGCGCAACTGTCCGACCCGGCACTGGCGCAGTGGATACGCGCCAACGTGGCCTTTCCGAATTCCATGGTCGATTGCATCACCCCCGCCACCTCGGACCGCGAACGGGCGCTTGTCAGCGACCGCTTCGGCATCACCGATGCCGCGCCCGTGGTCTGCGAGCCGTTCCGCCAGTGGGTGCTGGAGGACAACTTCCCCCAGGGGCGCCCGCCGCTGGAAAAGGTCGGCGCCGAATTTGTCGAGGACGTCAGCAAGCACGAGCTGATGAAGCTGCGCATCCTCAACGGCGGGCACGCGGCCATCGCCTATCCCTCGGCGCTGCTGGGCCATCACTTCGTCCACGACGCCATGGCAGACCCGCAGATCGCCGCCTGGCTGCGCGCGCTGGAAACGCGCGAGATCGTTCCGACCCTGCAGCCGATCCCCGGCGTCAGCTATGACGACTACCTGGACCTGATCGTCAGCCGCTTCGCCAACCCCGAGGTGGGCGACACGATCCCGCGCCTGTGCCTGGACGGGTCGAACCGCCAGCCCAAGTTCATCCTTCCCACGCTGGCCGACGCGCTGAAGGACGACCGCGACATCGAGGGCCTCGCGCAAGAGGTCGCCTTCTGGTGCCGCTATTGCGAACGCACCGACGAGGCGGGGAATGAGATCGCGCCCAACGACGACAACAGCGACGCCCTGCGCGACCATGCCATCGCCTCGCGCGCCGATCCGCTGGCCTTCCTGGCGAACGAGACGGTGTTCGGTCCCCTGGCCACCAATCCGCGTTTCCAGGAAGCCTTCGCACGCAGGCTGAAAATCGTGCAGGAACAAGGCGTCCGGGCCGCGATCGACAGCTATCTGTCGGGAAGCTGACAGGAAAACCGGCCCGAAAGGGCCAGTTTTTCATTGCGGCAGGATCAGGGTCGCAGCGTCTGGATCGTCACATAGCCCAAGTCTGGCCCGATCCACTGGCGCGACACGGCGATCTGCCCGCCTTGCACCATGTAGCTGTTCTGGAAGCTGGCGCCGTGGCCTTCGCAGCTTTCAACCGTCACGCCCGGCGCAGGGCCTGCGCCCACGGTGCAGGCGAACTGCAGCGGCCGTTCCACCCCGTCGCCCGCGAAGTAGCGCATCACGCGGGTGCCGCTGCCTGACGCGCCGGCGCGGATCAGCCCTTCGGTGCCCGGTTCGGCCACGGACAGGTCATGGCCCAGGCCGCGCGTACCGACCAGCATTCCGCCGCGCAGGATCAGCGCCTCCTCGGCGGGGGTCATGAAGGTGCGCATGGCGCCGTTCTGCCCGGTCATCGCCATCACCTGCGTGCGGCCCAGGCCTTCGAAGCCCGCCTGGATCAGCGGGCCGGGATTGACGCGCAGCGCCTCGGCCGCGGCTTCCTCGGGCGATTTGGCGGGTGCGGCCGGCTGATCCGCGGCGCGGCGCTGTGCCACCGCCTGACCGGCGGCCTGGGCCAGCACGCCCACCCAGCCGTTGCCTTCGCTGTCGTTGCCGCAGCCCGCAAGGCCGGCCACCAGGGACGCCGCCAGCGTGATCTTCAACGTGCCGTTCATCGCCAGAACCTCCCCCAGCCTTCATAGAGTTTGACGGAATGGCTGTCCCGAACGTGGTTGTACAGGCGATCCCGGACGTTCAGCTGCGCACCGCCATCGCGCGACAGCGACCGCAGGTTGGCGTCCACCCGCTCGCGCGAGGGCTGCCCGGTCGCCCAGCCAAGCGGGATCGACAGCGTGACGCCCTTGTCGAAGCTCCCCTCGCCGAACTCCTCGGCCGAAAGGTCGGTCTTCGTCGCATAGGCCCCGATCCGCCAGCCGTTCGCGAATTCTCGGGTCAGCGTCAGCGTCGCGCCCTTGTCGCCGGCCAGATACTTGCCGACATCAAGCTGCGCCGTGAAGCCTTGGGCGAATTCGTAATAGGCCGAGACATGGCCCATCGTGACCTCGTAGTCGCGGAAGTCGAACAACTGGTCGAAGTCGCGCTTCTTGACGTGGTTGATCTCGGCCCCCAGGGCCAGGGCCGAATTGGCGGGCTTCCACAGCACCTCGGTCGAGACGCCGCCATAGGCGCGTTCCAGCAAGCCGGTCGTGACGCGAGTATAGACGGCGGGGGTGGGCTTGGCATACCAGGCCAGCGTCAGTTCCGGGATCACCGGGTCGCTGTTGCCGGTATACATGCGCGTATCGGACCGGACCCGCGGCACGCCTTCGGGCGTGGTTTCCAGCGACGGATCGGCCAGATATTCCTCGGGCGTGTAGTGTTCGCCGCGTTGGCCGGGGATGCCGGGGCCGCGTTGGTCGATGTTGCCGAAGGCCCGCTGGCGCAGGGCGCCGGTCAGGACCAGGCCGGGGGCGATCTCGTAGCTGGCGCGCGCCTCGGCGCCGACCTCGTGGGTCACGCCATCCTCGGCGCTGAAGATGCCCAGGTCCCAGTAGGGTTTGATCGACCAGCGGAAGCGCGGATAGACGCCTTCGCTGCGCACCAGGCCCGGCGCGCCCGTGGGCGCGTCCGACAGGGCGGATGCGGCGGCGATCTGGCCGGCCTCGGTGTTCTCCAGCCGCTCGACATCGGCGCGGCGGACGGTGACCGATGACGTGGGCACCCCGTCGGCGGTCGAGGTGATGACGAAGGTCTCGACCGACGGCGGCAGGGCGCGGGACATCAGCCGCGCGGTGCGGCCGATGGCCTCGGCCTGGTTGATGAAGCGGCCGTTGCGCAGCCGGACCTCGGCCCGGTTCGCGGACAGGGCCATGCTTTCCAGGGTCTGGCCTTCCTTGGCCATCGCCTCGCCAAGGGCGGTCTGGATGGCGGGCTGCGCGGTCGGGTCTTGGGCCCAGACACCGGACCAGCCATCGGGATCGGCGGCGGGTGCCGGGCGCGGGCGCACCGGCGCGGGCGCCTTTTCCAAGCCCGAGGGGTAGGGTGCCTGGCGCGGGTTCAGCGCGATGGTGAATTGCGCGCCGATGGTTTCCCCGCCGATCGCGTAGACGCCCGCCTCGTAGTTCTGGCCGAAGCGGTAGAAGGCCGCAAGGTTCAGGCCGCTGCCGGGCTCCTCGCCCTGCTGGAACACCTGGCCGCTGCTGTATTTCGCGACATAATCCTCGTTCGAATATTCCGCGACAAGGCTCAGCCGGTCGTTGACCTGCCAGCTGACCGAGGCGAAGGGCTTGGCGCCACCCCGGAACCAGTCGTCGGCATTCGGCGTGCCGCCTTCGTCGTTGATGTCGATGGTGCGCGGCTTGCCCGCCAGAACGCCCCAGCCCAGACCGGCCGAGACCCGGACGCTTGGCGTCACCGATTTGGTGGCGACGATGTATTCGCCCGAATAGACGCCGGTCCCTAGGAAGTCCTGCAGGCCCACCGCCACGGCGGGACGCCAGCCCTGTTCATCCAGCACCTGGTAGCGCACGTCCAGCGACCGGTCCGAGATGTAGCCGTCGTTGCGATAGTCGTTGATGCCGTCCACGCGCGAATAGCGCAGCACGGTCGTCAGCCCCGGCAGCGCCTGAAACACGACGCTGCTGCGCCGGCCATAGTCCGACCATGACACCGTCGCGCCCAGCGTGCCGTCGGGCAGCGTTTCCGCCGTGGGCGTATCGATCCCGCCGGGCAGGCCATAGGTGGACATGTTCCGGCCATACATCGGCTCGGCCACCGCGGTCGAGCTGACCGATCCCAGCACCAGGGCAACGGGCAGGGTGGTCGCCAACAGGCGTCCTGTAAGGGGGGATCGGCGCATGGGTGGCGTGTCCTCGTTCTGCTTTTGGCCGGATCATAGACAGAAACCGTCCCCCTGACAGCCCGGTGACGCAACTTGGTGGACAAGGTGCGTCATGGCTGCCGCAGGGGCGGTCAGACCGTCATTCGGCGGGTTCGGTCGTGGTCGTGCCAGAGGCCGGGGCCGCCGGGGTGGCGGGGGCAACGGGAAGCCGCGGCGTCGCCGGAGTCCCGGCATCGGCCGGTGCTTCGGCCGGTGCTTCGGCGGGCGCGGTGCCGGTCGCGGGCGGGGGCGGCAGATCCGCCGTGC
>NZ_JAFNAW010000169.1 GCF_017356265.1 Paracoccus fontiphilus | reverse complement strand
TAGCCGATGAGGGGCACGGATGATTCCAGGTTTGAGCTGCCGGTAGGCCCGTCATACACAATCCATACGCGCAAGGAAACGGTCGTTTAAAGAGCATTGTATGAAGGTGGGGTAGGGGGCGGCGGCGGTCGTGTCCTCAGTTATGGCGCAGCAAACACAGCGACATCGTGGTTTTTCTACAGCATGTTCTCTGATCCTCGTTCGGCGATGCAAGGTCTCATCGATGACAGACTGCGTACCAGGCTGCGCATTGCTAGCAGACAACTGCAGCAGTCTTCAGCGATCCGTGTAATCCGCAAAAACGCTCTATGTGCGGTTGTATCAACTGATAATTCGCAATTACAGCTCTCCTTGAAGCGTTTCCCATGGGTAACTGGGGCAGATTGCGGGGCACAGGTGTTGCGTTCGTGATCTGGGTCTGATTCAAAATCGTATGGGCCTGTCATCGGATGATACCTTTGGGACGCTGAGCGCCGAGAGTTTGCGTCGGCTCGTTGGGGATCTGTCACGACGGCTGCAATCGCTCGAGGACCAGGTGACCCACCTGGGCGATCAGCTCGCGTCAGCCGAGGCGGCCCGGGCCGCCCTGCAAGTCGAGAACCAGGAACTGCGCGATGAGATCGCGCGGCTGAAGAACCTTCCGCCGCGGCCTCCGTTTAAACCCTCCGGCATGGACAAGGTTACCGAACGGGAGGTTCGCAAGAGCGGCGGTCCACGGCGGCGGCGTGGCCCGAAACGCGACAAGGACCGCGTCACGCGCGAAGAGGTTCTGTCTGTGAATGTGCCCTCGGGATCGCGCTTCAAGGGATATCGAACCATCCTGGTTCGTGACCTGTCGATCTGTCAACGGCGGTGCAAAATCCGGCCACGCGGCGGGGTAAAATCAGGCCAGGCGGCGGTGACCGGCACCATGGCGCGCGCGCTCACC
>NZ_JAFNAW010000168.1 GCF_017356265.1 Paracoccus fontiphilus | reverse complement strand
AACTCCACCTCGATCATACACCTCGATGGCCACCCGAGATTACACCGAACGTGCCGGTGAAATTACACCACGTCCGCGGACACTACCCATTGCCGCTGCGAATACCGTTCTCCCAGCGTTGCTTCAGGTACTCTTCAAAATACCATGCAGACGAGCGTTTGAGGACCGCGCGCTTTCGGTCCGGTGGCGTCTCGAACTGCAGCCATTTCGCGACGCTACGTCGGGGAAACCCCGTCCTCCGCCCGATCTCGCTGCACGTCAGCCCTTGCTGCCGAAGTGCCCGAATTGTCTCGTATATCTCCTCGCGAGACTTGCGGTGCGCAAGACGTGACTTCAGAAGGTTACTGGCCGTGCTGATGTTGTCTGCATCGGAGAGCAATGCTCTGCCAGTCGCGCGACCGTGCAAGTTCATTTGCTCCTCGATTGCCATGCGAAGGTTCTGCACGATATGAAACCGGTCGGCGACCTGTTCCGCCTGCGGCGCTCCTTTTCGGGCGGCTTGGGCGTAGAGACCGCAGCGATCCCGGCTTATGACTTCCACCTCAGGATGACGCCTTAGCCAGTCGGTGCATGTGACGACATCACGATCTTCGAGAACATCGATGACGGCGCGACGCTCGAGGTCGATGATGATCGTCCCGTAGTTCTGCGACTTTCGCCAACTCCAATCATCGATCCCGATGATCCGTGCGCGTGGTGGAACAACTTGAGCTGCGCGTAGCAACTGTCGGAGAATAGTATCGTCACTGACCCGGATACCCAGTCGCCGCAAGAGCCGTTCAGCTGGGGTGCCGCCAGCGGCGTGCGCCACATGGCCTAAGAGTTGCGCCTGTCGAGACGTCCGGCGCGCATAAGGGGTCGCCACCGCCGCCTCGCGATCGGAGAACGTGCGGCGGCGGCAATCCGAGTTCAAACATCGCCATCGACAAACCCTGAGCTC
>NZ_JAFNAW010000167.1 GCF_017356265.1 Paracoccus fontiphilus | reverse complement strand
CGCCAGGCAGCATAATCTCAACCTACAGAGCCAGAGCCCTCCAGAGCAAAATCAGGTCGCCTGTTCCAAATCATTCGACGACGGACAGTCCTGCCGAATGGAACGGAACGCCCTCGGACCAATGGTTCAATGTATCACAAAATCCCGGCCGTGGTTGCAGCAATGTCGCGGTGCTTGCCCGGTTCTACCAAGGCAACCTGCGGCCCCTGAGCTCCTGAATGGCTCCGCACCCCTGCTAATGCTTGTCAGACGGGACTTGGTTGGAGTTGGCAACGCCCGAGTATCTCTGCTCGGCTCGTGTGGTCTGTTTGATTACTGGCGGCACTGCCATCTCGCCGCCCGGTTGAAGGTCCGCTTCAGCCGGTCCTTACGGAGTTCTGCCGCATCGCCGTCAGGCCGCTTTCCGCCCTTCGCGACGTTTACGGCTCCGGGTTGCGCGAGGAGTTGACGCATCAGACTGTTTCGATGCTGACCCTTGCTCGTTCGCCGCCCAAGGCCGCGAAGGCCCGCTGGCGGCAGGTCAGGACCAGGATCTGCTGGTCCTGGGCCACGCGGTGCAGGGCGGTGAACATCGCCTCGATCCGGTCGTCGTCGCTGTGGACCAGGGCGTCGTCCAGGATCACCGGCACCTGGGTGCCCGCCCTGGCGAACAGCCGCGCGAAGGCCAGCCGGGTCAGGATCGCCACCTGCTCGCGCGTGCCGCCCGAAAGGATGTCGAGGGCCTCGGCTTGGCCATGGCGGGTCAGCACGGCGGGCAGCAGGGTCTGGTCGTCGATCTCCAGCGTGGCGCCGGGATGGATCACCGACAGAAGCGGCTGCAATTCGCGCATCACAGGCCTCAGATAGGCGTCCCGCGCCTGGCGCCGCGCCTCGTCAAGCGCCTGGCGCAGGCGGGTCAGCGACCGCACCTCGGCCGCGTAGCGCGCGGCGCGGGCCTCGGC
>NZ_JAFNAW010000166.1 GCF_017356265.1 Paracoccus fontiphilus | reverse complement strand
CGCCGGTCCGGCTGCACGACCGCCCCGGCGTCCCGGAGGCGCCGGGTGCGCCCGCCATCGGCGCGGTCGCGGCCTGGCAAGCGGCGAATGTTCTGGCGGGGATTCAGCCGCCGGGCGGGCAGGCGGCCGGGCGGGTGGCCTTCAAGACCGGCACCAGCTATGGCCACCGGGACGCCCTGGCGGTGGGCTTTGACGGCCGCTTCGTCGCGGGCGTCTGGATGGGCCGGCCCGACGGAACCCCGGTGCCCGGAGCCTTTGGCGGCGATTACGCCGCGCCGGTGCTGTTCGACCTGTTCAATGCGCTGGGCCCCCGGTCGGTTTCCCTGCCGCCTCCGCCGCAGGCCGCGCTGACGGGTCCCAACGCCGCGCTGCCCCGTCCCCTCCGCCGCTTCGTGCCGCCGGGCTCGCTTGCCGACTCGGGTTCCTCGTTCCGCGCGCCCGAACTGCTGACGATCCAGTTCCCGCCGGACAGCGCCGAAGTGGAACTGGTCGGCGCCACGCTGCTTGTGCGCGCCAAGGGCGGCACGCCGCCCTATAGCTGGCTGCTGAACGGCGCCCCCGTGGCGGTCGGCACGTCCGAGCCGACCGCAGAGCTGCCTGTCCGCGCCGGGTTTGCGTCCTTGTCGGTGGTCGATGCGAAGGGCCGCTCGGCACGGGTCGAGTTCAGGGCTTCGGGCGGAGGATAGGACGGCGTCCGTGGCATCGGGAAGCGGCCCGCCCGACGGATTGGCAAAACCGGATGCGAGGGCTGGTCCGTGGCTGGCATGGATCGGACGAAGGATGGCCCTGTCAGGCCTCAAGGTCGGGCCTTGCGGATGTCGTCGCAGGGAGAGCCCCGGCCAAGTGCTTGCGGCGGCCGCAGGCCGCGCGGCAGCCACGCGATAGAGCATGTCGCGGGCATCGAGATTCAGGATTCCCAGCTAGCCTATGATGTGCTTCCCTTCTGCTGAGGCAGGTATGGGGGGTCTGA
>NZ_JAFNAW010000165.1 GCF_017356265.1 Paracoccus fontiphilus | reverse complement strand
TCTTCGCTCCATGAAGGCTACGATGAGCCAGAAACCCTCTGTCACGCAATCGGCCTAATCTGTCCCATGGGCGCTGACGTCAGACACTGCATTGACATCTTGAACCAGACAATGGCGGTTCGCTCGGCACTTTCGCAGGTCGAACTGATGATCCTTCAGGATCATGCAGATGCATGCGTGCAGGATGCCATCCTCTCGCAGGACACTGAGCGACAAAGGCAGAAGTTCCAGGAGCTTGTCGAGGTGTTCGGAAGAGTGTGCCGTTAGCAAAAAGGAAACGCCCGTCACGGGTTGGAACAATACCCCCTCCCTGTATGTTGACGTTTTCTCACCAGCTGAAAGGAGAAAGATCATGCACGTTCGAGAAATGATCAGCACCCACCCCGATGTTCAGGGGAACACGGCGGAGAACCTGCTGAAATGCATCGAGGAGTGCTACAGCTGCGCCCAGACCTGCATTGCCTGCGCCGATGCCTGTCTGGCCGAGCCAATGGTCGATCAGCTCCGGCAGTGCATCCGGCTGAACCTCGACTGTGCCGATATCTGCGCAGCAACGGGGGCCATGGCTTCGCGTCGCACAGGGTCGAACGTGGAGGTTCTTCGGGCCGCCATCCAGGCTTGCGCCGCGGCATGCCAGCATTGCGCGCAGGAATGCGGGCAGCACGCAGACATGCATGAGCATTGCCGCATCTGTGCTGACTCCTGCAGGCGCTGTGCCGAGGCCTGCCAAGATGCGTTGGACGACGTTAAGTAAGATAAAAGGAAGAGCGGGTCCACTCCAGCGGCCCGCTCCCGGGGCAGCAGTTCTCCAGTATCTCGCATCCAGGTGTGTGGCAGCGGCGTGTCAACATGAGTTGTACGAAAGGGATCGCGTAACGGACACCCGGCTTGGCTGTAAGCGCGACGGCGTTCCCCTTCTGCCTCTTGTAATCTGCTTGGGCCATTCTGCACGCGCATGAGCGTGGGAGTGTTGGCTTGGAGA
>NZ_JAFNAW010000164.1 GCF_017356265.1 Paracoccus fontiphilus | reverse complement strand
GGGTTTCGGCAAAGACGCCGCGCGCCACGACGTCGCGCGGGGCCAGGTCCGCGTCCGGGTGCAGCGCCGCCATGAAGCGGGTGCCGTCAGCATCGACCAGCCGGGCGCCTTCGCCCCGCAGCGCCTCGGTCGCAAGCGGCGCGGGATCGGCGCCGCAGGCGATGGCGGTGGGATGGAACTGCACAAATTCCGCATCCGCGATCACCGCCCCCGCGCGGGCCGCCATGCCCAGGGCCTCGCCCCGGATGCGGGCGGGATTGGTCGTGACGGCATAAAGCCCGCCCGATCCGCCCCCGGCGATCAGCACCGCCGGCGCCGCGACCGGCACAGGGACCGAGCCCGAGGCCAGCGCCAGGTCGATCCCCGCGACGCGCCCGCCCTTCAGACGCAGCCCCGTCGCGACCCAGCCCTCGGCCACCTGCACCGAAGGCGCGGCCCGCACGGCGGCCACAAGGGCGGCCATGATCGCGGCTCCGGCCCCGTCGCCGTTGACGCGCACCACGCGGGCAAGGCTGTGCGCCGCTTCGCGCGACAGGACAAAGCCGCCCGCCCCGTCGCGGTCGAAGGGCGCCCCCAGCGCGGCAAGGTGCAGGATGTGGTCGCGCGCCTGAGATGTGACCAGCCGTGCCACGGCGGGATCGACAAGCCCCGCTCCCGCCCGCAGCGTATCGGCGGCGTGCTGCGCGGCGCTGTCGGCGGGGCCCATGGCCGCCGCCACGCCCCCCTGCGCCCAGGCGGAACTGGCGCCTTGGCCCAAGGGATCGGGAGAGATCATCAGCACCGGGCGCGGCGCCAGCGCAAGGGCCGCGTAAAGCGCGGCCAGTCCCGCGCCGACGATCACAACGCGGTCGGTCCGGATCATCCGATCAGGCCGCCAGTTGCCGCGACAGGTCGATCATCCGCTGCACTGCCAGCCGGGCCGGAGCGGCGACGGCCGCATCGACCTCGACCTGGCCGGTCATGGAGTGCAACGACCACAGCACCTTTTCCAGGGTGATCTTCTTCATGTGCGGGCACATGTTGCAGGGCCCCAGGAACTCGACCTCGGGGTGGGCATCGGCGATGTTCGAGGCCATCGAGCATTCCGTGACCAGCATCGCCTGCGCGGGCCGCGCCGTGCCCACCCAGTCGATGA
>NZ_JAFNAW010000163.1 GCF_017356265.1 Paracoccus fontiphilus | reverse complement strand
TGGTGAGCGCGCGCGCCATGGTGCCGGTCACCGCCGCCTGGCCTGATTTTACCCCGCCGCGTGGCCGGATTTTGCACCGCCGTTGACATCACACCGATATGCCTTCACTTCGCAGCAAATAGCAGAAGCGACGGAGGTCTGTCCGCGCACAACCTCAGCCTTGCGGAAGGTAGATGCGATCATCCGCAGACGGGGCAAACATCCTCCGCGTAACTGGAAACAAGCGTGGCGCAGCGCCTGGGATGGCGCCCCAACCCGCCCGCCCTTCCCTTCTGAAAGAGAACCATGACGACATACGACAAGCGACCTAGCGCCGCCCTTATTCCCCTGCGCCCCGCCATCAGCAGCGACAGCGTCGGAAAGCCCGACATCACCCTGGAAACCTTCTCGTTCGTGGGGCACCCCGTTCGCGTCCTGACGATTGGCAGCGACCCCTGGTTCATCGCCAAGGAAATAGCCGAGATTTTGGGTTACTCCGATGCCGAGGCCATGACCCGCCGCCTGGACGACGATGAAAAGCAAAACCGACAGATTGTAGGTTTTGGACCTCGTGGCGTAGCAACGATCAACGAAAGCGGGCTCTATTCCGCCGTTATGGGCAGTAACAAACCCGAGGCAAAAGGCTTCCGCAAATGGGTCACGGGCACGGTCCTGCCTGCAATACGCAAGACAGGCTCCTACGTCCGAGGCGAGGAGGCCCTAGACCCCAACGCCCCTGATTACCTGGAGCGCCTAAAGGACCTGTTGATCGCGGCCCAAGAACGCAAGCTAGAGGCGGCAGAGGCACAACTGGCATTGCAGGCCCCAAAAGTGGCTGCACAGGAGCGGCTGGCGGCCTCAGCAGGGTCCATGTCCTTGTCTGACGCCGCCCGCTGCCTGGGCATGAAAGACCGCAAGTTCTTTGCGTGGCTACAAGACAACGGATGGATTTTCCGCAGCAGGGATAGTGCCATGCGCCCTGTGCCGTATGCCGACAAGCGCAGCGCAGGCTGGATGGAGGTGGCATCATCCACCCAGCAGACAAGCCGGGGAGAGATTGCCACGCAGTCGGCAAGGATCACCGCTAAGGGGCTTGCTAAGCTGGCTGAAATCCACGGAGTTCCGGGCTGGTAGGGCGGCAAACATTTACCCCTTCCTGTAGCTGAGGGGTCCCCTAGAGCCTGTTGCACTCAATCGACCTCATAACCTGCGGCTTTGAAGTAGTTGTAGCATTCCTCGTCGGAGAACAGATCGCAGACCT
>NZ_JAFNAW010000162.1 GCF_017356265.1 Paracoccus fontiphilus | reverse complement strand
GCGAAGTAGAATTGTCGCGAACTGGCAAAGTTGATTTGTCGCCCTTGCCCTGCTGCCGGAGCCTTGCGCGCAGCATGTGACACAAGGGCATCGGCATGGGACTTCTCCTGATGAGCGAACGCGAGCTTCAGCGGATCGAGGTTTTGGCGCAGGTTCTGGACGGCGGCTTGCGATCAGCGACAGCTGCCAGTCTGCTTGGCCTCAGTCAGCGGCAGGTGCAACGCCTGCTCGGCCAGGTCCGGAACGAAGGCGCCATGGCGGTGCGCCACAAGCTGCGCGGCCGACCCTCGAACAACCGCGTCAGCGCTCTCAAGCGCGACTACATCCTGTCCCTGATCCGCAGCGATTATCCCGACTTCGGACCGACGCTGGCGGCCGAGAAGCTGGCCGAGCGGCATGGCATCCGCATCTCCTCCGAGAGCCTGCGGCAATGGATGATGGCGGCCGGGCTTTGGCACAGTCGTAAGCAACGACACCGTGTTCACCAGCCCCGGCTGCGCCGGCAGGCTTTTGGCGAGTTGATCCAGATCGACGGCTCGGATCATCGCTGGTTTGAGGATCGCGGTCCGGCCTGCACGCTGCTGGTTTTCATCGATGACGCCACCGGCAAGCTGATGCAGATGCGCTTTGTCCCGTCGGAGACCACCGAAGCCTATTTCATGGTCGTGGCAGACTATCTGAGGGACTACGGCCGCCCGGTCGCCTTTTATTCCGACAAGCACAGCATCTTTCGCATCAACCGTCCCGAGGTCCACAAGGAGCAGGCCATGACGCAGTTCGGCCGCGCTCTGGCGGAACTGAACATCGAGATCCTGTGCGCCAATTCCTCGCAGGCGAAGGGTCGCGTCGAACGAGCCAACCGCACCCTGCAGGATCGTCTGGTCAAGGAACTGCGCCTTGCGGGCATCTCTGACATGGAAGCCGCCAACGCCTTCCTTCCCGGCTTCATGGCGCGCCACAACGAGCGCTTTGCCTACACTCCTGCCCGCTCGGATGACCGGCACCGGCCGCTGAATGTGCCGGCATCGCGGCTCCGCGAGATCCTCTGCATCCGCGATCAGCGCCGGCTCAGCGGCAACCTGGTGGTCCATTACGAGCGCAGGAAGTTCATTCTGGATGACAGCGAGCACGCCCGCAGCGCCATCGGCCAGTATGTCGAGACCTACGCCTGTTGATTTCCACCCAGAAGTGACCCAGGTTTTCCATCGAGAACTGACCCACCTTTGATTATGGTTTTCGGGTCATTCAGTGGTCA
>NZ_JAFNAW010000161.1 GCF_017356265.1 Paracoccus fontiphilus | reverse complement strand
GCCTTGGCGGCAAGGTCGGCCTCCTCGGCGCGCAGGGCGTCGGCCTCGGCCTCGGCCCGCGCCCATTCGCCGCCCGCCTTCGGGCGCCCGGTCGCGGTCGCAAGCCTGCCCAACGCATCGCCGACCTTTGCCACCACGGCGTCCAGCCTGCGCCCGCCGGTCATCATCTCGATCTCGCCCGCGACCGAGGACAGCAGATCCCGTCGCGCCGACAGCGCCCGTTCCCGGTCGGACTTGTCGCTGGCCGAACTGCCTTCGGGTTCCAGCCCCAGAAGGCCCTGGCGCACCCACAGAAGACCGGAAGGCCCCGACAGCCCGGCCCCCAGCATCCGGTCGATCCAGGCCTCGGCCTCGTCGTCCTGAGCCACGGTCCGCCCGTCGCGGATCACCCTGGCCGAGGCGCGGGTCAGCCATCGCTTCTCCACCCGGTATCGCCCGTTGGGCAGGTCCAGGTCCACCGCCACCTCGGGTGCGCCGCCCACATGGGGTTGCAGCGCCTTGATCGCCGCGCGTGTGGCGCGGTGGCGTTCAAAGAACAGCGCGTGGATGGCGTCGAAGAAGGTGGACTTGCCGAACTCGTTCGGCTCGCACAGCACGGTGATGCCGTCGCCGATCCCCTCGATCCGGGCGGTATGGCCGGCGAAGCGGCGCACGTTGGTCAGGTGCAGCGCGCGGATCTTCATGCCCCCACCTCTTGCGCGAGGGCGTAGAGCCGTGTCAGCGCCGAGGCCGCCACCGCGCGCTCAGTGGCGCTGCGGTCGGGATCGCCCGCCTCGGCCAGCAGCGCCTCGGCCGCCTGTCGCAGCGCGCCCGCGCGGTCGATCCCGTCCAGGTCGTCGGGCCGCGCCTCGGTCGCGAGGCCGGACAGGTCGTGGCCGAACCAGCCGAAGTCGGGGGCGGCTGCCTGCGCGGCTGCCTCGAACGTGGTCCGGTCGGACAGGGGCAGCCGGCCGGTGGCGACAAGCCGGACCAGCAGGTTGCGCCGCAGCCTCAGTGGGGGCAGGGCCGCATCCAGCCGGGCCAGCGGGTCGTCGCCGGGCAGCAGATCCAGTGTGACCGTCTGCCAGCCCATGCTGCCGGTTTCCACCGGGCGGACCCGGGCCGCCCCGTCCAGTGTCACCAGCAGCGCGCAGCAGGCCGCAGAGTGCTTGAACCCGTCGGCCTCGGGCGTGCCGGAATACCAGGTGGACCCGTTTACCTCCATCCGGCCGTGCCAGTCGCCAAGCGCCAGGTAGTCGAGGCCGCACAGCCGCGCCCGATCGGGGGCGATGATGCCCGCCACGCCATCCTCGCCCGAGAAGTCGGCGATGGCGCCATGGCCCAGGCCGATGCGCAGGCA
>NZ_JAFNAW010000160.1 GCF_017356265.1 Paracoccus fontiphilus | reverse complement strand
GAGCCTACCACGGAGAGCCGTGGCGCAAGACACGACATCATCAACGCTTATCAATGCAACATGGCCGCGGTGCAAACCGGGTGGTTACGAGGAACCCAATGTCACGCTTTCCGATCATGAAGGCTAAGTTTCCCGATCCTTCGCTCAATCCGCGACAGATCAGCTCGCACTTGGCCAGGCACCTGAAGAAGTTGCGCGCCGGAGATGGGAGTGTCGATCTACCGGAGGAGGCAAAGGAAGAACGGAAATGGCCGGTTGACGGCGAGGAGGATCAGAGAATCCGACTATCCATGAACGACATGAAGCGCGTGGATTGCCATGCGGCGCGCCTGCATGACGGGATCCTGCGCAGAACTGGCCTGAGCCACTTGGATCGGGAGGATCGCCAGAAACTCTCGTCCTTGAAGAACGGTGTCGCCATGGCTCGCATCTCCAGCCTGGATCATGCTGACGAACTGGTCGCACGCCTACACGGCGAGATGCCTTGGATGGCGCCTGCGACCGAGCACGCTTGGCATGCGATGCGTCGATCGGTGCGCGAAGGTTGGGCGGGCTTCCGCATGTCGCCCGTGATCCTCGAAAGACCACCAGGCATCGGGAAGACCTATTGGATGCGTCGATTAGGAGAGCTGATCGGCACCGCTAAGGTGGACGTGGATGCGACGGGCGAGAACGCCTCCTTCGGTGTCGTAGGCTGTCAGCGTGGCTGGTCGAGTGCCCGGCCGGGGAGAGTCCTAGAGTGCATCATGGCGAGGCAGACCGGAAACCCCATAGTCATGATCGATGAGCTGGAAAAGGCGGGCAGCGCCAAGTCTGGACGAAACCAGTCTTTCAGCCTCGCAGAGGCGCTGCTACCTCTACTGGAGTCCAGCACCGCCGCTGACTGGAGTTGCCCCTATTATCGCGTGCGTTTTGACATGTCCCATGTGAGTTGGATCATGCTCACCAACAACCTGTCCCCGCTGCCGGAGCCGCTGCTCAACCGCTGCACGATCCTCAGGATGAAGGAAATCGATCTACCGGACCTGATCGTGCTTGCCCGGCGCGAAGGACAAGCGCGCGGCTTGGCAGAGGCATCGGTCTGGTCTGTCACCGAAGCGCTGTCCAAGGCAGCACCTGCTGCACCCTCGCGACCAAGCCTGCGCACGGTCTTGCGGATGCTCGATCGAGCGGAGGACCTGGAGAACAGGCCGATCAGCACCTGACTACTGGCCACTAAGAACATCTAACAAAACCGTTTGATCTGGTTTAGGCAGGTGAGGGCGCAGCCGAGGATCACGAAAGCCTCGTGGATGTCGGCGCGCCGCTCGTAGCGGATGGCGAGGCGGCGAAAGCGGTTGAGCCA
>NZ_JAFNAW010000016.1 GCF_017356265.1 Paracoccus fontiphilus | reverse complement strand
CCTCGGCCGGGGTCAGGCGCGGCGGCAGCGGCACGGGCCGCGCGGCACGGGGGCCCGTGTTGCCGCCCGGCTGCCCCGGGACGGCTCCTGCGCGCAGCGGTTGGTCCAGCACCAGGTCCGGCTGCCTGCCGCCGATCAGCTCCAGATAAACCTCGGCCAGCAGCTCGCTGTCCAACAGCGCCCCGTGCAACTGCCGGTTCGAGTTGTCGATGCCGAAGCGGCGGCACAGGGCGTCCAGCGAGGCGGGCGCGCCGGGAAACTTCTCTCGGGCCAGGGCCAGCGTGTCCAGCGCGCGCGACCAGGGCAGGGCGGGATAGCCCGCCCGGCGGAACTCGGCGTTCAGGAACTTCATGTCGAAGCTGGCATTGTGGATCACCAGCCGGGCGTCGTCGCCGATGAAATCGACAAAGTCCCGAACGACTTCTGCGAATTTTGGCTTGTCGCGCAGGAAGTCGTCGCCCAGGCCATGCACCTCGAAGGCGTCCTTGGGCATGGACCGTTCGGGATTGATGTAGACGTGGAAGGTCCGGCCCGTCGGCAGGTGGTTCACCAGCTCGATCCCGCCGATCTCGACGATGCGGTCGTCCTTTTCCGCATCGAAGCCGGTGGTTTCGGTATCCATCACGATCTCACGCACGGGCGGCAATCTCCTTCACGATCTGGTCCACGGCCTGGCGGGCGGATGCCAAGCTGTCGGTCGGGATGATCCAGTCGGCCCGCGCCCGCTTTTCCGCGTCGGGCATCTGGCGCGACAGGATCAGGTCCAGCAGGTCGTCCGTCATGCCCGGCCGCGCCATGACCCGAAGCCGCTGGGTCCGGGCATCGGCCGAGACAACGGCCACCCCGTCCATCTGCCCCTCATACCCGTTCTCATAGAGCAGCGGAATATCCAGGACCACCAGAAGGGCGTCGGAATGGTCTGCGACAAAGGCGTGCCGATCCGCGGCGACGATGGGATGGACGATGGCCGACAGCCGGTCCAGCGCGGCGGGATCATTCGCGATGGCGGTCTTCAGGGCGTCGCGGTCAATTCCGCCGTTCCGCAGCGCCGAGGGAAAGGCCGCGGCAACCGGCTCGACCGCGGCACCGCCGGGCGCGTAAAGGCGGTGAACCGCCTGGTCGGCGTCCCAGACGGGGTAACCCGCATTGCGAAACATTTCTGCGGTCGTGGACTTTCCCATGCCGATGCTGCCGGTCAGGCCAAGGCGGAAGGTCATTCCAGCACAGCCCTGCGCAGATCGTCGTCGACTTCGGGGCGGCGTCCGAACCACCGCTCGAATCCCGGCGCCGCCTGGTGCAGCAACATGCCCAGCCCATCCACCACCCGGCACCCGCGCGCCTGCGCGTCCAGCAGGAAGGGCGTCATCAGCGGGGTATAGACTAGGTCGGTGACAAGGGCGTCCGGCGACAGGGCATCCAGAGGCAGGCGCAGGGGCTGCTTGCCTTCCATCCCCAGAGAAGTGGCGTTGACGACCGTTGCCGCGCCTTCCAGCATGTTTCCGGCCTGTGCCCAGTCATAGACGACCAGCCGGGCCCCGAATTCGGCCTTGATCTGTTCCGACCGGATGCGCGTGCGGTTGGTGATGCGCAGCTCCTTCACGCCGCTGTCCAGCAGCGATGCCACCACCGCCCGCGCCGCGCCGCCTGCGCCGATCACCACGGCGGGTCCGGCATCCGGCTGCCAGTCAGGCGCGTTCTGCCGCAGATTGGCGATGAAGCCGTAGCCATCGGTGTTGTCCGCATGGATCTTGCCGTCCGGCCGGAAGATCAGCGTATTCGCCGCCCCGATCAGGGCCGCGCGGTCGGTCACGGCATCGGCAAGCGTCAGCACGGCCTCCTTGTGGGGGATGGTGACGTTGATGCCGACAAAGCCAAGCCGGGGCAGGGCCCGCAAGACCTCGGCCAGATGCTCGGGCATGACGGGCATGGGGATGTAATGCCCGGCGATACCGTAGCGGCGCAGCCAGTGACCGTGCAGGCGGGGCGACCGGGAATGCGCGACCGGCATTCCGATGACCCCGGCCAGAGGAACATGATGGGAAAGGCTTGGCTGATCGTCGGTCATGGGGCGTCCTTGGCTTTCCCTGCAAGACTAAGCCTGCCGGCTTTCAAGAAAAAGCAGTCATTTTCGGCAATTAAAGCGCCTGCACCGTCCTGTGGACAAGATCCGGGGGGAATCGGGTCGAATCATGGGGGCAGGAAGGCCCATGAAAATGCCTTGTGGATTTGCCCCCGGAACTTCCGTCGAACGGCGACGTTCGCCCCACAAGTGGATAACGAAGAGACTTGTGACCGCAGATCTGTGGACAAGCGCTCCACGGGTCCGCGGTCCACATTTTCATCCACATACCATGATTATGATAAAAAAGTATTTTCCATTATCTCGCGCCCGTAATCCCATAATTATCCACAGGCTGTCGGGAGGTGGGCAAACCCGTGGATTTCCCCTTTATCCTTTTGTCCACAGCCCCTACAGCAACATCATCCTTCTTTCTTTCTCTTTTATTTAAGTGAAGGTGCCGATGTCGGATTGGCTTGCCCTGATCTATCCCTATGCCAAGGCCTTCCATGTCATGGCGGTGATTTCCTGGATGGCGGGGCTGTTCTACCTGCCCCGTTTGTTCGTCTATCACGCCGAACGCGGCCGGACGCCCGAGCCTGCGGAAAGCTTTGCCATCATGGAGGCCAAGCTTCTGCGGCTGATCATGAACCCGGCCATGATCGCCACCTGGCTCAGCGGCCTGTCCCTGGTGCTGACGCCGGGCATCGTCGACTGGTCGATGGCCTGGCCCTGGACCAAGGCCGCCTGCGTTCTGGCGATGACGGGGTTCCACATGTGGTGCGCGGGCCAGCGGCGGCTCCTGGAGGCGGGCAAGGGCCATCCGGGCAGGCGCTACCGCTTGATGAACGAGGTGCCGACCCTGCTGATGGTGGGCATCGTGGTGTCGGTCATCGTCAAGTTCTGACGGCCCCGTCGTTGACTCGCGGCCTTTCCCCGACTATGTGAACTCCAAGCCCGGCCGTCCGGCACGGGGATTCCCGATCCTTATCCTTTCAGCCGCGCGGCGATCCGTGATCGTGCGGCATTCGCGGTGACACCATGACCGAAGAACGTCTCAACCTCTCCGAACTCAAGGCCAAGAGCCCGGCCGACCTGCTCTCGATGGCCGAGGAGTGGGAGATCGAGAACGCCTCGACCATGCGCAAGGGCGAGATGATGTTCCAGCTGCTGAAGGAACATGCCGAGGAAGGCGTGGAGATCGGCGGAGACGGCGTGCTGGAGGTTGTTCAGGACGGTTTCGGCTTCCTGCGGTCCACTGCGGCGAACTACCTGCCCGGTCCCGACGACATCTATGTCAGTCCCGACATGATCCGCCAGCATTCCCTGCGCACCGGCGACACGGTCGAGGGGGTGATCCGCGCGCCTGGCGAGAACGAGCGTTACTTCGCGCTGACCAAGGTGGAGCGGATCAACTTCGAGGACCCCGAGAAGGCCCGACACAAGGTCGCCTTCGACAACCTGACCCCGCTGTACCCGAACGAGCGGTTGAAGATGGAGGTCGAGGACCCCACCATCAAGGATCGTTCGGCCCGCATCATCGACCTGGTGGCGCCCATCGGCAAGGGCCAGCGGTCGCTGATCGTGGCACCCCCGCGCACGGGCAAGACGGTGCTGCTGCAGAACATCGCCCATTCGATCGAGCGCAATCATCCGGAATGCTATCTGATCGTCCTGCTGATCGACGAACGCCCGGAAGAGGTGACCGACATGCAGCGGTCCGTGAAAGGCGAAGTCGTCTCATCGACCTTCGACGAGCCCGCCAGCCGGCACGTTGCAGTATCCGAAATGGTGATCGAGAAAGCCAAACGTCTGGTTGAACATAAACGAGATGTTGTTATTCTTCTCGATTCGATCACAAGACTTGGTAGGGCTTTCAATACCGTGGTGCCAAGCTCGGGCAAGGTGCTGACGGGTGGTGTGGATGCGAATGCCTTGCAGCGGCCGAAGCGCTTCTTCGGCGCGGCCCGCAACATCGAGGAGGGCGGTTCGCTGACCATCATCGCCACGGCGCTGATCGACACCGGGTCGCGCATGGATGAGGTGATCTTCGAAGAGTTCAAGGGTACCGGCAACAGCGAAATCGTGCTTGACCGGAAGGTTGCCGACAAGCGTGTCTTCCCGGCGATGGACATTCTCAAGTCCGGCACACGGAAGGAAGAACTGCTGGTCGATTCGAAGGACCTGCAAAAGACCTACCTGCTGCGCCGCATCCTGAACCCGATGGGAACGACCGATGCGATCGAGTTCCTGATTTCCAAGCTCAAGCAGACCAAGTCGAATTCCGACTTCTTCGACTCGATGAACGCCTAGCGAGGCAGGAATGGATCTGATCTACGCTGAAGCCACTCCGCCCGGGCGGGGTGGCGTTTCCATTGTACGCATCAGCGGAACCGGTGCCCGAAATGCCGCCGAGCGTCTGGCAGGCCGGCTGCCGCAATCACGACATGCCTATTTGCGGCAGATCGCCGACGGCGACGAAATCCTGGATCGCGCATTGATCCTGTGGTTCGAAAGCGGCCAAAGCTTCACGGGCGAGGAGGTGGTCGAGATACACCTGCACGGCGCCCCGGTGATCGTCAGGCGGTTGGGGCAACTCCTCAGAGCCCAAGGTATCAGACTTGCCGAGGCCGGAGAGTTTACCCGCCGGGCCTTTCTCAACGGCAAGATGGATCTTTCCGAGGTGGAAGGACTTGGCGATCTTCTGGCAGCCGAGACTGAATCCCAACGGCGGATAGCGCTGCGAACCTCGAGTGGTGAGCTTGCCCGAAAGGCGGAGTCTTGGCGATCCCTGCTGGTTCGGGCAGGCGCCTTGACGGAGAGCAGCATCGACTTTGCCGATGAGGAAGTCCCCGATGACGTTCCGGAAGAAGTCTTCGTTCTTCTGGACAGGTTTCGCAGGGAACTGGACGACCAGATCCGTGGCTATGCTGCAGCCGAACGGATAAGAAACGGCTTCGAAGTCGCTATCATCGGTCCTCCGAATGCTGGCAAGTCCAGTCTTTTGAACAGGATAGGACGTCGGGAAGTTGCGCTCGTGTCTGATGTGGCCGGAACAACCAGGGACATCATAGAGCTTCGTGTGGATCTTCGGGGTCTGGCCGTGACCTTCCTGGATACGGCGGGACTGAGGGAGTCCCAAGACAGGATTGAAAGCCTGGGGATTGATCGTGCGCGTGGACGTGCCTTGGCGGCGGATTTGCGCGTGCACCTTTCCCCCGAGGGAAACGTTGATGATCAGCTTTGGCAACCCGGCGATCTGGCCGTGACCAGCAAGGCCGATCTGCAGGCTTCCGGCAGCGAACTGAAGGTTTCGTCCCTTACGGGAGAAGGTCTGGACGAGTTCTTGGAGAAAGTCTTTGCGGCGTTGTCGCAGCGGGCGGCAGGCGCGTCTCTGGTCAGCCATGAACGCCAGTTGAATGCATTGCTTGCCGCAAGAGCTGCTGCCGATGTTCAGGAGGATGCGCCTCCGGAACTCATTGCCGAGGCATTGCGTCAAGCTGCCATCTCGCTTGATAGTCTGCTTGGCAGAATCGGCGCAGACGATTATCTGGATGTCATCTTTACCTCCTTCTGTATCGGAAAATAGGTGTTTCACGTGAAACAATACGATGTGATCGTGATCGGTGCCGGCCATGCTGGCTTGGAAGCGGCGTCGGCTGCAGCTCGAGTTGGAGCCGCAACCGCGCTTGTAACCATGCGGCGCGAGGATATCGGCACGCTTTCCTGCAACCCGGCCATCGGCGGTCTGGGAAAGGGGCATCTTGTCCGGGAAGTTGATGCGCTGGATGGCTTGATGGGGCTGCTTGCAGATCAGGCGGGAATCCAGTTTCGCCTCTTGAACCGCAAGAAAGGACCCGCCGTCCAAGGTCCACGGGCGCAGATGGACCGTGCGCTGTACCGACAGGCGGCATTCCAAGCCATTTCTCAGCATCAGGGCTTGGACTTGGTTCTCGGAGAAGTTGCAAAATTTGTGAACGAGGGGGGTAGCGTTCGTGGTGTCGAGCTTGCAGGTGGAACGCAGTTGTCCGCGAAAGCTGTCGTTCTGACGACCGGAACATTTCTGAACGGTACGATTCATATCGGGGATGTAAGCCGACCCGCAGGCCGCTGGGGAGATCAAGCCTCGAACAGGCTGGCCGAGTCCCTCAAGGAATACAGTTCAGCCTTGGGACGTCTGAAAACGGGCACTCCGCCACGGCTGGATGGCAGAACGATAGACTGGGATCGTCTGGAAAGGCAGGAGGGCGACGAGGAACCAACGCTTTTCTCCTATCTCAGCCATGGTCTGTCGGTGCCGCAGATTTCCTGTGGCATCACGTACACCAACACGCGCACGCACGACATCATTTCCGCGAACCTGACGCGTTCGGCGATGTATGGAGGCCACATCTCAGGTCGTGGACCACGCTACTGTCCCTCCATCGAAGACAAGGTCCTTCGCTTCGCAGAAAAGGATTCGCACCAGATCTTCCTGGAGCCGGAGGGGCTGGACGACCATACGGTCTATCCCAATGGTATTTCCACCTCCCTGCCGGCAGAGGTCCAATCGCAGTATGTCCGCAGCATTGTCGGGCTGGAGCAGGCCGAAATTCTGCAGCCCGGATATGCCGTGGAATACGACTATGTCGATCCTCGCTCGCTGACTTCGACCCTGCAGATGAAGGCGGTCGAGGGATTATATCTGGCGGGTCAGATCAATGGCACCACAGGTTACGAGGAAGCAGCAGCACAGGGCGTGGTTGCAGGCCTGAATGCAGGGCTGCAGGCCTTGGATCGCGATCCGGTCATCTTCAGTCGTGCCGACAGCTACATCGGCGTGATGGTAGATGACCTGACCACGCGCGGCGTGACAGAGCCTTACCGCATGTTCACATCGCGCGCGGAGTTCAGGCTCAGCTTGAGAGCGGACAATGCGGATCGCCGCTTGACCCCGCTGGGAATTGATCTGGGATGCGTCGGGGACGAAAGGCGCCGGGCATTTGAAAAGCGGCAAGAAAGCTATCTCAAAGCACGCGACTTGCTTGAGGCGAAGACTTATTCTTCCGCAGCGCTTCAGAAAGCAGGTTTGGCGGTTCGACAGGACGGCCAGGTTCGGTCGGTTTTTACGCTTCTGGGTCAGCAGAACATCGCCCTTGAGGATCTGTCCGAACTGTTTCCTCCTCTTCAGGACATTGCTGCCGCGACTCTCCGGCAAATCCAGTGCGACGCTCTTTATTCTCAATATACGGATCGCCAAGCTGCGGATGCGGATCTGCTGCGCCGTGACGAGGCCATTCCTCTGCCTAGCGACTTTGACTATTCTCAACTCATGGGTTTGTCCAATGAGTTGAAGGTAAAGCTGACCGAGGCTTGTCCCGAAACGCTGGCTGCGGCCGCGAAACTCGAAGGAATGACCCCCGCTGCCCTTACTCTTGTTATCGCTGCCGTACGATCCAAGGGCTTCAAAGCGGCATGAGTGTTTCACGTGAAACATCCGAGCGTCTGGAGATCTACGAACAACTTCTGATCCGCTGGAATCCACGCATCAACCTGGTCGCCGAAGTGAGCTTGGCCGACCTCAGGGCGAGGCATGTTCAAGACTCGTTGCAGGTAGGCGATCTTATGGACGGCGCTGAAGGCCACTGGGTGGATCTGGGCAGTGGAGGCGGCTTGCCAGGCATCGTTCTGGCGATTGCCAAGGCACACACGGCGCTTTTCTTCACACTTGTCGAAAGCGATCAGCGAAAGGCCGCTTTCCTGCGTGAAGTCATTCGAAAGACAGGTTTGAAGAACGCCCGCGTGATCGTGGATCGGATCGAAGCAGTTCCGCCGTTGAATGCTGCTTATATCAGTGCCCGGGCTCTTGCTCCGCTGCCCAAGCTCATGTCATATCTTGATCTTCATCTTGCACCCGCAGGAAAGGCGTATTTGATGAAGGGTCGCCAGTGGCAGTCCGAAGTTGAAGATGCTAGAATCGAATGGAACTTCAACTGTATCGCGCATCCCAGCCGAACCCAGGAGGGCGCAGCGACCTTGGAAATAAGCGGAGTATCTCATGGCGCATCATAGCGTCGTTGCCATTGCAAACCAGAAGGGCGGCGTTGGCAAGACAACGACCGCCGTCAACCTGGGCGCAGCGCTGGCAATGGATGGGCACCGCACGATCCTGATCGATCTTGATCCTCAGGGAAACGCCTCGACCGGTCTCGGCATTGATGTCGACCAACGCCACAAGACGGTCTATGACCTGATGGCCGGGCCCGAGTCGCTGAGCGACTGCAGCATCGCCACCCGTATCGAAAATCTGAGCATCGTTCCCGCGACTTCGGACTTGGCATCCGCCGACGTCGATCTTTCGCAGACGAAGGATCGGACCCGTCTGCTGCGTCGCAAGCTCGAGGATGCACCCAAGGGTGCCATCATCCTGATCGACTGCCCGCCTGCCTTGGGCCTTCTTACCGTGAATGCCATGATCGCTGCCGACGCGGTGCTTGTGCCGCTGCAGGCGGAATTTTACGCCCTGGAAGGCTTGTCTCAGCTGCTCACGACGGTGAAGCAGGTGCGTCAGACGGGCAATCCTGACCTGCGGATCAATGGTGTGCTTCTGACCATGTCGGATTACCGCAACAATCTGTCGCAACAGGTCGAAGCCGATGCGCGGGCCACGCTTGGGGAACTCGTCTTTCCGACCGTTATTCCCCGGAATGTTCGCGTGTCCGAGGCACCCTCCTTTGCGCAGCCGGTTCTGCTATATGATCCTTCCTCCAAGGGAAGTGCCGCTTACCGGCAGTTTGCGAATGAATTTGCCGCCCGTCTGAAGCTCGTCAAAGAGGAAGCCTGATGTCCGATAGCAAGCTTGCCAAGCGTGGCCTGGGGCGTGGGCTGTCTGCCCTTATGGCGGATCTTGATCTGGATGGCGCTGCCGATCCGAAACCGCTCAAGGAACGGACGATGATCCCGATCGAGCAGATCACCGCCAATCCCGACCAGCCGCGACGCAGCTTCGAGCCAGCGGCGCTTCAGGAACTGGCGGACTCGCTGAGACAGCGAGGTGTATTGCAGCCCTTGATCGTCCGCAGACATCCCGCTGATGAAGGACTTTATCAAATCGTCGCGGGCGAACGTCGCTGGCGTGCCGCGCAGATGGCACAGTTGCACGAACTTCCGGTCATCGTCCGCGATCTGACGGACAACGAGGTTCTTGAAGTCGCGATCATCGAGAACATCCAGCGTGCCGACCTGAACGCGATCGAGGAGGCGGCGTCCTTCCGGCAGTTGATGGACCGGTTCGGCCACACGCAGGAGAAGCTGGCCGAAGCCTTGAACAAGAGCCGCAGCCATATTGCCAACCTGCTTCGGCTTCTGACATTGCCCGATCAGGTCCAGGACTACCTGAAGGATGGCAAGCTGAGCGCCGGCCATGCCCGCGCCCTTGTCACGGCGGAAAATTCCGCAGTTCTGGCAAGGAAGATCATCGAAGGTGGTCTTTCCGTCCGGGAAACGGAAGATCTGGTACGAAAGCAGAACGAAGGCACAACTTCTAGGTCCAATCGGGCCAAGAAACAGTCCAAGGATGCAGACACCCGCGCCTTGGAAGCCGATCTCTCGGCCCAGTTGAAGACAACCGTCACCATAGATCATTCCGCCAGCGGTGCGGGGGCCGTTTGCATCGCCTATCGCGATCTGGAGGAACTGGATCGTCTTTGCCAGATTCTTGGTGGAAGCAGCTGGGCTAGGAACTGAGATCCTCGTCCAGGTCACGGCGATGGTCGATATCCTTCAACAGGTGGGATGGTACCTGAACGCGGTTCAGATCCGGCAGTGACCGTAGCAAGTCTCGTGCGCCGACATCCCCTGTCAGACTGAAAATCCTTGTGAAAAGCGCGCGAGGGATGCTGGCGGGCGGGCAGATGCGGGTCCCGTCCCACAGGGCGGCCGGGCCTGGCGCGGCGGCGATCTTCCGGATGATATCGGCGTCGATGTTCGGCATGTCGCCAAGCACGATCATGGCCGCGTTGTCCCGAACCTGGGACAGCCCGGCCTGGAGAGACTGCGACTGGGTACCGCAGCAACGCACGATCCGGAACTCGGGCAGCAGTCCTTCGACGTCAGGATCGGCGATCACGGCAATCGATGGAAGTCCTGTCTGGATGATCGCGTCGGCCGCGTGACGAACAAGGGGTTTTCCGCGATAGACGGTCTGCAGCTTGCACTGCGGTCCAAATCGCGACGATCTTCCGGCTGCCAAAAGGACGATCGTGGTCAGGTTGCGGCCTCCAATGCTTCGGCAAGGACGGATATCGCAAGGACCTTGGGATCACGGGCGGACGGGATCAGGCCGATGGGACCTCGCAAGCGATCAAGCCCCTCCACGATGCCGCGCGCCTTGAGCGTTTCCAACCGCGCGTCACGGGCCCTTCGAGACCCCTGGGCCCCGATATAGAAGGCGGCGGACTCCAGCGCACGGGCAAGGATCGGGGGTTCCCAGTCATGGTCGTGGAAGAACAGGATCACGGCGGTACGGTCGTCGATCTCCAGATCGGTGGGCAAGGCCGGCCAATGCAGCAGGCGGACCGGGCAGCCGCTCTCCGCGACCTGTGCCATCGTGGCGCGATCCGGGGTCGAGAGCAGAAGGGGATAGCCGGCTGCCTGCACCAGACGCGTGAAAACGACCGCCTCGGGGCCTTGGCCGAAGACCAGAAAGCGGGGAGGAGGCTTGATCCCGATGCGAAAGCCCCCCGGCACCGGGCCCGTCGGACCCGCCTCGCAGCGCCTCAGGGCCAAGGTGTCGCTGATGTGAAGCGCGACATGCTGGCGCGACGCGCGGGCCGTTGCAATTTCCGACAGCAGGCGGGGGCAGGGCCGGGGAATCAGGCTGATCTCCAGTCCCCCGCCGCAGGGCAGTTGCAGGTCGAACCAGGGGGAACCCTCTCCGTATCGGAGGCGCAGAGGACCGCCAAGCAGGGCGTGCCGCGCATATCTGGCCAGGTCGGTTTCGATGCAGCCGGAACTCAGCGTTCCGACCTGTCGGTCCCCGCAGAAGGCCATCATCTCGCCCAGGGGACGGTAGGATGGGCCCTGGATGCCGGTGATGACGGCCAGAACGGCGTCGGGGCAGTCAAGCGCGGCGGCAAGGGGGTCGTCGGGCAACGCCGACGACCCCGCCACCGGCAAAGGGTCCGGCATGGTCACGGGTCCAGTCCCGCGATGATCTTGTCGGGCGTCGCCGGCAATTCGCGGACCCGGACGCCGCAGGCGTTGTAGATCGCGTTCAGCACCGCCGCCCCGGCCCCGCAGATGCCAAGCTCTCCCAGCCCCTTGGCCTGCAAGGGGCCGACATAGGCATCCCGTTCCTGAAGGAAATGCACCTCGAGCGGCGGCACGTCAGCATGGCAGGGGATGTGGTATTCGGCAAGATCGCGGCTGACCGCATGGCCGTCGCGGCGGTCATGCTCCATGGCCTCGGTCAGGGCAATGCCGATGCCGAAGGTCATGCCGCCCAGGCACTGCGACCGCGCGGTCTTTTCGTTCAGCACCCGTCCGCAGGCAAAGACGCCCATCATCCGGCGCACGCGAACCTCGCCCGTCCAGCGGTTCACCGCGACCTCGGCCCAATGGCTGCCCCAGGTGGCCTGACGGTGGCTTTTTTCGGTCTTGCCCGGTTCCAGGTGACCTTCGCCGGTGATCGTTCCCTCCACCACTTCGGACAAGGACTTCGAGACGTTTCCGGCGCGGGCCATGCCGTCCTGCAGCGTCAGGTCGCCTTCGTCGCAGCCAATCGCCTTGGCGATCTGGCGGCGGATCTCCTCGCAGGCCAGGAAGACCGAGTTGCCGCTGGACGCCGCGCCGAAGGACCCGCCCGACCCCGCGGCAGGGGGGAACTGCGTGTCGCCCAGCTTCACCTCGACCCGGTCGGCCGGAAGCCCCAGCATCTCGGCCGCCAACTGGCCCAGGATGGTATAGGTGCCGGTGCCGATATCGGTCATGTCGGTCTCGACGATGGCGCTGCCATCCTGGACCAGCGTCACCCTGGCGCGCGATTCCACAAGCTGGTTGACGCGCACGGCAGAGGCCATGCCGATGCCGATATACCATTCCCCTTCAAGGCGCTCCTTGGCGGGGCGGCGGTCGGACCAGCCGAACAGCTTGGCGCCTTCCTGCAGCGCCTCGGTCAGCTTGTGGCTGCTGAAGGGTCGTCCGGTGACCGGCTCGGCTTCGGGGATGTTGCGCAGGCGCAGGTCCACCGGATCGATCCCGGCAGCCTCGGCCAACTCGTCCATGGCGCATTCGAAGACGGTCACGCCGACCGCCTCGCCCGGAGCCCGGACAGAGCCCGCGCAACTGCGGTGGATGCGGGCGATGGCATGGACGACCTGCCGGTGGGCGGCCTGATAGGTAAAGGGCGTGGCCTGGGTGACGGGTTCCGAGAAGCCGTCATCCGGCAGGTTCGAGACAAGCGCCTCGTGACCCAGGCCGGTCAGGGTGCCATCCGCGTCGCAGGCAAGGCGAATCCGCTGGCGCGTCTCGGACCGTCGATGCGCCAGATCGAAGACCTGCTGGCGGGTCATGGACACCTGGACCGGCCGGCCAAGCTTCTGGGCGGCAATCGCGGCCGCCACGGATTCGGCATTGATGCCCAGCTTGGACCCGAAGCCGCCGCCGACATAGGGCGCCAGCAGCCGCAGCTTGTCAGGCCGGATGCCCAGCGCGTCGGCCATCTGTTCCTTGTTCGACGACAGCATCTGCAGCCCCGCGCGGATCGTCACCCGGTCGCCGTCCCATTCGGCGATCGCGGCATGAGGCTCCATCGCGGCGGCCATCTGCGAGGGCGTGTGCCAGACCTGATCGACCGAAAAGGCCGCCTCTTGCATTGCCTTGTCCAGATCGCCGGTCTTGGACTGCTTCTTCGGCGGCAGCTCGGGCGTCACGTCCTCGGGGTTGACGGGCACGTCCTCGCGCGCATAGCGGACCGACAGGTTCTGCGCCGCATGGCGGGCGGCCTCGAAGGTGTCGGCCACGACCAGGGCGATGGCCTGGCCCATGTAGTCGATCCCGTCGGGGCCCGATTTCGGCGCCTTGCGCGCCATGCCCTGCGCGGCGAAGCGGACCATCCGCTTGTCCCGGATCACCGCCAGGGCGCCGGGGGCGTCGCCGATCTCCAGCACCTTGCCCGCCGGGATGGCGGCCTGCACCAGCACCCCGTAGGCAAGGTTGCGGGGCCGCGCCTCGGCGGCATAGGTGGCGCGGCCCGCCACCTTCAGCGGTCCTTCCAGCCGGTTCAGGGGTTGGCCGATGACGCCCTGCGCCATGTGGTCCAGCCGGTCGTCGTGGTTCGGGCCATCGACCCTCAGGTGTCGTGTCATGCCTTGGCCTCCATTCCGGTCGCGTCGCGCAGGGTCGCGATCAGCGTGCGGCGCAGCAGGGGGATCTTGAACTGGTTCTCGCCATGGGCCTGGGCCGGACGCAGCAAGATGTCCGCCGCCTCGGCGAACAGCGCATCGGACGGTTCCTGTCCGGTCAACAACCGCTCGACCTCGGGGTCTCGCCAGGGCTTGTGGGCGACGCCGCCAAAGGCCAGGGCGGCATGGCCGATCCGGCTTCCGTCCATGCCGATGACCGCCGCAACCGAAACCAGGGCGAAGGCATAGGAGGCCCGGTCCCGCACCTTGCGATAGCGATGCTGGCCGCCGACGGGGGCGGGCAGGATCACGGCGGTGATGATGTCGCCCGGCTGCAGGGCCGTCTCGACATGGGGCGTGTCGCCCGGCAGCTTGTGAAAGTCCGCCAGCGGGATGCGGCGGGGCGAAGGACCGCCGATCTCGACCTCGGCGTCAAGCGCGCGCAGGGCCACCGCCATGTCGCCGGGATAGGTGGCGATGCAATGGGGGGATGCGCCCAGAATCGCGTGGTTGCGCGTCACGCCGCCGATGGCCGAACAGCCCGCGCCGGGGTCGCGCTTGTTGCAGGCCATGCGGCGGTCGTAGAAATACGGGCAGCGCGTCCGCTGCATCAGGTTGCCGCCGGTCGTCGCCATGTTGCGCAACTGCCCGCTGGCGCCCGCCAGAAGCGCGCGGGACAGGACGGGGTAATCCCGCCGGACCGCGGGATGGGCGGCCAGGTCGCTGTTCCTGACCAGGGCGCCGATGCGCAGCCCCTGGCCCTCCGCTTCGACCCGGTCCAGATCCAGCCGGGTGATGTCCACCAACGAACCGGGGGCCATCACCTCGTGCTTCATCAGGTCCAGCAGGTTGGTGCCGCCCGCGATGATCGTGGCCCCGGCGGGCAGGTCGTCCAAGGATGTCGCGCGGTGAAAGGAAAAGTCCCTCATGCTGCGTCCTCGCGCCGGTTGTCGCCTTGGGCAGCCTGCCGGATGGCCGCGACGATGTTGGTATAGGCGGCGCAGCGGCACAGGTTGCCGCTCATCCGTTCGGCGATCTCGGCATGGCTCAGCTCGAACGGGCCGTCCAGCGACTCCGAGGCATGGCTGGGCCAGCCTGCCGCGATCTCCTCCAGCATGCCGGCGGCCGAACAGATCTGGCCGGGCGTGCAATAGCCGCATTGGAAGCCGTCATGGTCCAGGAACTGCTGCTGCAAGGGCGACAGGTGGCCGGGCGTGCCGATCCCCTCGATGGTGGTGATGTCGCGGTCCTCGACCATGCAGGCCAGCGTCAGGCAGGCATTGACGCGGCGCCCGTCCATCAGGACCGTGCAGGACCCGCATTGGCCGTGGTCGCAGCCCTTCTTGGTCCCCGTCAATCCGAGGTGATGGCGAAGCGCATCCAGAAGCGTGGTGCGCGGGTCCACGTCCAAGTGATGGGACGTGCCGTTCAGGTTCAGCGTGATCTGCATGGATTCCCCAATGGCTGGCATGGCGGCTGGCAGCGCCTCAACGGCCTGGGATGGCAGGGCGTTCCCTTCCGGCGGACGCTTTCACGGACGGAACGGCGCGGGGGCCAAGGCGTTTCCCCGCGACAACCCCTTTCGGAGGACCGCATGTCCACATCGAACACCACCCAGGACCACGACACCATCCGCGAATGGGCGGAATCGCGCGACGGCCACCCCGCCATGGTCGAGACCAAGGGCGAAGGCGGCATCCTGCGCATCGACTTCGGCGAGGAAGAGGAAGGCCTGACCCGGATTTCCTGGGACGAGTTCTTCGAGATCTTCGACGAGAACGGCCTGCATTTCCTGTACCAGGACGAAACGGCCGGTGGCGACACCAGCCGTTTCAACAAGTTCGTGTCCGAGGGCAAGTGAACAAGGGCGGCAGGGCGCCGCGCTGGTCAGCGCCGCGCGATGTCCTGCCCGCCCATCTCGCGGAAGGTGCCTTCCACGGTTTCGACCCGGTCCGACGCCACATCGACCGACACCTTGATCCCGCCGCGCAGGGCGGCGCCTTCCGCACCGTCGCCCTTGTTCGCATCACCGCCCGAGGGGCGATTGCCGGCGGTGTTGCCGGGGCCCTCGGGCTCGGCGAAGATGTCGGCCCGGTTCAGCCCGTGTTGCTGGACCAGATGCTCGATGGCGTAGTCGGCGGCTTCCCGCGTCTCGAACAGGGCCGAGACGGATTTCGTGGCGTCGTCTGACATTCGGTTCTCCTTGGCTTGCGAATGATGGCGGGTGCCGGGCAGCAGGCGGTCGACGGCCCAGGCCGCGGCAAGGCCCAGCGCCGCGCCCGCGGCGACGTCGATGGGATAGTGCTTGGCCCGCGGCACCTGCACCGTCGCGATCATGGCTGCAAAGGCGGTGACGGGAAGGGACAAGGCCGGCATGTCGCGGGCCACGATCCGGGCAACCGCGACCGCCCCGGCCGTGTGGCCCGACGGGAACGAGGTTTCGTGGCCTCCCTCGGCCTCGCCCGGCTCGAAATGGTAGTCCTGCTCATCGACCATCTTTTCGGGGCGGGTGCGGCGCAGGCGGTTCTTGATGCGGCGCTTGACGACATTGGCCAGCACATGGGCCGCCATCATCCGCAGGCCGGTCCGGGCGATGTCGGCCCGCCCGCCAAGGATGCCCCCGGCGATGACCGCCCCGCAGACCGTGGTCAGCTGCATCTGGTCCGCCAGTTCGCTGACCGTGCCCAAGGTCCTGACCATGGGATGATGGCGGTGCTGCGCGGCCGCCTTGGCGGCCTCGACGTCGATCTTCTCAAGCCCCTCGGTCTTGGCGGCGGGGTCGTCAGGCTCGGTCTGGTCGGGCATCTGTGACATGCCTCGGTAACGGCCCCCGCTGACGGCGGTTCCCCCTTTTCGGAACAATCCCCGCGCGAGCCGGTTTTCTTCGACGCCAACATGCAAGGAGGGTTGAGACATGGCCAATGCAAGCAGCAAGAAGTTCGGCGCGGGCCAGCAGGACCAGGGCAAGGGCGACGGCACCGGCGGCATGTCCCCCGACGTGCCCGACCAGCTGCCCGACAACGAGATCCTGTCGAACCGCGACAAGTCGCGCCATTCCGATCAGCGCGGCCTCGATTCCCGTCATGTCGATACCGAGCAGCTTCACGATCACGTCGGCAACCGCGACGGCGACAAGGAGGGTTAGGACCATGTCCAAGCATCCGAAGACCGACCAGCCGTCCGACAAGGATCTGGACCAGGACCCCGGCATCGGGCGGTCCAAGGGCGCCGGTGTCGACGACCCGCAGATCGGCGGCGACAACACCTTTGAAGGCGACGTGCTGAACGACACCACCCCGCAGGGCGGCATCGATCCCAACCAGCGCGGGCGCACCAACAAGTAACGGAGGAAAGCGCCATGGTCGGCAAGAAGACCAAGGACCAGCAGCAGCGCATCATCGAAAAGCAGGTCGATACCACCAACGCCGATCCCGACTTCGATCCGCGCCCCGACCTGAAGGCATCGGACAAGCGCGAGGCGCGCAAGGACGCCGACGAGGCAGACGAGGGCTAGATGCCCGCAGGCGGCGACCTGGCAAAGGCGATCTCCGGCGGCTGCGTTCCGTTGCCGCCGCCGGAGGATGATGATTTCGCGGCCATTGCCGACCGATGGGCGGATCGCCGCATCCTGATGCTGGGCGAGTCCAGCCATGGCACGGCCGAGTTCTACCGCGCCCGCGGGGCCATCACCCGCCGGATGATCGACCGCCACGGCGTCAGGATCGTCGCGGTCGAGGCGGACTGGCCCGACGCCGCCATCCTGAACCGCCATGCGCGCGGCCTGCCGCAGGACGACACAGGCCAGGCCTTCCAGCGTTTTCCCCGCTGGATGTGGCGCAATGCCGAGGTGGCGGGCCTGATCGAATGGATGCGCGACTGGAACCGGGGCAGGGCGCCCGAGGACCAGGCGGGCTTCTACGGCCTCGACCTTTACAATTTCCATGCCTCGATCCGGGCCGTGCTGGACTATCTGGACCGCACCGATCCCGAGGCGGCAAGCCTTGCGCGGACCCGCTATGGCTGCCTGGAACCCTGGATCGACCGACCCGCCGCCTATGGCCGCGCCGGCCTTCGGGGCTATCGCGATTGCGAGCAGGCGGTGGTCCAGCAATGCCGCGATCTCCTGTCCCGGGCTCTGGGGCCGGGCCAGGGGATCGACCTGCTGGACGCGGCGCAGAACGCCCGGCTGGTCGCCTCGGCCGAACGCTATTACCGGGTGATGTACCAGGGCGGGTCCCAAGCCTGGAACCTGCGCGACAGCCACATGGCCGACACGCTGGACCATCTGCTGCAGGCGGGCGGTCCCGGCGCCAAGGCGGTGGTCTGGGCCCATAACTCGCATATTGGCGACGCCCGCGCGACCGAGATGGGCAGCCGGAGGGCCGAGCACAATCTGGGCCAGCTTGCCCGCGAACGGTGGGACGGCCAGGTCGCCCTGATCGGCCTTGGCACCGACCACGGCAGTGTCACCGCCGCAAGCAACTGGGGCGCCCCGGCCGAGGTCAAGACCGTGCGGCCCTCGCATCCCGACAGCTTCGAACGGCTTTGCCACGACACCGGGATCGACGGCTTCCTGCTGGATCTGCGGGCAAATGCCTTGCTGGCCGAAGGATTGTCGCGATCCTTGCCGCAGCGCTTCATCGGCGTGATCTACCGCCCAGAGACGGAATTGCAGAGCCACTACATGCAGGCGAGGCCCGGCCGGCAGTATGACGGATGGATCTGGTTCGACCGGACCCAGGCCCTGGTCGAGGCAGGACCGGGGGCCGGGCACGGCGACGTGCCCGATACCTGGCCTTTCGGATTGTGACATGGCGGACCTGGTCATCTTCGCGGACCGGGCCCAGGCGGGCGCCCGGTTTACCGAACGCCTGACCGGCTATCGTGGCGGGGGACTGCGTCGTCCTGGCCCTGCCGCGCGGCGGCGTGCCGGTGGCCTTGTCGGTGGCGCGGATGCTGGCGGCGCCGCTGGACCGCCTTCGCCATGTCGCGGACGACATCGTTTGCCCCGGCACCCCCTGTCCGTTTTGCGCGGTCGGCCTGCATCATCGCGACTTCGCGCAGGTCGGCGATGACGAGGTCGTCGCAGCCCTGGATGAGGGTGACGGACAGGCGTAACTGCGGGCCGTCCTTCTTGTCCGGTGGCGCGAACCCCCTTGGCGATCTTCTGACAGCGGCCGCGGGATCACCCGGCGGCATAGCGATCAAGCCGCCGCGCCAGCCGCGACACGGCGGCCTTGAAGGCTATGGCGATCAGGATCGTGGCGGCAAGGGCCGCGAACATCGCGTCGATCTTCATGCGCCCGCTCGACTGGATCATCAACGCGCCCAGGCCGTGCGACCCGCCCACCCATTCGCCCACGATGGCCGCCGCCGGGGCATAGACGGCGGCGATGCGCAACCCGCTGGCCAGATCGGGCAGGGCGGCGGGGATGCGGACGATCCGCATCGCCTCCAGCGGCGTGGCGCCCATGCTGTCGGCCAGTTCGCGAAACACCTTGGGCGTGCGCGCCAGCCCGTCCCCGAAGGCCGAGGCCACGGGGAAGAACACCATCAGCGCGACGATGGCGATCTTGGGGGCGATGCCGTAGCCCAGCCACAGGGTCAGAAGCGGCGCAAAGGCGAAGATCGGCACCGTCTGGCTGAAGGTCATCAGCGGCATCAGCGCGCGGCCCAGGGGCGCCAGCAGGCCCATGGCAAGCGCCAGCAGGACGCCCAGTCCGGCACCGATGGCGAAACCGGCGGCGATCTCTGCCCCGGTGATCAGGGCGGCGCGGGCTAGGGCGGCCCGGCCGTCGATCACGGCGCTTGCGACCGCCAAGGGGCCCGGCAGCAGGAAGCGCGGGATCTGCAAGGCCGTGACGGTGCCCTGCCACAGCAGCACGAAGACCACCGCAAGGCGGATCACCCGGCCAGCGTCCAGAAGGCGGCTTCCAGGCGTGTTGCGGTCGAGAAGCGGTCCTGCAACTGCCCCCAGCGAGGCAGGACATGGGCCTGCTGTCCCAGCCGGCTTGCCACCGCGCCGTCGATCAGCGCGGCGGTGCCGTGGCACAACGCCTGGTAGTCGGCCCCGCCATAAGTCTCGATCCATTCGGCATAGGCCGGATCATGCGGTTCGGACAGCAGCCGCGCTCCGATCTCTCCGTAGCCCAGGACGCAGGGCGCCAGCGCCGCCAGCAGGTCCAGGAAGTCGCCGCTGTATCCGGCCTCCAGCACGTAACGGGTATAGGCGAGATTCTGCGGCGCCTCGACCGTGGCTATCACGTCCGCCTCGGTGATCCCGGCCCGGCCGCACAGGTCCACATGCAGCCGCGTTTCGGTTTCCAGCAGGGCGTGGACGGTGGCGGAACAGGCGCGCATCTCGGGCAGCGAGCCCGCCTTCGTGACGGCCAGCGACCAGGCGCGGGCGAAGTGGATCAGGAACAGGTAGTCCTGCGCCAGATAGGTCAGGAAGGCGTGGCGCGGCAGGCTGCCATCGGCCAGCGACCGCAGGAACGGCGCGCGGACATAGGCGTCCCAGTCGGGCGCGCCCGCCCGCCACAGGGGAAAGCAGGTGCCATAGCTCATGCGCCGGGGTCCGTCGCTAGGGCGCTGACGGGCAGGGTGGCGTCGATCAGCCCGGCATCGCGCAGGAAAGCCTCGAACCGGGCATAGCGGCCGTGATCCACCGCGCCGGGGCTTTGCGAGAAGCGCGGCAGGGTCGCGGCCCAGGCCTGCCGGTTCAGCTCGTCATCCAGGTCGGGATGGGCGTCGCGGAAGACCTGCCAGGCCTTGTCCGGGTGGTTGAGGATGTAATGCGCGCCACGCTCCATGGCGGCGACGAAGCGGGCGGTGGCATCGGGGTCCATCGTCTGCGGGTTCGCCAGCAGGATCAGTTCATCATAGGCGGGGATGCCGTTTTCCTCGACGAACAGGCAGCGGCCCTCGGCGCCCTCCAGCCGCATCTGCGTCATCTCGAAGTTGCGGAACCCGCCCAGCGTGGCATCGACCTGGCCCGTCATCAGCGCGGGCGACAGGGACCAGCCGACATTGACCAGCTCCACGTCGTCGATGGACAGCCCCGCCCCTTCCAGCATGGCGCCCATCAGCGCGGTTTCCATCCCCGGCACCGAATAGCCGACCGTGCGGCCCTTCAGGTCCGCGATGGATTGCACCGGCCCATCGGCCATCACCGTCACGCAGTTCAGGGGCGTGGCGACCAAGGTGGCGATGCGGGTCAGCGGCAGGCCTTCATGCACCTGCAGGTGCAGTTGCGGCTGATAGCCCACGGCCAGATCGACCTGACCCGAGGCGAGCATCCGCGGCGGATCGGACGGATCGGCGGGGGCGGTGATGGCGACCGTCAGGCCGGCGTCCGCGAAATAGCCCAATTCCTGCGCCACGATGATCGGCGCGTGGTCGGGGTTCACGAACCAGTCCAGCATCAGCGACAGATCCTGCGCGCAAGCAGGGGTGGCGGATAGCGCAAGGACCAGAACAAGGGGCTTCATAGGGGATCTCCAAGGGCGACAAGGGCAATGGCGCCCGGCCAGTCGCGGCGCAGGCGGTCGGCGGCGGCCCAGGCCCGAAGGCCCGAGCGGCAGGCGAAGACGACTCTTTGGCCGTCGGCCGGGCGCAGGCGTTCCGGCTGGCGCAGGGCGTGGGGCACGAAGGGCAGGGGGGCTTCGTCGGGGCCGCGCAGCTCGACCGCCAAGTCGTCCGGGCGCATCTGGCTGGTGGCGATGAAGCGGTGGCCGGTTAGGGGTTCCGGCGCGCCGTCGAAGCGGAACGAGGCAGGGCGCAACCCGTCGAAGCGGATCATCTGGCCCAAGGGCGAGGGGTGCAGGCCCAGCAGCACCGCCATTGCCATCTGTGCCTGCAACGCGCCGATCAGCCCGGCCATCGGACCCATCACGCCTGCCGTCGCGCAGGTGCCCGCCTGCGCGGGCAGGTCCGGGAACACCGCCCGGAACGATGGTGCGCCGCCGCAGAAGCCGCCCGCGAAGCCTTCGGTGCCCAGGACAGATGCGGCGATCAAGGGGCGGCCTGCGGCAAGGCAGGCGTCCGACAGCGCATAGGTCGCGGCGAAGCTGTCAGCGCAGTCCAGAACCACATCGGCCCCCGCCACCAGATCCGGCGCATTGGCCGGGTCCAGCCGCGCCACAAGGGGCGTGACAACGGTATCGGGGTTCAGCGCGGCCATCTCCAGCGCCGCCGCGACGGCCTTGGGGGTGCCCAGATGGCGGCCGTAGATCGGCTGGCGATGCAGGTTCGAGATCTCGGCCCGGTCGGGATCGACCAGCGTGATGCGGCCCACCCCCGCGCCGGTCAGGTATTGCAGCACGGGCACGCCCAGGGCGCCCGCGCCGACAACAAGCACATGCGCCGCCGCAAGCCGGGCCTGGCCCGCCTCGCCGATGGCGGGCAGGACGGTCTGGCGGGCATATCTCATGCTGCGACCTCCAGCCATTCGCGGATGCGCGCCTCGGGGTCGGGGTTCAGCGTGATGTCGGTCACGGCGGCCGCCACGTCCGCGCCCGCCGCGAAGGCCAGCCGTGCCCGGTCCGGCGTCAGACCGCCAATGGCGCAAAGGGGGATGTCGCCGATGCGCGCCTTCCAGTCGGTCAGCTTCTCGACGCCCTGCCGGTGCCATTTCATCTGCTTCAGGATCGTCGGCCAGACCGGGCCAAGCGCCACGTAATCGGGCTTGCAGGCCAGCGCCCGGTCCAGTTCCGCATCGTCATGGGTCGAGATGCCAAGCCGCAGCCCCGCCACGCGGATCGCGGGCAGGTCGGCGCTGTCCAGATCCTCTTGCCCCAGATGCAGGAAGTCGCAGCCCAGATCGATCGCCAACCGCCAATGGTCGTTCACCACAAGGATCGCGCCATGCGTGCGGCACAGGTCGCGGGCGCGGGCGATCTCGGCCCGCAGGGCGTCGTCGGGCCGGTCCTTGATGCGCAACTGCACCAGCCGCACGCCCAGCGGCAGGGCGCGGGCGATCCAGTCGGTGCTGTCGAAGATCGGGTAGAAACGCGGCAGCCTCATAGAAATGCCCGCCCGATCACGGGGGTCGAGGGGATGGCCATGTCGGTCCGCTCCATCGGGTCGGCAAGATATGCGGCGCGTCCGGCGCGGATGGCGTCGGCCATGGCGCCCGCCATGGCGGCAGGATCGCCCGCGCGGGCCACGGCGCTGTTCAGCAGGACCGCGTCATAGCCCATCTCCATCGCCGCCGCCGCGTGGCTGGGCAGGCCGATACCCGCATCGACGACCAGCGGCACATCGGGGAAAGCCGCGCGCAACGCCCGCAGCCCGTGGGGATTGTTCAGCCCCAGTCCCGATCCGATGGGCGCGCCCCAGGGCATCAGCACCTGGCAGCCCGCGTCCAGCAGGCGTTCGCAGACGGTCAGATCCTCGGTGCAATAGGGGAAGACCTTGAAGCCGTCGGCGGCCAGGATGCGAGCGGCCTCGACCAGGCCGAAGACGTCGGGCTGCAGCGTGTCGGCGTGGCCGATCACCTCCAGCTTGATCCAGTCGGTGGCGAAGACCTCGCGCGCCATATGGGCGGTGGTGACGGCCTCGCGCACGCTGTGGCAGCCGGCGGTGTTGGGCAGCAGGCGGACGCCCAGCGACTGGATCAGCGCCCAGAAGTCCTGCCCGCCGCCCCCTTCCCGGCGCAGCGACACGGTGGCGATGCCCGCACCCGACCGGGCAAAGGCGTCGGCCAGGATCTTGGGCGAGGGATAGCCCGCCGTGCCCAGCATCAGGGCGCTGTCGATTTCGGAGCCATAGAAGACGGGCATCGCCTTAGCCCCCCTGCATGGGGGCCAAGGCCTCGATGGCGTCGCCGTCGCGGATCGGCGTCGTCTCTCGCAGGGTGGCGGGCACGAACGTGCCGTTCAGCGCGGTGGCGATGCGGCCGGTCAGGTTTGCCTCGGCCAAGGCTTCGGCCAGCGTGGTGGCGGCGACATCGCGCGGGCTGCCGTTAATCGTTATCCGCATCCATGAACTCCGGTCTGGTCTGGTGTTGAAGGTGGTCGGCCACCATGCGGGCGACCGCCGGGGCCAGCAGGAAACCGTGGCGGTAAAGCCCGTTGGCGTGGATGACGCCCCCCACGCGGCGGATGCGGGGCAGGTTGTCGGGGAATGCCGGGCGCGCGTCGGCACCCAGTTCCAGCACCTCGGCCTCGGCAAAGGCGGGATGCAGCGCGAAGGCCGCCGACAGCAGTTCCAGCACCGCCCGCGCCGTGGCCGGGCCGCGCCGGTCGCTTTCGAGCATCGTGGCGCCCAGCATGAACACGCCGTCGCCGCGCGGCACGACATACAGCGGCATCCGGGGATGCAGCAGCCGGACGGGACGCGACAACGTGATCTCGGGGCAGCGGATCACCACCATCTCGCCCCGGACGCCGCGCAGGTCGCGCAGCGCGTCGCGGGCGGACAGGCCGCGGCAGTCGATCACGGTGCCGGTCGTCGCGTCGGTGCGCCCGAGGCGTCCGGACAGGATCGCCAAGGCCTCGCGGGGGGCCAGGTGGGCTTCGTCCGTGAAGAAAAGTGCGCGACTGAAGCGGCCCGCAAGGTCGGGCTCCAGGGCGGCGATGCCGGGGGCGTCCAGCGTCTGGTGGCCTCCGCTGCGCCGCGCAAAGCGCGACAGCGCGCCTGCGTCGCGGGACAGGCTGACGACCAGCGTTCCGTTCCGCGTGACCGGGACGCCCTGGTCCTGCCACCAGTCGGCGGCGGACAAGCCGTGGCGCAGCACGGCTTCATCGGCGTTTTCGGCCTCGCACCAGGGGGCCAGCATCCCTCCGGCCCACCAGGAACAGGCCTGGGGGCCGGGGGCGTCGTCGCGGATGGCGACGGGGATGCCGCGCCCGGTCAACTCGGTGGCGATGCAGAGGCCCAGGACGCCCCCGCCGATCACGGTCACGGTCATGCCGCAGCCTCGGTCCGGGGCGGCCAGAGCGCGTGGAAATGATGCACCGGGCCATGGCCGCCGCCCACGGCCAGATCGTCGGCAGCCCGGATCGCGCCGTGCAGCCAGTCATGCGCGCGGCCCACCGCATCGGCCACCGCCAGCCCCTGCGCCAGCCCCGCCGCGATGGCCGACGACAGCGAACAGCCGGTGCCATGCGTGTTCCGCGTGCGGATGCGGGGGGACGAAAAGCGCGTCGTGCCCTCGGGGCCGACCAGGATGTCGGTGCAGTGCGCGCCTGCCGCATGGCCGCCCTTCATCAGGACATCGCCGGGGCCGAGGGCGCGCAGGGCCATGCCTTGCACGATGGCTACGGCCTCGGTCTCGGCCGGGTGTTCACCCAGCAGGGCTGCTGCCTCGGGCAGGTTGGGCGTCAGCACATGGGCCAGGGGCAGCAGGTCGCGGACAAGCGCGCCGATCGCGTCGCGTTCCATCAGCACGTCGCCTGACTTGGCGACCATCACCGGGTCCAGCACGACGGGGATCCGGCAGTCGCGCAGCGACGTGGCGACGGCGGCGATGGCGGGCGCCGATCCGACCATGCCGATCTTGATCGCGTGAACGGCGATGTCATCCAGCACCGCGTCGATCTGCGCCCGGATCAGATCCGGCGGCACCATGTGGACGGCCGACACGCCCCGGGTGTTCTGCGCCGTCACCGCCGTGATGGCGCTGGCGCCATAGCAGCCGAGCGCCGAGACGGTCTTCAGGTCGGCCTGGATTCCGGCGCCCCCGCCGCTGTCCGACCCCGCGATGGTCAAGACGGTTCGTGTCATCTGCCCCCTCCTGCGGCGTTTCGGGGCATGGCAGGGACGGGCGGCGGCAGACGGGATGCGGCACGGGGCAGCGCGTCTGCCTATCCGTTCCCTCCGCCGGCATGACCCGGATCAGGTTCGATGGGTCGGCGCGCATTGCACCTCTCAGCCCCGCGACGGGACGCCCCAACGGATAGTGTTGCGGGGTTCTTACCGCGCCGCTTGCCGTTCGTCCAGCGGTTCGTGGCCGATCACTCGGCCGCGCGGGCGGGGCGGGCGTCCAGAAGGTCCGTCAGGGTGCGGCGCAGGGCGGCCGGCGGGAAAGGCTTCTGGATCAGCGGCACGTCCTCGAAGCCCTGGGGCAGATGCTCTCGGCCATAGCCCGACACGAAGCAGAAAGGGATCTGGGACCGCCGCAGCCGGTCCGCGACCGTGTCCACCTGTTGGCCCTTCAGGTTGCCGTCCAGAAGCGCCAGGTCGAACCTTTGCTCGCTCAGCGCCGCCAGCGCGGCATCGACCGTGCGGGCCACCCGGACGGAACCGGCGCCGGCATCCTCCAGCTCGGCCTGCATGTCGAGGGCGACAAGGGGCTCGTCCTCGACCACAAGGATGGCGAGACCGTCCAGCAGGGCAGGCGGTCCCGCCAACGTTTCCGTCGTCACGTCGACCACGGTACCGGACGATCCCATCGCCTCGACCCCCTCGGACAGCCGGATGGTCCAGACCACGCCCGTGGGGTGCCAGTCGACGGCCACGGCGTCGGCCTCGCCCCCGGCCACCGCGGCGATCAGATCCAGGCCAAAGCCGCCGCCTTCGGGCGCGGCCACAAGCGGGCCTCCGGATTCCCGCCAGGTCAGGCAGACGCCGCGGTCCTCGGCCGTCCAGTCCAGATGCACCTTGCCCTGAGGCACCGACAGCGCGCCGTACTTGGCGGCATTCGTCGCCAGTTCATGCAGCGCCAGGGCCATGCGCAGCATGGTGTCGGGCGCAAGCTCGACGGCGGGGCCGCGGCGTTCCAGCCGGTCGCCGTCCAGCGTGCCCACCCGGATCTGGTCGTCGATCAACTGGTCAAGGGGCGCGCTGGACCAGGTGGAATCGGACAGGATGGAATGGGCGCGGGACAAGGCCTGCAGGCGGCCGCTGAAGCTCTGCTCGAAATCCGCGAGCCTGCTTGACCGGCGCAGGCCCTGGCGGGCGATCGCCTGGACGTTGGCAAGCGTGTTCTTGATGCGGTGGTTCAGTTCCCCGATCAGCAACGAGCGGATCTCCTCGGCCCGCTTGCGGTCGGTGATGTCCAGGATTTGCAGCGACAAGGTGCGGCGTCCCGCCTCGGACAGGATCGAGCCGTAGATTTCGCAGGGGATCGTGCCGCGGCTTGCATGGCCAAGCTGCAATTCGGCCGAATGGCGGGGGGCGGCCGCGTCGCCGGGCGCCAGCCAGTCGCGCAGGATGGCCGCGCCGGCGCTGTCCAGCCAGCCGCGTTCGGGGGCGGACCGCCCCAGCATGTCGGCGGCCGCAAGGTCGAACATCCGTTCGGACCCCTTGGACCAGTCGCGGATGGTCAGGTCCTGGTCCAGCGTCACGAAGGCGAGAGGGGAATTGTCGGTATGGGCGCGAAGCAGGTCGGCCGCGCGGTCGCGGTCGCGGGCGATCTGCTCCATCTCGTCGCGCTGCTGCTGCAGGTCCCGCGCCTGGCAGCCGATGCGGAAGAAGACCTCGGCCTTGGACTTCAGCACCACCGGGTCGATGGGCTTGAAGATGTAGTCCACCGCCCCGGCCTCGTAGCCCCGGAAGCGGCGCGTTTCGTCCCGTTCCGCCGCCGTCACGAAGATGATCGGCACGCCCCGCGTGCGTTCGGTCGACCGCATCAGCTCGGCCAGTTCATAGCCGTCGGTGCCGGGCATGTGCACGTCCAGGAAAGCCAGGGCATAGTCGTGGACCAGCATCAGCTCCAGCGCCTCGGTGGCGGACCGGGCGTGATCGACGACCAAGCCGTCGCGGCGCAGCAGCGCATCCAGGGCCTGGATGTTCTCGGCGATGTCGTCAACGATCAGGAAGCGGATCGGGTGTTCAGACATTGGCATTCTCGTGGCTTGCGACCCGGCGCCAGATGCGGCCCGGCTCGTCAAAGGCGGCAAAGGACGCGGCATGGGACGAGAACCGCAAGGTTTCATGCGATCCGAGTCCCAGAAAGCCGCCGCGTGCCAGCGCCTCGGCGAAAAGGCCGAAGGCGCGGTCCTGCAGCGGGCTGTCGAAATAGATCAGCACGTTGCGGCAGGAAACCAGGTGGACCTCGGAAAACACCTGGTCGGTGGCCAAGTTGTGTTCGGTGAACACCGTCCGCGCCCGCAGCCCCCGGTCGAAGGCCACCCGGCCATAGGCGGCGGTGTAATGGTCCGCCAGCGTCCCCGTGCCGCCCGCGCGCTGGTAGTTCTGCGAGAACGACGGAAGCCGGTCGATGGGAAAGACCCCCGCCTCGGCACGCGCCAGAGCGCGGCGGTTGATCTCGGTCGCGTAGAAGATGGTGCGGTCGAACAATCCCTCCTCGCGGAACAGGATCGCCAGGGAATAAAGTTCTTCTCCGTCCGCGCAGCCCGCGACCCAGACCTTGAGCGAGGGATAGGTCCGCAGGTGCGGGATCACCTCGCGGCGCAGGGCCAAGTAATAGCCGGGGTCGCGGAACAACTCGCTGACCTGCACGGTCATGGCGTCGATCACCTCGGGCAGGATGGTGCTGTCGCGCAGCAGCCGGCCCTGCAGATCCGACAGGGTCGCGCAGCCCAGCCGCTGCCGCGCCAGTTCCGTCCGCCGGACCAGCGAGGCGCGCGAATAGGACCGGAAGTCGTAATGCCACCGCCGATGCAGGGCTTCCAGGAACAGGTCCAGCTCGATGCCGTCCACGGCCGCCAGGGGAACGGGCGCGACGCTCATCGCGGCATCCACACGCGGGTCAGGGACAGAAGCTTGTCCACGTCCAGGGGCTTGGACAGGTAGTCGTTGGCCCCGGCCTCGATGCAGCGGTTCTGGTCCTCGGCCATGGCCTTTGCGGTCAGCATGATGATGGGCAGGGTCTTCCAGCGGTCGATCTTGCGGATTTCGCGCGTGGCGGTCAGCCCGTCCATTTCCGGCATCATCACGTCCATCAGGACCAGATCGACCTTGGGCGCGGCGCCGTCGTTGATGCGGCCCAGCGCATCCAGGGCCTCGCGCCCGTTGCGGGCGATCTGGACGGTGGCGCCGTGCGGCTCGAACACGCCGGTCAGGGCATAGATGTTGCGGATGTCGTCTTCCACCACCAGGATGCGGCGGCCTTCCAACTGGGCGTCGCGGTTCAGCGACGCCGCCAGCATCTCGCGCTGCTTGGCGGGCAGGTCTGACACCACCTGGTGCAGGAACAACGTCACCTCGTTGATCAGGCGTTCGGGCGACTTGGCGCCCTTGATAATGATCGACTTGGAATAGCGGCGCAGGCGCTGTTCCTCGGCCTCGTCCAAGGCGCGGGCGGTATAGACGATGACCGGCGGGAAGGCGGCGGTCCCGTCGGCGTCAAGCTGTTCCAGCAGGTCGAAGCCCGAGGCGTCGGGCAGGGTCATGTCCAGCACGATGCAATCCACCGTTTGCGTGCGGCAGATCCGCAGGGCCTCGGCGGCGGTGCCCGCGCCGATGGTCTCGACCTCGTCATTGCCCAGAAGGGCGCGCAGCCCCTCCATCTGCGCCGGGTCGTCCTCGACGATCAGGACGCGGCGCAGGCGGTCCCTCAGCCGATGCTCCAGCTTGCGGATGGCGGCTTCCAGCTGGTCGCGGGCGACGGGCTTCAGCATGTAGCTGATGGCGCCCTGGGCCAGGGCCTCGCGCATGTAATCCTCGGCCGAGATGACATGCACGGGGATGTGGCGCGTGGCGGTGTCGCGCTTGAGCCGGTCAAGGGCCGACAGGCCCGAGTGATCCGGCAGGCGGATGTCCAGCACGATCGCCTGGGGAACAAAGCGCTGCGCCGCGCGAACCGCATCGTCGGCCCGGTCCACGCAGACGCATTTGAAGCCAAGTTCGTGGGCCAGGTCGTAAAGGACGCTGGCGAAGGCGGGATCGTCCTCGACCACCAGCATCACCCGGTCGCCCGGCTGGACCCCGTCGCGGTCGTCCGTCAGGCCGGGAAGGGCCGCCAGCGGGGCGGACGCATCCTCGACCGTCGCGGGTTCCGCGGACGGGGCGGGGGCCGGGCCCCGAAGCGGGACGGCCTCCGTGCCCTCGGGCGCAAGGGGCAGGGTCAGCGTGAAGGTGCTGCCACGGCCCTTTGCGCTTTCCAGCGTGATCTGGCCGCCCAGAAGATCGGCCAACTGGCGAGAGATCGACAGGCCAAGGCCCGTTCCGCCGAACCGGCGGGAGATGGTGCCGTCGGCCTGGCGGAAGGCCTCGAACACGGCCTGCTGCTGGTCGGCGTCGATGCCGATCCCGGTGTCCGTGACGGAAAACGCGATGGTGCGCCCCGAGGGCGCGATCCGCAGCGTGACCCGGCCGCGTTCGGTGAATTTCAGCGCGTTCGACAGGAAGTTGCGCAGCACCTGTTCCAACCGGCCCGGATCGGTCTGGAATTCCGGCGTGCCCGGCGCCACCTCGGCGGAAATCTCCAGCCCCTTGGTGCGGGCCTGTTCGCGGAAGTTGCGCACCAGCTTGTCGGCCACGGCCTGCGGATCGACCGTGTCGCGGGCCAGATCCAGCTTGCCCGCCTCGATCTTGGACAGGTCCAGGATGTCGTTGATCAGCGCCAGCAGATCCTTGCCCGAGCTTTCGATCGTCTCGGCCCAGCGGATCTGTTCGTCCGACAGGTTGCGCCCCCGGTTCTCGGCCAGAAGCCGCGACATGATCAGCAGCGCGTTCAGCGGCGTGCGCAGTTCGTGCGACATGTTGGCCACGAATTCGGACTTGTAGCGGCTTTCGCGCGCCAGTTCGACGGTTTTCGCCTCCAGTTGCCTGCGCGACCGGGCCAGGGCGTCGCGCTGGTCCTCCAGTTCCTGCGTCTGACCTTCAAGCTGGCTGTTCTGCTGTTCCAGTTCGGCCTGCTGTTCTTCCAGCCTGCGCTGGCTGTCCTGAAGCGCCCGGCTTTGTTCCTCCAGTTCCTCGTTGCTGGCCGCCAGTTCCTCGGCATGGCTGCGCAGTTCCTCGGCCTGGTGGCGGGTTTCCTCCAGCAGTTCCTGCAGGCGTTGGCGGTATTCGACCGAGCGCAGGGCAAGGGCCAGCCGTTCGGCGACGCGGTCCAGAAGGTCCGAGACCCGGCCCGCGGGCGGCGTGTCGAAGCCGAATTCCAGAAGGCCGTCGACCCGGCTTCCCTCGTTCAGGGGGACGATCAGCGCATGGGCCGCGCGTCCGCGCGCCAGGCCGGATCCCCAGCCAAGCGCCTGGTCGGGTGCCAGCGTCAACTGCACCGGCCGAACCTCTGCCAGGCAGCGCGCCAGATGTCCGTCAGCCGTCCTGTCGCGGCTTCCCAGGGCCGATTGGTCCACGCCCCAGGCCGCCAGCCTGCGAAGCCCGCCGCCGCCGGTCGAATAGGCGACCGCCGCGCGTGCGCCGATGCGTTCGGACAGCAGGTTCAACACCTGCTCGCCAAGCTCGTCAGCGGTCAGTTCGCCCTGAACCGCCTGCGACAGGTCGGATTCGCCTTCCCGAATCCAGGCTTCGCGCGACAACATCTTGCGGTTGCGGATCAGCCAGCGGCCGGTGAAGCCGAGGCAGACATAGACGATGCCCGCCATGCTGCGATTCGCCGCGGCGATCCGCGGGTCGATGCCGCCGCTGTCCAGGCCGAAGCCCAGGACCATGGCAAGGCAGGCCAAGCCCGCGACCACGACGGGCACGATGGACACAGAGGCCGAGAAGCTGAGCGCAAGGGGAAGAATGTAGAGAAGCCAGACCGCCGTTCCCAAGGGAACATAAAGGTCGAGGAGGAACACGCCACACATCACAACGGCGATCGTGGCCAGGATCGCCAGGTCTTTCGTCTTCAGCACGTTCTTTCCCTATACTGCCGCCTGGCCGCGGGGCGGCCAGCGTCGAACGCCTGTCCTGCGAGGACGGTTCCGAAATGATGCGGTGAAAATTGCCGGAGAGATGCACGCCCAGTCAACAGCCACGCGGCGTCACCCTGTTCCCGCACGGGTTGCGCGTCCATGCCGGCTTCATCATGCCTGCTGCAATGGGGCAGATGCAAGCCATGCCGGAACGATCCCGGAGGCCTGGATCGGCGGCGCCTCGACACGTCGGGTCGGCGGGTTGCCTCGAACCGCCCGCTCGCCGGGGAATGGCCCTATGTCTGGCTGGACGCCACTTACCGCAAGCAGCGCCAGGGCGGGCGGATCGTCTTGGTGGCGGCCATAATCGCCATGGCCGCCAACACGGAAGGCCGCCGCGAGATCCTCGGCCTTTGCATCGGCCCGGCGGAGGCGGAGACCTTCTGGACCGACCTTCTGCGTTCCCTGCGCACGGCCTCAAGGCCGCCATCGCGCGGGCGTTCGCGGCGACCCGGCAAAGGTGCAGGGTTCACCGGATGGGCTATGACCTGGCGCATGTCTCCAAAGGCCAGCTCGCAGTCGTGGCGGCCGCGATCCGGCGGGCCTTCGATCAGCCGGACCCCATCCATGCCAGAGAAATCTGGCGCAAGGTTGCTGAGCAAGTCCGACCCCGCTGGCCCAAGCTCGCGGACCTGATGAACGGGGACGAGGACGACGTTCTGGCCTGCATGACCTTTCCTCGGCGGCACCGCACCAACCCACTTGAACGCCTCGGCAAGGAGGTGAAGCGCAGGGCTGATGTCGCCGGCATCTTCCCCAGCGAGGCCTCGATCCTGCGGCTGATCGGCGCGGTGCCCTTCGAGCAGAACGACGAACGGCAGACCTCGAGCCGCAACATGATGGTCGAGGTAGTCGCCCGGACCGACAAGGAGGAGATCGACCCCCTTCCCAGCATCACCACGAAAGCTGCCTGATCATGACCCCAGGCCGCCCCGGAAGTCACACCACAGGGACGGGCGTGACCCCCAGACGGGCAGGACGGGGTCACGGGCGCGGGGCCTCTCTGATTCTGTGCATCGAAACCGTGCAAGCCGCTGCTTTTCCACCTCTCTGCCTACTTTGAATGCCGTCGGGCATGATGATCCCGGCATCGTCGGAAGTTTATTTGCAGAAAAAAATCGGCTTATAAGTCTGATTTGATGGAATACTCACCTGTGAGATGAAATCGATTGCAAAGTTTCACGGTGACGGCCTGTTCCGATCCTGCCTAGGGTAGCCCTGTCCGCATCTGTGATCCGTCGCAGGGGTGGGGCGGGATGGTTTGTCAGTGTTCTTGTTCCGGTGCCGCCCCACCTGCGTCGAACGGATGCCCGAAGTTCCTTCGGGTTCAGGCCTGGCGTCCCGGCCAGCCACAGGGCCAGCGGCCGTGATGGGGGTTGTCCCAGGCGGGCATGTCCAGCCACGGATACCAGCACAGGCCCGCGACCGGCACCCCCGACAGCGCGATTTCCCCTTGGACATGGGCCAGCCAGTCCCAGCGGTCACGCACATGGGGAAAGCGCCGGTGCGCCGCGCGCAGGCCCTGGTGCCAGCCGGTCTCGGTGATCATCACCGGAAGGCGGTAGCGGTCGGCAACCGCGCGCAGCACGCGGTGCAGGGGTTCGACGGCGTGGTGGGGATAGTAGTTCACGCCCACCATCCGGACATGGCCGCTGGCGACCAGGCGGTCGGTGGCCGCGAAGACGCCGGGGTGCAGGTGATGGAACGGATCGCAGGTCGCGAAACGGGGCCGGACGGGCAGGCAGGCGGCGACAGCCATCATCTTCAGCGCCATGTCCGTGGCCCGCTTCGGCGTCATGCCCGAAACGCGGCGCCCGACCGAGGGTTCGTTGACCGCGATCGCCCAGGCGTCCGGCGGCAGCGCAAGGCAGCAGGCCACCGCGTGCTGGGCAGGCCGGGGCGGGGCATCGAAATGGACAAAGTCCCAGATCACCGGAAATCCCTCCGGCACCGCCTTGACGCGCGCCACGATGTCGTGGCGCCACGACAACCCGTCCCGTGCGCCGGCCACCCCCTGCTCGCGGGCGACGGCATAGTGATGCGCCATCGCCCCCGCCGGCAGGTGGTTGGTCGAATGCAGCAGGTCGTGGCCGTTCCAGTGCAGCCTGCCGCATTCGAAGCCGGCCAGGATCGGCGCCGGGCCATCGGTCGGGATGAAAGAGCGGTCCGGGAAGGCAAGAACGTTCATGGGCGGACGGTGACAAGGGCTTTGGACCGCCTGAAGCACAAGCCGCGCCTGAAGGCAACGAATGCGAACAAAAATTGAACGAAAGCCGGATGCCTTTTGCGTGACTTTCCGCGGGCAGTGCACATATCGGGGCCATGGACGACGATCCCCGCTGCCCTCTTTGCCTGCGTCCCATCCCGCCCGATGTGCCGCAAAGCCTGCATCACCTCATTCCCCGGTCGAAAGGCGGGGCAAGGGGGCCGGTGGTGCTGATGCACCACATCTGCCACAAGGAAATCCATGCCGCGATCAGCGAAAAGGATCTGGCGCGGAGCTTCAACACGCCCGAGGCCCTGCGCGCGCATCCCCGGCTTGCGGTCTTTGCCGATTGGGTCAGCCGCCGCCCGCCGGGCTTCCTGTCCCGCGTGCCGCGCGGCGGCGGCCGGAAGAAAGGCTAACGGCGGGACCTGCACCGGCGGCAAAGGTCATGCTAGCCGTGCGGCGGCCCCATCAGTTTCGGTCGAAGGTGCCCACGATCTCTCCTGCGGCAAGGACGTGACCCTGCATCGCGGCAAGAACGGCGGCGCGGTCGGCAGCGGGGGGCAGGGCCAGGCTGGGCACGTCCAGGGCGAAGACCTGGAAGTGGTAATGATGCGCCCCGTCCTGCACCGGCGGCTTCGGCCCGGTATAGCCGGTCGATCCCATCGAGTTGGCGCCCTGCTTCACCCCTTCGGGATCGGGCAGCGATGCCTCGGTCGGCAGCCCCTCGCGCAGGGCGGTCACCCCGGCCGGGATGTCATAGGCCAGCCAGTGGACGAAGGGCTTGGGCTCCTTGGCATCGGGGTCTTCGGACAGGACCACAAAGGACTGCGTGCCCTCGGGCGCGCCTTCCCAGGACAAGGCGGGCGAGGCGTTGTCGCCATCGGCCGCGTGTTCAAGGTCGATGGCGCCATCGGGCTGGAAGGGGGCGGAAACGGTCAGGCCGGGTTCCGCCTTAAGCGCCTCGATCGCCAGGGGGGCGGGCGGGGGCGGGGTCAGCGCGTTCGGCACGGGGCCGCCCGCCGGCGGACGGTCCTGCGGCGCGCTGTGCGAGGCGATGCGATAGATCACGCCCTCGCTGTCGTCTGACAGGAAGATGGCGCCATCCTTCCCCACGGCGACGCCGACCGGACGGCCCGAATAGGTCCAGCCATCCGTGCCTTCCGCCAGAAAGCCGGTCACGACGGGTTCGAAGCCGACGGGCTTGCCATCCTGGAAGTCGATCCTGATCAGTTCATAGCCCGACGGCGGGCGGCGGTTCCACGATCCCCGCATGGCGACAAGGGCGTCGCCGCGCCATTCGGGAAACATCGCGCCGTCATAGAACACCATCTGCATCGGCGCGGCATGGGGCGTATAGCCCCGCGCCGGTTCCTCGGACATCTCGGCCCAGGTTTCCAAGGTGGTGCCCGGCGGCGGATTGTCCTGCGGGTTGAACTCGTCCATGCCATAGACGAAGGGCCAGCCGTACCGCTTGCCCTGCTGGATCTGGTTCAGTTCCTCGATCTGCTCCTCGTCGCCCAGCCAGTCGATGCCGTGATCCATGCCCCAAAGCTGGCCTGATTCCGGTTCCCAGTCGAAGCCGATGGTGTTGCGCAAGCCGCTGGCGAAGATCGCGCGGCTGGTCCCGTCGGGTTCCGCGCGCAGCATGGTCGCGCTTTCGGGATTGGTCTCGGCGCAGGCGTTGCAGGTGCTTCCGGCCGAGATGTAGAGCTTGCCGTCCGGTCCCATGGCAAGGGTGCGGTTCGGATGCTGGCCGCCGTCCGGCAGGTCGTTGATGATGCGCTGCAGGTCGCCAAAGGTGCCGTCCTCGGCCACGTCCGCGACATAGACGTCGTTGACGGTTGCCAGATAGACGCGGTTGCCGTCAAAGGCGATGCCGTGCATCCCCGGCCTGCTCGCGACCGTGACCGGCGCATCGGCCACCCCGTCGCTGTCGCCGTCGCGCAGCATGATCACGTCACCCACGCTGCGCCGCGTGGCGTAAAGGGTGCCATCGGCGGACACCGCCAGGATGCGCGGGTTCACCAGATCCCTTGCGAAGACGGTGGCGGTCGCGCCTTCGGCCAGCGTGAGGCCCGCCAGAAGCTCGTCGTCGCTGGCCGCCTTTCTCGGGGTCGGTTCAAGGATGGCACCGGTGATCGTCACGTCGGAATACTGCCCGACCTTGCCTTCCGGCTGGGCCAGCAGGGCGGATGGCGCGACAAGCGACGCCGAGATCATGAGAACCGTCTGAAAGCGCGGCATGGCTGTTCCTGTTGGCGAAGCTGTTTTCCGGCCAACACCGCATCGGGGCCGGGGTTCCGCAGAAATCGGCCGGACCAATGTTTATCACATGCCCCGCCATCCGGCGCGCGGCAGGCGGACGGACCGGTGCAGCGGCCTAGTTCTCGTTCTGGAAGCTTGCCAGATCGGCGGCGATCTCGCAGCGCAGCCCGTCGGGGGCATAGTCGATGACGACCTCGCAGGCGGCCGTTCCCGACAGCCCCGTGCGGATCAGGCGCGTGCCCGAGCCGATGCTTTCCGGCTCGGTGACGGGCGGGCCGTCCGTCTCGCTCCAGGACAGGACGAACTGCTCTGTTCCGTCCGGGGAAGGGCGGGTCCGCCAGTCGATGCGGACAAGGCCCGCGTCGTTGGACAAGGCGCCGTATTTGGTGGCGTTGGTCGAAAGCTCGTGAAGGATCAGTGAAAGCGACAGCGCAGGCCGCGACGCGATCGCCAGCGAGGGCCCGCCGATGCCGATCCGCGTTCCCCTGTCATCGTCATAGGGTGCCAGGGCCTTGCGGACGATCTCGTCCACGGTGGTCCTGCTTGCGCGGCCCTCGATCAGCATGTCGTGGGCGCCGGCCAGGGCGCGGATGCGGCCGCTCAGGGCCTTGCCGGCCGATTCCAGGTCATCGGCGGAGCGCAGTGTCTGGTTCACGATGGCCTGGACCATGGCCAGCTGGTTCTTCAGCCGGTGGCCCAGTTCGCGGTTCAGCATCCCCTGCCTTTGTTCCTCGTCCACCTGCTCGGTGACATCCAGCGCCTGAACGAAGATGCCGTTGATCGCGCCCTTCTCGTCCCGGATCGGGTGATACAGGAAATCGAGGTGGCGCAGCCTGGCGACGGCGTCGGGATGGCTTTTCAGCTCGATGGGGATCTGGCGGCCGACATGGGATTCGCCGGTGCGGTAAACCTTGTCGAGGATCGCGACGAAACCCTGTCCCACGACCTCGGGCAGGGCAAGCCGGACGGGCTTGCCGATGATGTCGCGGTTGCCCACAAGCTTGGCATATTCGGCATTCGCGAAACGGAAGACATGGTCGGGCCCGCTGAGCAGGGCCGTCGCGCCAAGCGCCACCTCGAGCACCTGCAGGAAGCCGCTCCGCTCCACGCGCTCGACGCCGCGGGCGGCGACGCTGGCGGTGGTTTCGGTGCACGGGCAGAACATGCCCAGCACCTCGCCCGCGCGGTTGCGAACCGGATTGTAGGAAAAGGCGAAGTTCGTCTTTTCGGGATAGCCGTTGCGATGCATCGTGAACTCGATGTCGTCCATCGAGGTGCTGACGCCCGAATAGGCGGCGTCGATGATCGGCTGGACCGTGTCCCAGATGTCGAACCACAGTTCCTTGAACGGCCTGCCAAGCGCCTGCGGGTGGCGCTGGCCGCACATGGCCGCATAGCCGTCATTATACAGCGTGATCTGGCTGGGGCCCCAGACGATCAGCATCGGCTGGGCCGAGGCCAGGGTGATCCCGACAAGGGCCGACAGTTCCGCCGGCCAGTCCTCAGGGTGCCCAAGAGGGTTCGCGGTCCAGTCGAGACCGCGCAGCAGGGCGCCGCATTCCCCCCCGCCTTTCAGTGCCGACACATGGTCGGCCGTGGGCATCTTGGCCTTGTGCAATCTGTCCATACCAGGGTCGTCTCATTCCGGGAGAGATCTGGCCCAGCCCGCTTTGAACATACTGATATAGGTGAAACAATCATCTTGCGAGGCCTATTGCACCCGTGATCCGAAAGCCGGCCCGACCGGCACAAGCCTGCCTGCGGCCCATGGCGATCGCCGCCCGCGACCGCGTCGCGGGGGCTTGCCGTTCCGGCGTCGCGGGCGGGGGGCCATGTCACCCGTCGGACTTGACGATCTCCAGCGACAGGCCTTCGAGCGGCGGCCTGGTGTTCTCTCGGATCATGTAGTCATGGGCCGCGTCATGGCTGTCGAACACCATGGGCGCGGCGCTGGTCGAAAAGTCGGACCCGGCCTCGTTCAGCCGGAAATGGGGGTTGTCGCGTCGGCAGATCCAGTATTCGTCCACGGCCCAAGCTCCTGTCGGCATTCCTGACCTTACGAGCATCGCCGCCCGCCGGTTCCCTGCGGCCCGCATTTTGGACGATGGCGCCACGCGGCCCGTCTTCAGGCATAGTCCACCCAGACCCCGCCCGCGTCGGCGGACCGGACGCAGTGTTCGACCCAGCGGACGCCCTCGACCCCTGCCGCGATGCCGGGATAGCGCAGGCCGGCCACGCCGGACGGATCGCGGTCCTCATGCGCCTCGATGGCCAGCGCGAACCGGTAGTGGAGGTTGGCCCAGGCGTCGAACAGCCCTTCGGGATGGCCCGCGCCGATGCGGTCGTCGGCCAGGGCCTGCGGGTGCAGGTAGGGCATCCCCCGGTCCAGCAGGCGTGCGGGCTCGCCCTGGATTTCCAGCCGCAACTGGTTGGGGTGCTCGTCCCACCATTCGATCGACCCCTTGGACCCCACGACCCGCACCTTCTGGCTGTGCATCGCCCCCGCGTTCACGGCCGAGGTCCAGCAGGTGCCCACCGCGCCCGTGTCGTATTCCATCAGCACCGTGGCATTGTCCTCCAGCGGCGCGCGCGAGGCGACAAAGCTTTGGCGCGAGCAGAGCAGCCGCTTGATGCGCAGGTCGGGGCAGATGACCCCCGCGATGTAGAGGGGATGCGTCGCCAGATCCCCCAGGACATAGCTGGGTCCCGCAAAGGCCGGATCGACGCGCCAGCGGGTGGCGGGGCTGTCTCCTTCGACCGCCTGGCTGTGGAAGCCATGGGCGAATTGCAGGTTGACGATGCGGATCTCGCCCAGGGTGCCGTCGGCGACAAGGCGGGCGGCTTCCTCGATCATCTGGTGGCCGGAATAGCCGTAGGTGACGCCGACAACCAGGCCGCGTTCGGCGGCGATGGCTTGCAGATCCAAGGCCTCGGCCGTGGTGAAGGTCAGGGGCTTTTCGCAGATCACGTGAAGCCCGGCCAGAAGGGCGGCCCTGGTGATCGGGTAATGGGTGTTGTTGGGCGTGGCGACCGTCACGCAGCGGATGCCGTCGGGACGGGCGGATTCGGCCGCGAACATCGCCCCGTAGTCGGGATAGCAGCGGTCGGGGTCCAGACCCAGGTCGACCCCGAAGGCGCGGCCCCGGTCGGGGTCGAGGTCGAAGGCCCCGGCCTTCAGGTCGAAATAGCCGTCGCGCAGGGCGGCGGACCGGTGGACATAGCCGATCTGGCTGCCCTTGCCGCCGCCCACCATGCCCCAGCGGATCGCGGATTTCGTCAGGCGGGTGCCGTTGATCATCGGGTCGTCTCCTCGGTCCGGGCAAAGCCCACGGTTTCCAGATAGCGGCGGGATTTGCGGACATCGGCCAGCGATCCGCCGGCGTTCAGCGGGTCGCGTTCCTGTTCCACGGTGATGAAGCCCGCATAGTCGCGCCGGTCCAGCAGGGCCAGGATCGCGGGATAGTCGATGCAGCCGTCGCCGATGGGGCACATCACGCCTTCGGCGCAGGCATCGAAGAAGCGGATGCGGCGGGCCATGACCTCGGCGTATCTGGCCGCGTCGATGTCCTTGAAGTGGAGGTAGTCCAGCCGGTCCCAGTACCGGTCCAGCATGGCGACCGGGTCCATCCCGGCATAAAGGGTGTGGCCGGTGTCCAGGCACAGCCCGGCCTCGTCGGCGGGGATGTCACGGACGATGCGCTCGATCTCGTCGGCGAACTCGATGTGGCCGCCGGCATGGGGGTGGATCACGGCGCGGACGCCGTATTCGTCCCGCGCGATGCAGGCGATGCTGCGGATCGTGGCGACCATGCCGGCCCATGCCGCGTCGCCCAGCCGCCCGGCGCGGTCCGAATGGCCCGCGGCATAGTCGCGCGCCTCGTGGCCCCAGTCCATCACCGTCAGATAGGGCGCGGCAAAGCGCTGGCCCGGCGATAGGGGCGGGCGGGGCAGGGCGGTGATGACCGCGCAGATCCGGCGGGTCTGGTCCTTCAGGTTTTCAAGGTTCGCAGGATCGACCAGGTTGTCGAAGATCGTGCCCGCCACGACGTAGAGCCCCCGGTTGCGCAGTTCCCCTGACACCACCTCGGCGTCCAGCGGCATGTAGCCATGGGGGCCCAACTCGAGCCCGCCGTAACCGGCGGCTGCGGCCTCGCTCAGCACCAGCCGCCAAGGGGGCAGGTTGGGATTGCCGAGGTCGTCAACGCCCCAGCAGCAGGGCGCCGTGGTGATGGTGATGGTCATGGTGTCCTCCGTCACCGGCATGATTAGCCGTCACAAGGCGCCGCACGAAGGAATGTCTTGAGGGGAAACCCTCAATCCGCCACTGTCGCGCGCATAAGGGGGGCACCATGGCGAAAGTGACGTTGGAGGATGTGGCCCGGGCCGCGGGCGTGTCGGTTGCGACCGTGGACCGGGTGGTGAACCGGCGCGGCGGGGTGTCGGCGGACAAGGAAGCCGCGATCCTGAAGGCTGCGCGGCGGCTGGGGCTGGATCGCCACCTGGCGATCAGGCCCACGCTGGCCAAGCGCGTGGCGATCCTGATCCAGCCGCCGTCGAACCCCTTCCACGACCAGTTGCGCCAAGGGATCGAACAGGCCCGCGCCATCCACCGCGACCTGAACCTGCTGTTCCAGGTCGAGCATGTCGATCCGGCCCGGCCGGATCTGATCGCGGCCCGGATCGCGCGCGCCGCCGCCTGGGCCGACGGCATGATCCTGACCGTGCCCGCCGCCCCGCAGGTGGTCGCGGCGATCGAGGCGCTGCCCCCGCGCATCCCCGTGGTGACGATGGCCGACGACGTCCCCGCCCGCACCCGCGCCGCCTTCGTGGGTCCCGACGACCGCCAGTCGGGCCGGGTGGCGGGCGACCTGATGGGCTATCTGATCGGCCAGGGCGGGGGCGAGGCGCTGGTCCTGATCGGCCGCTTCGACATGCCGGGCCACGGCGCGCGCAGCGGCGGCTTCATCGACGTGCTGGCGGAACGCCACCCTGCGGTGCGCGTCTGCGACGTTCTGGAAACGCACGAGGACAAGGCGACCGCCGCCGCCATGGCCCTGCGCGCCGCGCGCGCGAACCCCGACCTGCGGGGCGTCTATCTGTGCACGACCGGCTGTTCGGACCTGGTGGCGGCGCTGGCGCCCATCCGCCGGTCCCGCCCGATCGCCATCGTCACCCACGAACTGACGCCCGACCGCCGCCTCATGCTGCGGGACCGCAGGGTGCAGGCCGTCATCGACCAGAAGCCCATGCTCGAGGCGCGGCTTGCGGTCGAAACCCTGGCCCGCCTGATCGGCCGGCTGGAGGGCGAGGCCGCGTCCATCGCCACCGAGATCCAGATCGTCATGCCCGAGAGCGCCTGAGGGTTTCCCCTCAACCCCCTGCTTGAAGCGGCAACCGGCTGCCCCCTAGCCTGTCCGGGAACAAGGGGGGATCATGACGGATATCGGCTTTGGCGTCATCGGCGCGGGCTACATGGGCAAGGCCTATGCCATCGCGCTGTCGCAGGTCTCGACGGTGTACGAGATGCCGCATCGCGCGGCCAGACGCGTCATCGCGACAACGGACGCGGCGGGGGCGGAACGCCGGGCGCGCGACTTCGGATTCGAACGCGGCACGGGCGACTGGCGCGAGGTGCTGGCGGCGAAGGACGTGGCGGCGGTCGCCATCGCCTCGCCCACCTTCCTGCACGCGGACATGGCCGTGGCGGCCCTGCAGGCGGGCAAGCATGTGCTGTGCGAAAAGCCGCTGGGCCGCACGGCGCGCGAGGCGGCGCAGATGGCACGCGCCGCCCAGGCCAGCGGGCGGGTCACGATGACCGGCTTCAACTACATCAAGAACCCCGCGACCCAGCTTGCGCACCAGATCGTCGCGGGCGGAGAGATCGGCGAGGTGATCCATTTCAGCGCCACCCATGTCGAGGATTACCTGATGGACCCGTCGCTGCCCCATGACTGGCGGCAGGTCGCGGCCCAGGTCGGCCGTGCCGGGGCGCTTGGCGACATCGCCAGCCACGCGATCAACCTGGCGCATTTCCTGTGCGGCCCGATGGCCGAGGTGGTGGGGATGCGCCAGACCGTCCATGCGCAGCGCCCGGCAGCAAGCGGCATGGCGGCGGTCGAGAACGACGATCAGGCGCAGATCCTGCTGCGCTTCGCATCCGGCGTGCCGGGCAGCATCACGGCCAGCCGAATCCATGCGGGTCGCAAGATGGGCCTGACCTACGAGGTCGTGGGGACCAGGGGCACGGTGCGCTTCGATCAGGAACGGATGGGCGAGCTGCAGTTCTATGACGCCGCCGACCGCAAGGGGCGGCAGGGTTTCCGCACGATCCTGGCCGCGCCGGGGCATGGCGATTATGGCCGCTTCTGCATCGGCGCGGGGCATGGCTTCGGCTACAACGACATGATCGTGGTGGAGATGGCCGAATTCATCCGCGCCATCGCCGAAGGCACGCCCGCCTGGCCTGATTTCACCGCAGCCGTCCATACCGCCGCCGTGGTCGATGCCGTGCTGGCCTCCTGCGACAGCGGCGCCTGGGTCCGCGTGGACCGGATCGAGGCGGAGGCCTGGGCATGACCCGGCTGGCCATCTTCGGCGCGGGCCGCATCGGCGCGGTCCACGCCTGCAATGCCGCCGCGATCACCGGCGTCACCGTCGCGCATCTGGTCGATCCGCTGGCCGACTGCCAGGCGCTGGCCACGCGGCTTGGCGCACGGCGGTCATCGGCGGATGACGCGCTGTCCGACGATCTGGACGGCATCGTCATCTGTTCCTCCACCGACAGCCATGCGGAATTGCTGCTGGCGGCCGCCCGGCGCGGGCTGGCGGCGTTCTGCGAAAAGCCGATCTCGCTGGACTGGCCCACGGTCGCACGCGTGACCGAGGCGGTCGAGGCTTCGGGCATCCGTTGCATGATGGGCTTCCAGCGCCGCTACGACCCGAACTTCCGGGGGGTGCGGGACCGCATCGCTTCCGGCGCCTCGGGGCGGCTGGAGCAGTTGGTGATGCATACCCGCGACCCCGCGCCTCCCCCCGTCGACTATGTCCGCCGGTCGGGGGGAATGCTGCGCGACCAGGCGATCCACGACTTCGACCAGGCCCGCTTCATGTGCGGCGAGGAGATCGCGACCGTCTATGCCGTCGGCAACTGCCAGATCGACGGTGCGATCGGGGCAGCGGGCGACATCGACACGCTGGCCGTGACGATGCTGACGGGATCGGGGCGCATGGTGACGATGACCAACAACCGCCGCGGTCCCTTGGGCTACGACCAGCGGCTCGAGGCGCATTGCGCGTCCGAGGTCCTGTTCATCGACAACCGACCGCAGACCGACATCCGCATCGCGGGACCGGCGGGCCAGAGGACCGCGCCGCCCATGGATTATTTCATCGCCCGCTTCGAGGCCGCGTACCGCGCCGAGATGGAGGCCTTCGCGGCCTGGCTGCAAGGTGGCCCTGCGCCGCTGGCCGGCATCCGCGACGGCTACGAGGCGCAGAGGCTGGCGGAAGCCGCCCTGATGTCCATCGCGACGGGGCAGCCGGTCGATGTGGGGGGCGGCTGGCATCCTTGACGAGCGGGGTGATGATATGAAACCCTCAGATGCTTGACGGGTCACGTCACAGCCGAAGGGGTCCCGATGCGCCGTCCGACCATTGCCGATCTGGCGCGCGAGGCGGGCGTCAGCCTTGCCACCGCCGACCGCGTGCTGAACGGGCGCCTGAAGGTGCGCGAGGAAACCGCGCGGCGCGTGCAGGAGGCCGCGCAGCGCATCGGCTATCACGGCGCGAACGCCATCCGCGCGCGGCTGATGGCCGAACTGCCCGAACTGCATGTCGCGCTGATCCTGCAGAAGGAACGCCACCCCTTCTACCAGGACTTCGCGCGCGAATTCCAGGAGCAGGCGGCCCAGGTCTCCTCGCACCGGCTGCGGGTGACGGTGCGCTTTGCCCAATCCACCCTGCCGGGGGAACTGGAACAGCTGCTGGCCTCGCTGGCGGGCAAGGTGGATGCGGTGGCGGCGACCGGACTGGACCACCACAAGGTCACGGCGGCCGTCGCCGACCTGCGCCTGCGCGGCATCCCGACCTTTTCCCTGCTGTCGGATTTCGCCCAGGGGGTGCGCGAAAGCTATGTCGGCACCAACAACATCAAGGTGGGCCGCTCGGTCGGCTGGCTGATTTCCAAGATCACCAGGAGGCCGGGAAAGGTCGCCGTCTTCATCGGCGGGCACCGCTTTCACGGACACGAACTGCGCGAAACCGGCTTTCGCAGCTATTTTCGCGAATACGCGCCCGAGTTCGAGCTGCTGAACCCCCAGGTCAACCTGGAAACGCGGCAACTGACCTATGAAGCCGTGACCGAACTGCTGGAACGGCACAACGACATCGTCGGCATCTATTGCGCGGGCGGCGGGATGGAAGGCGCCATCGCCGCGCTGCGCGAACTGCGCAAGCCCGGCGACGTGGTCCTGGTGGTGAACGAACTGACGCCGGATTCGCGCGAGGCCTTGCAGGACCGCACGCTGTCGGTCGTCATCAGCACGCCCCTGCGGCAGGTCTGCGAGGAAACCATCGCCCTGATGATCCATGCCCGCGAACACGGGCTGACGGACAATCCCGGCCAGCGTTTCCTGCCCTTCCAGATCTGGACGCCGGAAAGCCTGTGACGCATTTGATGGTAAACCATCATCACGGGCATCATTTTCCATCATGAATGAGGGTTTCGCGGACCACGCCGCGATTGACCGAAGCGCGCGCTTTCGTGATCTTCCTCTTGCGACGAGCCTTGAGGAGAATCGTCGCCGCCTGCCAGAGACCGGACCGACCTGAACCCTGCCGTGGCAGGGGCGATGGCCTGCACCCTTCTGGCGCGAGGTAACGAATAAAGGTGCCCGGTGCACCATCAGTGGAGGGAAGACCATGAAGCGACTGCTGACGGCGACCGCGATCTGCGCGCTGCTGGGAACGGCTGCCCAGGCCGAGAATATCGGGGTATCCATGGCCCTGTTCGACGACAACTTCCTGACCGTCCTGCGCAACGGGATGCAGGACCATGCCGCCACCTTGGACGGCGTGACCCTGCAGATCGAGGACGCGCAGAACGACGTCGGCAAGCAGCTGAACCAGATCCAGAACTTCGTGGCCTCGGGTGTGGACGCGATCATCGTGAACCCCGTGGACACCGACGCCACCGTCGCCATGTCGCAGGCTGCCGCCGACGCGGGCATCCCGCTGGTCTACGTGAACCGCGAGCCGGTCAACGTCGATGACCTGCCCGAGAAGCAGGCCTTTGTGGCCTCCGACGAGAAAGAGTCCGGCACGCTGGAAACCCAGGAAATCTGCCGCCTGCTGAAGGAGGCCGGCAAGACCGAGGCCAAGGCCGTGGTCCTGATGGGCGAGTTGTCGAACCAGGCGGCGCGGATGCGCACCCAGGACATCAAGGACGTGATCGCCACGCCCGAATGCAGCTTCATCACCATCGTCGAGGAGCAGACCGCCAACTGGTCGCGCACCCAGGCCGCCGACCTGATGACGAACTGGATCACCTCGGGCATCGAATTCGACGCGGTGATTTCCAACAACGACGAAATGGCCATTGGCGCGATCCAGGCGCTGAAATCGGCGGGCCGGTCGATGGACGACGTGATCATCGGCGGCGTGGACGCCACGCAGGACGCGCTGGCCGCGATGGAAGCGGGCGACCTGGACGTGAGCGTGTTTCAGAATGCGGCGGGCCAAGGGCAGGGCGCGGTGGACGCCGCCGTCAAGCTGGCGCGCGGCGAGGCCGTGGAAAGCAAGGTCTACGTGCCCTTCGAGCTGGTGACGCCCGCGAACCTTGCCGACTACCAGGCGAAGAACTGAGCCTTTCTGCCGGGGCGGACCCGCGCCCCGGCACCCTTTTCCCCAACCGGAGGACGACCATGGTCAGTCCAAGGACCGCTGCCGCCATCGACCGCGTTCATGCCGCGACCGAGCGCGAGGGTGTCTTGTCGATCAGCGGCATCCGCAAGGAGTTTCCGGGCGTGCTGGCGCTGGATGACGTGCAGCTGCGCATCCGTCCCGGCACCGTCCACGCGCTGATGGGCGAGAACGGCGCGGGCAAGTCCACGCTGATGAAGATCATCGCCGGGGTGTATCAGCCCGATGCCGGGGAAATCCGGCTGCGGGGACAGGTGGTGGCGCTGAAGTCGCCGCTGGACGCGCTGGAACAGGGGATTTCGATGATCCACCAGGAACTGGCGCTGATGAACTGGATGACGGTGGCCGAGAACATCTGGATCCGGCGCGAGCCGAAGAACCGCTTCGGCCTGATCGACCACAACAAGATGGCGCAGATGACCGCCGACCTGTTCGACCGCCTGAACATCAGGCTCGACCCCCGCGCGCAGGTCAGCGAACTGACCGTCGCGCAGAAGCAGATGGTCGAGATTGCCAAGGCGGTCAGCCACAACTCGGACGTCCTGATCATGGACGAACCCACGTCGGCGCTGACCGAACGCGAGGTGGACCACCTGTTCGCCATCATCCGCGACCTGCGGAGCCGCGGCATCGGCATCGTCTACATCACCCACAAGATGAACGAGCTGTTCGAGATCGCCGACGAGTTCACCGTCTTCCGCGACGGCAAGTACGTGGGCACCCACAATGCATCGGATGTGACCCGCGACGACATCATCCGCATGATGGTGGGGCGCGAGATCACCAACATGTTCCCCAAGGTCGACTGCCCCATCGGCGAGACGATCCTGGAGGTCCGCAACCTGACCCTGCCCGGCGTCTTCCACGACGTGTCCTTCAGCCTGCGGCGCGGCGAGATCCTGGGCCTCGCGGGCCTGGTCGGGTCCAAGCGGTCCAACGTGGCCGAGGCGCTGTTCGGCGTGACGCCCGTGGAAAGCGGCCAGATCCTGATCGACGGGCAGGAGGTCGCGATCAGGACCCCCGCCCAGGCCATGGCCCATGGCATGGCCTTCCTGACCGAGGACCGCAAGGAAACCGGCTGCTTCCTGACGCTGGACTGCCTGGAAAACATCCAGTCGGCGCTGATCACCCGCAGCCATGTGAAGAACGGCTTCGTCCAGCAGGCCGAGGTCACCCGCCTGGCCGAGGACATGGCCAAGACCCTGCGCGTCAAGACCCCGAACCTGCAGGAAACCGTGGAAAACCTGTCGGGCGGCAACCAGCAGAAGCTGCTGATCGCCCGCTGGCTGCTGACGAAACCCCGCATCCTGATCCTCGACGAGCCGACCCGCGGCATCGACGTGGGCGCGAAATCCGAAATCCACCGCCTGATCACGGAACTGGCCGCCCAAGGGGTGGCCGTGCTGATGATCTCCTCGGAACTGCCCGAGGTTCTGGGCATGTCCGACCGCATCATGGTCATGCACGAGGGCCACGTATCCGGCTTCCTGGACCGGGCCGAGGCCGACCAGGTCAAGATCATGTCGCTTGCGGCGAAGTAAGGGAACCATTCGCATGAGCAGCCAAGACATCACCGCCCGCGCCGCGCCGCGTTCGCATCGCAAGCTTCCGGCGGAAGTGAACATCCTTCTGGTCCTGATCGGCATCGCCGTGGTCTTCGAGATCCTGGGCTGGATCTTTCAGGGCCAGTCGTTCCTGTTTTCCTGGAACCGGCTCAAGATCATGATCCTGCAGGTGTCCGTGATCGGCATCATCGCCGTGGGCGTGACGCAGGTGATCATCTCGGGCGGGATCGACCTGTCCTCGGGATCGGTGGTGGGCGCGGTGGCGATGGTCGCCATGTCCTTCGCCCAGGTCTCCACCTATGCCCGCGCGGTCTATCCCGCGCTGACCGACCTGCCGATGATCGTGCCCTTGCTGATCGGTCTCGGCTGCGGGGCCGTGGTGGGGCTGATCAACGGCTGGCTGATCGCCTATACCAAGATCCCGCCCTTCATCGCCACGCTGGGCACCATGGTCACGGTGCGCGGCTTTGCCAAGTGGTACACCAAGGGCCAGCCGATCTCGTTCCCGACGGAAGGCTTTGCCTGGATCGGCTCGGGCATGATGCCGGTGGTGATCTTCATCCTCGTGGCCGCGATCTTCCACGTGGCGATGAAATACACCCGCTACGGCAAGTTCACCTATGCCATCGGCGCCAACGCCCAGGCCGCGCGTGTCTCGGGCATCGACGTGGAACGCCACCTGGTCAAGGTCTACGTCATCGCCGCGATGCTGGCCGCCCTGGCCGGGATGGTAGTCGCCGCCCGCGGCCAGACGGCGCAGGCCGGCATGGGCCTCGCCTATGAACTCGACGCCATCGCCATGGCGGTGATCGGCGGCGTGTCCCTGAACGGCGGGCGCGGATCGATCCTGGGGACGGCCATCGGGATGATCATCTTCGGGGTCATCATCTCGGGCTTCACCTTCCTCAGGCTCGACGCCTACTACCAGGAAATGATCAAGGGCGCCATCGTCGTCGCCGCCGTGGTGGCCGATGTCCACCGGCAAAGGAAGCGCCGGAAAACAAGCTGAATCAACGCGCGGCCCGGCTTTCGGACCGCCCCCCGGCTTGCGCCGGTTCACCAGACACGACCAGAACCGACAGGATGCACCCCATGACCAGACTGATCGCCACCACCGCCCTGTGCCTCAGCCTCGCCGCCCCGGCCATGGCCGACACGCAGATCGGCGTTTCCATGACCTCGTTCGACAACCCCTTCCTGACGATCCTTCTGAACGGCATCCGCGCCGAGGCCGAAAAGACCCCCGGCGTCACCCTGTTGGTCGAGGACGCGCAACTGGACGTGGCCAAGCAGTTGAACCAGGTCCAGAACTTCGTGGCCAACGGTGTTGATGCGATCATCGTGAACGCGGTCGACGGCGACAGCACCGCCGCGATCACCGCCGCCGCCACCGGCGCGGGCATCCCGCTGATCTACGTGAACCACCCGCCCGCCGAGCTCGAAACCGGGATGCCCGCCGGCACCGGCTATGTCGGATCGCAGGAAACCGACGCGGGCCGCCTGGAAGCTGCCGCCGTCTGCGAGGCGCTGAAGGGCCGCGAGGACGCCAAGGCCGTGATCCTGATGGGTCCGCTGGAAAACCACGCCGCCCATGTGCGCACGCAGATGGTCGAGGAGGCCTTCGCCACCCCCGAATGCCCGGTCGAGATCGTCGAGAAGCAGGTCGCCAACTGGAATCGCGTGCAGGCGCAGGATCTGGTCACGTCCTGGATGACAGCGGGCCTCGACTTCGATGCCATCGTCGCCAACAACGACGAGATGGCGATCGGCGCGGCTCAGGCTTTGGCCGCCACCACCGGCAAGGGCGACATCGTCATCGCGGGTATCGACGCCACCGCCGACGGGCTGGCCGCGATGGAGGCCGGGCAGATGGACGTGACCGTCTATCAGAACGCCACCGGCCAGGGCGAGCAGGCGGTCCGCGCCGCCGTCGCCGCCGCTGCGGGCGAAACGGTCGAGGCCGAACACTGGATTCCCTTCGAGCCGGTCACCCCCGCCAACATGGCCGGTTACCGCAAGTGACCGGCCTTTGCCGGGCGGGGCGTCTCCTCCTCCCCGCCCCGCCCGGCCCCTGAACCCCATCCCAGAGACGCCCGATGAAACACACGCTTGACCCGCACATGATCCGCCACCTGTCGCTGGAGGACACCGTCCGCAAGGTGGCCGAGCTTGGCTATGACCATGTGGAAATGTCGCCCCGCCCCGACTTCTTCTCGTGGTGGACGCGCCCGAAGCTTTATCCGGAACGGATCAAGTCCTTCAAGCAGGCGCTGCGCGACAACAAGGTGGGTCTGGCCTCGATCCAGCCGATGTACCGCTGGGCCAGCCCCTATCCCGACGAATGGGAGGTGGCGATCGACAACTGGAAGCGCGCCATCGAGTTCGCCGTGGAGCTGGAATGCCCGCTGTTCGTCAGCGAATTCGGTCGCGGCGGCAGCCCCGACCGCAGCCTGAACGACCGATCCGGCCTGCACCGCCCCGAGACCTGCGAGGGCGCGTTCTTCCGCGCCATGGACGTGCTGGTGCCGATCCTGGAGCGCGAGGGCATCACCCTGTCGCTGGAAGCCCACCCCGAGGACTGGCTGGAGGAAATCGCCCCGGCCATGGACATCATCAAGACCATCAACTCGCCCCGCGTGCGCGCGTCCTTCATCGCGCCGCACACCTTCTTCTACGGCCCCGACATGGTGGCGAACCTGCGTGCGACCGAAGGGTATCTGGAGCACGTGCGCCTGGCCGACACCTACGACCACACCAGGTCCTCGCAGCTGCGCTACATCGTCAACCCGCCGGGGTCGAAGGTCCGCGTCCACCAGCACACCGACTTCGGCCAGGGCGAGATCGACTGGGACACGTTCTTCCAGACGCTGGCCGACATGAAGTTCGACGGCGTGCTGTCGAACTGCGTCTTCGCCTGGGAAGACCGCGCCGAGGACAGCGCAAGGTTCATGCTCCGCGAAACCAAGAACTACGTTCAGAAATATTGGAAGTGAGACCCCCCATGACCGTCAGAATTGGTGTCATCGGCACCGGAGCCATCGGCCGCGACCACGCCCGCCGCATCAACCAGGTGCTGCAGGGCGGCACCATCACCGCGCTGTCGGACGTGAACCGCGCCTCCGCCGAGGCCGTCAAGGCCGACATCGCGCCGGACGCCACCGTGTTCGACACGGGCGAGGATCTGATTGCCAGCCCCGACGTGGACGCGGTTCTGGTCACCTCCTGGGGCGCCACGCACGAACAATACGTGCTGGCCGCCATCGCCGCCGGCAAGCCCTGCTTCTGCGAAAAGCCGCTGGCGACCACGGCGGAGGGCGCCAAGCGCATCGTCGATGCCGAGGTGGCGCACGGCAAACGCCTGGTCCAGGTCGGCTTCATGCGCCGCTATGACGAAGGCTACGTAGCGCTGAAAAAGGTCGTGGACGAGCAGATCGGCGCGCCGATCATGATCCACGCCGCGCACCGCAACCCGACCGTGCCGGAAGCCTACACCACCCCCATGGCGATCCACGACACGCTGATCCACGAGATCGACGTGTTCCGCTGGCTGCTGGACGACGACTACGTGTCCGCCCGCGTGACCTTCCCCCGCGCCTGCGCTCGCAGCCATGCGAAACTGCGCGACCCGCAGATCGTGACGCTGACCACCGCCAAGGGCACGGTCATCAACACGGAAATCTTCGTGAACTGCCACTACGGCTACGACATCCAGTGCGAGGTCGTGGGCGAGGACGGCACGGCGAAGCTGCCCGAACCCATGGCGATCCAGACCCGGCTTGGCGCGACGCGGGGCAATCCGATCCTGACCGATTGGAAGGACCGCTTCGTGGCCTCCTATGACGTGGAATTGCAGGACTTCCTGAAGGCCGCCGCGCAAGGCACCGCCTCCGGCCCGACCTCCTGGGACGGCTACATGGCCGCCGTCGCCTCGGACGCCTGCGTCCAGGCGCAGGAAGCCGAAGGCGACAGCATCGCCATCACCTATCCCGACCGTCCCGCCCTTTATGCCCAAGGCTGACCCATGCGCTTTGCCCTGAACCACATCGCCGCGCCCAAGCTGTCGCTGCCCGACTTCTTCGCGGCTGCCCGCGACCTCGGCGTCACCGAGGTCGAGATCCGCAACGACCTGCCCGACGTCGTCGGTACCTGGAACCCCGCCGACGTCAAGGCCGAGGCCGAAAAGGCCGGGGTCACCATCGTCTCGATCAACGCGCTTTATCCTTTCAACGTCTGGAAGGGCGACCTTCCCGCGCGGGCCGAGGCGATGGCCGATTACGCCGCCGCCTGCGGGGCCAAGGCCCTGGTCATGTGCCCGCTGAACGACGGCACGCCCGTGGATTTCGACAGCCTGGTGGGCGCGCTGACCGCCATGAAGACGATTCTGGACACGCGGGGGTTGACCGGGCTGGTGGAACCGCTGGGCTTCCCGATCTCGTCCCTGCGCAGCAAGGCCGAGGCGATCCGAGCCATCGAAGCGGCGGGGGGCGAGAACACCTACAAGCTGATGCACGACACCTTCCACCACCACCTGGCCGGAGAGACCGAGTTCTTCCCGGACTGGACCGGCCTTGTCCACATCTCGGGCGTGACCGACGCCGATGTGGAGGTGGACGACATGCTGGACGCCCACCGGGTGCTGGTGGACGACGCGGACCGGCTGGAAAACCTGCCGCAGATTAAGGAACTGCTGACTGCGGGCTATGACGGCCCGTTCAGCTTCGAGCCCTTCGCCACCGAAGTGCACGAGGCCGCCGACCCCAAGGGCGCGATGAAGGCCAGCATGGACTTCGTGTCCGCAAAGCTTTGACATCAAGACAAGGACCGATCCCATGACCAAGACCCTTGACCTTCTGACCATCGGGCGCAGTTCGATCGACTTGTACGGCGCGCAGGTCGGGGGGCGGCTGGAGGACATGGGGTCGTTCCGCAAGTATATCGGCGGCAGTCCGACGAACATCGCCTGCGGCACGGCGCGGCTCGGGCTGCGGTCCGGGCTGATCACGCGGGTCGGCGACGAGCACATGGGCCGCTTCATCCGCGAGCAGCTGGTGCGCGAGGGGGTGGACGTGCGGGGCGTCGCGACCGATCCCGAGCGGCTGACGGCGCTGGTGATCCTGGGCATCCGCGACCAGGAGCAGTTTCCGCTGATCTTTTATCGCAGCGACTGCGCGGACATGGCGCTGTGCGAGGAGGACATCGACGAGGCGCTGATCGCCGACGCCCGCGCGGTGCTGGCGACGGGCACGCACCTGAGCCATCCGCGCACGGAAGCGGCCGTGATCAAGGCACTGGAACTGGCCCGCAGGCACGGGGCGCGGACGGCGCTGGACATCGACTATCGCCCGAACCTCTGGGGGTTGGCGGGGCATGGGGCAGGTGAAAGCCGGTTCGTGGAAAGCGCGGCGGTCACGGCCAAGCTGCAGGCGACGCTGCCGCTCTTCGACCTGATCGTGGGCACCGAGGAGGAGTTCCACATCGCCGGCGGCTCCACCGACACCATCGAAGCCCTGCGCGCGGTGCGGGCGGTCACCCCCGCCACGCTGGTCTGCAAGCGGGGTGCGGCCGGTGCGGTGGCCTTCACCGGCGCGATCCCCGACAGCCTGGACGACGGCGAGGCTGGCCCCGGTTTCCCCATCGAGGTCTTCAACGTGCTGGGGGCAGGCGACGGCTTCTTCTCGGGCCTGATGAAGGGCTGGCTGGACGGCGAGCCCTGGCCCAAGGCCTTGGAATACGCCAATGCCTGCGGGGCCTTCGCGGTCAGCCGCCACGGCTGCACGCCCGCCTATCCCTCGCTGGCGGAACTCGAGTTCTTCCTCAAGCGCGGCGTGGTCCGGCCGGACCTGAGGAACGACGCGGAGCTGGAGCAGGTGCACTGGGCCACCAACCGCCACCGGCGTACGGGGGGCGACTGGTCCACCATGCGGGTCTTTGCCTTCGACCACCGGATGCAGCTGGAGCAGATGCCCGGCTACACGCCCGCGAAGGGCGGCGCCTTCAAGGAGCTGTGCCTGAAGGCCGCGCTGCAGGTGCAGGGCGGCAAGGCGGGCTATGGCATCCTCTGCGACAACCGCATTGGGCGCGACGCGCTTCATGCGGCCTCGGGCACTGGCCTGTGGATCGGCCGGCCCGCCGAATGGCCGGGATCGCGGCCGCTGGAGCTTGAGCCGGAACTGGGCCTCGACTGCGGCGGCCTGGAGGGATGGGCGCGCGAGAACGTGGTCAAGGTCCTGTGCTTCTGCCATCCGGACGATGACGAGGCAACGCGGGCGGGACAGGAGGAGACCGTCAGGCGCCTGTGGGAGGCCGCGCGGCGCAACGACCTGGAGTTCCTGCTGGAGATCATCCCCTCGAAGGTCGGACCCGTGGACAACGAGACCACCGCCACGCTGATCCGGCAGTTCTATGCGGCGGGCGTTTACCCCGACTGGTGGAAGCTGGAACCGATGACCTCTCCGGTGGCCTGGCGCAAGGCCATCGCGGCCATCGAGGAGAACGATCCCAACACCCGCGGCATCGTGGTCCTGGGCCTGGATGCGCCGGAACAGGAGCTGCAGGGCAGCTTTGCCGTGGCGGCCGCCTTTCCGCTGGTCAAGGGCTTCGCCGTGGGGCGCACCATCTTCGGCGCGGTGGCGCGGGCCTGGCTCGACGGCGACCTGACCGACGACGAGGCGGTCGAGGAGATGGCCCGCCGCTATGGCCGGCTTTGCGCCGTCTGGGACAAGGCGCGCGCGGGCGCAAGGGTGGCGGCATGAACCGGCCCCTGACCATGGGCGACGGGCGCCCCGCCATGACGGATCACGCAAGAGGAGCGGAGATGAGCGGAACGATCAGGCTGACCGCGGCGCAGGCCATGATGCGCTGGCTGTCGGTGCAGATGACGGAAGACGGCGAGCGCTTCGTCGAGGGCTGCTGGGCCATCTTTGGCCATGGCAACGTGGCGGGCATCGGCGAGGCGCTGCACGGCATCGGCGACGCCTTCCCGACCTGGCGGGGCCAGAACGAGCAGACCATGGCCCATGCCGCCATCGCCTATGCCAAGGCCAGCAAGCGGCGGCGGGCGCATGCCGTGACCTCATCCATCGGGCCGGGGGCCACCAACATGGTGACGGCGGCGGCCTTGGCGCATGTGAACCGACTGCCGGTGCTGCTGATCGCGGGGGACGTGTTTGCCTCGCGCCGCCCCGATCCGGTGCTGCAGCAGGTCGAGGACTTCGACGACGGTACGGTATCGGCCAACGACTGCTTCCGCCCGGTGGTGCGCTACTTCGACCGCATCCAGCGGCCCGAGCAGCTTTTGACCGCGCTGCCCCGCGCGCTGCGGGTGATGACCGATCCGGCCAACTGCGGGCCGGTGTGCCTGGCCTTCTGCCAGGACACGCAGGCGGAAGCCTGGGACTGGCCCGAGGCGTTCTTCGAGCCCCGCGTGTGGCGCATCCGCCGCCCCGAGCCCGATGCGGGCGAACTGGCGCGGGTGGCCGACCTGATCCGCGCCGCGAAGCGTCCCGCCATCGTCGCGGGCGGGGGCGTGATCTATTCCGGCGCGGAAGCCGCGCTGTCGGCCTTTGCCGCCCGCCACGGCATTCCGGTGGCCGAGACGCAGGCGGGCAAGTCCGCGCTTGCGCAGTCGGACCCGATGAGCTTCGGGGCCTCGGGCGTCGATGGGTCGGCCGCGGCCAATGCGGTGCTGCGGGAGGCGGACCTGGTGATCGGGGTCGGCGCCCGGCTGCAGGACTTCACCACCGGCTCGCGGACCATGTTCGCGCCGGATGCCCGTCTGGTGGCGATCAACGTCCACGGCTATGACGCGATGAAGCACGGGGCCGAGCCGCTGGTGGCCGACGCCCGCGTGGCGCTGGAGAAGCTGACGGCGGCCTTGGGCGATCACCGCGCGGCCTTCGATCCCGCCCCGCGCGCCGCCTGGCTGGCCGCCGTGGACGCCCATTGCGCGGCGCCCGATCCCGGCAACGACCTGCCCACCGACGCCCAGGTGATCGGCGCCGTGCAGCGCGCCGCGCCCGACGCCATCGCCATGTGCGCGGCAGGCACCATGCCCGGCGCGCTGAAGCTGCTGTGGCAGCCCGTCCAAGGCGGCTATCACATGGAATACGGCTATTCCTGCATGGGCTACGAGGTGGCGGGCGCGATGGGCATCAAGCTGGCCGCCCCTGACCGCGAGGTGATCTGCTTCGTGGGCGACGGCAGCTACATGATGGCCAATTCGGAACTGGCCACGGCGGTGATGCGGCGGGTGCCTTTCACGGTGGTGCTGACCGACAACCGAGGCTACGGCTGCATCAACCGCCTCCAGCAGGTCTGCGGCGGCGCCGAGTTCAACAACATGTACGTGGACTGCAACGTCGCCGACCAGCCACAGATCGACTATGTGGCGCACGCGGCCTCGATGGGCGCGCATGCGGTCAAGGCGGCGGACATCGCCGACCTGGAGGCGCAGGTCGCCGCCGCGCGCAGCCGCGCCATCCCAACGGTGATCGTCATCGACACCACCGCCAAGGACGGCCCCGCCCACGGGCTGACCGAGGAAGCCGGCCACTGGTGGGACGTGGCCGTCCCCCAGGTCGGCGGCCCGCAGCGCCTGCGCGACGCCTACACGACCTATCTGCAAAACGCCGCCAAAGCGCGGCTGGTGAACTGAGGAGGGAACCACCCATGATCCGCTATGGCACCAACCCCATCGCCTGGGCCAATGACGACGACCAGACCATTGGCGCCCATATCCCGACCGAGCAGATCCTGACCGAGGCAGGCCGCATTATCGGCTTCGACGGCATCGAGAACGGCCACCGCTGGCCCGACGATCCCCAGGCGCTGAAGACGCTGCTGGGGGAACACGGGCTGAAGTTCATCTCGGGCTGGTATTCGACGAACCTGCTGGTCGGTTCGGTCGAGGACGAGATCGCCGCCGTGCAGCCGCATCTGGCCAAGCTGAAGGCCAATGACTGCGCCGTCTGCATTGTTTGCGAATGCTCGAACACCGTGCATGGCAATCCCGATGTGCCGGTGAACGACCGCCCCCGGCTGACCGCCGAGGAGATGGTCGCGTTCGGCCGCAAGATGGAGGCGTTCGCGGCCTATCTGGCCTCGCAGGGGATCACCCTGGCCTATCACCACCACATGGGCACGGTCGTGGAATCCCCCGAGGAGATCGACGCCTTCATGGCCGCGACCGGCCCCGCCACGCATCTTCTGTTCGATGCGGGCCATTGCACCTTCGGCGGCGGCGACCCCGAGGCGGTGCTGCGCAGGCACGCCGCCCGCGTGACCCATTTCCACGCCAAGAACATTCGCCGGGACGTCACCCGGCGGGTGCGAGAGGAGAACCTGTCCTTCCTGCAAGGTGTTCTGGCCGGAGCCTTCACCGTGCCGGGCGATCCCGAGGGCGCCATCGACTTCGTGCCGCTGCTGCGCATTCTGGCAGAGCACGGGTATGACGGCTGGCTGGTGATCGAGGCCGAGCAGGACCCCGACAAGCGCAACCCGCTGGAGTATCAGTCGCTGGGTCTGCGCGCGCTGAAGGCCGCCGCAGCCGAGGCCGGGCTGGATCGCGCGGCGGCCGCCTGATCGTTGCATCCCGCGACAGCCGGGGGCCAGCCCCCGGGCCCCCGGGATATTTGCACCAAGGCAAAGGAACTGCCCCGATGAGCCATCTTCTTCGCAAGCCCTTCGGCGCCCATGGCAAGGTGCACGAGATCACCCCGCAATCGGCGGGCTGGCGTTATGTGGGCTTCTCGCTCTATCGCCTGCGTGCGGGCGAGACGGCGACTGACGCCACCGGCGGCAACGAGGCGATCCTTGTCATGGTCGAGGGCAAGGCTCGCATCCAGGCGGCAGGCCGGGACTGGGGCACCCTGGGGGACCGCATGGACGTCTTCGAGAAGACCCCGCCGCATTGCCTGTATGTCCCGGATGGCCAGGACTGGCGGGCCGAGGCCGCGACCGACTGCACCATCGCCGTCTGCACCGCGCCGGGTAGGGGCGTGCATCCCGCCCGGCGGATCGGTCCGGACGGGATCACGCTGACGCAGCGGGGCAAGGGACCCAACACCCGCTGGATCAACAACATCGCCATGGAGGCCGAGGACTGGTGCGACAGCCTGCTGGTGACCGAGGTCTTCACGCCTGCCGGAAACTGGTCCTCGTATCCCAGCCACCGCCATGACGAGGACGACTTCCCCCGCATCACCTACCTGGAGGAAACCTACTACCATCGCCTGAACCCCCGCGACGGCTGGGCGGTCCAGCGAGTCTATACCGATGACGGCAGCCTGGACGAGACCATGGCGGTGAAGGACGGCGACGTGGTGCTGGTGCCGCGCGGCCACCACCCCTGCGGCGCACCCCATGGCTTCGAAATGTACTACCTCAACGTCATGGCGGGACCCCGAAGGGCCTGGCGGTTCGTCGCCGCGCCGGAAGTGGAAGGGGTCATCGCGAAGGACAGCGCATAAGGGCGTCAGCTTGCGGCGCCGCCCCGGTTCTTGCTAGGATCCCGGCAACAACAAGCAGGCAGGGGCAGGCGATGACGATGATCCCAAGGTTTCGCGCGGGGCTGTGCCTTGCCGCGGCGCTGGTGCTGGCGGGCTGCGGCTTTGGCCATCGCATGCCCGAGCATGAATGCATGGAACGGGCGATGTATTTCGAATCGAACCGGTCAAGCCGGGATGGCATGGTCGCGGTGGGCAGCGTGGTCATGAACCGCGTGCAATCGGGCCAGTATCCCCGGTCGGTCTGCGGCGTCGTCGCGCAGAAGAACCAGTTCGCTCCGGGAATCATGAAGCGCAAGATGAACCTCAAGACCGCGCCGAAGGTGCGCGAGGCCGCCCGGTCCGTCCTGCGCGGCGAACGCCATCCTCTGGTCGGCAACGCGATGTTCTTCCACACGGCGGGACACCGCTTTCCCTATGACAACATGCATTACGTCCTTGTGACGGGCGGCAATGCCTTCTACGAAAAGCGCCGGAACTACCTGGTGACGCGCCCAGTCCCGCCGCACCCCATCGAGGGCATCACCGGGCGCTGACCAGCGTGCCGTCCGGGTTGAGATCCAGTCATTCCCCGCGCTCGGCCGAGAGGTAGACCGCCTCCATCAGGTGCATGTCGCGAAGGCCCATTTCGGCCGGGGTCAGGATGTCGATGCCGTCGCGCACCGCCTTGCTGAAATGGTCGATCTCTCCGGTGAACTGCTGCTCGCTGGGGCCGGAGGGCTTGGGCGTTTCCTGCCCCTCGGCCGTCGTGATCGTCAGCCGGTTGCCGCTGTATTCGGTGGCCGGGTCCAGAACCGCGACCGCCTGGCTGCCCCACAGGTCGATGCGCTTCTTGTTTGCGACATAGCCCGAGGAGATGCTGGCCCGGCGCCCCGATGGAAACACCAGCTGCACCTGCGCGATGGCCTCGACCTCGCCGAAGCGGCCATCGGGGGTTTCGGGCGAGAAGGTCGTGGCGATCAGGCGTTGGGGAACCTCGTCCAGCAGCCAGATCAGGCCGTTCAGGGAATAGATGCCGATGTCCATGAACGATCCGCCGCCCGCCAGGTCCCGCACCATCCGCCATTGGTCGCGTTCGACGGAGGGGTCCAGGGGCCGGTGATGGTCCGAGGTCGCATACCAGATGTCACCCAACTCGCCCTTCTGCACCATTTCCTTCAGCGCGGTGTTGTTCGGTTCGAAATGGGCGCGATAGGCGATCATGATCTTGCGGTCGGCCGCCTTGGCCGCGTCCATCATCCGCCGGGCCGCGGCGGAATTGTGGGCGAAGGGCTTTTCGCAAAGGACGTGCTTGCCGGCTTCCAGCGCGGCGATGACGTTTTCCTCGTGGATGGCATTGGGCGTGATGACATAGACGATGTCGATGTTGTCGTTATCCGCCAGCCCCTGCATTCCGTAGTCGTGGATCGCATCCCTTGGCACACCCCAGGCGGTGCCCACGGCCATCGCCTTGTCGCGGTTGCCCGAGATCAGTCCGGTCAGCTTCCCTTCGGACGACTGCCCGATGGCAGGGATCGCGTAGTTCTGCGCGAAATGGCCCAACCCGCAGACCGCCCAGCCAAGCCGGTTTTCCGGCGCCGTGGGGCGCGGGGCGGCGTCCAGGTCCGGTTCGGGGCGGCCGGCCGCGTGGCGTTCCAGCGGATCGGCGGGCGGGGTCTGCCCGGTGCCGATGGCGCGCCCGGCCGTCTGGGCCAAGGCTTGCGTGCCGCCCAGGCCAAGCGCCAGGGTGCCCACGCCGGCCCCTGCAGCCGAGGTACGCAAGAAGCCGCGCCGCGAAACGGTGGGGATGTCCATCATCAGAGCTCCGTGATTGGCAGGCCGGTCCAAAAGGGGGCGGGGAACAGGATCAGACCGACGAGGGCTGGAAGCGCTGCAAGGTCACTTCCAGCGGCGTGGCACCCCCGGTCCCGGCAAAATCCCGGTCCTGGGGCTGGATGTTCTTGACCATGACCCTTTCGGTCTTGCCGTCGATCTCGATCTCGCCCTTGTGAAGCCGGTCAAGGCCTTCGGCGTCGACCCCGGCCTCGGTCCGGAACCGGATGTAATCGCCGCCGGCCTCGGCCGTCCCGTCAAGGGGCGGCAGGCCGTCGAGTGTCAGTGTGGCCTTGGTCATCTGCGTCTCCCATCCGTGGCTGACGGGACAACCCGGAGACCGCCCCGGGTGTTCCCGACGCCAAGGCCGGGATGCCAAGGGGACAGGGATCGGTCGGGTCAGCCCAGAAGGTTCGTAGCCGGATTGTCGGCGATCTCGACATCCGCGTAGTAGCGCTGGGCCTGCGCCGGGCTGCGGTGCAGCGACAGGGCCATGGCGGCGGGAAGCGGTGCGCCGTCAAGGGCGGCCTGGGTCAGAAAGCCTGACCGCAGCCCGTGCGCGCTTGCGAAATCGGGGGGATAGCCCGCCAGAACCAGCCGGTGGCGGATGATCTCGCGGACCCCTTCGGGCCCAAGGCGGCGCTTCAGCACCCGGTCGGACAGGCTGACGGGGCGGAACAGGGGGCCGTTTTCGACCCGGGCCACCGTGATCCAGGCCATCACCGCGCGGGCCGGGCGGCCCTTCAGCGGCAGGCGCGGGGCCAGGTCGGGGCCGGTGGTCTTGGTCGAAAGCAGCCGGACCCGCAGCAAACCCCGCGCATCGAAGTCGCGGCTGTCCACGTCGTCGAGGTTCAGGGCCGAAATCTCGGACCGGCGGCGCCCGCCCGAGGCCCAGCCCAGCATCAGCACGGCCTTGTCGCGCAATCCGCGGTGGCTGTGATCGCAGGTGGCCAGCATCGCCTCCAGCACGGGGCGGGTGATCGGGTTGCCGGACTTGCGCGCCCTTGGCCGTGCCGCCGCGCGCCGCGCCCGGGCGCGCGCCTGCGAGACAAGCGGCGCATCGAAGGGCGAGGGCAGGTTCTGCATCCGGTGAAAGGCCCGCCAGCTGGCGATGCGCCGGTCCAGCGTCGCGGGCGCGGGGCAGGCCAGCGACCGCCGCAGCCCCCCCGCGACAAGCACGAGGGCTGCGTCCCGCGCCGCGCCGGGCGTGTCGGTCAGGTCCTGCGAATGATCCAGCAGGAAGCGCAGGGCCACCGCCTCGGATTCCGGCCAGTCGAGCGGCCGGTCCAGGGCCGCCTGCTTCCACGCGGCGATATAGGCGAGATCGCGTTCCCAGGCCCGCAGCGTATTGGCGGGCGTGCCGCGCCGGTAAAGCGCGCTCAGCGCGTCGGCCTGGTCGGCGGACAGGGACAGGGGGGCAAGGGGCAGGTCCATGGCGACAGGATGCGGCGGATCGCGGGGCCGGTGCAACCCTACCAGGGCAAGGGACTGCCGAACCGGTCCAGGAAGCTGCCGCTGTGGCTCGGTTCCAGGTGGTCGATGGTGTCAAGCAGCGCGGCTGCCGCTTCGGCGGGTTCCTGGACCTGCAGCCCGGTCTTGGCGAACTTTCGGGACAGGCCGGTCGAGACCGTGCCGGGATGGAAGGCCACGCAGATCGCCCTGGGATGTGTGCGGCGCAGTTCCACCGCGGCCGTGCGCAGGATCTGGTTCAGCGCGGCCTTGGACGCGCGATAGGAATACCAGCCGCCCAGGCGATTGTCCCCGATGCTGCCCACCTTGGCCGAAAGGACGGCAAAGACCACCCGGCGTTCCCGGGGCATCACCGGCAGGAAGTGGCGCAGGACCAGCGCGGGACCGATGGCGTTCACGGCAAAGGCTGCGGCCATCGCGCCGGCGTCCAGGGCGCGGATGGTCTTTTCGGGCTCCATCCCCGGACGGTGCAGGACGCCCGTCGCGACCACGATCATCGAAGGAACCCCGGCATCGGCCACCACCCGCGCGGCACGGGCAATGCTGGCCTCGTCCGTGAGATCCAGTTCGGGACGCGAGAACCCGATTGCCGCATGAAATCGGCCGCGATCCCGCAGCCGGTCCAGGATCGCGGCACCGATGCCGCCCGATGCGCCGATGACAACCGCCACGCCGTCACGATCAGGACTGTCCGTCATCGTTCCGGCCTTTCCTTGCCCGCCCGCGATGGGGGCCATCAGCAAAGCCATACCGGAGCGAGCCGAAGTGTTGAAGGGGCCGCCGGCTGGCGGCCCCGGACGATCTCAGCCGATCTGCTCGGACTGCGCGCCGCTTTTGGGCTTGGCCATGCCCAGGTTCGGCACCTGGTCCGAGGGGTGCAGCTTGCCCGTGGTGAAGGTGCCCTTGCCGTCGATCGACGGGCCCTCGCCCCAGCGGCCGGGCGCCGGCGCGCTGCCATCCGCCTGGAAGCCCAGGTAGGCGTAGCTGAACTCGGTCTTTTCCTCGGCCTGCGGATGGCTGTTGGGGATCGGGAAGGCGCCGGTCATGCCGCCCAGTTCCTCCAGCGCGGCCAGCCACTGGTTCTGGTGCATCGTGTCGCGGGCGATCAGGTATTGCAGCATGTCCTTCATGCCCGCGTCGTCGGTCATGTTGTAAAGACGCACGGCCAGCGTCCGGCCCGTCGATTCGGCGGCGACATTGGCGGTCATGTCGGCGGCGATGTTGCCGCTGGCATAGATGTGGGACATGTCGAAGGGCACGCCGTCGCTGTCCACCGGCATGGCCGACAGACCCGCCGACAGAAGGTTCTTGAGGTTCATGCCCCCCATGATCGCGCCCACCGCGCGGTCGGTGGCGGCCATTTCCTCTTTCATCGACAAGGGGGCGCCTTCCAGGTTCATGGCGACGGCGGTGGCCAGCATCTCGATATGGCCCAGTTCCTCGGCCGCGGTGTTCATCAGAAGGTCGCGGAACTTGGGGTTGCCGCGCGCGCCGCAAGCCTGGAAGAAGTATTGCATCGCCACGCGGATCTCGCCCTCGACGCCGCCGATGGCCTGTTGAAGGGCACGGGCAAAAAGCGGATTCGGGCTGTCGACGCGAACGGGATATTGCAGCTTGTTGTCGGTATAGAACATCACGGTTTCCTGCTTTGTGGCATGAGGGATGTGCCGCGTCCTTGTGTGCTGGGGATCGGGTGGCGCCTGGCGCCTGCCCCGCTGCGGCCCTTGTGCAACCGGCCTGTGCCGTGCTTGTTCCCGCATCGGGCCCGCCTTAAACCTTTATCATCCCGGTCGCCCGCAAGGCGGTGTCCGCGTCTGGACAGTCGGGATTGCGTCAGGCCGGGACGGACGCCAGGTCGCGCAGGCCGTCTTCGGTCAGCTGGCGTCCCAGGCGCATCCGGTGTTCAAGCCTGTCCAGGCCATAGTCGAAGGCCTTGCCTGCGAAACCGTCCTCCGGGTCCGTCAGGACGATGTGCCGGAACCGGCGGTCCCGAAGGTTGCAGCTGTCGATGATGCGGGCGGACTGCCCGGCGAAGACCAACTCCTGCGCGCGGCAGGCAATGCCGTCCATGGTGCGGGACAGCGGCTTGCGAAGTTCATAGAGATCCAGCGCCAGGATCAGGGCATCGCCGGGTCGGTCCAGAAGGGGCCGCAGCGGCAGGTTCTCGCATGTGCCCGGATCGAAGAAATGGCTGCCGCCGATCTCCACCGGGCTGAACAGGATCGGCAGGGCGGTGCTGGCCATGACGTGGTCCACCGTCAATGGCGCCTCGCTGTTGCGGAAGGCGACAATCCTTCCGGTCTCGGCGTCCAGGGCTGTCAGCGTCACCTCGATGTCGCCCCCGTTCAGGCGGTCGAAGTCGATCATCCCCTCCAGCAGGCGCTGCATCCGCTGCCGGCGGAACAGCGCGTTGTCGGGGGGCATTCCGGGAAGGATCTCGAAGGCGCCCGGCCAGGCGGGCACGAACAGGGACGGATGGCCCCAGGCCAGGGTCCGGGTGACAGCGGTTCGCCTGCCCAGAAAGGCCCGCCGTTCGCCGATCAGCGACAGGAACCGCCCCAGCGCCTCGCTGCGCCGGTCCGGTGAATTGCCGGCGATCAGGGCCGCGACAATCGCGCCGATCGAGGCGCCCGCCATGCGCGTGACGCGCAGCCCGGACGCCTCGATGGCCTGCCAGGCGCCGACGTGGAAGGCGCCAAGTGCGTTCCCGCCGGCAAAGCAGAGCCAGGTTTCCACGCGGTCAGCCCATCCGCTGCTGGATGGCGCGCAGCATCGACATGTGGGAATCGATGGCCGGCACCGCCACGATCGAGGCGCCCTGGGCCTTGGGATCGCCGCCGCTTGCGGCATAGGTAGAGTGAAGGGCGTGCAGTTGTTCGTGGCCGGTCATCTGCCCTTCAAGGTATTTCATGTCGAACTCGGGCCCGGCCGGAAGGGCGGTCAGTTCCTCCAGCATGGCGGCGTGTTCGGTCGTCAACTGCTCTGACGGCGATGCGCCGAAGGCCAAGGCTACGGCTTCCTGCTCGGACACCTCGAGGGTGGCGAAGGCCTTGACGGCCGGGTCGGTCGCCCGGTCGGCGGCCAGGCGGCTGGTCATGAGAGAGAAGTTGCCGGCCAGCAGGATGTCCTGCTTTTCCGCGTCGGGGGCGGCTTGCGCAAAGGCGAGCTTGGCGACGGGCATCACGGCGGCAAGGGCGCCGGCGGCGAAAAGCGTTCTACGTTCCATCCTCGGTCTCCTGTCATGGGACAGCACGCCAACAGGCCCGAGGCGGTTATGTTCCGCATGTTGATTTTTGCTAATGAACAGGAACGGGCACGGGAAACCGGCCGCCATGGAAGATCCTCGATGGCGGCCGCCACCCTGCTTGACGAGAGCCGGGGACCCGTGACGGTCAGGCCCGCTGGCCGCCCATCGTGGCGATGTCCATGACGAAGCGGTATTTCACGTCGCCCTTCAGCATCCGCTCGTAGGCTTGTTCGATCTCGTCGGCGCGGATCATCTCGATGTCGGCGGTGATGCCGTGTTCCGCGCAGAAATCCAGCATCTCCTGCGTCTCGGGGATGCCGCCGATCATCGACCCCGCCAGGGAACGGCGGCGCATGATCAGGTTGAAGACATTGGGCGAGGGGTGCGGCGTCGCGGGCGCGCCCACCAGCGTCATGGTGCCGTCACGCTTGAGTAGCGCCAGGAACGCGTCCAGGTCATGGGGGGCCGCGACCGTGTTCAGGATGAAGTCGAAGCTTTGCGCGTGCGCCGCCATCTCGTCGGCGTTGCGCGACACCACCACCTCGTCGGCGCCGAGCGCCCTGGCGTCGGCGGTCTTCTCGGGCGAGGTGGTGAAGGCCACCACATGCGCGCCCATCGCGTGCGCCAGCTTCACGCCCATGTGGCCGAGGCCCCCGATGCCCACCACGCCGACCTTCTTGCCCGGCCCCGCGCCCCAGTGGCGCAGGGGCGACCAGGTGGTGATGCCCGCGCACAGCAGCGGGGCCACGGCGGCCAGTTGATCCTCGGGGTGGGTGATCTTCAGGACGTAGCGCTCGTGGACCACGATCTGTTGCGAATAGCCGCCCAGCGTGTGGCCCGGCGCATCGGCGGTGGGGCCGTTGTAGGTGCCGACCATGCCGTCGCAATAGTTCTCCAGCCCCTCGGCGCAGTCGGGGCAGTCCTTGCAACTGTCCACGATGCAGCCGACGCCGACCAGGTCGCCCGGATTGTGGGCGGTGACATGGGCGCCGACCTCCACCACGCGGCCGACGATCTCGTGGCCCGGCACGCAGGGGTAAAGCGTGCCTGCCCATTCGCTGCGCGCCTGGTGCAGGTCGGAATGGCAGATGCCGCAAAAGACGATCTCGATGCGCACGTCATGGGCGCCCACCGCGCGGCGGGTGATCTCCATGCGGTCCAGCGGCTGGTCGGCGGCAGGCGTGCCATAGGCAAGAATGGTCATGCAAAATCCTTTGGAAAAGTCGGACGGGCCCCGTCCGGTCAGGTTCGGTCCGTTTCGCTGGGCGGGGCCGGCTTGGTGGGGTCCTGATAACCGGCATGTTCATCCTGGGGAATGGTGTGCCCGGTGTCGCGCGTCGTGCCGCGGATGCCGTCGGGCAGGACGCCGCCGCCCTTCCTTTGCGCCGCCGCGTCGTTCCCGGTGTCCCGGATCGTTTCCCTGTCGTCAGCCATGTCGACCTCCTTAGCTTGTGGCCGGCCGTTTCGACCGGACAGGAAGCCGAACACGATCGGGCAGGGGTTTGTTCCCGGATGCCGGACCCCCGGTTTCCGGCGCAAGGGCGATGACGGTCCCTCACCGGGAACATTTTGCCCGGTTCGATGTTCCAGAACCGGCTTTTCTGGAGGAGTCTGACATGGCCACTGAACACGACGACAGGATTCGGCAACGCGCCCACCAGTTGTGGGAGGAACAGGGTCGTCCCGAAGGCAAGCACGCCGAGCATTGGGAACAGGCCAGGACCGAGATCGGCAATGACGAGACACTGATGGACCGCCTGCGCGAGGACCCGCCCGAAGCCAGGCGCGGCACGGTCGAATCCGAGCTGACACGGCGCCAGCAGGACGACCTGAACCCGCACCAAAGCGAAACCTGAACGGTCGCCCCGGCGGTCCGGGCGGCACGCGACCCCTCCCGAACCGGCGTACCAGCCTTGCGCCGATGCTCCTTGACGGGCAGTCTGGAGCAATCAACGGTGGAGGCGACGATGACCCGTGCAACCCTGGTAATCGCGCTGCTTCTGGGCAGCGCCACCGCCGGCCTGTCGCAGCAGGCGACGGATGCCGTGGCCCCCGAGGCGGCGACCGCCCTCGCGACCGCCGCCGACGGCTTCGGCCCGCTGGGCGATGCGGCGCTGTCTCTTATACAC
>NZ_JAFNAW010000159.1 GCF_017356265.1 Paracoccus fontiphilus | reverse complement strand
GCCGAATAGCGCTTTCGTTTCGTCATGCGGATCAGTCCTTCGTCAATCGCCAAAGCTTAGCGACTGGTCCGAATTCCTGCGACCACCTGAAGTGTATAGAAAATGTCGGTGGGGAGCGCAATGATCGCCTCGATCAGATCGTGCTTATCTAATGACGACGGTAGGCTCTGCTTACAAAGTGGAGCCACCGACCGGCACGGCCTGCATGCCGGTCGGTGGCGGGGTCGGATCGAGACCGTGCTGGTTACATAGAGCCGTCCTGGAGTGTGATCGCCCCGCCCTTTCGAGCTGACCTGAACGGATACAAGGGGATCGTGCCCCGCATGATAAGCAGAGGACAGAGAAAGATGGGTGGCGAAGCGGTTGGTGTTGATATCGCAAAGCTGCACTTCGACGTTCACAGTTACCCTGGCGGTGGAAGTGGGCGGTTTGAGAATACCGGCAAGGGGCGAAGGTCTTTCGTCAAATGGCTGAAAAGCCGGCAATCGGTCATGGTCGTGTTCGAACCGACCGGACCATACCACAAGGCTTTGGAAGCCGATCTGCACCAGGCAGGGGTTGCGTTAGCAAAGGTGAACCCGCTCCATGCCCGCAGGTTCGCTGAAGCAACGGGCTACCTCAACAAGACGGATCGGGTAGACGCTGCCATTCTCGCACGGATGGCGGCCGTTCTTCAGATCAAGGCACAGCCTGAACGGCCGGAAAATCTGACCGGCCTGACAGAGTTACTTTCGGCGCGGCGCGGGCTGATGAAGGAGCGAACAGCCAACCTGAACCGGCAAAAGAACCTCGTCCACCCTTTGCTGAAGCGGCAGTGTTCGGCCCGCATCCGGCAGATCGAGGGCCAGGTCCAAATGATTGAGCGTGAACTCCGAGCCGCTGTGGCAGCCGATGCTGCGCTGACGCAGAAGTTTGAGATCCTCGTCAGCATACCTGGGATCTCCGCTACGACCGCGTTCACACTCTTGGCGGAGTTACCTGAGTTGGGCGAACTTACGTCTGCTCAGGCAGGAAGTCTTGCAGGGCTGGCACCAATGCACCGCGAGTCAGGGAACTGGAAAGGAAAATCCCGCATCCGGGGCGGTCGTGCCGTGCTGCGACAATCCCTGCACATGCCAGCACTTGTCGCAACACGGTTCAACCCGGATCTGCGCGTCGTCTACAAGAGGCTGATAAACGCAGGTAAGCCCGCAAAAATTGCTATCACGGCTATAATGCGGAAGCTCGTGATTTTGGCCAACACCCTCGTCGCGTCTGGCCGCATATGGGAGCTGCGGCCGATGAAATGACGTAGGAGCAGACCCTCACCGCGCCTTGCACCAAGGGCCACAGTGCGGACGAAGCTGACGTTCAGGCGAACGTCAGCTTGCCATCCACGGTCGTGACTGCTTGCCCGCCCACATAGATGCGCCCCGCCTTGGC
>NZ_JAFNAW010000158.1 GCF_017356265.1 Paracoccus fontiphilus | reverse complement strand
CCCAGCGCATCGGCGGCCAGCAGCAGCGCCGCAAGGGCCAGCAGCGCCCCGGTCAGGTCGCGCCCGCCGGTGGTGCCCGCCGCCTCGACCCTGGCGCCGGGCCATTTCGCCAGGGCCAGCGGCCCACCCGCGTTCAGCGCCACGCGCCGTTCGCCGGCGGCATAGATCCCCGCCGGACGATCCGGGCCGGGCCCAAGCGCCAGATCGGCCGCCGCCACAGGCGCCAGCCCTTCCGCGGGCGAGGCGCGGCCGAAGCCGTCCAGAACCGTTTCGGGCGTCCAGAAGGGCTGCTCGCGGTCGTCGGCAGCCTCGGCGGCCGGGGACACGCGGGCGGTCTGGACCAGCCGGTTCAGCATCTCCACGAACAGGCCCGAGATCGGCAGGTTCGACCATTCGGCATTGGCCGTGACGTGGAACAGCACGACCTGTCCCTGCCCTGCGCGCGCGCGCGTCACCAGCGGCGTGTTGTCCGACAGCGCGGCCAGCGTCTTTTCCGCCAGGTCGGGCGCAGGCTGGGCCATCAGTTGCGCGCGGATCGCGACCTCCTCGGGCGGGGTCAGCCCGGCGAAGACGCCATCGGCGGCAAAGGGCGCGATGCCGCGCGGATCGCCCCAGGACAGCGCGCCGCCGATGTCGCGCCCGCCCTGGCGCAGGGCCACGGGCAGCAAGGGTTCGGCCTGCAACTCCTCGAAGGCGGCCATGCGCGGCCCGGCAAAGCGGATCAGCAGCCCGCCGTCCTCGACCCAGGCGGACAGGTCGTCCGCCTCGGCCAGATCGACCTGGTCGGCCAGAACGATCACGTCGGGCGCGGCGTTCAGCACGTCGCCAAGCCCGCCTTCGACCACATCGGTCGTGGGCGCCAGGGCCTGCCGCAGATAGTGAAGCTGCGACAAGAGCACCTGCCCCTCGGCCTGACGGTCGGCCTCGCCGACCAAGCCGACCTTGCGGCGCTTGACCCGGTCGTCGGCCAGGACCACGGCACCGGCATGAGCCTCGCCCTCCACCTGGAAGCGGGTGATGCGGTTGCGCAGCTCGGGCGGCAGGTCGATGGCGGTGGGACGGGTGCTGATCCCGGCAACGGTGGCGGCATCGCCGGGCGTCAGGCGGGCCAGTTCGCGTTCCACCCCTTGCGGATCGGGGCCGATGGCAAGGATCGCGGGGGCAGAGTCGTCCATCGCGGACAGGGTCAACGACGGCGTGTCGCCCGCGTGCAGCGACAGTGAGCGCAGGGCGCGGGCGGGCGGGACAACCGTGACCGGGCCACGATCCGTCAGCGCGGACAGCCAGGCGGCACGGTCGGGATGGTCCAGACCGTCGGTGATCCACAGGGTCTCAAGCTGGCCCTCGGGGGTCGCGGCCAGGGCGGCGGCGGGGTCCTCGGGCAAGCCGGTCCCCCACGAGACAGGTTGCGCGGCGCGCAGGCTT
>NZ_JAFNAW010000157.1 GCF_017356265.1 Paracoccus fontiphilus | reverse complement strand
GGCGGTGGCAGGCCCCGAGGCACTTGGCCGGCTGGCCCTGCGCGCGGGGCTGGACCGCGCGGCGGCGGCGCTGCTGGACGATCCGGCGGCGCGGGGCGTCGCGTTCTATCGGCTGGGCGATTATCCCGCCGCCGATGCGGCCTTCGCCAGGGCGGGGCGGTCGCAGACCTACAACCGGGGCCTGTCGCTGGCCGCCACGGGCGATTACCCGCTGTCGGTCGCCTATTTCGACGCGATGCTGTTCGCCAATCCCGCCGACGAACAGGCACGCCGCAACCGCGATCTGGTCGCGGCGATGTATCCGCCCGAACGCGGCGATTCCACCGTGCCGGGCCGCATCAAGGGGGCGGGGGGCCTGCCCGCGGGGGATGTGCCGATCTCGGACCTGCTGGCCAATGCCTCGGGGCCGGAATGGGAACGGCGGCTGGACGCCAAGGGCCTGGCCGCCACCGACCAGTGGCTGGACAGCATCACCGACGACCCCGGCGAGTTCCTGAAGCTTCGCATCCGCGCCGAGTTCGACCGCCGCGCGCGGATGGGCCTGATCCGCCCCGAGGAGGGCGACCCATGGTGATCCGCGCCCTTCTGGTCTGGCTGGTGCTGGCGGGCGCGGCCCTGGCGCGGGGCGACACGCGGCTGATGATCCTGCACGACCACGGCAATCCCGTCGTGTCCGAGATGGTGGAACTGACCATCCGGGGCGAATACGACCTGACCGTCTCGCTGGAGGACATGCAGTTTCCGAACTCTCCCGACTACGACTGGATCCAGATCGCGCGGGACGACTGGCACAAGGAACGCGTGCAAGGGCGGCTGCTGCAGATCTTCGAACGCAGGATCGCGCTGTTTCCCCGCCGCAACGGCCCGCTGACGGTCGGCCCGGTCAGCCACAAGCTGACCTTCGTGCAGGACAACGGCCAGCGGGCGGAAACCACCGTGACCGCCGCGCCGATCACCCTGGCGGTCCGGCCCTTCCCCTCGGACGCCCCGCCCCTGTCGGCCAGCCAGTTGACGCTGACGGACGAGCTGTCCGCAGAACCCGGCCGCCTGCAGAAGGACGAGATCCTGACCCGCCGCGTCACCATCGAGGCACTTGGCGCGCTGGCCCATCACCTGCCCGCCCGTCCCGACCTGTCCGAACCCTGGCTGATCCTGTTCAGCCAGCCCGAGACGCGCGAAACCGTGCTGACCGAGGCGGGGCCGGTGGCCCGCGTGGTCTGGGAATGGCAGTTGCGCCCGAAAACCGGCGAGCCCGCCATCCTTCATGCCCAGGCCTTTCCCTGGTTCGATACCGACAACCGCCAGGTCGAGGTCGCGCCCCTGAAGCCGATCCCCTTCGGCTTCGCGGGCTTCGGGTCGAACTTCGGCGCATCCGACCAGGTGGCTTGGCGCAACTGGCCGATCGCCGCCCTGGCGCTTGGCGCGGGCATGGGCGCCTCGCTGGCGCTGATGCTGCGGGGGCAGGGGCTGCTGCCCGCCGCCGCGCTGCGCCGCCGCCTGCGCCGCCTGCGGCC
>NZ_JAFNAW010000156.1 GCF_017356265.1 Paracoccus fontiphilus | reverse complement strand
GCTCTTTATGTGCCGACCGCGCTTCTGCAGTGCTACGCCCAATCCGAGCACACACCAGTCCCGGTGCGGAGAGTTTCCACACAGGCTAAGCCCTTTGCGGTCATTCGCATTCGGGCTGCACTCCAACTGGACCTGACATAGGTTGCCCTCAGCAGACGGAGACATGAATGACGCTGGCCGAACAACTCGCCCTTGCCCGAACGGGTGCCATGTATGACGACCTCACCCCCGAGCTGGTTGCAGCGCGTGAGAAGACGGTCCTTCTTACTAACCGCTACAACACGAGTTTCGGCGGCGCCCTCGCAGATCGTGAAACCATCCTGCGGGAACTGCTCGGGCGCGTAGGCGAACGTGTTCATTTCGAACCCACGTTCCGCTGCGAGTTCGGGCACGGCATCGAGATCGGCAACGACTTCTACGCTAACTTCGACTGCATCATGCTTGACGCGGGCGGGATCGAGATCGGCAACAAGGTGCTGTTCGGGCCGCGCGTCGGCATCTATACCTCCGATCATGCCATTCATCCCGAAGAACGTGCAGCCGGCGCCTGCCGCGCCCGTCCTGTGCGGATCGGCAATCGCGTCTGGATCGGTGCTGGAGTTCACATCAACGGAGGCGTGACGATCGGTGACGAGACGATCGTGGGGTCCGGCAGCGTCGTGACGAAAAGCCTGCCCGCTGGCGTCGTCGCGGCGGGCGTCCCCGCGCGCCCCATCCGCGACATCACCGACGCTGATCGGACGGGCTTCATCGGCAGCACAGGACAGGGAGGAGCAACGCAATGACGCGCGACTTCAAAATAGTCGATGTTTTCTCGGCCGCACCGTTCCAAGGAAACCCCGTCGCCGTGGTCATGAACGCGGATGGGTTGAGAGATGAGGACATGCAGCAGATCGCCGCCTGGACCAACCTGTCGGAAACTACTTTCCACGTCCGACCTACCGTTCCCGATGCCGATTACCGGCTACGTATCTTCACCCCCCGCAGCGAACTTCCCTTTGCTGGGCATCCGACACTCGGCAGCGCACATGCATTGATCGAGTCAGGGTTGGTCGATGCAGCGGGCGGTCACGTCGTTCAGGAATGCGGAGCGGGCTTGGTGCCGATCAGCGTCGAGGGTGCCGGGGCAGCGCGGGTGCTGCGCCTTCAACTGCCCGATGCCGAGATGCGAGACTTGACCGATGCGGAGCAGGAGCGGCTCGTCACGATCTTGGGCGTGCCGCTGGTGCCGGACGCGCAAGCTTCGCTTGTGGATGTGGGGGCGCGCTGGATCGTGGCCGAACTGGACAGCGCAGAAACCGTGCTGAATCTGATGCCGGACATGGCAGCTTCCGCCATGTTCGAAGCCGCCCTGTCCGTGACAGGCGTGACGGTTTTCGCAATGCACTCGTCTGGCGACGGCATCGAGGTCAGATCCTTCGCGCCCTCCTGCGGGGTGAACGAAGATCCGGTTTGCGGCAGCGGAAATGGCTCAGTTGCAGCCTATCGCCTTTCCCGAGGGCAGATCACGGATGCATCTAACTAGAGCCTGTTGCACTCAATCGACCTCATAACCTGCGGCTTTGAAGTAGTTGTAGCATTCCTCGTCGGAGAACAGATCGCAGACCT
>NZ_JAFNAW010000155.1 GCF_017356265.1 Paracoccus fontiphilus | reverse complement strand
CTCGACACCCTCGATGAAGCCCGACATGCTGATCCCCCGCAGCCATGTCATAGTCTACCACGAACACCAGTTTCCACACAGCCTCGGCCGGTAGCTGTCAACGATGCGCCAGATAGTCGGCTGAAACGTAACCCGAGATACCAGGCTTGTCGGCGAGCGAGACTCTGCACCAGACCTTACCGTTATTTGTCACGCAGTTTTGGCGAGTAAGCCGCGTTCCCTCTGGCAAGCCAATTATGATTTTGTGATTGACACCAGGGCCTTCACGCAACTTCAGGAGGTCGTTTGGCTCAACGCCCTTCACCACTGCACCAGAACCGACCGCGCATCCGGTGGTAATCATGAGAGCGAGGAGAGCAGCAAAGTGAGTTCGCATTATCTGTCCTGAGTCGTTTTCCCATCACTATGACACCATCATGCCAAATGACAGCAGGCCTTGTCGGGAACGGTGAACGGCTTGCATCAGGATAGCGATTGAAGGCCGTTGGAGCGGCGATTTCAATGAATTTCGCTGCGGTATCAATCGAGCGGCAGCTTCCGAGGATGTGGCCACGCCGCATGGGGTGAGCCCGAGGAGCTGCTCTGGCCCGCCTCTTTGCGCGAGATTACCTCCCGCGCGGCTTCCTGGGCGCCTTGATGACCTTGTTCCCGCGTGGTCCGGTTTGCAGCGGAGTGTTGCTCTGGTTCTCGTCCAGGAGCTTGCGCCATCGATCCACCCGCGCGGGGTCGAGTGCTCCCGAGGCTACTGCGGCTTGAACCGCACAACCGGGTTCATGGGAATGGGTGCAGTTCCCGAAGCGGCAGAGGGGAGCAAGCTCGGCAATCTCGGCAAACAGCAGGTCCAGTCCTGCGGAGATGTCGCTCATGTGAAGTGTTCGGATCCCGGGCGTGTCGATCACCCAGCCGCCTCCGGCAATGGCGTGAAGCGAGCGAGACGTGGTCGTGTGGCGGCCCTTGCTGTCCGCCTCGCGGATGCTGCCCGTCAGCTGCGCCTCGTCTGGTGCCTTCGCTGAAAGCGTGTTGAGCAGCGACGACTTGCCCACCCCGGAGGAGCCGACAAGGGCGATCGTCTGACCAAAGCCACACCATGGCGCAAGCACCCGTGCCGCCTCGGGCGACCTGGCGTTCAGCGTCACCACATCAAGCCCGCGTTGCAGACCCGCCACCCGGTCCAGATAGGGACTGACATCTGCGACCTGGTCAGCCTTCGTCAGAACAATCACCGGCGTTGGACCCGCTTCATTTGCAACCGCCAGGTAGCGCTCGAGCCGTGCCGCATTGAGATCGTCGTTGCAGGAGGTCACGATAAAGAGCGTATCCACGTTTGCGGCAATCAGTTGCGGCGTGCGGCTCCCTTCGGTGCGCCGCTGCAGCAGCGTCTTGCGCTCCAGCCGGCGGACAAGCAGCGTGTTCTCCGGTTCAACCAGAACCCAATCGCCGACTGCATGATCCGCTGTATTGGCGTGGACGGGAAGCGTCAGCCTCATCGGCCCCGACCCGGACTCTGCGGTCAGCCGGGCCCGATGAACGGTTGCGACGCGCATCCTCATGAGGTCAGCTTCCGCCGGCGCGATCTGGTCGTCGAAAAACGCCGTCCAACCGAGCGACGCCAAGGATCGCATTGCCTGATCTGATGAATGTGTCACGGCAGCTTCACTGAACCCGGTGAGAACGGCGGTGAGAAATTAGGCCACGGAAGCGGCGGCATGGAGCTGCTGCGGGCGGCGTAAAAGTCGTCCACCCTTTCCCTTTC
>NZ_JAFNAW010000154.1 GCF_017356265.1 Paracoccus fontiphilus | reverse complement strand
TCGTCCAGCAGCGCCGCCGCCGCGCGGTCCAGCCCCGCGCGCAGGGCCAGCCGGCCAAGTGCCTCGGGGCCTGCCACCGCCAGCGCGGCAAGGCCCGCCAGGACGATCAGCGCGGGCTTCATTCCTGCCTCCGCAGCATGACCAGCAGGGGCGGCAGCGCCAGCAGCGCCAGCCAGGGGCCGAGGTCGCGGTAGTGCAGCGCCCGCAGCACCGGGTCGCGGGCCGATCCGCCGCTGCGCGCCAGCCGCGCGGCTAGGGCATCCATGTCCTCCCACGCCATCACCGCCCCGCCGCGCACCAGCCGGTCCAGCGCGTCGCTGGGCGCGGCGGGTGCGCCCGGTGCAGCGCCCGTCAGCCGCAGCGCCCAGATCCGCACTCCCTGCCCCGCCAGCCGCTCAGCCTCGGCGAGGGCCTGCCGGTCCACCCCGCCCCCGTCCGAGATCAGCACCAGATCGGCGCGCGGCAGCCCGGCCAGCATCTGCGCGGCCGTGCCGATGGCCGCAGCCGGGCGCGAGCCCTTGCCGGGCATCGTCTCGCCGTCCAGGACGCCGATCTGCGTCTGCAAGGTCGCGATGTCCAGCGTGGGGGCGGATGCGGTGAACGCCTCGCCCCCGTAGAGAACCAGCCCGACCGGACGCCCGGACAGGGCCTGCGCCAGTCCCGCCGCCGCCAGCTTGGCCTGATCCAGCCCGGCCCCCCTGGCGACCGAGGGCGACAGATCCACCGCCAGCACCACCGCGTCGGCCTGCGCCAGCACCGGGGCATCGCTGCGGGGCAGCGCCGGACCCGCCAGACCAAGGATCAGCAGCGCCAGGGCCAACGGCGCCAGCAGCCGCATCCACAAGGGTTGCCGCCCGCCCAGGTGCCCAAGCGCCTGCATGGCCCGCAGCATGTCGCGGGGCATCACGCGCTCCCACCCGCCGGCATTGGGCAGCCGCGTCAGGCGCAGCCCGACCAGACCCGCCAGGGGCAGCAGCGCGGCCAGCCACAAGGGGCGCAGCAGGATCAGCCCGTCCATCCGCGCCTCCGCCCGGCGATCAGGAACAGGCACAGCGCGGCCAGTGCGGCGGGCCAGACCCACAAGGGCTGCCACAGCCGCATCGGCGGGCGGGCCGAGGGGTTCGGCTCCAGCCGGTCCAGGCTTTGCGCCACCGCCTGCAGGTCGGCGGTGTCGCGGACGCGAAAGCTTTCGCCCTCGGCCGCCGCGGCCACGGCGCGCAGGGTCGCCACATCCACGGCGTCGCGCGAGTCCGGCTGGTTTTCCAGATCCTCGGGGCCAAGCGCGATGGAATGGACGCGAATGCCGTGGTCATGGGCCAGCCGCGCCGCCTCGATGGCCGGAACGGTGCCCGAGGTATCGACCCCGTCCGACATCAGCACGATCACCCGCGTGGGCGCATCGCTGCGCGACAGGCGCTTGGCGGCAAGGCCAAGCCCGTCCGAAATCGCGGTGCCGCGCCCGGATATGCCGATCTGGGCCTCGGCGATGGCGCGGGCCACGGCCTCCACGTCGAAGGTCAGGGGGGCGGCGAAATAGGCGCGCTCGCCAAAGATCACCAGCCCGATCCTGTCCCCCCGCCTTGCCGCGACAAAGGCGGATGCGGTGCGCTTGACCGCCTCCAGCCGCGTGACGGGCTGGTTGTCGAGGAAAAAGTCCTCCTTCAACATGCTGCCCGAGAGATCCATCACCAGCACGATGTCGCGCCCCGAGGCCGGGATCACGTCGCTGGCGACCTCGATCCGCGGCCCGGCAAGCGCCACGACCAGGGCGGCCCAGGCCAGCGCCGCCAGCCACGGCCCCTGCCCGCGCGCGGCCCCCGCT
>NZ_JAFNAW010000153.1 GCF_017356265.1 Paracoccus fontiphilus | reverse complement strand
GCTGGCCGCCGCCGAGGCCCTGACCGGGGCCATCCGCGACGCTGCCGCCGCCGAGGCCGCATCGCGCGAGGCTTCGGCCCGACGCGAGGCGGCTGATGTTGCGCTGCCGGACCTGCGCGAGGAAGAACAGGTCGCCGCCGCCATCCTGTCGCGCCTTGTGGTCGAGCGCGAGGCCCTGGACGAGGCCGATGCCCGCGCGGCGGGGGCCATCGCTACCCTGCAGGCCCGCGTGGCCCAGCTTGCCCGCGACATCGAGCGCGAGGAGGCGCTGAACCGCGACGCGGGCGAGGTGGTGGAACGGCTCGCCTGGGAGAAGGCCGAGCTGGAGAAGGCGGGGCAGGGCCATGACGCGCGGCTGGACGCTGCCGCCCATGTGGCGGACGAGGCTGCCGAGGCGCTGCGCGCCATCGAGGCGCGACTGGCGGAACTGACGGACGAGGCTGCGCGACTTGCCGCACGCCACCAGTCGGCGGAACGGCTGGTCGCGGATCTGCGCGCCATGCTGGAGCGATCGGAACGTGCCGGGGCGCAAGCGCAGGCCAATGCCGACCGTGCCGCCGAGGCCGGGACCCTGGCCGAAGGCGCCCTTGCCACGGCCGAGGAGGCGCAGGAAGCCGCCGCCGAGCGGGCCGAGGCCGCCGAGGATGCGCTTGCCACAGCCGAGGCCGCGCGGGCGGAAACCGAGGCCGTCGAGACCGGCGCCCGCATCGCGCGGGCCGAGGCCGAGGGCGAGGCCAGCGCACTGACGGCCGAGATGGCCGCCTTGCGCCGGCTGGTGGAACGCGGCGGGTCCGGGGGCAAGGCGATCCTCGACCAGGTGACGGTCGCCAAGGGATACGAGGTCCCCTTCGGCGCGGCCTTTGGCGACGACCTGCGGGCGGGCCTTGCGGCGGACGGGGAAAGCGGCTGGCATCGGCTGGCGGGCTGGGACGATCCGCAGCCCTTGCCGGACGGTGCCGCGCCCCTGGCGCCGCATGTCGCCGGGCCGGACGCCCTGGCGCGCAGGCTGTCGCAGGTCGGGTTGGTTGCGGACACGACGACAGGGGCGGCCCTGCAAGCTGCCTTGAAACCGGGCCAGCGGCTGGTCACGCCTGCGGGCGATCTGTTCCGCTGGGACGGGATGCGGGTTGTGGCGGGCGAGGCATCATCCGCCGCCGCGCTGCATCTGCAGAAGGTCAACCGACTGGCCGAACTGGCGGAGCAGTCCGCCGAGGCGGAAGCGAGGGCCGCCATCGCGGTCGAGGCGCACGAGGATGCGCGCGCCGCCCTGTCCGATGCCACGACGACCGAGAAATCCGCCCGCGATGCCCGCCGCGATGCGGAACGGCAGTTGTCGGACGCCGCCCGGGCGCTGACACGCGCCGAGTCCGACCTGTCGATGGCGCGCAGCCGCATCGAATCGGCGGGTGCGGAACTGGCGCGGCACCAGGCGGACGCCTTTGACGCGCGCGGGCGGCTGGCCCAGGCCGAGGCGGCGCTGGCGGAACTGCCCGACCGGACGGATGCGGCGGTGGCCATGGAGCACGCCCGCACCGGGGTCGAGGCCGCGCGCATCGCCACGATGACCCGCCGCGCCGCCCTGGACGAGCTGAAGCGCGAGGCCAATGCCCGCACCAAGCGCCTGCAGGAAATCGCCAAGGAAGAGTCTGGCTGGAAGCTGCGCCTGCAGCAGGCGGGCACGCGGGCATCCGAACTGGGCGCGCGCCGCGATACCGCCGCCGCCGAGTTGTCGGATGCCGAGGCGCAGCCCGCCATCCTGACCGCCCGCCGGGCCACCCTGCGCGAGCGGGAGGGGGACTGTGAGGCACGGCTGGCGGCCGCCCGCGATGCCCTGTCCGCGGCCGAGGACGCCGCCCGCGCCGCAGCCAGTGCCGAGCGCGAGGCCGAGCGCGCCGCATCCGAGGCT
>NZ_JAFNAW010000152.1 GCF_017356265.1 Paracoccus fontiphilus | reverse complement strand
ATCTTCGCTCCATGAAGGCTACGATGAGCCAGAAACCCTCTGTCACGCAATCGGCCTAATCTGTCCCATGGGCGCTGACGTCAGACAGCGGTCGAGGACCATCATCTTGCCACGCGAAAGGAGGTCGAGGCCTTCAAGGCCAGCCATGATGTCGCAACCACGCCGCAGATCTTCGTGGGTGATCGGCGGATCGGCGGCTACGATGATCTGCGGCGCTATCTCGGCAAGCGCGTCACCGATCCCAAGGCCACAAGCTATCGGCCGGTGATCGCCCTATTTGGCATGACGCTGCTGATGGCTCTTGCCGCAAGCTTCGCGGTCTATGGCACACCCTTCACCCTCCAGGGCGGCGAATGGTTCATCGCCTTCAGCATGGCCATCCTGGCGTTGCTCAAGCTCCAGAACGTCGACAGCTTCGCGACGATGTTCCTGAATTACGACCTGCTGGCGAAACGCTGGGTGCCCTATTCCTACATCTATCCTTTCGCCGAGGGATTGGCGGGCATCCTGATGATCGCGGGGGCGCTGACCTGGCTGTCCGTTCCCATTGCCCTGTTCATTGGCACGATCGGTGCGGTCTCGGTCTTCAAGGCCGTTTATCTGGACCGCCGCGAACTCAAATGCGCCTGCGTCGGTGGATCGAGCAACGTGCCGCTTGGCTTCGTGTCGCTCACGGAAAACCTGATGATGGTCGCCATGGCCGTCTGGATGGCCTTAGGCGCTTTCGGACTGCTGCCTGTTGGTGGCCACGGGATGTGACCGTTAGCAGGAACAAGGCATTTCGTGCTACAACCTACGTTGGATCATCGATACCGGTATCAACTCTTCTGGCAGCCTGCTGCTGATCGGCAGCAGGCTGGCGCTCTCATCGGCCCACGATCATCGGAAGATCGAAACGATAATCTCGTTAGCCTGTGGTCGGCGCGACCGGATAGCCTGCTGCAGCAAGAGCAGACGCAAAGCGGGCATGCGGCAGATCACTGACCAACCCAACCTCACGCTGGTCCTGGTGAATGACGATGCGCGCATCCGGATCAACGGACTCGATGCCGGGTGACCCCGCGTGCACAGCCGCCACAACTCATGTTGGGAATATGGAAACGCATGATCTCTCCCGAGCTTGCCGGTGCCTGACAGGATGGGAACTGCCCGTGCGGAAGTTCAAGGCGCCCTCCAACAACAGCTTTCAAGGTTGACCTTTGCGCAAACGGTCACAATCTGACGCGCATGAGACGAAGCTATCTGCCTGCCATCCCAAAATGGGCGATATGCCTGCTTGTCGTCGGCTTCGCTACCGGAGTCGGTTGGGTGGTGTGGGGTTATGGCAAGACAGTCGATCTGCAACGCGGGGCTCTACTTTATTCCGAACACTGTGCAGTATGCCACGGTGCCCAACTCGAAGGGCAGCCCGACTGGCAGATTGCGGATGAAAACGGCATTCTCCCTGCCCCACCGCACGACCGGCATGGCCATACCTGGCATCACGACGACGCTATGCTGGAGGATTATATCCGCCGGGGAGGTCAGGCAGTCATAGATGACATGGGGGTGAGCATGACATCCGGCATGCCCGCTTTTGGCTCGATCCTGAGCGACGACGACATTGGCGCCATACTCGCGTTCATCAAGTCGACTTGGCCAAAGCGTATTCAGGCTGTTCAAGCCAGTAAAAATGATGGCTAGACAAGGCAGGACTCAGAATAGTCATCTTGCGCCGTTCAGCGATGGCGTGCCCGTTGGCCCCGGAAAACCGCTCGGAGCGCAGGCGCTCTGCCACTGCTGTGACGGGAAGGACGCCTATTACCCCGTCCATGGCAAGCTTGAGCCTTGGACGATTAATCGACCGGCGCGTAACGGCGGCATGGGGGTGCTGAACGACTGTGCTATCCGAGCCGACGAGCGGGGCCTGCCCAAAGTTCAGGTGGCTGTGGCATGACGATCCGGCGACGTTGTCCGTCGTCGAATGATTTGGAACAGGCGACCTGATTTTGCTCTGGAGGGCTCTGGCTCTGTAGGTTGAGATTATGCTGCCTGGCG
>NZ_JAFNAW010000151.1 GCF_017356265.1 Paracoccus fontiphilus | reverse complement strand
CCGCTGCTCGTCCATTCAGACCTCCCTTTGGGGAGTTTGAATCAGAAATCAGCCGGTGGGGAAACCACGAATGTCCACGGACCATAGGTCTCGCAAGATTTTTTTTGCGTCTTTCTCGTCGGCACAACGATCTGCGACCGCCGATCATTCGGTGACAGCGAACGCTCAACCAAGCCGCCGCGCACCATGCGGTCCACGAGTTGCCCGGCTGTCGCACTGCCGACTTCCAGCCGCGCCGCGAGGTCGCCGATCGCGAGGCCCGGGCACTCGTCCACATGGGCGGCTGCCATCCACGACTGTCGCGTCAGACCGGTCTCACGCCTTTTACCGTCGATCCGCTGCTGGATGTGCTGGGCGACCCGATGGATCGTCGTCCCGATCAACGCATGGTCGGATGCAATCATCATTTGACCTCCAAGGATCTGTTGGCCGTCGCGAAGCTCCATCAGACGCCGCTAGAGATTGAAATGCTAGCATGAATTATGCCTGCGTGGTATTCTTATGAGCGTAGAATTGAAAAGGTTTCGGGATCGATATCTCTTGCCGTGGCGATCGAACCGCGAAAGCAGTGTTTTACTGCACGACGTCGTTGAGTCACAGGAGACCAACAATGCTCTATCCAACATATCTGCGCCGCAGCGACCCCTTTGCGCTGATGCGCTCCATGATGCGCGATCTCGACCGCGGTCAAGGACAACGTCCTGACGATTTCGGGCGAAGGAACGGCGCCCGAGGTGTCCGAGGGCGCGCGCTGGCACCGCAGAGAGCGCGGGTATGGCAAGTTTTCTCGCGCGATCCGTCTGCCATTCGCGGCCTCGGATGACAAGGTCGAGGCGAAGATGGCGAACGGCGTACTGCGGATCGTCATCTTCCGGCCTGAGGAGGAGAAGCCGAAGAGAATTGAGATCAGGGCAGCCTGAGGAGCTGGAACGATGAGCACCGACATCACGCCAGCCACCGAAAAGACGCCGACTGACGCGCCTGAAACCGCCGGCGGCGGCCGCATCTACCACCCGCTGACCGATATCGTCGAGACCGATCAGTGTGTCTCCATGATGGTCGAAATGCCTGGTGTCGCCGCCGATGCGGTCGAAATCACGCTTGAAAACCCCGCGCTGACGATCCGCGGCAAGGTTGAGCCGATGCGGCCAGAAAACCTGGAACTTGCCTATACTGAATATGCCGAGGGCGATTTCGAGCGTGACTTCACGCTTTCCGAGAACTTCGACCCCGACAGGATCGAAGCCGAGATGCGTGGAGGCGTCCTCACTTTGACGCTCCCCAGAGCCCCTGAGGCGCAGCCGAAAAGGATCGCCGTCAAGGGCGCCTGAAAACCGAAGGAGACCATATCATGCAGATCAAAGACCTCATTCCCTGGGCTCGCAAGGACGGCACGCCAGATGCCAAGAGCATCGAAGACAACCCGATAGCGACACTCCAGCGCGAAATGAACCATGTGTTCGAGAACTTCTGGAACCGGGTCGGTCATTTCGAATGGCCCTTTGGTAGCGGCGAGGCGAACTCCGACGTGGTCGAGACCGACAAGGCGATCGAAGTGTCGATCGAACTGCCGGGCATGGAGATGAAGGACATCGAGGTGACGGTCAACGATGACATGTTGACTGTGAAGGGGGAGAAGAAGATCGAGCGCCAGGAGGAGAAAAAGGGATACTATCTCTCCGAGCGCAGCTACGGCGCGATCTACCGGACAATTCCACTCCCCCCCGGTGTGGATGGCGAAAAGGCGCAAGCATCCTTCAAGAACGGGGTTCTGACGATCAAGCTGCCGCAAACGCCCGAAGCCCAAGCCAAGGTCAGGAAAATCGCGGTCAAGGAGGCCTGAGCCGGGCATTGATCGTGCCAACTCTGCGGCGAAACCGCCGTAGAACCAATCACAGCCGAAAGGAACAGACTGATGAAACTCAGGAGTCTTTACGCGGGAACAGCTTTGGCCCTGCTGATTGTCAGCGCCGGCCCTTCCTGGCCTCAGGATACGGCTCAGGCGGAAGCTGAAGCGCAGGTGGTCAACCGGGAGCAGGTCGAAGAGAGCGTGACCGCCGAAACCGATTCACAGCTCGCCGATAAACGCACCGCCCTGATCCAGGAGGCGGTCGACGCGCTCGATGAAACGAACGCTGCGATCGCCGCGATCGAGAAGGGCGATACAGATGCGGCGATTGCTGCGCTTGTCTGACGTCAGCGCCCATGGGACAGATTAGGCCGATTGCGTGACAGAGGGTTTCTGGCTCATCGTAGCCTTCATGGAGCGAAGAT
>NZ_JAFNAW010000150.1 GCF_017356265.1 Paracoccus fontiphilus | reverse complement strand
GGGCAGGGCGCGCTGGCCCTGGCGCCGGCGGTGCTGGCGGCGGGCTTCGCGCTGGCGGCCGCCATGCTGGTGCCGACGCTTGTCGCCGCCCGCGCCTTCCGCGAGCCCGAGGGGCGGATGGTCATCCTGGCCCTTGGCGCGCTTGCGGGACTGTGGATCACGGGCGCGGCGATGGCGGCTGCCCTGGCGGGATACGATCTGCTGCCCGTCGCCGTTCCCCGGGCGCTGCCGTTCCACATCCTGCTTGGTGCGGGAGGCTTCCTGTCGCTGGCGGCCTTCGGCGTCAGCTACAAGCTGTTCGCGATGTTCCTGCTGGCGCCCGAGGGCGACGGCCCCCTGCGCCGGGCGGTGTTCGGCGGCGCGGCGCTTGCGCTGGCCATGGCGATCGGGCTTGCGGTCCCGTCGCTTGCCGGGCGTGCGGCCCTGCCTGCGGGCCTGCCGGTCGCGCTTGCGGCCGCTGCGACCGCCATCCTCTATCTGGCCGAGATCCGCCGCCTGTGGCGCAGCCGCCGCCGGCCGCAGCCCGAGGTGAACATGCGATGGAGCCGCGCCGCCTTGGCCTTCCTCGCCTTGTCCGCCCTTCTGTCCTGCCCGGCCCTCCTGTGGGGCGGACAATGGGCCGAAGTGGCGGTCTTCCTGGCCCTGGTCGGATGGCTGTCCACATTGACGCTGTCGCAGATGGTCAAGATCGTGTCGTTCCTGACATGGATACAGGTCTTCGCGTCCCAGATCGGCCGCCGCCCGGTGCCGCTGGTGACGGAGCTGACCGATGCCCGCGCCGCCGGCCGGATGCTTGCCCTGTGGTGCCTCGGCGTTCTTTGCGGCGCCCTGGCCCTGGCCCTGGGCCACGCCGCCGGCTTCCGGCTGGCTGCCCTCATCCTTTTGGCCGCGGCCCTGGGCATCGGCCGCGAAGCCATCGCCATCCGCCGGTTGCGCCACCTTGATCCCGCGCGCCGGCCCGACCGACTGCCCCCTTTGATCCTTCCCGTTTCCCTGCAAGGTTCCTCTCATGACAACACCCGACCCGCTCGAGCTTGACGTCCGCCCGCAGCTTGCCCGAGGCGAAGAGCCCTTCGCCGCCATCATGGCCGCCACCGACCGGCTGCGGCCCGGACAGGCGCTGCGGCTGATCGCACCGTTCCGGCCCGCGCCCTTGTTCGGCGTCATGGCCAATCGCGGCTTCGACGTCCGCGACCGCCGCCGCTCCGACGGCGCGTGGGAGGTTCTCTTTACCCCGCAGGCGGATGCCGCCCCGGCCGAGGACCTCGCCCCCGGCTCGGCCCCGGGGGCCGCGCTGTGGCCCGATCCCTCGGTGACGCTGGATCTGTCGGGGCTGATGCCGCCCGAACCGATGGTGCGCATCCTCGAGGCGCTGGCGGCCCTGCCCGCGGGCGACGTCCTGTTCGCGCTGCTGGACCGAGAGCCGATGTTCCTGTTCCCCGAACTGGCGCAGCGCGGCCACGAATGGGCCGGCAACTTCGCGCCCGACGGGGCGTCCTACAGGCTGATGATCCGCTCGGGCGGGCCGGACGGGACGGTGCAGCATGGCTGACCGGGACGCCGTCGTCGCGGCGCTGCGCGGGATCATCGACCCGGAAACCGGGCACGACCTGGTGACGATGGGGCTGATCTACGAGGTGACGGTCCGGGGCAGCCGGGCCGACGTCATCATGACCACGACCACGCGCGGCTGCCCCCTGTCCGAGATGCTGCGCCAGGGCGCCGAGGCCGCGGTCCTTGCCGTGCCGGGCATCACCGAGGCCGGCGTCGTGCTGACTTGGGAACCGGCCTGGACGCCCGCGCGGATCGAGACGCGGGCGTTGTTCTAGGCCTCGCGCGGCCTTCAGGCCGCTGCCGCGCGGGGCTGCCGCCGCACCCGCAGCAGCATCCCGCCGTGCTCGGCGATGAACAGGCCGAAGGCCGCGATCCACAGCAGGCCCGAGGCCTCCATCAGCCCCATCGCGCCGGTCAGATCGGCCAGGGGCCGGGCTAGGGCGGCGGCGAACAGACACCCGTAGGACGCCATGGTCCAGCCGGATGCGGTCAGCGCCCGGCCCGTGTGGCCGCGCGTGGCCCGCGTCATCACCGCCAGCATCATCGTCGCGATCACGCCCACGGTCAGGACGTGCAGCGCCGAGACGGGCAGCAGCAGGCCCGCGCCCGCCGCAGCAAGCGCCGCGAAGCCCAAGGGCACGAAGCCATAGGCCGCGTGCAGCACCAGCAGCAGCCCCTCGGCCCGCGCCGCCAGCCCGCGCCAGCGCGCCAGCCGCGCGGCGTTCAGCACCGAGGCGACAAGGA
>NZ_JAFNAW010000015.1 GCF_017356265.1 Paracoccus fontiphilus | reverse complement strand
TATGCAAGCTCCTCAGTCGATCAAACAACCAAACCGCCCACATATCCCTTCAGATATCCAGCAATGTCAAAAAGCAGAAGGAAGAAAATCGCGGAACAAGCGTCACTTTCACGACGCCCCGTCCGGTCATCCATTCCCGAATTGTCTTCCCGAAGTCCCGAACCATCCGGCCCCGTCCTTCGGAGAACCGTCATATAGCCCCCCACCAAATGGCGCGCAACAGGAAAAATCACTTTTCTCCAAAAATTCTTTCGGCGCCCCTCAGTCGGGGGGAGTGTGCCCTTTCGGCAGGCAGGATCTGCACGTGATCATCGTCCTCGGCCGAAAGCGCGCCCGTCGCCGCGAATGGCCGACGGGGCGGAAGGCCGCCCGCCCCGTCGCGCCTTTCAGAACTGCTTGCCGATCACGCGATCGGCCGAGAACCTGCCGCCGCCATGCGTCACGAAGTAAAGCGTGATGCCCAGCCACAGCAGTGATGTCTCGGCACCGCCAAAGCCTTCGGCCTGCACGATCCAGTGGAAGTAGGTGGTGACGCACAGCACGATGGAGCAGGCGAAGGCGGCCGGGCGCGTCAACAGGCCCAGGATCAGAAGCAGCCCGCCGAAGAACTCGGTGGCCGCCAGAAGCGGGGCCCAAAGCCAGCCGGGATGAAAGCCCAGACCCTCGACCATGCCGATGCGCCCCATGGGATCGGTGATCTTGGGCCAGCCATGCACCATGAAGGCGATGCCGGCGATGACGCGCATGTAAAGCACCGTCAAGGGCGCCAGCGCGGCATAAAGCCCTCGCAGTTTCGGGATGATGAAAGAGGTGTCGGTGGTGTTGTAGTCGGTCATGATGATCTCCGGCAACGTGCAGCCGCAATGCGGCGCTACGATAACAGCGTCGGCCCGGGACGGGCCCGTTTCGTGCGGTCGGAGATCAGGCGCGCGGCGGCCGCCAGGGAAGCGACCGGCGGGCACCCACCGGCACGACTGCGCCGAAGCGCGCGGCGATGCGCGACAGCGGCTGCACGGGGGCGGCAAGACTGGCTGCCGGCGCAGTCAGGCACAGGAAGCAGAGGCCCGGTTTCTTGACGGCCTCGGCCGTGCTGCCGGGCAGGCCCACGGCGTGGCACATGTCGGCCGCGCGAAGCCGGGCACCGCAAGGGGGTCGCGTGATGTCCGCGCTTGCCGCCATGACGGACAATGCCAGAAGCGACACCATCAGCATGAATGTGGCAAGAACTCTCATCCAGGCGGCCGGATCGTTGCGGATGGTCCCGGTATGGCGCGGCAGGCCGGCAGCGTTCAAGCGTTTTCCCACCGGCCCGTTCACAAGAATGAAATCTCGCCCTACCATCATCGTTGGAAGGACACAGCCCCAAAGGAGGGAAGATCATGTCGGAACTGATCGTCATCGCCTTCGACGACGAAGCCACCGGGTTCGAGCTGCGGGCCGAACTGGTGAAGATGCAGGGGGAATACCTGATCGAGATGGAGGATGCCGTTGTCGTCACCCGCCCGTCCGAGGACGACATCAAGCTGCACCAGGCCGTGAACCTGACCGCCGCAGGCGCGCTTGGCGGGGGCTTCTGGGGGACGTTCATCGGCCTGATCTTCCTGAATCCGCTGCTGGGTGCGGCCGTGGGCGCCGCCTCGGGCGCGCTTGCCGGGCGCCTGACCGACATGGGCATCAACGACGACTTCATGCGGCAAACGGCCCGCGCCCTGCCGCCGGGCGGATCGGCCGTCTTCGTGCTGCTGCGCAAGCTGACCGCCGACAAGGTCTTGGACCGGCTGCAATCCTTCCAGCATCGCGGGCGCGTCCTGCAGACATCCCTGTCCCAGCAGGACGAGGACCGGCTGCGCGACGCCCTGTCCGGCACGGCGCCCGCGGCGCCCGCCGCACCTCCTGTCACGGGCGCTTGACGCAAGGCCGGGCCGCATGAGACACGCGGCCCATGGTCATTCGCCTTTTGTTCAGCCCTCCGGCGGTCGATTCCGTGGCGGCGCCAGCCATCCGCTGGCGTCCCCTGCGCCGCGTGCTGATCTGGCTGCGCTGGCTGGCCCTCCGCTTCCTGGCGCTGATGGTGGGGCTGGTGATGTTCTATGGCATGATCAACCCACCCACCACCTGGACCATCGTGTCCGAGGCGACCGTGCCCCGCGACTGGGTGGACATCGACGACATCGCCCCCGCCCTGCGCCGGTCGGTCGTCGCGGCCGAGGATGCGAATTTCTGCCTGCACTGGGGCTTCGACATGGTGGAAATCCGCAAGGTCGTCGCTTCGGGCTCGTCGCGCGGGGCGTCGACCCTGACGCAGCAGACGGCGAAGAACGTCTTCCTGTGGCAGGGGCGCAGCTGGACGCGCAAGGTTCTGGAAACGGCCTTCACACCGATGATCGAGGCCTTCTGGTCCAAGCGCCGCATCCTGGAAGTCTATCTGAACGTGGCCGAGTTCGGCCCCGGCATCTTCGGAATCGAGGCTGCGGCCCGCGAATATTTCGGCACCACGCCCGACAAGCTGACGCCCGTGCAGTCCGCCCGGCTGGCTGCCGTCCTGCCCGCCCCCAAGAGCCGCAGCCCGAACCGCGCCTCGGGCCGGTCGCGGGCGATTGCCGACGGCGCGGCGACGATCGCGCGGGACGGGCGCGCCGGCTGCCTGTGACCCGGCCCTTGCGGTTGAAACGGCGGGAACACGGGCTTATCAAGGCCGGATTGCACGACAGGGAACCTTGAAGCAGGCGATGAACAGCAACAACCAGACCACCAGGCTTTATCATTCGGCATTGTCGCCCTTCTGCCGCAAGGTGCGGCTGGTGCTTGCCGAGAAGAAGATCGAGGTCGAACTGGTCGAGGAGCGTTACTGGGAAAGCCCGCCCGACCTGAAGCGCCGCAACCCGGCGGGCAAGCTGCCCGTACTGCGCCATCGCGGCAACATGCTGGCCGAAAGCCAAGCGATCATCGAATACCTGGACGAGGCCGTCCCCTCGCCCGCGCTGATGCCTTCGACCCCCCTGGAACGCCACGAGGTGCGGCGCCTTTGCGCCTGGTTCGACGACAAGTTCAACACCGAGGTCACGGTCCCGATCCTGACCGAGCGGGTGTGGAAGAAGATCACCCGCCAGGGCTATCCCGACAGCCGCGTGGTCAAGGACGGGCTGCGCGCGATCAAGGACCATATCGACTATCTGACGACGCTTCTGGAAACCCGCCGCTGGCTGGCCGGAAACAGCCTGTCGCTGGCCGACTTCACCGCGGCCGCGCATTTTTCCTGCCTCGACTACATCTCGGACGTGGATTGGGACCGGTCGGACATCCTGCGCGACTGGTATGCCACCATCAAGTCGCGCCCGGCCTTCCGGTCCGTCCTGGCCGACCAGGTGCCGGGCATCCATCCGGCCCCCCATTATGCCGAGCTTGATTTCGGATAGCGCTGGGGGGCCAGCCCCCCAGACCCCCCGGGATATTTGGACCAAGATGAAAGAACGTCTTGGCGCCGAGGCCGAGGCGGTCGGCTTTTCGCGGATGCGGGTCACGACGCCGGATGCGGTGCCCGAGATCGCGGAACGCCTGCAGCAGTTCCTGGATGCCGGGCATCACGGGCAGATGGAATGGATGGCAGAGCGCACGCATTGGCGCGGCAATCCCGCCGCCCTGTGGCCCGAGGCGAAATCGGTGATCGTCCTGGCCGAGCTTTACACGCCCGACCACGACCCGCTGGGGGTTCTGCGGCAGCGGGACCGGGCGGCGATCAGCGTCTATGCCCAGGGGCGCGATTACCATGATCTTGTCAAGAAGCGGCTGAAGCGGCTTGGCCGCTGGCTGCTGGAGCAGGCGCCGGGCGAGGAAATCAAGGTCTTCGTCGACACCGCGCCCGTCATGGAAAAGCCGCTGGCGCAGGCGGCCGGCATGGGCTGGCAGGGCAAGCATACCAACCTTCTGTCGCGCGACCTGGGAAGCTGGTTCTTCCTTGGCTCGATCTTCACCACGGTTCCCCTGCCCCCCGACGCGCCCGAGGTTCCCCATTGCGGAAGCTGCCGCGCCTGTCTGGATGCCTGCCCCACGGGCGCCTTTCCCGCGCCCTTCCAGCTGGATGCGCGGCGCTGCATTTCCTACCTGACCATCGAGCACAAGGGTCCGGTCGATCCCGAGTTGCGGCCGCTTCTGGGCAACCGCATCTATGGCTGCGACGACTGCCTGGCCGTCTGCCCCTGGAACAAGTTCGCCCAGGCCGGGTCCGAGATGCGCTATCGCGGCATCGTCGCCGCCCCCCCGCTGGCCGAGCTTGCGATGCTGGACGATGCGGGCTTCAGGCAGCGTTTCTCAGGCAGTCCGATCAAGCGCATCGGGCGCGACCGTTTCGTGCGCAACGTGCTGTATGCGATCGGCAACTCGGGCGATGCGGGCCTGGCGGGGATCGCGCGCCATCTGTCGGGCGACCCCGATCCGGCGGTGGCGGATGCGGCCCGATGGGCGGTGAGACGCCTGGCCCAGGTCACAACAGGAAATCATCGGCATCCAGGGTGATCCGCCCCAGAAGGCGGATCATGAGGTCGGCCTGCCCGTCGCCGTTCACATCGGCCATCACGCGCGTTTCCGGACCGGCAGGGTGCCATCGCAACTGCCGCGCGGCGCTGAAGGCATCGTCGTCGATGAAGGTCAGCCCGAAGGCACGCAGATCCAGGTGATCGATCCCGGCCGCGAAATCCTGGATGACGTCCGGCAGCATGGGCCGGCTGTCGCCGAAGGACAGGAAGCGGAAGACATCCGCACCCGCACCGCCCGCCAGCACATCGCCCCCGGCGCCGCCGATAAGCGTGTCCGCGCCCAGGCCGCCCCACAGCGTGTCGTGCCCCTCGCCCCCCGAGAGGGCGTCGTTTCCGGCATCGCCCAGAAGCCGGTCGAGACCCGCGCCCGCTTGCAGGACATCATTGCCCAGGCCGCCCGACAGCATGTCGTTGCCCCCCTCGCCCCACAGCGAGTCGTTGCCGGCATCTCCGAACAGGCTGTCATTGTCGCCCTGCCCGTCAAGATGATCGTTCCCCGAGCCGCCCCGCAGCGTGTCCGCGCCGGCCCCGCCGCGCAGGACATCGTTGTCGGCGTCGCCGTTCAAGCCGTCGTTGCCCGACCCGGCCGTCAGCGTGTCATTACCGGCGCCGCCCCACATCCGGTTGTGGCCGACAAGATCCAGAAGCGCATCGTTCCCCGCCTCGCCAAGCAGCCTGTCGTTCCCGGCGCCGCCGTTCAGGACATCGTTGCCCCCGCCCGCGCGCAGGTTGTCGTTGCCCGGCCCGCCCAGAAGCGTGTCGCGCCCTGCCCCCGCCGTCATGGTGTCGTTCCCCAAGCCTCCGTCCAGCAGGTTGTTTCCGAGTAGATCGGCCAGGATGTCGTTTCCCGCCTCGCCATGAAGGCGATCGTTCCCGTCATCCCCGGACAGCCGGTCATCGCCCGCCCCGCCCTGCAGCAGATCGTTGCCGCTGCCGCCGAACAGGCTGTCCAGTCCCGCGCCCGCACGCAGCGTGTCGTTCCCCTCGCCGCCCGACAGGTGATTGTAGCCCAGCAGGTCGGCAAGCCAGTCATTGCCGATGCCCCCGCGCAGGCTGTCGTTGCCGGCCCCGCCGTTCAGCCGGTCGTTGCCGGAACCGCCGTCCAGGAGATCCCGGCCCGCGCCCCCTTCAAGCACATCGTCGCCGCCCTCACCGAACAGTTGGTCGTCGCCATCGTCGCCAAGCAGCCGGTCGTTGCCAAGGCCGGCCCGCAGGATGTCGTTGCCCGTCCCGCCGCGCAGCATGTCGCGTCCTGCGCCGGCAATCAGGGTATCGTTGCCATCCTCGCCCGCCAGGAAGTTGTTGCCGAAAATGTCCTCCAGCCGATCGGCGCCGCCCCCGCCCCAAAGGACGTCATTCCCCTGCTGCCCGTTCAGCACGTCGTTGCCCCCGCCCCCGCGCAGCAGGTCGTTCCCCTCGCCGCCCAACAGGCGGTCGGCACCTGTCCCGGCGACCAGCGTGTCGTTGCCCCGCCCGCCCAGCAGGACGTTGTTGCCGCCCAGATCCTCGAGGTGGTCGCTGTCGTCGTCACCCGACAGGGTGTCGTTCCCCGCATCGCCCTGCAGCCGGTCGGCGCCTGCCCCGCCGTAAAGCAGGTCGTTGCCCGGTCCGCCCCGCAGCGTGTCGTTTCCGGCGCCGCCATGGATCAGGTCGTTGCCGTCATGGCCCTGCAGGTCGTCATGGCCGTCGTCGCCGAACAGGCTGTCGTTGCCGCCCTGCCCCAGCAGCCTGTCCGACCCGCTGCCGCCCCGCAGCAGGTCGTTGCCGGCCTGGCCCTGCACGGTGTCGTTTCCCGCCCCGGCGGAAACGGTGTCGTTGCCCGTCCCCGCCTGGATGCCGTCCGGTCCCCCCGCGCCCAGAAGCTGGTCGGCACCGGCAGTCCCGAAGATCCACTTGCCGATGGTCGTCGGCGGCGTCTCGACCGTGACGGGGTCCAGGGCGGGCAGCCAGTAATGCCCGATGGGAAACATGCCGTTGCCGAAATCCGTGGGCACGAGGCCATTGCCCGACCGGGTCCGTATCTCAAGGATCGAATTGCCATAGACAATGCGCATCCCCCAGGACTGCGGGGCGAAGGACAACTGCCAGGTACTGCGGATCATGCCCAGCATGGACAGGTCCAACCGGTCCACCCCCGGCTCGTAGTCGGTCACGACCACACGACCGTCGAAGCGGGTGATGGCAAAGATGTCGGCGCCCGCGCCGCCGGTCAGGGTGATGTTGGCGCTGCCCGTCACCAGGATATCGTCGCCCGCGCCGCCCTGAAGCGCCTTGGTGGCGGCCGTCGCGACCAGCAGGTCGTCGCCCGTGGTGCCGGTCCCGGCAAAGCCGGTAAGGCCGATCCGACCAGGGTCGATGACCAACTGCGTCACGCCAGCCTCTGCCTGGGAGGTGACGAACAGCACGATCCTGCCGTCGATGACCTGCGCCTCGATCGCGCTGATCCTGCCCAGGGCCGTGGCATCGGTATCGACGATGTCCTGCAGGTGCAGCAGCCTGCCGTTGGGCAGCAGGGTGAAGACGCTGATGCCGCCATCGGCGCCGCCCGCGATGACGAACCCGCGCCCGTCCAGGGCGGCCGTGGCCAGTGCCGTCACCGACTGGAAGCGGGTGGTCAGTTCGTCCACCACATGATCGGTCGCCGTCAGCGCGCCGGTCTTGTCCAGGCGGAACACCGACAAGGACGACGAGGTCGCGCCCGCCACCACCACGAAGCTGCGCGCGCCGAACTGGATCGCCGCGATGTCCGAAGGGACGTAATATCCCGTCCCGCTGCCCGCGACATGCATGGTCCCCTTGCCCAGGGTGCCATCCTCGCCGATCGCGTGGGTCGAGACGAAGTTGCCCAGGCCCGAGATGGCGACCAGCAACCGCTGCCCGTCCACGGTCACGAGGATGATCTTGTCCAGCGATGCCTCGGTCACGCCCCGGGGCACCGGAAGCGTGACCGAGGAGACGGGCGCAAGGCTGCCGTTGCCTGCGATCCGGCTGACCTCGATGGTAAGACTGTCCTGGCGGGCGGAAAACAGGAACTGGCCCCGGCCGGTGGCCATGTCGCCGCTGGCCGACAGGTGCCCGCCGATGCGGTCCGTGGGAAACAGGTGCCCGATGCCGCCCAGGGTGCCGGTGAGGCCCACGGAAAGCCCCGCCACCCCCGCGCCTGACATGCCCTCGACCAGCAGGCGATGCCCGCCGGGCGTGCCGATCAGGGTCAGGGACGGACGGGCGTGATAGGTCAGGCTTGACGGAAAGGCCTGGGTGTTGACCTGCGCCAGAGGCGCGTCGGGGTCGCTGACGCGATAGCTGCTGACCCCGCCCGTCGCATTGACCGCGAACAGCAGCCAGTTGCCGTCGACCCTGGACAAGGCCAGATCGGTGACGCCAGACAACCATCGGGTTTGCGCGGCCCCATAGGTGACCACGTGACGGGAGGAAATCATCGTATCCGGCTTGCGCGTTCAGGTTGGAACATCCCGCAGCGGGGCGGTTTCCTAACAGAACCCTAAGACAGGCAACCGGAACAGCGATTTGCCTTTTGATATTTAACGAAGTTTTAAGTATCGAAGGCCAGCGGCCCGTACATGATCAGGCCCGGCTGCGTGACCTCGGCCGTTTCCATCATGCGCGCAAGGTCGTCCACCGTGGTGCGAAGAAGCCGCTGGTGGGGATGGCCCACGGATTCCGCGAACAGCGCGGGCGTGTCGCCGGGCAGGCCGTGGGCGCGAAGGCCGGCGGCCAGTTCGGGAAAGCTACGCTGGCCCATGAAGACAACGGTCGTGACCGCCGGATCGGCGATGGCGGCCCAGTGGATGTCGCCCGGCAGCCGGCCCGTCACGTCGGCCCCGGTGATGAACTGCACCCGCCGCGCGGTCAGGCGGCGGGTCAGCGGGATGCCCGCCGCCGCGGCCGCCGCGCTGGCAGAGGTCACGCCCGGCACGATCTCGAACGCCACGCCGGCGGCGGCAAGGGCCACCAGTTCCTCCTCCAGCCGGCCGAAGATGCCCGAATCGCCCGATTTCAGCCGCACCACGCGGCGCCCCGCCAGGGCGTGTTCCACCAGAAGGGCGTTCACATGGTCCTGCCGGGCCGAGGGACGGCCCGCGCGCTTTCCGACCGCGATCAGCTCGGCCGCGGGGTTCGCGTGATCCAGCACCGGACCCGAGGCGAGGTCGTCGTAAAGCACCACCTCGGCCTGGGCCAGGCGGTTCGCGGCCTTCAGCGTCAGCAACTCGGGATCGCCCGGCCCGGCCGAGACAAGCGAGACGAAACCGTTGGGGCGGGCAGGATCGGACAAGGAAGCAGCCTTCGGCGAGGGATTTCAGCTATACCACCCATGCCGCGCCAGACAATGCCGGGGGCTTGAAAGTTTCACCCGAACCACGCCTCATGCAGGTGCTGAGCGAAAGGTGTGCAATGACCGTCATCTGCTGGTTCCGGCGGGTTCTGCGGCTGGACGACCATCCCGCGCTGGTTGCCGCCGCGCAGGACGGGCCGGTCATCCCCCTGGTGATCCTCGATCCGGCCGAGGCAGCAGCCCATCCCGCATCCGCCCAGCGGCAGGCGATGGCCCTTCCGGCGCTGTCCGCCGCCCTGCAGGCCCAGGGAAGCCGCCTGGTCGTCCGGCGCGGCGACACCGCCGCCGTGCTGGCGCAGGTCATCCGCGACAGCGGGGCCGTGGCGGTCCATGCCTCGGAAGGGATGCCCTTTGCGCGGGACGCGGGCCTGGAAGGGGTCACGGGGGCGGCGGGCGCGGTGCTGCACCTCCATCCGCTGGCCGACCTGGTGCCGCGCGGCAGCGTGCGGACGAAAACGGGCACGGGCTTTAAGGTCTTCACGCCCTTCTGGCGCGCCCTGCGCCAGACAGGAATCGCCGCGCCCCTGTCCGCCCCCCGCCTGACCCCACCCGACCGCTGGCCCGCCAGCGACGGCCCCGACTGGCCCGAGGCGCGGGTGGCGATGAACCGGGGCTGGGACGTCGTCGCCCCCCACATCCAGGCGGGCGAGGCTGCCGCGAACCACAGGCTGGACGCCTTTCTGGATCGCGTGACATCGCGCTATGCCGAACGCCGCGACCGCCCGGCCGAGGGCGATGCGACCTCGGGGCTTGCCGATGCCCTTGCGGTCGGCGAGATCAGCGCCCGCCGCATCTGGCACCGCGCCCTCGATGCCCAGCACCATGGCAGCGGCGGGATCGAGGATTTCCTGCGCGAACTGGCTTGGCGGGACTTTTCGCGCGATCTGTTCCACGCCTCGCCCGACATGGACCGGCTGTGCTGGCGCAAGGAATGGAACGGTTTTTCCTGGGAGCCAGACGGGCCCGCCGCAGACGCCTGGCGGCAGGGGCGCACCGGCGTCGGCATGGTCGATGCCGGGATGCGCGAGATGTTCGTGACCGGCCGGATGCACAACCGCGTGCGGATGATCGCGGCCAGCTTCCTGATCAAGCACCTGATGATCGACTGGCGCGTCGGGCTGGACTGGTTCGCGCGCTGCCTGGTCGATTGGGACGCGGCGAACAATGCGATGAACTGGCAATGGGTCGCGGGCTGCGGGCCGGATGCCTCGCCGTTCTTCCGGGTCTTCAACCCCGACGCGCAGGGGACGAAGTTCGACCCCGGGCACCGGTATCGCAACCATTGGCTGGACCCGGATGCCGAGGGCGCGCGCCAGTTCGCACAAGCAGCGCCCCGGTCATGGCGCATCGATCCGGCGGACCGGCCGCCCCCCATGATCGCGCTTGACCAGGGCCGGCAGCGCGCCCTGGCCGCCTATCGCAGCTTCGCACGGCGCGACGCGGCGGCGCGATAGGCCAGCAGCAGCGCGGCCAGGACCGCCAGCGCCGCGACCGGCACGTTCACCGGCGACAGGTTCGCCGCGACGATGCCCGCCAGCGCCCAGACGACCCCGGCAGGATAGGCCCATTCCGCCGGCCTGCGGCCTTGGACCAGCAGGGCCGCCGCTGTCACGCCAGCCAGGCCCAGGATCGCCGCCGCCTGCTCGGACATCAGGCCGTATCCCCCCAGCACCATGCCGAAGGACGCCCCCGTCGCCGCGGTCAGCCACCCGGCGTAAAGCGCTACCGGCCGCACCTGCCAGACCGCGTCCTTCCGACCCGCGCGCAGAAAGGCCAGAAGGGCAGGCACCAGCATGGCCACGATCAGCACCGTCGCCCCGATGGGGGTCCGATGGGCGGTCTCGATCCAGAAGGCGCCAAGGGCCAGGCTGACCAGCAGCGCGGGCCGCATCGGCTGCCAGTCCGGTTCGGCGGCCCGCTTCCACAGGCCGAAGGCGGACCCGGCCACCAGCCAGGCATAGATCAGCCCCCAGATCGAGAAGGCCCATCCCGCGGGCTGGATCGGCGGATCGGCCTGCGGGATCGGGAACTGGTCGGGCCGATAGCCGCCGAACCCGTTGGACAGGAAGGGGGATACGGCGAAGGCGATCGCCGCGACAAGAACAAGAAGGGGAAGAAGGCGGGGCATGGGACCTGCGGCGTGAAGCGTTCGACGTCTAACGCGATTCCTCGCCCGCCGTTCCTGCGCGCCGCGCCCGCGCCAGATCCTCGGGCGTGTTGATGTTGAAGAAGGGATCGACTGGCCGGGCGTCCCAGGCAACCGTGGTGGCGCCATGCGCCCGGGCAAAGCCGCGAACCCGCCGTTGCCCCGAGGCGAGGAAGGCCCTCAGGTCGTCGCGCAGCGCCACGGGCCACAGCCCGAAGGTCGGGTGGTCCGTCGCCTGCCCCGCCTCGTCCAGGCCGGCGGCCAGAACGATGCCATGTCCCGCCTGCGCAAGGCGCGCGACCAGATCGCGCGGGAAGAAGGGCGTGTCGCCCGCCACGCTGACCACCGCCCCCGCGCCAAGCGAGGCTGCCCAATCCATCCCCGTCAGGATGCCCGCCAGCGGCCCCGGGAAACCGGGCAGGCTGTCGGGCAGCACGGGCAGACGGAAGGCCGCAAAGCGCGCGGGATCGCCGTTGGCGTTCAGGGCGACGGCGCCGCATTGCGGGGCCAGGCGCGCGATGACCTCGGCCAGCATCGGGCGGCCGTCCAGATCCAGCAGGCACTTGTCGCCACCGCCCATGCGGGTCGCGAGACCTCCGGCAAGGATGATGGCGGGGGGGCGGATCATGGCCCCGTTGTGGCGCCATCCCGCGCGCAAGGCAAGATCGCCCCGCCGCGCCTCGAGACGGCAGCCAGCGCGGGCCAGCTGCACCCGCCGCTGTCCGCCCCCTCGAACGCTGGCGGCAAAAGCGCAGGCCGGAAGGAAGAACCCGGGGTGCCTTGCTGCGTCCGGACGGCGCCGTTCAGGGGGCAGCAGGTCTTCCTGCCCCGATCCGTTCGCGCGATGATCGCGGCCAGCCAGGCCGCGCCGGTCAACGGATCGACGCCGGACATGGCCGCCTGAAGGGGTCCGGGACGCCCGACCCCGGGCCCATGACCCTGAGCGTCTTGAAGGTTCCCGCTGGAATACGGATGCGGCCCATGTTGCCCCCGCACAGCATCGCCCGCTGGCGCGCCCATTATGCCCTTGAACGGCTGCGCCGCCATGGCAGCTTCCGGCAGGCGGGATGGGGCGGCAAGGCTTGAACGGCGGACGGTCGCCTTGCCTTCGACGCGCGCCCATGCGCGGGGCGGCAGGGCTGGACACGTTTCTTGACACGATTGGTCGGAATGCCTAGCCGATGCCAAGACATCGTCCTCAGGTTCAGCCATGCGCCACGACCCCCTGCCCCCGTACCAGACCGAGGCCAGCCTGCCCGACCTGCCCTTTGCGGACGTCGATGCCCTTGTCCGGGCCGAGGCCGCCGAACACGGGCTGGACCTGCATGACGGCCACGGCCGGTCCACCTGGTGCAAGGTGCCGGGGGGCGACGAGTTCGGCGCCAGGATGGGGCCGTCTGGCAGCATCCTTTATGTCCGCGCCCATGCGCGCGACCGGCTGCACAGCCTGCTGGAAGCCGTGACCCACCACGTGCAGAAACACCTGCCCGGCCAGCGGATCGCCTGGTCCTCGCTGGACCGGCCCGGCGCGTTTCCGCCGAACTTCAGCCTGGCGCGGGTGGCACGCGTGACGCCTATCGGCGCCGACTTCCTGCGCCTGCGGCTGGAAGGCGGCGACCTAGCCCGCTTCGCCCGCGACCTGATCCACTTCCGCCTAATCCTGCAGCCGCCCGGCACGGCAAGGCCCGTCTGGCCTGTGATCGGCGACGACGGCCAGACTCTCTGGCCCAAGGGAGGCGCGGCCCTGCACCGGCCCGCCTACACCGTCCGCCACATCGACCCTGCCGCAGGCTGGCTGGAAACCGACATCTTCGTCCACAAGGGCGGCCGCGCCTGCGGCTTTGCCCAGGATGCCACGCCGGGTGCCCTTGTCGGCCTGACCGGGCCGGGCGGCGGCGGCGTGGCCCGGGGCGCCACCCTGCTGATCGGCGGGGACGAGACCGCCTATCCGGCCTTGGCCCGCGCGTTGGAAGCCGCCGCCCCCGCCGTGACGGGCGAATGCCACCTGTTCGGCGCGCGCGCCGATTATCCCCTGCCCGACCACCCCGGCATCCGGGTGATCCACGCGCCCCGGGGCGAGGCCGCGCTGGCGGACCGCCTGCGCCTGGAGGGGACCGAAGCCGAGCGAATCTGGCTGGCCACCGAACGGTCGCGACTTGCCCCGCTGAAGGCCGCGATCGTCGACGACCTGGGCATCGACAAGGCGCGCACCCATCTGGCGGCCTATTGGAGCGCCTGAAAGGCCGCCTCGGGCGATCTGAATAGTTGACAATTTTACATGGTTGCCGGATACCCCCGTTAACTTGCGGGGCTGGGCGTTGAGACTTGCGGATGCCGGGTTCCCGGATGCGAACCGTCCGCAGGACTGCGGATCAAGAACCAAGGAACGCCATGACCAACCTGCCGCTGCCGCGACTGAGTGCGAGTGTCGCCGTCACGCTTGCCTGCCTGCTGGCCCCCATGGCCCAGGCACAGGACACCGCGCCGAACCCGACCGCCCCGCAAACCCAGCCCGCAGCCCCGGCGGCAACGCCCCCGGCAGCGGCTGCCCCCGCGACCCCAGCGCCCGAGGTTCCGGCAAACACGGTCCCCGCCCAAGCACCCTCGGCAGCGCCCACGGCGATCGGGGGCGGGGCTCCAGCCGATGTCGCGGCACCCGCGCCGACCGCTCCCGGCGCGACGCCCGCCGCGCCTGCCGTCCCGGGAACGCCGGTGGCCGAAACGCCTGTCCCCGCCGAACCCGCCCCCGTGGCCGAGTTCCTGCCGCAGTCCATGCAGGACGCGCTGGTGCCCATCCTGACCCCGCCCGCGCGCGATCCGAACCTGCCCCACGACCTGTCGCCGATGGGCATGTTCTGGGCCGCCGACTGGGTGGTCAAGGGCGTGATGATCGGGCTGGCCTTCGCCTCGGTCATCACCTGGACGGTTCTGGTCGTGAAGGCGCTGGAACTGTGGGGCGCAAGCGCCGCCGCGCAAGGCGGCATCCGCCGCATCCAGCGCGCCGAAAGCCTGACCGCCGCCGTTGCCGCCAGCGGCAGCCGCCGCGACGCGGTCTCGCGGATGGTCCGCCAAGCCGCCGAGGAATACCGCCGGTCCCAGCCCGCCCTGGACATTGCGGGCGACGGCGGCATCAAGGAACGCGTCGACTCGCAACTGGAACGGATCGAGGCGGTGGCGGGCCGCCGCATGGGCCGGGGCACGGGCGTTCTGGCGACCATCGGGTCCACCGCGCCCTTCGTGGGCCTGTTCGGCACCGTGTGGGGGATCATGAACAGCTTCATCGGGATCTCCGAATCCCAGACTACCAACCTGGCCGTCGTGGCGCCGGGCATCGCCGAGGCGCTGCTGGCCACCGCCATCGGCCTGGTCGCGGCCATCCCCGCCGTGGTGATCTACAACGTCTTCGCCCGCGGCATCACCGGCTATCGCCTGCGCCTGGCCAATGCGGCGGCGGGCGTGCGCCAGCTGGTCAGCCGCGACCTGGACTTTCGCGGCGTGACCGCCGCCGCACCGGGGGAATAGGCCATGGCCAGCAGGATTCGCGAAGGCGGCGGCGACGATCTCGAGGAAAACCACGAGATCAACGTCACGCCCTTCATCGACGTGATGCTGGTGCTGCTGATCATCTTCATGGTCGCGGCGCCGCTGGCGACGGTCGATGTGAACGTCGATCTGCCGGTGTCCAACGCCACCCCGGCGCAGCGCCCGGACCAGCCGGTCTATGTGACCGTCAAGCCCGACCTGACGCTGGCGCTTGGCAACACGGACATCGCGCCGGGCGGCCTTGCCGCCGCCCTGGCCGAGGCGACCGAAGGCGACCGCGAACAGCGCATCTTCCTGCGCGCCGACCGCGAGGTCGCCTATGGCGACCTGATGGAGGTGATGAACGCCCTGCGCGACACCGGCTACCTGAAGATCGCCCTTGTGGGGCTTGAATCGACATCGGCCGGCGTGCCCCCGGTCGTGCCCGGCGCGGCCCCCGCTCCGGCACCGGTTGCGGAACCCGCCCGATGAGCGGGCGCGCCAGCCGCGTGATGCGCGACGGCGCCCTGTGGGGCGGCGCCTCGGTCCTGGTGCTGGCGCTGCATCTGGGCGGCGCGCTGTGGATCATGCGGCAGGCCGAGGCCGCCGCCCCGCCGGGCCTGCCCCAGCCCGTCTTCGTCGACCTGGCCCCCGCCGAGGAAGTGGCCGAGGAGTCGGTCGCCCCGACCGAGGAGCCGGTCGAGGAAGCATCCGAGGAGCCCGTGGAACCGGAACCACAGCCCGAACCCGAGCCCGAGCCTGAACCGGAGCCCGAGGAGGTCGTCGAACCTCTGGAACTGCCTCCCTTGCCGCAGATGGAACCGCTGGAGGACATGGCCGACCTGTTCCCGCCCGCGCCCCCGGAATTGCAAACCCCGCCCGAGGTGGTGCTGAACAGTTCGGCCCGCCCGCAGCGCCGCCCCGAGCGCGAGCCGGAACCCGAACGGGAACCCCGGCGCGACCCCGAACCCCGGCGAGAGCGCCGCGAGCCGGAACCCCAGCGCCAGGCCGAGCCGCGCCGTCAGGAACAGCCCGCGCCGCAGCAGCAACAGGCACGCCGCGCCCCGCAAGGCGCGGGTGGCAGCGGCGCGGCGGGTCCAAGCCCGCAGCAGAAGGCAAGCCTGATGTCGCAATGGGGCGGCCAGATCCGGTCCTGCATCAGCCGTCGGGCATCCGCCCCACGCGGCGTGCGCGAAGGCGGAAGGGTGGTGCTGAACCTGGCGGTCTCGCGCAGCGGGTCCATCCAGGGCGTCGGCATCGGGGGATCGTCCGGCAATCCCGCCCTTGACCAGGCGGCGGTGCAGGCCGCGCAGCGCGCCGGGCGCTGCCCTCGCGCACCCGCCGGCCTGACGGATGCAAGCTACAGCTTCCAGCTGCCGATCAACCTGCAGGTCCGTTGACGAAACCGGGGGGCGACAGCCCCCCCTTTTTCGCTGGCAGGGGTTAGAAGGCGAAAGGTCAGACATCTGCGGTTGCCTCGGACAGGATGGCGACATCCGGCCCCCTGCCGTTCCAGTCCAGCACCCAGGCTTTCGGCACCCCGCGCTTGTCCCGCAGCAGCCGCCATTCGTGCAGCGCCTGTCCGCGCGAAGACGGCAAAGGGCGGCAATGCCAGCGCGTTTCCCCCGCGTTGCAGCCCGCGCCCTGGCGGATCAGCATGATCGCGGTGGTTCGCCCCGCCTCGGCCGCAAGCTGCATCCGGCGGCCCGCGGTCAGGGACAAGGGCTCCTGCGGCTCGGCCACGACAAGGCCGGCGGCGGGGCTGCGCAGCGCTTCCTCGACCGTCCACAGCAGGTCCGCCTCGCTTGCGGCATGAACCAGATACAGGCGGGCCGCGATGCCGGGCGGCAGGCCCCACAGGAAGGGCACCCCCTGCTCATGGGCTCGCAGGAACCAGAACAGAGGCCCCGGATGATGCAGCGCCTGATACAGCGCGAAGACACGGCGCCCGGCGCCCTCGACCTCGTGCATCCGGGCGGGGCGCAGGGGAAAGGATGCGGGTCGGGTCGGCAGGTCACGGTCGGGCATTCCAGAACATTACAGGAACATTCGCCCCTGTAAAGCGTCAGCCGAAGACCTGCGGCTGGTCGATGCGCAACTGGGCGATGATCCCCTCGATCCGGCTGAGATGCTGGCGGATGGTCGCCACGGCCGCCTCGGCATCGCGCCGGCGCAGGGCGTCGAGGATCTGGACATGCTCGGCAAAGGCCGTGTCCGCGCCATAGGACAGGCTCAGGTATCGCGCGCGATCCATGTGGCCCTTGTTCTCCTTGACCAAGATCCAGACGAATTCCAGCCCGGCAAAGGCGCAGATGTCGTGGTGGAACTGGTCGTCCAGGGCGTGAAAGCCCGCGCGGTTGCCTGCCGCGATCTCACGCGCCTGCAAGTCCAGCAAGACCGCCAGCGCCTTGAGATGGTCATCGGTCAGCCGGGCCGTCGCGACGCGCATGCAGGATTCCTCCAGCGCGGCGCGGATGAAATAGGCCTGCAGCACCGCCTCCTCGGAGATCGGCGTCACGATTGTCGCGCGCTGCGGGCGGATCTGGATGAAGCCAAGCTGCGACAGGCGGTAAAAGGCATCGCGCACCGGCTGGCGCGAGACGCCCATCTGCGCGGCGACCTCGGCCTCGGACAGCTTGGCGCGGGGAGGAAGGGTCAGGTTCACGACGCGGTCATAAAGCAGATCGAAGATCTGGTCGGTCACGGACCGGGCGCGCATCTCCTCCAGCGGGGGAAGTTCGGCAGTGGATAATCCCTTTGGCACAGCAGCCCCTCGGAACCCGGATTGACCATTCTTGAAAACTAGCATATTAGTTTGCGGACAAGAAAACAAGCACGACTCGAGGGAGGAAGAGGATGGGCTTGCTGGACGAGGACCGGCTGTTCCCGCTGGAAGGACGCGCCCGCGATCTGGCGCGTGCCCTTTACGACGGGATTCGCGACCTGCCCATCGTCAGCCCGCACGGGCATACCAATCCCCGCTGGTTCGCCGAGGACCAGCCCTTTCCCGATCCTGCGCAACTGTTCGTCACGCCCGACCACTACGTCTTCCGGATGCTCTGCTCGCAGGGGATCGCGCTGACCGACCTGGGGGTGCCGCGCGTCGATGGCGGGGCCACGGAAACGGATGGGCGGACCATCTGGCGGCTGTTCGCGCGGCACTACCACCTGCTTCGGGGCACGCCGTCCCGGCTGTGGCTGGACCACAGCTTCCAGCATGTCTTTGGCATCGACCGGCGCCTGTCGGCGGATACGGCCGACTGGTACTACGACCATATCGCCGACTGCCTGTCGCGTCCCGAATTCCGCCCGCGCGCGCTGTTCGACCGCTTCAACATCGAGGTCATCGCCACCACCGAACCCGCGACCGACGACCTGCGCTGGCACCGGATGATCCGCGAATCGGGCTGGAATGGCCGGGTCGTCACCGCCTATCGCCCCGACGGCGTGGTGGACCCCGAGATGGCGGGCTTTGCCGACAACGTGGCGCTGCTGGGGCAGCAGACCGGGTTCGACACCGCCAGCTGGGGCGGCTACCTTGACGCGCATCGGGCGCGGCGGGCGTTCTTCAAGGACCACGGCGCGACCTCCTCCGACCATGGCCACGCCACGGCGCGGACCGAGGATCTGCCGCAGGCCGATGCCGCCGCGCTGTTCGGCAAGGCCCTGCGTGGCCACTGCACCCCGGACGAGGCCGACGCCTTTCGGGGCCAGATGCTGACCGAGATGGCGCGGATGAGCCTGGAGGACGGGCTGGTCCTGCAGATCCATCCGGGCGCGCGGCGCAACCATTCGGACCCGGTGATGGCCGCGCATGGCCGCGACAAGGGCTTCGACATTCCCGGCCGCACCGACTACGTCGCCGCCCTGCGCCCGCTGCTGAACGCGGTCGGGATGCGCCCCGACCTGACGGTGATCCTGTTCACCCTGGACGAGACCAGCTATTCGCGCGAACTGGCCCCGCTGGCGGGCGTCTATCCCTGCCTGCGGCTTGGCCCGCCCTGGTGGTTCCACGACAGTCCCGAAGGCATGATGCGCTTCCGCCAGATGGCGACGGAAACCGCCGGCTTCTACAACACCGTGGGCTTCAACGACGACACCCGCGCCTTCTGCTCGATCCCCGCGCGCCACGATGTCGCGCGCCGCGTCGATTGCAGCTTCCTTGCCACCCTGGTCGCCACTGGACGCCTTCACGAGGAGGAAGCGTCCGAACTGGCCCACGACCTGACCTATGGCCTCGCCAAGAAGGCCTACAAGCTTTGAGCTTCACCAACGGGAGGACACCATGAAGCTTTTGACCACCACGCTTGCCGCGCTGATTGCCACGGCATCCTTCGCCGCCGCTGAATGCGAAACGACCCTGCGGTCGTCCGACACCCACCCCGACGGCTATCCCACCGTCGAGGGCGTCAAGGCGATGGCCGCCGAGGTCAAGGAAAAGACCGGCGGCCGCATCTGCATCGAGGTCTTCCCGTCGTCCCAGCTGGGCGAGGAGAAGGACACCATCGAGCAGACCCAGTTCGGCGTGATCGACATGGTCCGCGCGTCCTTCGGGTCGTTCAACGACATCGTGCCGGTCACGCAGACCCTGTCGCTGCCCTATCTGTTCACCTCGCCCGAACACCAGCACGCGGTGATGGACGGCCCCATCGGCGAGGAGATCGCGGCGGCCTTTGCCGAGAAAGACCTGATCGCGCTGGCCTATTACGACGGCGGGGCGCGCAACTTCTACAACTCGCAAAAGCCCATCCAGTCGGTCGAGGATCTGAAGGGCATGAAGTTCCGCGTCATGCAGAACGACGTCTTCGTGGACATGATGTCGGCCCTTGGCGCCAACGCCACGCCGATGCCCTATGGCGAGGTGTATTCGTCCATCCAGACCGGTGTGATCGACGGGGCGGAGAACAACTTTCCGTCCTATGACAGCTCGGGCCATGCCGAAGTGGCGAAATACTTCACGCTGGACCAGCACCTGATGGTGCCGGAACTGGTCGCGGTGTCCAAGACCGCCTGGGAAAAGCTGACCCCCGAGGACCAGGAGATCCTGCGCACGGCCGCCAGGAACTCGGCCACGGTGCAGCGCCGCCTGTGGGCGGAACAGGAAAAGGCCAGCGAGGAAAAGGTCGTGGCCGCCGGGGCCGAGGTCATCAAGGACGTGGACAAGACCGCCTTCATCGAGGCGATGGCCCCTGTCTATGAAAAATATGCCGACACGCCCGAAGAACAGGATCTGGTCAAGCGCATCCGCGAAACCAAGTGACACACCGGCCTGCGGCCCCTGCCGCGGGCCTTTCTTCCACACTATCGAGGGGTGACGCCATGCACCGCAGCATCGCCGCGTTGTCGCGCCTGAACGCCTGGCTTTCCCGCGCCAGCCTGTGGCTGGCGGGCACAGGACTGGTGGCGATGACGATCATCGTCTTTGCCCAGGTCTTCTTCCGCTATGTCCTGAACGACAGCCTGCTGTGGGTCGAACCCGTGGCGATCCTGCTGATGAGCTGGTTCATCTTCCTGGGATCGGCGGTGGGGGTCCATGAAAGCTTCCACATGGGCTTCGACGTGCTGCTGTTCTTCCTGCCCGACAGCGCGGGGACCTGGCTGCGCGCGCTGTCCGACCTGGCTGTGCTGGCCTTCAGCGTCGGCATGGCGGTCTATGGCTGGCAATTGATGGCCAAGACCTGGGAATCGACCCTGCCGGTGATCGGCCTGCCCGGCGGCTTCGGCTACATGCCGCTGTTCGCGGGGGGCGTGCTGATGACCCTGTTCGTGCTGGAACACCTGCTCAACCGCCTGTCGGGCCGCACCGTCGAGGCGCAGCCCGACGCCGACGACATCCTGATGACCGAGGCGTAAGATGGAATACCTGATCCTGTTCGGCGTCTTCACGCTGCTTATGCTGATCGGCACGCCGATCGCCTTTTGCCTGGGCATCAGCAGCCTGGCGACCGTCGGCTATCTGGGCCTGCCGCCGCTGGTGGTGTTCCAGCGGTTGTCGGCGGGGATTTCGGTCTTCACGCTGATGGCCATTCCCTTCTTCATCTTCGCGGGCGACCTGATGGTGCGCGGCGGCATCGCCGCCCGGATCGTGGCCTTCGCCGGATCGCTGATCGGCCATGTCCGGGGCGGGCTGGGACAGGTCAACATCGCCGCCTCGACCCTGTTCGGCGGCATTTCCGGGTCGGCGGTGGCCGAGGCGGCGGCGGTCGGCGGCATCATGATCCCGCAGATGAAGGCGCGCGGATACGGCGCGGACTATGCGGTCAACGTGACCTCGATGGCGGCGCTGATCGCGCTGCTGCTGCCGCCCAGCCACAACATGATCATCTACTCGATCTCGGGCGGGGGGCGGATCTCCATCGCCGACCTGTTCACCGCCGGGATCATTCCGGGCCTGCTGCTGGCCGCCGCCCTGTCCGTCACCGCCTATGTCGTCGCCCGCCAGCGCGGCTATCCGACCGAGGCCTTCCCCGGCTTCGCCCGCGTGGGCTATTTCCTGATCCAGTCGCTGCCGGGAATGCTGCTGATCGCGATCATCTTCGGCGGCGTGCGCTCGGGCGTCTTCACCGCCACCGAAAGCTCGTGCATCGCGGTCCTTTACGCGCTGCTGGTGACGATGGTGGTCTATCGCAGCATGTCGTGGCAGGACTTCGTCCACGCAACCCAGCAGGCGGTGCGCACGACCGCGATGGTGCTGCTGATCATCGGCATGGCGGGGGCCTTCGGCTGGCTGATGGCCTATCTGCAAGTGGCGCAGATCTCGCTGAACTGGATGCAGTCGGTATCCGACAATCCCTTCGTGATCCTGCTGATGATCAACATCGTGCTGCTGGTCCTGGGCACCTTCATGGACATGTCGCCCCTGATCATCATCACCACGCCGATCTTCCTGCCGGTCGTGGCGGCCTTCGGCGTGGACCCCGTGCATTTCGGCGTCATCATGATCCTGAACCTGGGGATCGGCCTGAACACCCCGCCGCTGGGCCCCGTCCAGTTCGTCGCCGCCGCCGTGGCGCGGATCTCCATCTGGGAGGCGATGCGCAGCGTCTGGCCCTTCTATGCGGCAGGCCTGATCGTGCTGCTGATGGTCACCTACATCCCCGCCCTGTCGCTGTGGCTGCCGGGGGTGTTCAAATGAGCGATCCCGTCCGCACCGTCCTGGCCCATGCGCCCGACCTGATGGTCGTCCGCTTCGCCTTCGAGGCGGGCGACCGGGGGGCGCTGCACAGCCACCCCCATGTGCAATCGACCTATGTGCAGTCGGGCCGCTACCGCTTCACGATGGACGGCCGCGACTTCGAGGTCGGGCCGGGCGACGCCTTCGTGATCCCCTCGGGCGCCGAGCACGGCTGCGAATGCCTGGAGGGGGGCGTGCTGATCGACAGCTTCACCCCCCGCCGCGACGATTTCCTGTGAAAGGCCCTGCCATGACCACCCATGTCGAAACCCGCCACGCGATCCATCCCGACCATGCCAAGCGCATGGACACGGCGGACCTGCGCCGGCATTTCCTGGCCGAGGGGCTGTTTGCCGATGCCGAGGTCCGGCTGGTCTATACCCATTACGACCGCTTCGTGGTCGGCGGCGCGGTCCCGAACGGCGCCGACATCACCTTGGACAAGATCGAGGAAACCAAGACCGGCACCTTTCTGGAACGGCGAGAGATGGGCATCGTGAACATCGGCGACACCGGCAGCGTCACGGCGGCGGGCCGGACATGGGAGATGAAGAAGGGCGATGTCCTGTATCTGGGCATGGGATCCGGCGCGGTGACGTTCAGCGGCAACGGGCGGTTCTACATCGCGTCCTGCCCCGCGCATCGGGAACTGCCCTGCCGCCTTATCACGGTAGCCGAGGCCAAGGAGATGAAGACCGGCGCGGTGGAAACGTCCAACAAGCGCACCATCCGCCAGTTCATCCACCCGCTGGTCATGGAAAGCTGCCAACTGGTGCTGGGCTATACCACGCTGGAGGACGGGTCGGTCTGGAACACCATCCCGTCGCACGTCCACGACCGCCGGATGGAGGCCTATCTGTATCACGGCATGGCACCGGAAGCGCGCGTCCTGCACCTGATGGGAGAGCCGCAGGAAACCCGCCACCTGTTCGTCGCCAACGAACAGGCGGTGATCTCGCCCCCCTGGTCGGTCCATTCGGGCGCGGGCATCGGCGGCTATACCTTCATCTGGGCCATGGCGGGCGACAACGTGGACTACACCGACATGGACTTCATCCAGCCGGAGGATCTGCGGTGAACCCCTTTTCGCTGGAGGGTCAAACCGCGCTTGTGACCGGCGCCAACACCGGCATCGGACAGGCGATCGCCGTGGCGATGGCGCAGGCTGGCGCGCAGGTCATCGCCGCGGGCCGCCGCGATTGCGACGAGACGCTGGCGCTGATGGGCCAAGTTTCTGAAAAGGCAGGGCGCGGGCTGCGGCTGGATTTCAGCGATCCCATGGCCGCGCGCGACGTGTTCGCGTCCGAGCGCATCGACATCCTGGTCAACAATGCCGGCATCATCCGCCGCGCCGACGCGGTCGAGTTCTCCGAGGCCGACTGGGACGAGGTGATGGACACCAACCTCAAGGCGCTGTTCTTCACCTGCCAAGCCTTCGCCAAGGCAGCCTTGCCGCGCGGGCGGGGCAAGATCGTCAACATCGCGTCCCTGCTGTCCTTCCAGGGCGGCATCCGGGTGCCGTCCTATACCGCGTCGAAACACGGCGTGGCGGGCCTGACCAAGCTGATGGCGAACGAATGGGCGGCGTCGGGCCTCAACGTCAACGCCATCGCACCGGGCTACATCGAAACCAACAACACCTCAGCCCTGCGCGCCGATCCCGACCGGTCCCGCGCGATCCTGGACCGCATTCCCGCAGGCCGCTGGGGCCGGGCCGAGGACATCGGCCAGACCGCCGTGTTCCTGTCCGCCCCCGCCTCGGACTACATCAACGGCGCGGTCCTGAACGTCGATGGAGGCTGGCTTGCACGATAGGCTGCATCGCGAACCCACGACCAAGGCAGGCATCGTCCACCTGGGCCTCGGGGCCTTCTTCCGCGCGCATGGCGCGATCTACGTGGCCGAGGCGGGCGGTTGGGGCATTACCGGCGTCTCGCTGCAATCGCCGGGCACGCGCGACAGGCTGAAACCGCAGGGCTGGGCCTATACGGCGGTCGAGCTTGGACCCGACGGAGAAAAGCCGCAGGTGGTCACGGTGCTGCGCGACGTGCTGGTTGCGCCCGAAGACCCCCAAGCGGTGTTGGACGCCATGGCCGCGCCCGACACTCATATCGTCAGCCTTACGGTGACGGAAAAGGGCTACTGCCACGAGCCGTCCACCGGCAGGCTGAACCGCGACCATCCCGACATCGCGCATGACCTGGAAAACCCGCTGCCGCGTTCCGCGCCGGGCTTCCTGGTCCGCGCGCTGGCCCTTCGCCATGCGGCGGGCCAGCCGCCCTTCACGGTCCTGTGCTGCGACAACCTGCCCGACAATGGCCGGGTGGTCCGGGGGGTGGTGGGGGAATTGGCCCGGCTGATCGACCCGGCGCTGGCGGACTGGATCGAGACGAACGGCGCCTTTCCTTCGACCATGGTGGACCGCATCGTTCCCGCCACCACGCCCGCCGATCTGGACCGGCTGGAAGCCGCCACCGGAACCCGCGACGAGGCACCGGTGATGCACGAACCCTTCCGCCAGTGGGTCATCGAGGATAGCTTCTGCGGCTCCCGCCCCGCCTTCGAACGGGTCGGCGTGCAGATGGTCGCCGACGTGACCCCCTATGAGCACATGAAGCTGCGGATGCTGAACGGCACGCATTCCAGCCTCGCCTATCTGGGCTATCTGGCGGGGCACGAGACCATCGCCGACACCATGTCCGATCCGGTCTTCGCCCATTTCGTGCGGCGTTTGTGGCGCGACGAGATCATCCCGGCGCTGACGCCTCCGCCGGGTGAGGATCTGGGCGCCTATGCCGAGGCGCTGGCCGCACGCTATGCCAATCCGGCGATCCGGCACCGGTCGTGGCAGATCGCCATGGACGGCAGCCAGAAGTTGCCCCAGCGCATCCTGGGGACCATCGCGGAAAGCCGGGCGGCGGGACGGGCAGTGCCGGGGCTGACCTTGGCTGTCGCGGCCTGGATGCGCTACGCGTCGGGGCGCGACGAACGGGGCGCGGCGATCGAGGTCAAGGACCCGCTGGCTCCCCGTCTTGCCGCCCTGTGGCGCGACGATCCGGCGCAGACGGTCGCGGGGTTTCTGGCCGTGGCCGAAGTGTTCCCGCCCGCGCTGCGCGACGACGCGGGGTTTGCGGCGAATCTGACGGCGGCGCTGTCGGGGCTGGTGCGGGACGGTGCGCGGGCGATGGTGGCGGGCGTCGAAGCGGTGGGGTGAAACCCCACCCTACAGGGCCTCGCGCACCAGGGCGCCGCGATGGCGGATCACCTTGCGGCTGAGGGCATGGCCTGCCGCGATGGCGTCGGCGCATCCCGCGCCCGCCAGCCAAGCCGCCAGATAGCCCGCGTTGAAGCTGTCGCCCGCCGCCGTGCTGTCTACGGGGGTCTCGGGTGCAAGGTCGGTCACGGTGCCGAAGCCTTCCGCTCCGCCATGGCTGATCGGCCCGCCGCCGTTCTTCACCACGACCTGGCCCGCCCCAAGCGTCCGATAGCGGGCCACGGTGGCTTGCGGGTCGGCATCGCCGAAATGCGTGGCCTCGTCGTCGAAGGAGGGCAGGACCAGATCGGCGCCCGCCGCCGCATCGCTGATCCCCTGGCGCATGGTCGCGGCATCCGGCCACAGGCGCGGGCGCAGGTTCGGGTCGAAGACGATCCGCGTGCCGCCTGCCTTCGCGCGGGACAGCGCGGCCAGCAGGTTCGCGCGCCCCTCGGGCGGCAGGATCGCCACCGTGATGCCCGAGAAATAGGCGACCGTCACCCTTTCAAGCGCCGCGTCCAGCAGCGAGGGGTCGTCCGCCAGCCGCCTGGCCGCCGAGGTATCGCGCCAATAGGCGAAGTTGCGTTCGCCATGCGTCAGGCTGATCGCGTAAAGACCGATCTCGCGGTCGGGGTCGCGCCCGACATGGGCGGTGCCGATCCCTTCCGCCGTCAGGAAATCCACCATCTGCTGCGAAAAGGCGCCCGTGCCCACGCGCGACAGGTAGTCGACCTGCCAGTCGGCCCCCAGCAACCGGCGCAGATACCAGGCGGTGTTCAGCGTGTCGCCCGCGATACCCAGCCGCCACAGGCCGGGCTGGTCAGACTGGCCCAGTTCGACCATCGCCTCTCCGATGGACAGGATTCGCATCACGCCGCCTGGTGCTGGCGCGACAGCGCCAGTTCGACGCCGCGCAGCTCCGCCAATCCCTTCAGACGTCCGATGGCGGGATAGCCCGGCTGGCCGCCGCGCCCGATGTCGTCCAGGATGTCCTGGCCGTGGTCTGGACGCATGGGGATGCGCCAGTCCTCGCGGCCCGCCGCCCGCCTGCGCGCCTCCTCGGCCAGGATCGCGTCGATCAGGGCCACCATGTCGGTCTGGCCGCCCAAATGCTCGTCCTCGAAGAAGCTGGCGGGAACGGTGTCGGTGTCGCGACGGACGTTCCTCAGGTGCAGGAAATGCACGCGGTCGCCCAGCCGCTGCATCATGCCCGGCAGGTCGTTGTCGTGCCGCGCGCCCAGCGAACCCGAACACAGCGTGATGCCGTTGGCGGGCAGGTCGACGGCGGCGATGCGTTCGGCGAAGTCGGCCTCGGTGGACATGACGCGGGGCAGGCCCAGCAGCGGAAAGGGCGGATCGTCGGGGTGGCAGCACAGCCGCATCCCCAGATCCTGCGCGATCGGGGCCACCTGTTCCAGGAAGTCGTGGAAATGGCGGCGCAGCACGGCGTCCGTCACCGGGGCATAGGTTTGCAGCAACGCGCGCACGTCGGCCATGCTCAGGTGCTCGGCAGCACCCGGCAGGCCGAAGACCACGTTTCCGGCAAGCTGCTGGCGGGCGGCATCGTCCATTTCGGCAAAACGGCGGGCGGCGGCGTCGCGCACATCTTCGGGGAAATCGCCGGCCGCGCCGGGGCGTTCGAGGATGTGGATATCGAAGGCCGCGAAGTCCGTCAGGTCGAACCTCATGCAGCGCGCGCCGTTGGGACGGCGCCATTCCAGGTCGGTGCGCGTCCAGTCCAGCACCGGCATGAAGTTGTAGCAGATCACCCGGAGGCCCGCCGCGTGCAGGTTCCGCATCGAGGCGATCCAGTTTTCGACATGCACGCGCCAGTCGCCGGTCTGGGTCTTGATCGCCTCGCTGACGGGCAGGCTTTCCACGACTTCCCAGGACAGGCCGGACGGGGCGCCGTCGCGCATGACGGCCAGTTGCGCCTGGCGCGTGGCGATCTCCTCAGGCGACCAGACAGCGCCGGTCGGCACATGGTGCAGCGCGGTCACGACGCCCTGAACGCCGGCCTGAAGCATGTCGTCGATGGAAACGCGGTCGTTGGGACCGAACCAGCGCCAGGTGTGTCGCATGGGTTCCTCTCAGTCGGTGAAACAGTCGGGCTGGGCAGCCGCCATCTGCGGCACCTCGGCCAGCATCTGGCGCAGGTGGGTGCGCATCGCGGCTTCGGCCGCGTCGGGATCGCCCTGCCGCAGGGCATCCAGGATCGCCTGATGCTGCCCGATGGTGAAGCTGCGGTCGAAGACGCGCATGGACAAGTGCCGCAGGCGGTTCATCTGCGCCTTGAGACGTTCCAGATCGGCCCAGACGGCATCCTGTCCCGCGGCCTGCGCCAGCAGGTGGTGGAAGCGGTCGTCCGAGTCGATGAACTCCTCGACATTGCCGGCTTCATCGGCGCGGTGCTGGCGGGCGATCTCGTCCGCCATGCGGTCCAGCATGTCGCGGGGACCGGCCTCGGCGACGGCGCGGGCCAGGTCGGCCTCGACCGCCTCGCGGATGAAGCGGGCGGACAGGACGGCGGAAACCGAGATCCGGCTGATATAGGTGCCGCGCTGCGGGCGCACCTCGGCCAGGCCGTCGCTGGCAAGGCGGATAAAGGCCTCTCGCACGGGCTGGCGGCTGATGCCGATGGCCGCCGCCACCTCGGTTTCGCTGATGCGCATTCCGGGGGGCAGGTCGCCCCGCTGGACGCGCTTGCGCAGCCAGTCGTGGACCTGGGACGCGGTGCTGGGCGCAATGGTGATGCGGGCGATGTCCATGGAATCCTCCAAGCAGCCTTCTATGCCATACTTCCATACAAGTAAAGAGCTTCGAGGGTTGTGTGGCACGTCATCGCTGCCCGGCGGCCTGCATCAAGGGTGGTGGGATGAACCCCACCCTTATGGGGTCATGGGGGCCTCGGACGGCATCGCGGGCGCTTCGGTTGCCTGGTCCTGCGGCGCCGAACCGCTCTCCACCAGCCGGTTCTGGTCCCATTCGCCCGCTGCGACCTCGCCGCTGGCATAGCGCATGACGCCCTGGCCCTGCCGCTTGCCCGCCACGAAGCTGCCCTCGTAGCGGTCGCCGCTGGCATAGGTGGCGACGCCGGTGCCGTCGATCTCTCCGCCCTTCCAGCCGCCCTCGTAGACGAAGCCGTCGGGCGTGGTCAGCTTGCCCTGGCCTTCGCGCAAGCCGTTCGCGAAGCTGCCGGTATAGACGGTGCCGTCGGCATAGGTGGCCTGGCCCTCGCCATGGCGCTGCCCGTCCACCCAGGCGCCGGTATAGACGTAGCCGTCGGGATAGGTCATGCGGCCCTGGCCGTGGTTGCGGGCATTGCGGAAGCCGCCCTCGTAGACCATGCCGTTGGCATAGGTGGCCTTGCCCTCGCCCTCGATCACGCCCGCGACCCATTGGCCGGAATAGCTGGCGCCATCGGGATAGGTGATGGTGCCCGTACCGTCGGGGCGGTCGTTCTTCATGCTGCCGGTGTAGACCGAGCCGTCGGGATAGGTGATCTGGCCCTCGCCCTCCATCCGGCCCTCGACCCAGGACCCGGTATAGACATAGCCGTCGGTGCCGGTGAAGGTGCCCTGCCCGTGGCGGCGGTCGGCCTTGAAGGCGCCGTCATAGACATCGCCGTTGGCATAGGTGGCGACGCCCTGCCCTTCGCGCTTGCCGTTCAGCATCTGGCCCTCGTAGCGGTCGCCCGAGCCCTGCACCAGCAGCCCGCTGCCCGACATCTGCCCCGCCGACCAGACGCCGTCATAGACCAGCCCGTCGGCCATGGTCAGCTTGCCCTTGCCCGCGCGCTGGCCCGCCAGCATCCCGCCTTCGTAGACGGCGCCGTCGGGATAGGTGATCTTGCCCTGGCCTTCCTTGACGCCCGCGTTCCAGTCGCCTTCGTAGCGATAGCCGTTGGGCTGGGTCAGCACCCCCTTGCCCTGGTGTAGGCCCTTGACGAAATCGCCCGTATAGACCGACCCGTTGGCATAGCGCGCCACGCCCTTGCCGGTGATCTCTCCGGCGACCCAGTCGCCTTCATAGGTGCCGCCGTCGGCATAGGTGATGGTGCCCGTGCCGTTTGGCTTGCCTTCGGCGAACTGGCCTTCGTAGACCGAACCGTTCGGGAAGGTGGCGCGGCCCCGGCCCAGGATCTCGCCCTCCACCCAGTCGCCTTCGTAGCGATAGCCGTTGGGAAGGGTATAGCTGCCCTGGCCGTGCTGGCGGCCGTTGCGGAAGGTGCCTTCATAGACGCCGCCGTCGTCGTATTGCTTGGTCACGACCTGCGCGTCGGCCGCGGCGGTTCCCGCCAACAGCGCCACGACTGCCGCCCAACTTGCCGCCTTCATCGCCACCATGCCCTTTGTCTTTCGATGCGTGGTTTAGCGCAGGGGAACCCCCGGCGCAAAGCCCGACTTTTCCTTGTGCACACCATCGCCTATCACGGCGTTGAGAGAAACAGGGGCTGCACCATGACCAACCGTTTCCGCCTGACCATCGGCCAGCTGAACGCGACCGTGGGCGATCTGCAGGGCAACGCCGACAAGGCGCGCGAGGCGTGGGAGGCCGCAAGGGCCGCCGGCGCCGACATGCTGGCCCTGCCCGAGATGTTCATCACCGGATACCAGACGCAGGATCTGGTGCTGAAACCCGCCTTCTGCCGCCAAGCCGAGGAGGAGATCCACGAGCTTGCCGCGCTGTGCGTCGGCGGCCCGACCCTGGGCATCGGCGGACCTTGGCGCAGGGGCGACAAGCTGTTCAACGCCTACTGGGTCTTCAAGGACGGCGAGCTGATCGCCCGCGTCCTGAAGCACCGCCTGCCCCACAAGCAGCTTTTCGACGAGCTGCGCCTGTTCGACAGCGGCCCCATCAGCGGCCCCTATCCGGTCGGAAAGGCGCGCATCGGATCGCCCATCTGCGAGGACGGCTGGGCGCCCGACGTGGCCGAGACCCTGGCCGAGACCGGGGCCGAGATCCTGGTGATCCCCAACGGCTCGCCCTATCACCGCAACAAGCTGGACCTGCGCATGGGCCACATGGTGGGCCGCGTGGTCGAGACGGGGCTGCCGCTGGTCTATATTAACATGGTGGGCGGCCAGGACGACCAGCTTTACGATGGCGCCAGCTTCGTGCTGAACCCCGGCGGCAAGAAGGTCGTGCAGCTTCCGCCGTTCCAGGAAATGCTGGCCCATGTCGATTTCACCGAAACCGCCGACGGCTGGCGGGCCGAACCCGGCCTGATGGCGCCACAGCCCGACGAATGGGAACAGGACTACCAGGCGATGATGCTGGGCCTGCGGGAATACCTGCGCAAGTCGGGCTTTTCCAAGGTGGTGCTGGGCCTGTCCGGCGGCATCGATTCGGCGCTTGTGGCGACCATCGCCTCGGACGCGATCGGCCCCGAAAACGTCCATTGCGTGATGCTGCCCAGCGAATACACGTCCCAGGCCAGCCTGGACGATGCGGCGGACTGCGCCCGGCGCCTGGGCACGCGGCTGGACACGGTGCGCATCGACGGCGCGCGCGACGCGGTCTCGGGCGCGCTGGGGCACCTGATGGCGGGCACCACGCCCGACATGACCGAGGAAAACATCCAGTCCCGCCTGCGCGGGCTGATGCTGATGGCCTTGTCCAACAAGTTCAACGAGATGCTGCTGACCACCGGCAACAAGTCCGAGGTGGGCGTGGGCTATGCCACCATCTATGGCGACATGGCGGGCGGCTACAACCCGATCAAGGACCTTTACAAGACGCGCGTGTTCCAGACCTGCCGCTGGCGCAACGAGAACCACCGCGACTGGATGATGGGCCCCGCCGGACAGGTGATCCCCCCGCAGATCATCACCAAGCCCCCTTCGGCGGAACTGCGCCCCGACCAGAAGGACGAGGATTCGCTGCCGCCCTACGAGGTCCTGGACGCGATCCTGGAAGGCCTGGTCGAGAAGGACCTGTCGCTGCGCGACCTGGTCGAGCAGGGCTTCGATGCCGCCACCGTCAAGCGGGTCGAACTGCTGCTTTATGGCAGCGAATGGAAACGCTACCAGGCGGCCCCCGGCCCGCGGATTTCGACAAAGGCCTTCTGGCTGGACCGGCGCTATCCCCTTGTGAACCGCTGGCGCGACAAGGCGTGATCCGCCGGCGCGGAACCCGAAGGCGCGGTTGCGGCTTCGGGTGAGTGCATCTGATCGGAGGAGTGATCATGCCCGAGAAGGACAAGGATCAGGGCTACGAGCCTGACCGCCGCAACGGCCAGGGCGAACACGAGGGCAAGGCCCATTCGCCCAGCGAGTTCGACGTGATGAACCCGGCCAAGACCAAGGACAAGCCGAACGACGATGTCCAGGAACAGTTATAGAGGCATGGGCGGGGCAGAACCCCGCCCGACCCTGCCCGTCTGATCTTGCAGTGTCGCACGGGGCTTCACCCCACCAGCTCCCGGGCCGCCATGTCGATGAATGCATCCTGGTTGCGCCCGACATTGTGGACGAAGACCGTGTCCACGCCCAGTTCGGCAAAGGCCTGCAGGTCCGCCCGGTGCAGCCCCGGATCGGCCGAGACGCGGACCGACCGGCCGATATGCTCCTCGTCCACGAACCGGGCCAGGTGGTCGAAATCCGAGGGGCGGCGGATGTCCCAGTTGATCTCGCCGCCGATCGCGACCGGCGCCCATTGATCAAGCGCGCTTGCCATCGCCTCGTCCTGCGTGTCCGCCCAGGAGATGGTGTGCTGGATGTGAACGGGCTTGCCCGCGCCCCCGCCCTCGCGGAAGGCCTCGATCACCCTGGCGGTCTGGGCCGGATCGCCTCCCAGCGTCAGCAGCCCCTCGGCCCAGCCGCCCAGGAAACGCGCGGTCTCGGCGGTCGCGGCGGCGCCGAACAGGGGCGGCGGGGTTTCGGGCAGGGACCACAGCCGCGCCTCGACGGCGGTGACGCGGCCGCGATGGGTGACGGTGTCCCCCCGCAGCAGGGCGTGCATGACGTCGAAGCATTCCTTCAGCCGGGCATTGCGTTCGGGCTTGTCGGGCCAGACCATCCCGGTCATCGCCTCGTTCAGCGCCTCGCCCGTGCCCAGCGCCAGCCAGAAGCGATCGGGGAACATCTGCTGCAACGTCGCCGCCGCCTGCGCCATGATCGCCGGGTGATAGCGATAGCCGGGCGCCGCGATGTTGCCGAAGGGCACCGTCGTCGCCTGCATGGCCGCCCCCAGCCAGGTCCAGGCATGGCCCGAATGGCCCTGACGGGCGCTCCAGGGCTGGATGTGGTCGGAACACTTGATGGCGGCAAAGCCCGCCGCCTCGGCGCGGATCGCGAGATCCCGCAGGGCTCCGGGGGCATATTGCTCGTGTGCGGCGTGATATCCGATGCGCGTCATGGGGCCGTCCGTTCGTCATGCGTCTGCCCAGCCAAGCGCCCGACGCGGCCGTAAGTTCCGCCGTCGAACAATCCCGCCGCAGCGGGTCTTCCCATCCGGGCGGAAGGCGATTGTCGCATGTCAGGGGCGGCACGGACGAACGGTGGCGGAACGCGGTCCATGGCGTCGGTGTGGAACGCTTCCGCGGCAGGGTGGGCGACTTGCCGGGCCTGACCTCCAGGCTGGATCATATCGCCGCGCCGGGGCGCCGTGCATCTGGTTGCTGCCGTTCTTGCCGCCCGCCAACCGCGACAACGGCCATGACATCACCGACCACCTGCAGTTCGATCCGCCTCGGCACCCTCGACGACTTCCTGACCGAGACCGGGCGCGCGGCATCCGCGTGATCCTGAACGGGTGGCGCGCACATCTCCGACGGGCACCCGTGGCCGCGCTTGACCCGGAAGACGACATGCGCCTGTCCGGCCGCGGCTGGCGACGATTCAGGCGGGCTTTCGACCGGCTGCGGATGGCCTGGAGCCCGCCCCGTTCAATGCCCGGCGCTCCGCTGATCTGCCATGGCGACGAGATCGGCATAGGCAAGGATCTGTCGCGGAAGGGCTGCGATGCGCCATCCCGCGGCCGACCATGACCTCGCGATCCGGTACAACCTGCCGGCCAAGGCGGCGCGGGTGGGCCGGGGCCCGGCGCCTCGTGCAGGGGCAAGGCGACGGCCCTGCCGGGCGATCCCCTTGCCGTCAAGGATGGCCGTGTCAGGGTGACCCTGTCAGGCCAAGGCTTTCGCTGGTCGCGGTGACGGCGACCCTCAGCGGCCCGCAGCCGTCTTGCCCCGCAGCATCGCCGGACCCTGGACCGAAGACCGGGCTGCCGGCGCGCCCGCCCCGTAGTAGTCCCGGAACCATTCGACATAGGCGCGAACGCCTTCCCTGACCGATGTGCGGGGGGCATAGCCGGTCAGCCGGCGCAAAAGGCCGTTGTCCGCCCATGTCGCCACCACGTCGCCCGGCTGCATGGGCAGCATGACCTTCTGGGCTTCCCTGCCCGACGCCTCCTCGATGGCGGCGATGAAGTCCAGAAGCGGCACCGGCTGGCCGTTGCCGATGTTGACCGCCCGCCAGGGACCGACGGGGGACAGGCTGTCCCCCTCGACCGCGGGGCCGGTGGGCGGGGCGTCCATCAGCAGGCGGATGCCGTGCACCAGATCCTCGACATAGGTGAAGTCGCGCTGCATGTTCCCATGGTTGAAGACCTTGATCGGCCTTTCTTCCAGGATTGCCGAGGTGAACAGATAGGGCGCCATGTCCGGCCTTCCCCAGGGACCATAGACGGTGAAGAACCGGAACATGGTCGTCGGAATGTCGAACAGGTGGGCATAGGCATGGGCCATCGCCTCGTTCGACTTCTTCGTCGCGGCATAGAACGACACCTGGGTATCGACCTTGTCCGTCTCGCAATAGGGCATCTTCGTGTTGGCGCCGTAGACCGAACTGGTCGAGGCCAGCAGAAGATGATCCGGCTTGTGCGCCCGCGCCGCCTCCAGAAGCTCGAAGGTGCCGATCAGGTTCGATTCCACATAGGCGCGCGGATTGTCGATGGAATAGCGCACACCCGCCTGCGCAGCGAGATGGACCACCACCTGCGGCTTTTCGCGGGACATGATCTCGGACAGAAGCCCCCTGGTTTCCACGTCGCCGCGGACGGACAGGTAATTGGGAATGTCCTTCAGCCGGTCTTCCCTGTCGGCCTTCAATCTGGGATCGTAGTAATCGTTATGGTTGTCGAATCCGATAACGCGAAAACCTTCGGCCAGCAGCGATCGGCTTAGATGAAAGCCGATAAAGCCCGCCGCGCCAGTAACAAGAGCTGTCTTCATTCGATAAACTCCGCCGATACCAGGTACAAAGGGAAACATTGAACGCAGGGTTTGTGATCGCCCGAACGCGTGGCGTCATGACTTTGGCAGGTCCGGGCTTTTCGATCCGACAAGCCCGGCAGAAAGAATCGTCCGTGTCTCGTGGTTCCTGAAAGACTGCCGCGCATCGTAACTGTTAACCAAGTCATGCGTCAAAATCTTTGTTCGGGAAACGGACGGCGCCGCTTTTGCCAAGACCTTCACGATCGGGGGCGTCGCGATCCGCTGCCGACAGGACCGCCGGACGGGCGGGCCATTCGATGCCGAAGCCGGGGTCGTCCCAGCGCAGGATATGCTGAAGGCCGGGGACATGGGGCTCCGAGCTTGTATAGACCACCTGCGAATCGGGCATCAGCGTCAGAAAGCCATGGGCGCAACCGGCCGGGACATAGACGGCCTCGTTCCGGCCCGCATCCAGGCTGACTGCGCACCAGGCGCCGAAGGACGGGGAGCCGGGCCGCACATCCGCGATGACGTCATAGATCGCGCCGGCCAGGCAGGTGACCAGCTTGGCCTCGGCATGGGGCTGGTCCTGCCAGTGCAGGCCCCTCAGCGTGAACGGCGCCGAACTTTGCGAGTGATTGATCTGCGCGACGGTCGGATCAAGCCCGGCCTGCTGCATCCATGCCCGGCAGAACAGGCGCGAAAACCGGCCCCGGTGATCGTCGTGGGGGATCGACGCGATCAGCCGGGCGCCGTCGACGGCAAGGGGCGTCACCTTCATGATGCCTCCGCCGGTGCCAGAAGCAGATCGCGCAGGCCGTCCTCCAGCGGGATGGCGGGCTTCCAGCCGGGCAGCAGCGGCTGGCGCCACAGCGTCATCACGGTCCCGGCCGGATAGTCCAGCGCGCCAAGCCGCGCGCCGACCGGACCTCCGGCGATCCTTTCCATCAGGGCCACGACCTCGCGCAGGGGCCGTGGATGGCCGCCCCTCAGCGCCCAGCTTTGCGACGGCTGCAGCGACCCGTCCCAGAGCCCCTGCGTGGCCGCCAGAAAGCCCGCCGCGACATCCCTGACATGGATCAGATCCAGTTCCTGTCCGCCGGGCGACAGGTCCATGCCCCGGCCCGCCTGGAAGGATTCGGCCAGCCTGCCGATCAGGCGGCCGCGCCGGTCGCCGGGGCCATAGCTGTCAGCGACCTTCAGGACCATCGTGCGGAACCCGCAGCTTGCGGCGAAATGGTCAAGGATGTCCCCGAAGGCCTGCTTGGTTGCCGCATAAAGGCAGTTCGGGCTGTACTGGGCCTGCCCCGTGGCGTGCTGCCACTGGCTGCCCGCGGCGACGAAGACGCGGCAGGCCGAGGGCCGCAGCAGTTCCAGCATGGCCGTCCCGAACGAGATATTCGCCTCGATCATGGTTTGCGCCGCATGGGGCGCGGTATCGGGCAGATAGCTGGCGGCCAGGTGGATGGCCGCGTCGGGGGTCCGGCGCTCGACCGCCGCGCGCACCATGCCAAGCCCCGGCTGGACCGGCACGAGGTGCACCTGCGGCAGGGCCGCGGCCAGGCCGTCCGCCCGCGGTCCGGGCCGGACGGGGGCGATCACCTCGATCCCCGAGGCGAGCGCCTGCCGGGCAAGCTCTCTGCCCGCGAAGCCGGTGGCGCCGGTCAGAAGGATTCGTTTCATGCGGCCCCCCAAGCCGTGTCAGGCCCCGATCAGCAGGCGGGAATACCGTCCCGCCGCCAGTCGGACCGCAAGAACCATCAGAATGCAAAGACAAAGCGACAGCACGAAGACCACGGGAATGGCCGCCAGCGGCCAGGCCATCATTCCATCGTCGCCCAGGATCACCCGCAATCCCTTCAGCACCACGCGGATGACCAGGGCGTGCAGGAAATACAGGCCGAAGGCCATGTCCGCGACAAAGGACAAGCCCCGCTTCAGGCCCGGATCGGCGATCGGCCGCACCCGCGCCAGCAGCGCCAGCAGCGCCATGCCGCTGGCGATGCGCTGGACATAGAACACCGTCTCGCGCAGATCGGTGATCCCCAGGTGCAGGACGCCGTGCCGATACATCAGGAACAGCACGACCGAGGAGGCAAGGCTGATGCCCCACAGCAGCCGCTGGCGGTCCACCGCCCAATCCAGCCAGCGTTCCAGGTCCGATCCGACCACCAGCGCCACGACATAGGCTCCGGTGAAGTACAGGATCGTCGGAAGGGTGATGTCCGTCCCCTCGCGAGAGAAGGCCAGCGGCATCAGCGCCAGCACGATCGTCACGCCTTGCAAACGCGGATTGCGGGTGATGCGCAGAAGCAGCGGGCTGACCAGGTACAGGATCAGGATGACCGGGATGTACCACAGGACATAGATCGCCTCTCCGTTCAGAAGGTTGTGCCAGATCTGGCCCGGCAGGGTCCGGGCGCTGTCATGGGCACGCCCGGCCCAAGCCACGATCAGCGTCAGGGCCACCGACACCACGACATAGGGCACCAGGATGTTGCGGACCCGGCCTGCCAGAAAGCGGCCCGGCTTCTGCAGCCACAGCGATCGCGCATAGACGATCCCCGAGATCATGGTGAAATAGACCGTTGCGTTGTGAAACAGCACGTCGTTCAGGGCAAAGACGACGTCCGAGTCGTCCTTCAGGTCATAGCCGCCGCGAAAGAAATAGGTTCGTCCCGAATGAAGAAGGACGATCATCAGGATGGCGATGCCCCTGAACTGGTCCAGCGCCGGAAGCCTGCGGACGACCTCTGCCGGGGGAAAGGCATGGATCGCCGCCGATCCGATCCGGCCATCCGGCGCAGGGGGGTCCTGCGGGTCGGGCTTTGCCGGGTCAGCCACTTGCCTGATCCAGCACTTCGGCAACGCCCCGGGCCATGTCATGCATGTCCTGGGCCGACCAGCTTGGATCGACAAGAAAGGCCAGGCTGGTTTCCCCCAGTTCCTGCGCCACCGGCAGCGGCGCCTTGGGACCGATCCCGCGCGAGGCGAAGGTCTTCTCGCGGTAGATTTCCGAACAACTGCCGCTGAAGACGGTCAGGCCGCGTTCGGCCAGGCTGTCCAGGATGCGCTGCCGCGTCCAGCCGGGACGCAGCCGTTCGGGGCGCAGGAAGGCGTAGAAGCGGTAGAAGGCATGGGTCAGGCCGGGACCGGGAAGCGGCACGCGCAGGGCAGGCAGGGCGGCAAAGGCCTCGGCCAGGATCATCGCGTTGCGCGTCCGCGTGGCGCGCCATTCCGGCAGCCGTCGCAACTGCACCAGGCCCAGCGCCGCCGAAAGGCCGGTCATGCGCAGGTTCGTCCCCGGACCCGCGGAATGCAGCCAGCGAAAGCCGGGCGGATGATCCTGGCGCAGCGTTTCGGCCCGCGACTTGCCGTGGTCCTTGAACGACCACAGCTTTTCGTAAAGCGCGGCGTCGTCGGTCAGGATCATCCCGCCCTCGCCCCCGGTGGTCATGATCTTGTCCTGGCAGAAGGACAGCGAGGCCAGCGTCCCGAAGCGCCCGACATCGGCGGGGCCGATCATCGCGCCATGGGCCTGGGCGCAATCCTCCATGACCCACAGGCCATGGCGCTGGGCCAGGGCCATGATCCCCGGCATGTCGCAGGGCCAGCCCGCCAGGTGAACGGGGATGATGCCCCGCGTGCGGGGGGTGATCAGCGGCTCGATGGTGCGGGGGGTGATGTTCTGGCTGTCGGGATCGACATCGGCGAAGACCGGCACGCCCCCCGCCAGCAGCACGCAACTGGCCGAGCTGATGAAGCTGCGGGGCGTCACGATCACCTCGTCGCCGGGCCGGAGGTCCAGCGCCTGCAGGGCGGCATCCATCGTCACGCTGCCATTGGCCATCGCGATGGCGAAGCGTGCGCCCGTCGCCTGTTCATAGGCACGCTCGAACGCGGACACGTCGGGGCCGGTCCAGGCATTCACCCGGCCCGAGCGCAGGACGGCTGCCACGGCTTCGATCTGCTCGTCGTCGTAAATGGGCCAGCGACCGGTCATGGCGTTTCCTTATGCAAGCAGGCGGATGGCCACGAAGGCCTCGGCGGCGGGACGGTGGACGGTTGCGCCGCGAAGCGTCGCAAGCGCGCGGATGGTTTCGACCGACCGCTCGTGCGGGGCGGCGCGATGCTGCGACGCGAACTGCCCGAAGGCGGCCAGCTTGCGGTCGATGGAGGCCGAGATGTCCACGAACACGTTCGGCAGGAAGGCGGGCGTCAGGTAGGGCGCGTTCCAGTTGGTTTCCGACAGCGTTTCATAGGCCAGGATCGCCGTGGGAAAGCGGGCCTGGTGGGGGCGGGACGCCACCATGCCGGACAGGAAGGCCAGTTGGTGATCCAGGTGGATGTCCCCCAGATGGGGCAGGAAGATCGTCTGGGGGTCGATCTGGCGCACAAGGGCGCCAAGGCTGTCATTGGCCTCGGCATGGGACAGGGTGTCCAGCGCGGCGGCGGGCAGGTCCAGCCAATGGGTCTGGGTCACGCCAAGGGTCTGGTGGGCGTCCTTCGCCTCGGCCCGGACGGTGCCGACCTGACGGGCATCGAATCGCGGCGGGCGGCCCGTGGTCAGAACGGCGACATGCACCGCGACCCCCTCGTCGGACAGGCGCGCCATGGTGCCGCCCACGCCCAGCACCTCGTCGTCGGGATGGGGGGCGATGACCAGCACGGGGCCAGAGGATGCAAGATGGGTCAAGGGCATGAAGCACTCCGGAAGCGGGCATGAAGCTTGGGCGGGGGACCGTCATAGTCCAGAAGGTCAAGGCACAGGCCGTCGCCGCACATGACGGTGACGCCGTCCCCCACCGCCTGCACCTGTCCCGGCAGGCCGATGTGATACCCTTGGCGCGGCGACAGGCGGGCTGCGCGGATGCAGCGCCTGCCGGTGTCGTCGAAGGTGAAGGCCGCCGGATAGGGCGGCGACACGGCGCGGATCAGCCTTTCGATCCGCGCCGCGGGCTGGGACCAGTCGATCATGCCGTCCTGCGGCTCTCGCCGGGCGCAAAGCGTGGCTTGGCCGTGGTCCTGGACCCTCCGGGGCCTTTCGCCCTGCGCCAGCCGCGACACGAGGCCGACCAGCAGCGGGATCATCTCGGACACGGCGCGGTCGTAAAGGCTGCGGGCCGTTTCATGGTCGGGATCGATGGGAAACAGCGTCTGCGCGGCGATGTCGCCGGTGTCCGTGCCCTCGTCCAGCCACAGCAGCGTCGCGCCGCCCTGGCTTTCGCCGCACAGGATCTGCCAGGGAATGACGCCGCGCCCGCGCATCCGCGGCAAGGCCGAGGGGTGGAAGCCGATGCAGCCCAGGGCGGGGATCGCCCGGAACTCGGCGCCGCAAAGCTGCGACCAGCCGATCACAAGGATCAGGTCGGGGGCGGCGGCGCGCAGGGCAGCCAGCGTCTCGGGTGCATTGCTGCGCGCGGCTTCAAGGACGGGAATGGCATGGGCGGCAGCGATGGGGCGCAGATCGGCGAAGTCGGAATGGTTTCCGGCGCGATCCAGGGGCAGCGTCATGACCAGCGCCGGCACGTGACCCGCCGCGCAAAGGCCGTCGAGCGCGCGTGCCGAGCCCTCGACCGCGCCGACAAACACTGTTCTCATGCAGGAACCCCCTGGGCGGCAAGCCAGCGCTGGGCTGCGGAAAGACGTTCGGGACGGGGATGCTCGCCCCGCAGGGCCACCAGAAGGGTTTCGGCCAGGATGCGCAGATCCAGAAGGGTCGATCGGTGATCCACATACCACAGGTCGAGCGCCAGCTTTTCCGAATCGCCCAGGCGCGTGTTGCCGCTGACCTGCGCCCATCCGGTCAGGCCGGGCGCGACCCGGCAGCGCTTCAGCCCCGCCTCGCCGAAGCCGGCGATCGTCGCGGGCAGCAAGGGCCGGGGGCCGACAAGGGCCATGTCGCCGCGCAGGATTAGCAGAAGCTGCGGCAGTTCGTCCAGCCGCAGCCTGCGGATCAGGCGCGACAAGGGGATCTGCCGTTCGTCGTCGGGCAGAAGGACGCCGTCGGGACCGCGCGCATCCGTCATGGTGCGGAACTTGACGATGGTGAAGGGCCGCGCGCCCCGGCCGGCACGGGCCTGACGGAAGAAGACCGGATTTCCGATCCGCCAGCGAATCAGCAACCAGGTAATGGCTTCAAAGGGCAGCGTAACGACAAAAAGAATCGACGCCAAAAACAACTCGACACTGCGACTCATGACTAAACCGGAACATACCGAGGAACTAACGACACAGTTTTTCAAGAATAGGCATTTTTTTTGTCGCCGTGCAAGATTTAGGCGATAGTATGATCCCGGTAAAGATTTCAGACTGCCTGTGAAAAGTTACGAGTGGACTGGGTTTTGTGAAGATGGCGTTTGTTGCGCATGTTGTTACCGGTACAAATGTCGGCGGGGCAGAGATCATGCTCTACCGTTATTTGCGGGCCCTGGGCGATGGGGCCGCGAATCAGCACGTAATCTCTCTCTTGCCGCATGGTCCCGTTTCCGAAATGATTTCGGCGCTGAACGTGCCGGTTTCTACCGTGGATATGCGCAATCTGGCCTCGGCACCCGCTGCGGCGGTGCGGCTGGCGCGGAAACTGGATCGAATGCGGCCCGATGTTATCCATGGCTGGATGTATCACGGATGCCTTGTTTCAACTATTGCGCGCAAATTGATGCGGCAAAAGCCCGCATTGGTTTGGGGCATTCATCATTCTCTGGCTGATTTGAAACAGGAAAAACGCGCGACGCGCATGATCCTGCAGGTCATGGCCAGAATGTCCGGGTCGGCGGACCATATTACCTATTGCTCCGAGGTGGCGCGCCGGCAGCACCGCCGGATCGGGTTCTCGGACCAAAATGACACGCTGATCCCCAATGCCATCGACTGCGCGGAATTCCGGCCCGACCCGCAGGCAGCGGACCGGCTGCGGGCGATCTGCGGGACGGGGCCCGGCACGCTGCTGATCGGCAACGTGGCGCGCGCCCATCCGATGAAGGATCATGTCTCGCTGGTGCGCGCCGTCGCCCTGCTGCGCCAGGCGGGGCTGGACCTGCACCTGGTCCTGATCGGGCACGGACATGCCGGCAGCCCCGCCGAGGCCGAGGCGCGGCGGCTGCAGGTCGCCGAACACCTGACCACCCTGCCCGCCCGCAATGATATCGCGCGGCTGGTGCCGGGCCTGGACCTTTTCGCCCTGTCCTCGGCCTGGGGCGAGGCGCAGTCGCTTGCCCTGGGCGAGGCGATGGCGGCCTGCGTGCCCTGCATCACCACCGACATGGGCGACTGCGCCTGGATGGTCGGCGACCCGCAACTGGTGGTGCCGCCCGGCCAGCCGCGGGCCCTGGCCGACGCCATGGCCCGCATCCTGTCCATGCCCGCCGCCGACCGGCAGCGGATCGGCCAGGCTGCGCGCCAGCGGGTCGAGGCCCTGCTGTCCCTGGACACCTATACCGGCGATCACGCCAAGGTCTATCGCAAGGCCCTGTCGCATCGCCCGTCCGCCCTTTCCGAGGCTCCGACATGACGATGGAACGACAAATCATCGCCCCTGCGCTGCCCGCCAGCACAGGCGCTTCCGGCCCGCGAATCGGCCTGTCCGACCTGGGCTGGCTGATCCGCCGCCAGTTCTGGCCCATGGTGATCGTGATCATCCTGGTCATGGGGGCCACGACGGCGATCCTGATGCGGACGCCGAACAGCTATACCTCGACCGCCGCGATGGCGCTGACGGTGTCGGAAACGCGGGTCAGCCGCGCCAATTCGCAGCTTGAAGCCTTTGACGTCACGTCGGCCCGCGTCCAGACCGAGATCGACATCCTGCGGTCGCGGGACTTCGCGGCCAGCGTCGCCGAATCGCTGAATCTGTTCGACAACAAGGCCTTCATCGGCGAGGCCGATCCCAACAAGCTGACCCCCGAACAGAAGGCCGCCGTGCTGGACCGGCTTCTGGCGTCCTATACTATCTACCGCACCGGCGAGAGCCTGGTGCTGAACGTCACCGCCACCGCCGATTCGCCCGAACTTGCGGCCGGGATCGCGAACACCGTCGTGACGGCCTATATCACGCGGTCGTCACGCGATGATCAGGTGCAGCTGGAAACCTGGGTCAGCTTCCTGCGCAACCGGGTCGAGCAGCTGGGCCAGGACCTGTCCGAATCCGAACAGGCGCTTGGCGACATCATCCGGTCGAACAACCTGGACGATGCAAGCCTGCCCACGAAGCTTCTGGCGGAACGCAACAACGCCGCGGACATCATCGCGGTCCTGCAGGGCGACCCGCGCAATGCCGAGGAAATCGCCCGCAGGCAGGAGGCCCTCGAACTCTACGAAGAGCAGTTGGCCGCGCGGACCCGGGCCGAACTTGCCCGCAAGCGCCAGGAACGCGTCGTCGACCTGCTGGCGACCCGCTACCAGACCGCGACCGAGCGCCTGAACGAGCTTGAACCGCAGCTGGACTTCGTGTCGCAAAGCGCCCGCCAGGTCACCATGGCCGAGGTTCCGACGCGCCCGTCCTTCCCGAACCGGCCCGCGACGCTGGCCGTGGCCTTCGCGGGGTCCTTCATCCTGGCCTTCCTGGTCGCGCTTCTGCTGAACTCGATGAGCCGCCAGGTCTGGAGCAGCGAACAGGCACGCGAGATCACCGGGCTTCCCACCATGGGCAACATCCCCCGGGTGCGTTCGCGCGGCGCGATGCAGCTGCGGATGCCGGGATGGGTTCTGATGATCCCCCGCTTCAGCGCCTTTGCCGAATCGCTGCGGGCCCTGCTGACCATCCTGACCAACTCCAGCAACCATCGCGGCAAGCGCGTGCTGATGGTGACCTCGCCCATGCAGCGGGAAGGCAAGTCCACGATCGCGGCCTCGCTGGCGGTGACGGCGGCGCGGGACGGCCTGGGGGTGCTGCTGGTGGACCTGGACCAGCGCCGCCCGGAAACCTTCCGCCTGCTGGGCGTCACGGGGCAGCGCGTCAACATCGAGGACCTGCTGATGAAGCGCCTGCCCCTGTCCGATGCCATCCAGAAGGTCGAGGACGGCAACGGCCTGTCGCTTCTGGCGCTGAACATCGCGGATCGCTGGAATCCCCGCATGGTGGAACAGTTCGGGGAAAAGGTCCTCAAGCCGCTGCGCGAGGAATACGACCTCATCATCTTCGACACGCCGCCCGCGATGCTGTCGGCAGACACGGGCCGGCTTGGCGGGCTTGCGGACGAGGCCCTGGTCGTCGTCAGCATGGGAAAGACCAGCACCCGCGCGCTTGCCGCAGCGGTCGAGCGCCTGATCGTCAGCGGCGTCAACGTGGTCGGCACGGTCATCAATTCAATCGAACACAATCGCGGGGGCATAGCGGATCATGGTGGATCTGGCCGCACTTTCTGACCGTCCGGCCCGCTTGACCGCGGCAGGCCTGTGCCTGCTGCTGGGCTGGGCCGCCGGTTCCGCCGTGGCGCAGGACATCGCCTTTCCGGGCGCCGAGGGCTTTGGCAAGGGGGCCACGGGCTGGCGCGGCGGCAAGCTTGTCGAGGTGACGACCCTGGCCGACAAGGGCAGGGGCAGCCTGCGCGATTGCGCCGAAAAGACCCAGGGGCCGCGCATCTGCGTCTTCCGCGTCAACGGCACGATCGAACTGGACAGCCCGATCATGGTCGGCTCGCAGGTCTATGTCGCGGGCCAGACCGCGCCGGGCAGCGGCATCCAGATCAGGCTGCGCGAGGCCGATCACAGCCCCCTGATCGTCAAGGAGGCGCAGGACGTCGTCATCCGCTTCCTCAAGCTGCGCCCCGGTGAAGGCGCGGGCCAGGGCAATACCGTCGATGCCCTGACGGTCGAGGATGCAAGCCGCGTCTACCTGGGTAACCTGTCGATGGCCTTCGCCCCGGACGAGACCTTCAACGTCCATGTCTCGGGCGGGGTGGCCTCGGACATCACGCTGGCCGACAGCCTGCTGGCCTTCAGCCTGGACAACGCCAACCATCCCGACGGGGCGCATTCCAAGGGCGCGCTGGTCTGTTCGACCGAGGGCAAGGGCTATGATTGCGGGCGGATCACGCTGTGGCGCAACATCTTCGCCCATCACCGCGACCGGATGCCCGACCTGAAGGCGACCGACATCGGCCCTGTCGAGGTGATCAACAACATCTTCTACGACCCGATCAGCCAGTTCGGCGAATTCTACGACCTGGCCGGGAACGCGCGCATCAGCTATGTCGGCAACCTGGCGATGGCCGGACCATCGACGGTCGATCCCCCGCCCGAGGCGGTGCAGGTCTTCGACTGGGTTCCCGATCACCTGATCTCGGTGATCGCGGAACAGAACCTGTCGCGCTATTGCAAAAGCGGCCAGCCGCTCGCGATCCTCAGCCCCTCGGCCCTGATCCACGAGATCCGCAACGGCCCGCCGCTGTCCGCGCCCGTCATGGACCCCGGCAGGCTGCCCGAGGAACTGCCCAGGACCACGGGCGACGCCCTTCCCGACCGCAGCCATCGCGACGAACTGGACAAGACCGCGCTTCGCAACCTGGCCCGCTGCCAGGGCAAGGTCATCGACAGCGTGGACCAGGTCGAAGGCTGGCCCGACCCCGTCCTCCGTCCGGCGGCGCCCGACGGCGACGGCGACGGCCTGCCCGACCCCTACGAGACCTCGAACGGCCTCGACCCGCAAAAGGCCGACGACATCTGGGCGATCAACCCGGCCAGCGGCCTGTCCCAGGTCGAGACCTGGCTTGCGGGGCTTGCGGGCGACATCGAGGCGCCAGGGCAATGACCGCGCCCGTCTCGCCCAGCCTCGCGCCCTCGTCCACGCTGCTGCGGCGCCTGGGAAAGAACCTTGCCTGGATCTTCACCTCGCAGGCGGGGATTTCGGTCCTGGGGCTGGTCTCGCTGGGCCTGACGGCGCGGACGCTTGGGCCGGCGGCGCTTGGCTATCTGGCCATGATCGAGGCCTATACCCGGCTGACGGCGCGGTTCCTGCATGTCGAACCCTGGCAGGCGGCCGTCTTCTACGGCACCCAGGCGCTGGAGGACAGGGATGCCCCCCGCTTCGGGCGGCTGATGTCGCTGTCGCTCTGGGCGGATCTGGCGGGCGGGTTGCTGGCGGGAAGCGTCGCGATCCTGCTGGCGGGGCCTGCCGCGCGGTGGATGGGGATGCCCGCCGAGGACGGCGTGCTGATGCTGGCCGTCTCGTCGGCGGCGCTGATCCTTGCCCCGCGCCCGACCGGCATCGCCGCCCTGCGGATCTATGACCGCTTCGACATCCTGGCGATGACGGATGCGGGAACGGCGCTGCTGCGGATGACGCTGATCGCGCTGGCCTGGCTGGCGGGCGCCGACCTGTGGGCCTTCGTGCTGATCCTTGCGGTTGTCACACTGGCCGACGGCTTGCTGCCCATGGTCATGGCCCTGCGCGAGATGCGGAGGCACGGGCACCGGCTTGCCGCCATCCGCCCGTCCGCCGCCCTTGCCGAGAACCCGGGCTTCCTGGCCCTGCTGTGGAACAGCAATCTCAACGTGATGCTGCGCCAGATGACGCAGCGCCTGGACATCATCCTGCTGGCGCCGATGCTGCCGGCGGCGGCCATCGGCTTCTATCAGCTGGCCCGCCGCATCGGCGAGGCGGCCCTGCGCATCGGCCGGCCCTTCAGCCAGGTCGTCTATCCCGAACTGACCCGCATGGTCGCCCGCAACCAGGTGGCCAAGCTGGGCCGCTTCGTGGCCCTGGTCACCCTTGGGCTGATCGCGGCCGAGGTGGCGGGACTGGCGGTCGTGATCGCGAACATGCAGGCGATCCTGGTCAACGTGTTCGGCCCCGGCTTCGAGGACGCGGTGCCGGTCGTCACCGTGCAGGCCATCGCGGTGGCCTTCTACCTGGCGGGCATGATGTTCGGCCCGGCCATGCTGGCCATCGGACTTGCCCGCGCCCTGTCCCGCGTGACCTTGCTGACCACCATCATCTTCTTCGCGATCCTTGTGCCGATGACACGGGCGATGGGCATCGAGGGGGCGGCGGCCACGCATCTGGTCACGAACGCGATCTGGCTGGCGATCTGCTGCTGGTTGACGCTGCGCCGCCTTGCCCGCATGAGGTCCGGCGCATGACCATGGTGTCCGCCATCCAGCCCGCGCAATCCAGGCGGCCCGCCTGGATCGAGAATGCCGAGCTGCTTTGCGCGGCGCTGACGGTCTTCCTGTCGCCGATGAACCACTTCCGGCTGGACTTCGTCTATTTCACCGCTTCGGACGCCGCAGCCCTGGCCTGCCTGTTCCTGATGACCATCCAGGGCCGCATTCCCACCCGCCCCTTCGGCGATGCGACGCCGATCTGGATGGGGGGATACGGGCTGCTGGTCACCGGGCTGATCATCAGTTCCATCGCGGCGGCGGTGGTGTGGGAAACCGTGACGGTTGTCGGGCAATACACCTTCGCCCTGTTCATCCTGCCGCTGGTCCTGGGCGGGCGGTCGCGCGAACAGGCGCTGATGCTGGTCAAGGTGCTGATCCTGTCCATCTGCGTGGTCATGCTGTTCGGCTTCTATGTCGTGCACGTGACCGGCCCCGACCCGGCCTATGACTTCATGTCCATCTCGGGGCGGATGCGGTCGCTTGTGGAACGCGAGAACGAATTGGCGGCCCTTGGCGCGATCACCGCCACGCTGGCCTGCGGCATGTACCTGCTGCAGCGCATGACCCTGCTGTCGCTGCTGCTGGCGCTGGGCATCGTCGGCTACGGCATCCTGCTGACCGGATCGAACACCGGGCTGGGCTGCACCGCGATCGGCCTTCTGGTGCTGGTTGTGTTTTCGGGCTCGCCCCGGCTGGTCTCGATCTTCTCGCTGATCGTGATAGTCGGCACGGCAGTCCTGATGATCAAGGGCACGGCCATGCTGCCGCCCATCTTCCAGGAACGCGTGCTGGGGGCGCTGACATCCGGCGACCTGAACGCGGCGGGAACCTTCACCGACCGCCTGCAACTGGTCAAGGAGGCCTTCCAGATCGCGGGCGACAACGCGCTGATCGGCCTGGGCGCCGAACAGTTCCGCCTCATCAGCGTGTTCCAGGCGCCGGTCCACAACACCTACCTGCTGCTCTTGTGCGAAGGGGGCATCCTGTCGCTCCTGGGGCTGGTGCTGCTGCTGATCGCGGGCCTCTACCTGTGCCTGGTCTGCCTCGCCTCGTCGCGGATGCGGGTCATCGGCACGCTGATCCTGGCCGTGCTGCTGATCTATGCGCTGATGCTGAACACCTTTCCGCATTTCTACGGCCGGTTCTGGAACGTCCCCCTGATCCTGCTGATGACCCTGGGGGCCAGCGCCCTTTCGGAACGCGCCCCCGCCCTCAACCAGAGACAGACATGAGAACCGCCGGACTTCTGCTGGCCCTGGGCCTTGCCGCCTTGCCGACCCTCCTTCGGGCCGATCCCTATCTTCTGAACCCCCAGGACCAGCTGACGCTGCGCGCGGCCTTCTGGAAGGCCGACGAGGGCCTGTATCTGGCCTGGGACGGGATCAACGGCACCTATCGCATCAGCCCCGAGGGGGACCTGCACCTGCCCCTGATCGGGCAGGTTCCGGCGGCGGACCAGTCCATTGCCACGCTGGCCCGGGACATCTCGCTGCGGCTTCAGCAGAAGGTCGGCACCGGCAATCCGCCCGAGATCTCGCTGGAGGTCAGCACCTACGCGCCGATCTACATCCTGGGGGCCGTGACCGCGCCGGGGGCCTATCCCTACCAGCCCGGCATGACGGTGCAGCAGGCCATCGCCCTGGCCGGGGGCGTGCTGCGCCCTGCCGCAGGGGTCGCCGCCGGCGCGCCGGATCGCGCCGCCATCTATGGCGGAGAGGTGAAGATGGCCAGCGACGCCCTTGCCCAGCTTCGGCAGACCAAGGCCTGGCTCGAGGCCGAGCTTGCCGACCTGTCCGCGCCCGCGGCGGATGCGCAGCGCACGACCGACGAAACCCCGCTGGAGCCGGTCGGCGCGGCGCTGTTCGCCGCGAACCGCGCGTCCCGCGGCGCGCAGACCGAAAGCCTCGGGGAACTGCGCAACGTCCTGACCGAGCAGATCCAGCGCTTCGAGCAGCAGATCAGCCTGCGCGACAGCCAGATCGCGCAGATCTCGGCCGACCTGGGCGGCATGGAGCAACTGCGCGACCAGGGCCTTGCCGCCAACGCGCGCGTCACGGCCCTGTCCACGCAGCTGAGCGACCTGGAAAGCAAGCGGCTGGATCTGGAAAACGCCCGCCTGGTGGCCGAGCAGCAGTTGAACCAGGCGACGCGCGACGAACTGAACGTGACCGAACAGGCCCGCACCGATTTCCTGGCCCAGTTGCGCCAGGTCAATGGCGAGATCCTGGCCAACGAAACCCGGCTTGCCACCGCGACGGCGCTTTACAGCTCGGCCGTGTCGGCGGGGGCGATGCCGGTGCCGGGGATCGACCCGCTGGTGCCCGAATATGTGGTGACGCCCCGCACGCCCGACCAGGAACAACGGCTGTTCCAGCCGACCGAGCTTCTGCCGGCGGGCAGCACCCTGAATGTGATGATGAAGGTCAACGAGGCGGCAACGCCGTTGGCAGGAGGCAAGTGAATGGTGATCCGGGTGCTGTTTCCCTTCGTCGGCGACACCTTCGGGGGCAGCCACATCTCGGCCCTGAAGCTGATCGACGGGCTGGACCCCGACCGGGTCAGGCCGCTGGTCCTGCTGCACCGCGACGGCGAACTGGCGCAGCGGCTGCGCGACGAGGCGCGCGAGTTCACCCTGTGGGAGGGGGGCGGCATCCTTGCGCCGCGCTACAGCCGCGACGGGCGCGATGTCGGGCCGCTCCGCTATGCGATCCGCGTGCTGCCCCGGATGCGCCGCTATCTGCGCGACTTGGACATCGACATCGTCCATACCAATGACGGGCGGATGCATGTCACCTGGGCCGCACCGGCGCGCCTGGCGGGCTGCCGCATGGTCTGGCACCACCGGGGCGATCCCACGGCCTTCGGCGTCAACCGCATCGCGCCCTTTGTCGCCGACCGAATCCTGACCGTGTCGCGCTTCGCCATGCCCTCGCGGCCCCTGCGCGACGTGTCGGGCCGGGTCGAGGTGGTGCGCAGCCCCTTCGAGCTTTCGGACCGGACACCCGACCGGGCTGCCGCGCGCGACATGATCCTGCGCGATCTGGGGCTGGCCCCCGACACGCTGCTGCTGGGCTGGATGGGCATCCTCAACCGCCGCAAGCGGCCGGACCACTTCGTGGAGGCGGTCGCGGCCATCGCCCGGCAGTCGGAACGGCCGGTGGCGGGCCTGATCTTCGGACGGCCCGAAAACCCCCAGGAGAAGCTGGACGAGGCCTGCCTCGATCTTGCGCGGCAGCACGGGATCGCGGACCGCATCCACCTGATGGGCTTTCGCAGCCCGGCCGAGACCTGGCTGGCGGGGCTTGACGCGCTTCTGATCACGGCGCTGAACGAACCCTTCGGCCGGACCCTGATCGAGGCGATGAATGTCGGCACCCCCGTCATCGCGACCGATCACGGCGGCAACCCCGAGGCAATCGAGGACGGCCGCACGGGCTTCCTGGTCGATCCCGACCCGCCCAGGGCCTTTGCGGCCCCTGCCCTGCGGCTTGCGACCGATCCCGGCCTTGCTGGCCGCATCGCCCGCGCCGCCCAGGCCGAGGCCCGGACCAGCTACGGGGTGGACACGCATATCACCCGCGTTACCGCAATATACCATGAACTTGCCGGCCAGGCGCCGCGGCAAAGGGGACTCCATGCACAAGCCTGACTTCCTGATCATCGGCGCCGCGAAGTCGGCGACGACCTGGCTGCAGCAATCGCTCCAGGCCAATCCGGGCATCTTCATGCCCGATCCCGAGCTTCACTTCTTCTCGCGCCATTACGACGACGGCATCGACAGCTACTGGCGCCAGTTCGATGCGGCCGGGGAACGGATGGTGGGCGAGAAGTCGAACACCTACCTGTCCGAACCGGCGGCGGCGGCGCGCATCGCCCGGCATTTGCCGGACGTGTCGCTGATCGCCCAGTTGCGCGATCCGGTCGCCCGGGCCTATTCGGACTATTGCATGTTGTTCCGGCGGGGCGAGGTCGGTGCCGACATCGACGCCCATCTGGACCCACGCCGCGCCGCCGAGGGCCGCTTCCTGTCCCATGGGCTGTATTCGCGCCAGATCGACCGCTTTCTCGACCTGTTCCCCCCGGAACGCCTGCTGGTCCTGTTCTACGAGGACATCAAGGCCGATCCGCGGAACAGCCTTGACCGGCTGGCCCGGCATGTCGGCTGTCCCGAGGCGCTGGCCCGGCCGGTCTCGGAACGCGTCAAGGATGCCCGCAGGCCCGTGGTGCCGCCCCGGCTGCGCAAGATCCTGACCCCCCTCCGCCCCGTCCTTGATCCGGTGCGCCACCTGGCGCCGATGCGGATGATCCGTGCGGGCGTCGCTAGGGAACTGGCCTATCCCCCGCTGTCCCCGGATCTGTCGGCGCGGATGGCCGATTTCTTTGCCGAGGACATCGCCCGGCTGGAACGCCTGACCGGGCGCGACCTGTCCATCTGGCCCTCGCGCGGGCGGACAAGGCAGGATGCGGCCCATGTCTGACGGAAAGGCCTTTCCGATCCTGTTGTCGTCGGCGGGCCGCAGGGCCGGTCTGCTGAATTGCTTCCGGCAGGCGGGACGGCGCCTGAACCGCGACATCGTCCTTCACGCCGCCGATCTGGAACCGGACCTGTCCTCGGCCTGCGCCCTGGCCGATCACGCCCATGGGGCCCCGCGCTGCGACGACCCCGACTTCATCGACCGGATGCTGGGCATTTCCCGCGACCATGGCATCCGCCTGATCGTCCCGACCATCGACACGGAACTGGCAGCCTATGCCGAGGCAGCCGACCGCTTCGCCGCCATCGGCACCAGGGTCCATGTCAGCGGTCCCGACACCGTCGCCATCGTCCGCGACAAGAACCGCACGGCCTCTGTCCTGGACGCGGCGGGCGTGCCGGTGCCCGCGACTCTGACCGAACAGGATCTGCGGCGCGATCCCCGGGCCGCCGACTGGCCGGTCTTCGCCAAGCCCTCGGGCGGCAGCGCCAGCCGCGGGCTTGCCGTCTTCCGCTGCGCCTCGGACCTGCCCGACGCCTTCCCCGAGCCGATGATCTTCCAGACCTTGCTGGAAGGGCCGGAATACACGGTCAACGTCTTTGTCGATCGCGAAGGCGCGCTGCGCTGCGTCGTCCCGCATCGCCGCCTGCGCATCCGGGCCGGAGAGGTCGAAAAGGGCCGCACCGAGAACCGCGCCGACCTGCGCGCCATCGCCGAGCGGCTGGTGGCGGCCCTGCCCGACGCACGCGGCAGCCTGTGCTTCCAGCTGATCGACGATCCGCGCCATGGTCCCCGCGTCTTCGAGATCAACGCCCGCTTCGGCGGCGGCTATCCGCTGGCCGACCATGCCGGCGCGTCCTTCGCCCAATGGCTGATCGAGGAGGAACTGGACCTGCCGCGCAGCGCCGGCGACACCTGGCGCGACGGCGTGCTGATGCTGCGCTATGACGAAGCGGTTTTCCGGGGCTGACCATGCTGGTCTTCGACCTTGACGACACCCTGTATCTGGAACGCGACTTCGCCTTCAGCGGCTATGCCGCGATCGGCGCGCATCTGGACCGGACCGACGGGCAAGGCGCCGGACACCGTTTCGCAGAAACCTGCCGGATGCTGTTCCTGTCGGGCGAACGCAGGCGGATCATCGATCGCGCGCTGGCCACCCTGGACCGCCCGTCCCGCCCGGACGAGGCGGCGGCGCTGATCGCGCTTTACCGCGACCATGTCCCGCAGATCGCCCTGTGCCCGGATGCCGCCGCCTTCCTGGACCGCTGGCCGGGCCGGATGGGCCTGATCACCGATGGTCCCGAACGCACGCAACGCAACAAGATCGACGCGCTGCGCCTGACAGGCTGCCTTGACCCGATCATCCCCACGGGACAATGGCCGCTGGGCTTCGGCAAGCCGCACCCGCGCGCCTTCGCCATGATGGAGGCCATCGGCCAGGGCCGCTGCATCTATGTGGCCGACAATCCCCTGAAGGACTTCGTGACGCCCAAGGCGCGGGGCTGGATGACCATCCGCCTTGCCCGCCCCGAACGCGTCCACCATTGCCCCGCACCCGATGACGCGCACGAGGCCGAGGCCGTGATCACGACATTGAACGATCTAGACCCGCTGCTGGAAGGCTGGACGCAACACTGACCGGCACGCGATCGTCGATCAGCGCGTCCCATTCCGACAGGATGCGCGCCGGATCGTGCATCCAGATCGCGTGGTCGGTATGACCGGACAGCTCCCGCCGCCGCTCGGGCGAAAGGGCCAGCTCGTGCATGGCGCGGGCCAGGGCGCCGACGTCCTCGGGGGGGACCAGGACGCCGTTCCTGCCGGGAAAGATCTGCTCGCGGGGGCCATAGTCGCAGTCGAAGGCGACAACCGGGATGCCGGTGATCGTGGCCTCGGTCAGGGTGTTCATGTAACCCTCGAAGCGAGAGGACACGACCAGAAGGTCGGCCCTGGCCAGCCAGTCGGCCGGCCCGGCGCTGCGGCCCGGAAGGCTGACCGTATCGGCAAGGCCAAGGGCATCGCGCTGGGCTTCAAGCTCGGGGCGCGACGGTCCCTCGCCGAAGATGGTCAGCGTCACGCCCTCGGGGATCGGCTTCAGGCTGGCAAAGGCCTGCAGCAGCAGGTCATAGCCCTTCTGCGGGTCCAGCCGGCCCACGGCCACGATCCGGCATCCCTGGTCCTGCGGCTGCCGCTGGACGGGGATCGGCGGGCAGGCATTGACGATGACCTTGGCCCGCGACCGGCAGTGGCCGGGCAGCGCCATGCGCGCGCGGTCGGTCTGCATGACGATCCCGTTCGCGCGCCGCATCATCAGGGTCTGGGCATGGCGCAGCAGGGCCGTGGCCTGCTTGTGGGGGTTGTTCCGTTCCGACACGATCACCCGGATGCCCGTCCTGATGCTGGCCGTCAGCGTCAGCACGTTGATCTTGGTCAGCATCGAGATGACCAGATCCGGCTTTTCGCGCCGGAGCAGCCTGCGCAGCCAGACCAGCCGGTGGAAATGCTTGCTGCGGCCATAGCGCGACCGGCCCGTCTCGAACGAGACAAGGCGGATGTCGGGGGGATAATCGAAATAGGAGCCCTTCTCGGGCATCAGCATCCCCGCAACGACGACCTCGTCACCCTTCGCGGCCCGGTGGCGGGCCAGCATGGCGACGATCTTTTCGGCGCCGCCGGCGTCGAACCCACCTTGGATGAACAGAATCTTCATGCCGATTTCCGATGCAGGACAGAACCTTCGGGCCAATAGCCGTCATCGGCATTCAGCGCGCTTTCGACGATGGGGGCGTGCAAATCCTTGGTCTGCAGGAAGATGCGGCCGATATATTCGCCGATGATGCCCAGGAACATCGCGTTCAGGGTGATCGACAGCAGCAGCAGAACCGTCGTCGTGGCGAAGCCCGCAGGCCATTCCTGGCCGAAGACCAGCCGGCCGATCAGGTAGAAGATCATCAGCAGGAAGGTCAGCAGACCCACGATCAGGCTGATGTTCGAGGCCAGCCGCAGCGGCAGCAGCGAATGGTTGACCAGCGCGTCCACCGCCAGCGACAGCATCGCCCGGAACGGGAACTTCGACAGCCCGGCGGTGCGCGACTGGCGTTCATAGTCGAAGCCCGTCTGCCGGAAGCCCATGGCCGAGATCAGCCCGCGGACATAGGGCGAACGGTCGCGGATGCCGCGCAAGCGGTCCAGCACCCGGCGGTCCACCAGCCGGAACTCGCCCGCGTCGCGGGGCAGCTCGTCCGGGCTGACCTTTGCGATGAACCAGTAGAAGCCCTTGCGCAGCGCCGTGACCAGAACCCCGTCAGGCAACGACCGGCGGACGCCATAGACGACCTCGTTGCCATCCGACCACAGCTTCAGCATCTGCGGGATCAGCTCGGGCGGGTCCTGCATGTCGCTGTCGATCTGGATCGCGCAATCGCCGTTCGCGGACTGGTAGGCGTGCAGGATCGACCGGCCATAGCCCACGTTGCGCGAAAAGCGGTACACGCGCAGCCGGGGGTCGCGCGCGGCAAGGCCCTGCAGGATCTGGAAGGTCTGGTCAGAGGAATGGTTGTCGTTGACGATGATCTCAAGCCGGTATTGCGGCAGGGTCTCGAACACATCCACCACGCGGTGATAGCAGCGTTCGATGTTTTCTTCCTCGTTCAATGCGGGGATCAGGACTGAAACAAGCTTCTTGTTCACGTTGCACCTCGTGCCAGGCAAAGGCGATCGCATTCGTCATTCAGGATATCGGCCAGGGCCTGCCGCCGGTCGATGCGCGGCCGCCATCCCAGGGCGACCAAGGCGGGGGACGGCGCGGCGGTCACGCGGTCGGCGGCCCCCATGCCGGGATCGCCGATGCTTGCGACGCGGCAGGAGCCGACCGACGCGATCTCGTCGGCAAGCGCCGCCATGGTCACCGGCCGGGCGTCGGACACGGTCAGCACGGGCGGCAGTCGCGCCGCATGGTCGGCAATCGCCAGCAGCGCCGCGACCACATCCGCGACATGCAGCAGCGACCGCTGGGCGGCGGGGTGGCGCAAGGCCTGCGGCCTGCCGGAAACCGCGGCATCGATCAGGCGCGGCACCAGGAAATCGGGCGACTGCCCGCGGCCATAGGTCAGCGACAGCCGGGCGGTGACGGCGGGAAACCCGGCCATGGCCCGCACGCCGCGCAGGTAATGCGTTCCCAACAGCGCCGACAGCCCATAGGCCCCTGTCGGGCATTCCGGCCCGTCGTCGCGATAGGGCGTCGGAGCCGCGCCGTATTCCGCCAGCGTCCCCGTCCGGACAAAGGCCGTGGGGGGCACGTCGGCCAAGGCTGAAACCATCCGGACCAGAGGGTCCAGGTTCTGCCGGATGGCATCGCCTGCCGCTGCCAGGCTGCCGGGGCCTGACTGGGGGAAGCGGGTCCGGGCGGCCAGAAAGAACACCTTGGCCGGGACCAGGTCACGGGCGGCTTGCGCGAAATCCTCGGGCGGCAGGCGCAACAGCCTGTAGCGCCCCTCCAGATCCGCAAGGCGCCAGGGGTCCGAGTCCGGCCGGGTCAGCACCGTCACGCAATCGCCGCGCGCGATGCAGGCCCGGACCAGATGCGATCCGATGAAGCCCGTGCCGCCCGTGACCAGGATCTCAGGCATCAGGCTTGCGTCCGATGACCTGGGGCGAGGGCAGCGGCACGATGAACTGCCCGCCCGCGGCCTCGTAATCGGCAAGCTGGCTGCGGATCTCATCGAAGAAGTTCCAGGCCAGCACCAGCAGGTAGTCCGGCTTGCGTTCCGCGATGGTCTCCACCGGCAGGATCGGGATCTGCATTCCCGGCGAATAGGTGCCGTGCTTCAGCGGGTTGCGGTCCACCAGATAATCCAGCTTGTCCGGCCCGATGTTGTAGAAGTTCAGGATCGTGTTGCCCTTGGCGGGCGCGCCATAGCCGGCGATCTTGGCGCCCTTGGCCTTCAGGTCGTCCAGCAGCGCCAGCAGGTCCTGCTTGGCGTCCCTGGCACGATCCCCGAAGCGGTCATAGGCGGCAGCGTCGCGGACGCCCGCCGCGTCCTCCTGCGCCAGGAAGTCGGTCACGCGGTCCGAGACGGCCTCGTGGCCCGGCCGGCGCATGAAGACGCGCAGCGATCCGGCATGGACCGGCAGCAGTTCGACATCCACGACCTCCAGCCCCGTGCGCTTGCCCAGTTCGACCATGGACCGCAGGCTCAGCTCCGAGATGTGCTCGTGATAGACGTTGTCGAACTGGTTCTTCTCGATGATCGCCTTGGCCCAGGGCACCTCGACCACGAAGACGCCGTCATCGGCCAGCAGCGTCATCACGCCTTCGACAAAGCCCGTCAGGTCGTCGATGTGGTTGAAGGTGTTGGTCGCCGAGATCACGGCCGCGGGGCCATGGGTTTCGCGAAGCTCGGTCGCCACCTGGGGCGAGAAATAGGCGATGTGCACCGGAACGCCGCGTTCCTCGGCCATGGGGGCGATGTTGGCGGCGGGATCGACGCCCAGGACCCGCGCGCCCTTTCTGGCCGCGAAACCCAGCATCAGCCCGTCGTTGCAGCCGATATCGACGATCAGCCCGCCCCTGGCCCTGTCCATCAGCACGTCGGCCAGACCGGAGAAATGGTCGTGCATGGTCGCCGCGCCCGAGGGCACGTAAAGGTAATGGCGGTAATAGTCGGCGGGCACCTGGTCGGCGACCTGGATCAGGCCGCAATCCAGGCAGGCCTGCGCGTTCAGCGGCCAGGCCTTGTGGTCCCGGCCCAGTTCGTCAGGACGCAGGAACATGTTGGCGGGCGGATGATCGCCCATCGCCAGGAACAGCTTCAGCCGGTCCGAGCCGCAGGTGCGGCAGTAGACCAGCGTCGAGGGGCGGGCGGCGGGTTCCGTCATTTCGCGTGCTCCTTCGTGTATTGCCTGGCGAAGTCCATGAAGCTGTCATGCATGTAGGCGATCTGGTCGGGCTGCAGGCCGTGGTGGCAGGCCAGCAGGATGCCGCCCTTCATGACCTCGTCCGCCATGGGATAGCCGCCCGGCGCCGTGCGCGCGGGAAGGCCCTTCATCGCGGGCTGGCGCAGGATGTTGCCGGTGAAGACCGGGCGGGTCTGGATGTCGTGGCTTTCGAACCAAGTCTGCAGGGCGCGCCGGTCGAAGGGCGCGTCCGGGCGCAGCGTCAGCGGGAAGGCCAGCCAGCCGGTGCGCGACCGCGGCAGTTGCCGCGGCAGGACGAACCACTCCTCGTAGGCGCCGAAGAACTTTAGGTGGGCGGCGAAGTTCGCCTCGCGCGCGGCGATGTTGCCTTGCAGCTTGTCCAGCTGCACCAGCCCGAAGGCCGCGCCCATCTCGGACGGCTCGACGTTCCAGCCAAGCTCCTCGAACAGGAACTTGGAGTCGTAGGGGATGCCGTCCAGTTCGACGTTGAAGCGGTTTTCCAGCGCCTCGCTGTCGGCGAACAGCGACGAGGATCGCCCCCAGGACCGCAGCAGCAGCGCGCGTCGGTTCCATTCCTCGTTGTTGACGCACAGCATTCCGCCGTTGCCCGCGCAGTTGATGACGTGCGAGCCGTAGAAGCTGGTGGTCGAGATGTCGCTGTAGACCCCTGTCGAGACCCCGTCGATGGTCGCGCCCAGCGTGTCGGCGCTGTCCTCGATCACCAGAAGGCGGTGTCGGTCGGCGATCTCGCGGATGCGCTTCCAGTCGGGCAGGTTGCCGATCAGCGACGGGATCATCATGGCCCGGGTCTTGGGGCCGATCATCTCCTCGATCCGGTCCACATCGATGTTGTAGGTGCCGCGCGCCGCATCGACGAAGACGGGCACCATGCCGCCCCGCACGATGGGCGCGACGGTGGTGGCGAAGGTCAGGACGGGCGTGATCACCTCGTCGCCGGGCTGCAGCCGCAGAAGCTCCATCGCGAGATAGTTCGCCGAGGAGCCCGAGTTGACCATGATGCCGTGGCCCTTCTCGAATAGCCGTGCGACGCGCGACTGCATCCTGCGGACGTGCTCGCCCATCTGGGTGGATGTCCGCAGCACCTTCACGACTGCGGCGATCTCGTCTTCTCCGTGCACGGTCTGGCCATAATTGACGCGCATCTCAGGCACTCGCTCCATCATTCATCGGGTGAAATACAAGTTCTCGGCCGCAGCGATCGACATAGGCGTCGATCTGGGCCTCGGTGAAGGCGCGCATGTCCTGGCCCTCGGCGTCCGCCCGGTACCATTCGGCCGTCAGGCTCAGGGCCGAGGACAGGTCCAGCCGCGGCTTCCAGCCCAGCTTCACATGGGCCTTGGTGCTGTCCAGCCGCAGAAGCCCGGCTTCGGGCAGGCCATTCGGGGCCGGTTCGATCCGGTAGGGAAGCCCGCCCGGCCAGTGCAGCGACAGGGTCGCGATCAGCGTGGCGACATCGACGGTGGCCTCGTTGCCGGGGCCGAAGTTCCACGCGCCCGCCACCCGCTCGGGGTCCTCCAGCAGCCACTCGGCCAGGGTCAGATAGCCGGACAAGGGTTCCAGCACATGCTGCCAGGGCCGCACGGAACCGGGATTGCGGATGACGGTGGGCTGTCCCGACCGCGCGCCGCGCATGATGTCCGGGATCAGCCGGTCCTCGGCCCAGTCGCCGCCGCCGAAGACATTGCCCGCGCGCACGCGGACGATGCGCGGACCGCCGGGTTCCTGGAAGAAGGACTGCGACCAGGCCTCGGCCGCCAGTTCGGCTGCCCCCTTCGAGGCGCTGTAGGGGTCCTTGCCGCCCATGGGATCGGTTTCGCGATACCCCCAGACCCATTCGCGGTTGTCATAGCACTTGTCGCTGGTGACCACGACGATGCCGCGCAGATCCGGCTGGCGGCGCCCCAGGTCCAGCACGTTGGCCGTTCCCATGACATTGGTCAGGAACGTCCCGACCGGATCGGCATAGGACGGGCGGACCAGGGACTGCGCCGCCATGTGGATGATGATCTGCGGGCGGAAGTCGCCGACCGCCCTCTCCAGTTCGGCGCGATCGTTGATGTCGGCCAGCCGGCTGTCGATCAGGTCGCCGATCCCGGCCCCGTCAAAGAGCGAGGGTTCCTGGGGTGGCAGGGACACGCCCCTGACCTCGGCCCCAAGCCGCGACAGCCACAGCGACAGCCAGCCGCCCTTGAAGCCCGTGTGCCCGGTCAGCAGGATTCGCTTGCCTTGAAGCCTGCTGCCCGGAGATGTCACCCATCTGACCTGCATCTTCCCGTCCCGCGCTAGATAGCCACCATGCGACGCGTCTGCTGGGGCGTCGCGTTGAAGTTCAGCCATGGCGGCAGGTCCTCTTGCGCCAGCTCGTTCAGGGTGTTGCGGTCGCGGATCGTGTCCATCGGATGCCAGAAGCCGTAGTGGCGATAGGCCATCAGCTCTCCGTCGCGGGCCAGCTGCGACAAGGGCGTCTGCTCCAGCGGTTCCATCTCGTCCACGAGATAGTCCAGGACCGCCGGTTCGAAGACGAAGAAGCCGCCGTTGATCCAGGTCTCGTAACCCAGCACCTTCTCGGTGAAGGCATCGACGCGGTCGCCCCGCAGCTCCAGGCTGCCGAAGCGGGCGGGCGGCTGCACGGCGGTGACCGTCGCAAGCTTGCCATGGGCGCGGTGGAAATCCAGCAGTTCTTGGATGTTTACGTTCCCCAGGCCGTCGGAATAGGTGACCATGAAGGTTTCCCCGTCCAGCCAGTCGCGCAGCCGGGCGATGCGCCCGCTGGTCATGGTGGTGGGGCCGGTATCGACGACCGAGACGTTCCAGCCGCCCGGCGCGCGGGGGCGAAGCTCCATCCGGCCGGTATCGACCGACACGGTGATGTCGTTCGCGATCAGGTGATAGCTGGCGAAGAACTGCTTGAGCATGTTGCCCTTGTGGCCCGCGGCGACGATGAAGTCGCGGTGGCCGAAGGCGCTGTAGATATCCATGACGCGCGCGATGATCGGGCGGCCGCCCACCTCGACCATGGGCTTGGGGATGGAAACGGTTTCCTCTGCAAGCCTTGATCCAAGGCCGCCGGCGAGAAGAATGACTTTCATGTCCTAACCTCCTGTGTTCAGGGCAGCGCGCGTTTTCAGGGCCGGGTAAACAGGACCCCGGTCCCGTAGCGGTCGCTTAGTTCCGTCAGTTCCGTGCGCCGGTAGCCGTTCGCCTGGGCGAACTGCACCAGCGGCGCTTCCAGCTTTTCGTCAAAGCCCGTGAGGATCGCGGCGGGCATGTCCGCTTGCAGGACGGCCGTGATGTCCGCAGGGCCGATCATGCGGTAATGGGCGCGAAGTCCGGGCGGCGTGTAGTCCGCGACACGATAGGCAAAGGGTCCGGTCGCGAATTCCGGATAGACCGGCAGCCCGCCTTCCAGCGGATAGACCGGATTGATCGTCAGCACCCGTTCCCCGGCATGGCCCGCGTCGGCCAGGACATCGGCAAGGTGCTGACCGGCGCGGTGAACCTTGCTCACCGCCGTCTCGTCGGGGTGGCGCAGCGTCACCAGGCCGTCAGCCAGCCTTGGAAGGGCCAGCATCAGGCACAGCGCCGCGGCCACCCCTGCCGCCGTCTCCAGCTGACCGGAGTGCCGGACGGTGTTCCGGGCCAGGACCGCGATCAGCAGGGGCAGGCAGATCAGCGGCTGGACATAGTATTGGGGAAAGGCGGGCGTCGGCAGGAAGCTCATGGCGGCCGCCAGGGCAAACATGACGGCCAGCATGATCGCGGGACCGGCCACGTCGGCGCCCGTCGCGGTCTTGCGCGGCAGGGCCAGGGTCAGCCAGCCCGCCAGCATGGCGACGAAGACCAGCAGCAGCGCGCTGCCGCGCAGCCAGACCGTATAGGCCAGGCGCAGCTTGTCGCCCAGGCCGGTCACAAGGTTCGGCTCGTCTGCCTGGTGGTCGCGCCAGTAGTCGATATGCGGGCCGGTGTGGAAGCCCAGCACATGAGCCAGGAACAGGTCCGGCTGTGTGGCAAGGAACCAGAACAACGGCAGCGTTCCAAGGATGCCTCCCAGCATCACCGGCAGGGTGACATGGCGCAGGCGCAGGCCCATGGGCAGGGATCGCGGCAGGACAAAGGCCGCGACAACCAGCACCGGGACAAAGGCCACGGCGCTGACCTTCATGCCCAGCGCAATGGCGACAAGCAGGCCGGACAGGAACAGCAGGACGAAGCTGTGGCGTCCCTCGACCACCTGCCAGGTGAACAGGCCCAGGCCCACGAAGGCGAAGGCCAGGGGCAGCAGGTTGTTGGTGGCCGCCATGCCCGCCTGTTCCAGCAGCACGTCGCTGCAGACCAGCGCCAGCACGCCCAGCAGCGCCACCACCCCCGACCGGGAGATCAGCCACAACAGGCCGCCGCCGCCGAACACCAGCAGCAGCCAGCCCAGGAACACGGCGACCCGCCCGGCCTCCAGCAGGCCGATGCCGGGGAACGCCAGGTGGACCAGCCGGAACAGCCAGGCCGAATACGGCAGGTGGTTGTAGAAGAAGTCGCCGTAAAGCGACATGTGGCCCAGAAGTTCGGCAGGCGGCACGAACAGCATCTCGTCCCGGCGCAGGCCGAAATCCATCATGCGCCCCCAAAGGCCCGCCAGGACCAGGGCCAGCAGGATGCCCGTCAGCGCAAGGCTGCGGCTGGGGCTGCGGACAAGGCTGCGCGCGGCGCTGTTATCCGATGCGATCACGATCCACCCCCTTGCCGGACGACAGAACACGGGACACCAGCAGGAATGACAGCACCACCATGGGCGCAAGCAGCAGAAGCTGGGCTGTCAGCGGGTCGAAACCCGCGCCTTGCATGGTTCTCAGCGACAGGGCGTTGACCGCCCACAACAGGACATAGGCCCCGACATAGGCCGGCAGCCGTGCGAAGCCGCGGCAGGCAAAGACGATGCGGGCGTGCATTCCATAGTTCCACAGGACGCCCAGGACGAACTGTACGGCCAGTGCCGCCTGCGGGGGCAGCCCGGCCGCCAAGCCTGCCGCATAGATGCCATAGCCCACGGCCGTGTTGACCAGCCCCACGGCGACAAAGCGGCCGAAGCGGCTGAAGGCGGCGGCAGGGGGAAGGACGAGATCAGCCATGGACCGGCTCCTCCAGCCCGATCGAGGTCAGGATCAGCCGGTTGATGTCGTGGACATCGTTGTTGGCGGCGACCTGCGCGCGCGCGGCGCGGCCCATGCGGGCGATCAGCCCGGGCGCCTCGATGAAGCGCCGCATGGCGGCCGCCAGGGCTGCCGCGTCGTTCACCGGCACCACGAAGCCCGACACGCCGTCGCTGATGGTCGATCCGCAGCCCGGCGCATCCGTGGTGATGACCGCGCGGCCCGACGACATCGCTTCCAGGATGGACCGCGGCACGCCTTCGCGCAGCATGGTCGGCAGCACGAAGACCGAAGCCTCGCGCAGCCAGGGCCGCACGTCGCGGGTGGCGCCGGGCAGGTCGGCAATGCCTTCGGCGCGCCAGGCGGCAAGCGTCTCGGCCGGGACCGCGTCGGGATTGCTGTCGGTCGGACCCAGCAGGCACAGATCGAACCGGGCGCCTTCGGCGCGCAGAAGCCGCGCCGCCTCGACCAGGATCTCGGCCCCCTTGCTTTTCAGCAGGCGGCCCACGAACAGGAAGCGCACGGGATCCGCCGGAGGCTCGCTTGCCGCGAAATGGCGGGTATCGACGCCCGATCCGGGCACGCGCACCAGCCGCGCATGGGGCGGAACAAGGCCAAAGGCGCGGATGTCCCGTTCCTCGGCGTCGTTGTAGCAGAAGGCGATGGTGACGCGGCGCAAAGCCAGCCGGTGCAGCCGGACAACGATGTCCCGGATCAGCCGCCGCCGCCCCATCGGGGCAGGATCGTTGAAGGCATAGCCCAGGCCCGTGAACAGCGGCGTGGTGCGCACGCCCGCCAGGCGCCCGGCCAATGCGCCATAGACGATGGGCTTCATGGTGTAGGGCAGGACCAGATCCGGCTTTTCGCGCAGAAGGATGCGCAGGATCGCCTGCAGCGTGACGACGTCGCTGACCGGATTGACGCCCGTGCGGCTCATCGGGATCTGCCGGAAGCGGATGTTCTCGGCCCGCAGGGCGGCGGCGGTCGCCTCGTCGATTTCGGGCGACAGGACCAGCAGGTCATGGCCGTTCGCCATGATGCGGCGCAACAGTTCCAGCCGGAAGTTGATCAGCGACCAGCCGAGCGAGGCGATCACCACCACCTTCTTGCGGTGCCGAAGCGCGGCCGTCGCAGAGGCGAAGGCTTCGCCGGCAGCGAATGATGCATTCATACGGCTGCCCCCACGGCGATCGGGCTGCGTTCGGGAAAGCGGATCAGGGGATGGGACGGGGCCGGCGCGACAAGGGCCGGTTCGTGGGTCGGGTCCTCGTAGCCCGGCACGGCCGAGCGGAGGAGATGGCGCACCGCCCGGTCGTCCCCGGCCGCGGCCGCCGCTTCCAGCCGGTGCATGACGGCGCGAAGGGCGGCAATGGGAACGCCCACCGGCGAGGCGCCGCGGACGCCCGGGAAGACCTCGGGGTGGACAGTCTCGTTGGCGTCGAACAGTTCCTCGAACAGCTTCTCGCCGGGGCGGATGCCGACGACCTTGATCTCGATGTCCTTGCCCGGCACCTTGCCGGCCATGCGGATCATCCGTTCGGCCAGATCCATGATGCGGACCGGCTTGCCCATATCGAGAACGAAGATCTGTCCCAGTTCCGAGTTCTCGGCAAGGCCGGCGGCGGCCGACAGCAGCGTCAGCTCGACCGCCTCGCGGATGGACATGAAATAGCGTTCCATCTTGGGATCGGTCACCGTCAGCGGGCCGCCCTGCGCGATCTGGCGCTGGAACAGCGGGATCAGCGAACCGGACGATCCCAGCACGTTGCCGAAGCGGACCACGAAGAAGCGGGTCTGCTCCTCGGTCGCGCGTGTGGCGCGGTCCTGGGCCTGGCAATAAAACTCGGCCACGCGCTTGGTCGCGCCCATCACGTTGGTGGTGTTGACGGCCTTGTCGGTGGAGATCTGGACCATCGCCAGCACGCCCACGCGCCGGGCGGCATCGGCGACGTTGCGCACGCCGATGATGTTGGTCAGCACGCCGTCGCAGGGGTTCATCTCGACCAGGGGCACATGCTTCAGCGCGGCGGCGTTGAACACGAATTCGGGCCGATGCTCGGTGAAGATGCGGTCGATGCGCTCGCGGTTGCGGATGCAGCTCACATAGATCTTGCGCGGCACGTCGGGGAAATACTGCCCCAGCGCCATGTCGATGTTGTAGGCGTTCAGCTCGCAGGATTCGATCAGGACCAGTTCCTGCGGGCGCAGGGCGGCAAGCTGGCGCGCAAGCTCGCTGCCGATCGACCCGCCGCCGCCCGTGACCAGCACCCGGCGGTCGCGGAACTGCTGAAACAGCAGGCTTTTCTGGACCCGCATCTGCGGACGGTCCAGGATCGTCTCGGGGTCGATGGTGATGACGGGCACATGGCGCGGATCGACCGCGGCGCGCGGCGTCCCGATGTCGGGCAGGGCCGAGACCCGCACGCCGTTCCCGTCGGCCCAGCCCAGCAGCCGCCGGATGCCGTCGCTGTCGAAATGGGTGACGGGTTCGGTCAGCAGCAGCATCTCGGGGCGTTCGGCCAGGCGTTCCAGCTTGGCGATCAGCGCCGCGGGATTGCGGACCGACCCGACGATGCGGACATCGCCGAAATACAGCTCGGTCGTGCCGCGCGCGTCGTCGATGATGCCGATGGCCTTGAACTGCGCGGCCGGGGCCCGCAGCGACCGCAGGAACAGGTCGCAGGTCGCCCCCGTCCCCACCACCAGGACCGGAATCCGCCCCCGCTCTCCGCTGCGGTTGCGGATCAATTCCCGGCCCCGGGCCGCAAAGCGGACGGCAGCCAAGGCGGGGGTCACAATCAGAAATTGAATAACGAAGACATTCAACGGAATATCGTCGGCATAATCAAATGCGGAGGATATCAGGCGAACGACGAAAATGGTCACGAAAGCCGCCGTCACAAGCCGCTGGACGTCCCTGAAGGACGACGACCGGGCGACGCGGCGATAAAGACCAAGGAAAGGATACAGAAAAAGGCTCGTGACGGCCGACAAAAGGATATAGGCTTGGATTTCCTGAACTGAAATGGGCGGAAGCATCGGCCCATAACCCAGGACCAGGGCAGCCACGGCTGCAAACGCGGCGACGGCAATATCGAAAACATACAACCGCCGATTGACGTTCAAGCCGGACAGTTGTAGAGATTGCCGGGAAACATGCTTGATGTCATGCGAATTGAGGGCCGCGAAACGCCGCATCAGAGTACTCATAAAAACACTACTCATTACCTGATCCGCCAAACAGCGGAGATCACGACTTACCACACGAAGATATTAACAAAATTTTCCAAATCGCGAGCCTAAATCTTGCGATCCGGCGAACAAAATGTAGCTTTTCAGTAGCGTTCTGAAAAACAATAAGATTTTAACGAACTGGCGCCCGATTGTGCCTGAAAACAGCCCTGCGGCAGAGTTTCAATACTGCCGACCCGCATCCAGGGGAAAGACTTTGTTCGCTACAGACCCGAATCACGGGATTTGGTTCCATCGCCCATTAACCAGTTTTGAAAAGCGGCGCAGAAACATCCAGTAAATGAATATGTTCCGAATTACTCAACTCCAGACAGAAATATGGCTGCAATTACCATTTTCAGGCTCCGAAGGCCCGGCCATCTTTCCGGCAGGCCGCTGGCACGGCGAGGCTACGGAAGACCTTGCTCTCAGGGACAGGCGCGCGACCGGATCGACGTCCTTCCGGGCCTGACAGCGGCCCCGGGCACGGCATGGCTGCCATGCCTGAACTGCCATGCGGCGACCCGGCCATCGTCGACAGCGGGGCGGCGGACCCACCCGCCGCTCCGCTGCCCGCGTCCGTCATGGGCCTGCGGAATGGCCTACGCCGCCCAGCCTTCCAGAGAGGCGACGAAGGCCGACAACCAGGCGTTGGTCTGATGCCCGTCAAGCGAGCGGTGGTCGATCGTCAGCGAGACATAGGCCATGGGCCGGATCTGGATCGTGTCGGCGCCTGCCACCTCGCGCACCACGACGCGCTTTTCCAGCTTGCCCACCCCCAAGATGGCCGATTGCGGCTGGTTGATGATGATGGGCGCCGCCAGCAGCGATCCCGACACCCCGTGGTTCGAGATGGTGAAGGTGCCGCCCGCCATGTCGGCGGGGGTCAGCAAGCCTGCGCGGGCGCGGTCGGTCTGGTCCTGCAGGGCCGCCGCCACCCCCTTCAACGACAGGTTCTGCGCCTGGCCGATCACCGGGACCACCAGCCCCTTGTCGCCAAGCGCCGTGCCGATGCCAATGTTGATGTCGCGGAAAACCTCCAGCCGGTCCTCGTGCCAGCGGCTGTTCACGGCGGGAACCGCGCGCATGGCGGCCACGCAGGCCATCACGATGTAGGCCGTGTAGCTGAGGTTGATGCCGTCCCCGGCGAACTCGGCCTTGTGCTTGGCGCGGTGGGCCATCAGCGGGCCGAAATCGGCCTCGAACACGGCCGTGACCTGCGGCGCCTGCGTGACCGAGGCCAGCATGTTGCGCGCGATCGCCAGCCGCATCCGGTCATGGGGCACGAAGGTCGAACCGCCGGAGGGCGCCGCCTGCGCTACGGCAGCGGGCGCGGCCGGTTGCGGTGGCGCCGCGGGACGCGCCCTGGCGGCGGACCGGACGTCGTCGCGCGTC
>NZ_JAFNAW010000149.1 GCF_017356265.1 Paracoccus fontiphilus | reverse complement strand
GCTCGGTATACCCGTCACAGAGGCCGTGGGATAAGTCCGTCCGGGGAAGGGGGACACTGGCCATCAGCCGATTTGGGCAACAGAGCCTTCATAGTGAACACGCCATGGCAGAGATAACCAAGGGACTGCAAAAGGCATCAGAGATGTTCCCGCGTTCAAAATGGCCGGAATGGGCGGAAATGTCTGTTGACGGCCGTCTGAACGGACATTGGCCTTGGGCTCAATCTGGGATGAAAGAATTCCTTCTTCAAGAGGCCAGGAAGCTCGCCTGAAAGGACGTCGCGGTCAGCGAGACATACGCGTCCAGCGGCGGGTGCAGCTCGAACGCCTTCGGTTCGCGTGCGAAGTTCCAGAGCCGGAACAGGGACCATTCCGAACGCCGCTCCTCGGCCACGGCCAGCTCGTTGCGGCTGATGTGGAAAGGGGTACGCTCCCAGCCATTCGTCGTCTTCACCTCGATCAGGCGCGGACGGCCGTCCGGTGCGAAGCTGGCGATATCGTAGCCGGCACCATCGCCATCCTCCTCCGACACCCACCGGACCTTGCGCGCAAGATCGTCGCGGCCCGCTGATTTCAGGGCTGCTCGTTCGTGCGCCAGCACGCGTTCCTCACCGGCACGGCCGAGGGCGCGGTTTCGCTCGTCTCTCGCAGCGACATCGAATTTGCGGGCGATGTGCAGCATCTGCTCCAGCTCCTGCGGCGGCGGTTGGTTCGACAAGGTGGGTGGCGGCCCGATCCAGATCGGCCGCGCCTCCGCGAGGCCTGTCGGCGCTCCTGCACCCGAATAGCGGCCGAGCCACGCCGGGTTCAGCGCCAGCCAGCGCGCCACGGCATCCACCAGCGTCATCTGGAAATTGAAGGCAGGCTTGTAGCCCGGGATCCAGTCCTCACCCAGGCCCTTCAGCACGGCGCTGATGTTCTGGTGTTTGAACTCGACCGATCCCTCGGAGCGACCGTTCAACAGCGGCAGAAGTCCGCGCCGGTGCTCGGCCTTGTTGTAGGGGCGGCCAGAGACGTCGTCGGCCAGCATCGCGAAGTAATCCGCGACGATCAGGTCGTTCTCTTGATCTGTCCAGGCCCCGTTCGACATTGCGCCAGGCTAGGGGTCGAAACTGCTTTTGTCATCAGAGACTTCGCGCAAGACTCCCAAGACATACCAACGACCACGCCGCCCGTGTCGCGTCTCCGCCTGCCTTGAGACAAGCCGGAACCAGCGAAACGCAGGCGCAACGCGATCCCATCACCTCACTGAAAGATATGGGGATTTTGAATCCGTCTCGCCAAGAGCGAGGGGCGGGTGGAAAGAGACGGTGGGCGTTCGGAGACCGATCTCGCGCGGCTGGGCCGTCTCCGAAGGGCAGAAGGTCCCTGCAAACCCCTTTGGCACATAAAGAAAAAGGCCCCGCGAGGGACCTGTTTTCGGGTTTGCAATGTGCAAGTGGCGGAGTGGAAGGGATTCGAACCCTCGAGACGGTTTCCCGCCTGCACCCTTAGCAGGGGTGTGCCTTCGACCACTCGGCCACCACTCCGCTAAGCGGTATATGAGGCAAGGGCTAGGGAAACAAGGCCTTTCTCAAAGAAGCAACCGGATTGTTCCAAAGCTTGTTTTTACGGGTTTTTCCGTGACCTTTCATGGTTCTTACCGTCGCGACCAGATGCCCCTCCAACGAAAGAGCGAAGGCTGTGCCCCAAGGCATGGTGTATGAGCGCCGACCCTCGGAAAGGTTAGGGTTCGATCAGGATGCCACGGCGGGCAGCCTGATGTTGGGATTGTCGGTGACGCGAGCGAGCGTTCAAGGCTCATATGGCGCCGCGACGGTCCATGCGTCGTTTGTCTCGAGCATCACCGCGCCGATCAGCCGCAGGATCGAGGCTTCGTTCGGGAAGATCGCCACGACATCGGCGCGGCGCTTCACCTCCTTGTTGAGGCGTTCAAGTGGGTTGGTGCTGTGCAACTTGGTGCGGTGCCGCCGAGGAAAGGTCATGCAGGCCAGAACATCGTCCTCGTCCTCGTTCATCAGGTCCGCGAGCTTGGGCCAGCGGGGTCGGACTTGCTCAGCAACCTTGCGCCAGATTTCTCCGGCATGGATGGGGTCCGGCTGTTCGAACGCTTGCCGGATTGCTGCCGCGACCACCGTATGCTGGCCTTTGGAGACGTGGGCCAAGGCGTTGCGCATCCAGTGAACCCGGGGGCTGTTGAAAAAGTCCTATGAGACGCTACCGGTGCCGTGCGCCATCGGATGGAACATCTAGGCTGTTGATTTCCACCCAGAAGTGACCCAGGTTTTCCATCGAGAACTGACCCACCTTTGATTATGGTTTTCGGGTCATTCAGTGGTCA
>NZ_JAFNAW010000148.1 GCF_017356265.1 Paracoccus fontiphilus | reverse complement strand
TCAGCCGGTTGTAGTTGCCCCGAGGCTCGGCGTTGAACAGCGTCACGTCCCAGGCACCCGGCCCAGCCTCGAACACCTGCTCCAGCAACCGACCAGACGCCATCCCCGCGCCAATGATGACAAGCCTGCGGCGGGCGGGGTGGGGCGTAGGGGACTGAAAGGACATGGCGTTCATGATGGCTCCGGTGGCAAGATGGGTCCGTGGCTGTCGGAAAGCAGACGTCGGGATCGCCCAGGGGGCTGCCGTCAACCGCTGCTTTCAGGGGATGCCGCATCGTTGCGAGCGGGCCGGTGGCGCGCCATTGCGCCGGGCCATGGGTGAACCATCAGCCGAAGCCGGGCGAAGGCCAAGCCCCGTCCGATGGGCAAAGGCCGTCCGGTGTCATTTCAGACCAAGATCGCGGAAAGATTGCGCGAACTGCCCGTCGATTGGTCAGTTTGCGGATGCAGGACCCAGGGGATCGAAGGTGAAGCCGTCGAAGAACCGGTCCGCCCGCAGAATCATTCCGCCCCGTTCCGCCGCGACAAGGCGGTCCTCGGGCAAGGCCCCTTCGACCCGTTGCGAGGCGCCGGGCAGCGGCGCGCCTGCGGGGCGGAGATGCCGGCGGTAAAGGTCGGTGCGGAAACGGGGCGTGGCGCGGTCCATCGCGGCCTGCGGGTCCAGCCCGTGACGGCCGGCGATGCGCTGCGCGAAAAGCGCGCCGAGGCTTTTCCAGGGAAAGCTGGCCCCGCCCGCGTTGAAGGCGATGAAGCCCGGCGCCTGGCGGATGTCGCCCCCCGCGCTGATCGTCAGGCGCCCGGTCAGCCCGCGTTCGGCCAGTTCGGGCGGCAGGTCGAGATAGGCCGCGCGCGACAGGATCTCGGCCGCGGTACCGCGGTGGTCGGGATCGTCCATCCAGCGGCCCGCACGCCAGATGGCGCGCATCAGGGCGCCGGTTTCCGCTGGGCGGGTTTCGGCAAAGTCGTGCAGCAGCACCAGCCCCTTTTCGGGTGGCGCGGCCCAGATCGCGGTGCCCGGCAGCAGAAGCGCCGCAAGCCCGCGTTCGACGGCAAAGGAGGCCCAGGGCTCGCCCACGCAGAAGGCATCCACGTCGCCCCGCGCGATGGCATCGGCCATCATCGGCGGCGGCACCGTGACCAGGTCCAGCTCGGCGGGCGCGAAGCCGCAGCCCGTCAGCCAGTGGCGCACCAGTTCGGACTGGGTCGAAAGGTGGAACGGCACGCCCACCCGCAGCCGCCCCGTCACCGCCGCGCGCAGGGCAAGGCCGGCGGCGCGGGCGTCATCGAAGGCAAAGCCGTGGCCTGCCGCGCGCAGGCGTTCCTCCAGCACGCGATTGACGGCGACGGCCTGCCCGCCATGGGACAGGAACATCACTAGGTCCATCGCGGGCAGCGCCGGACCAAGGCCAAGCGCCTGGCCCACCGGCATCGGCACCAGCATGTGGGCGGCGTCGATCATTCCCGCGCCCAGCATGTCGCGCGCCTGCGCCCAGGCTCCAAGGCGGACCAGGTCGAAGGCCAGGCCCTCCTCGGCCGCGAAGCCAAGCTCGTGCGCGACGATCAGGGGCGCCGCGTCGATCAGGGGCACATAGCCAAGGCGCAGCGTCCTCATCGGCCCAGAAGCCCCGCCGCCATCACGAGTTGCTGGGCGATGTCGGCCACGCGCTTGCCCCCGTCCATCGCCGTCTTGCGCAGCAGCGCATAGGCCGCTTCCTCGTCGATGCCGCGCGCCTTCATCAGCACGGCCTTGGCGCGGTCGATGATCTTGCGTTCCTCCAGGGCGGCGCGGGTGGCGGCCAGTTCGGCGCGCATCTGCTGGAAGATATGGAAGCGCGCGATGGCCGCGTCCAGGACAGGCTTCAGCCGTTCGGGTCGCAGCCCGTCCACGACATAGGCCGAGATCCCGGCCTCGATGGCCGCGCGGGTCATCCCCTCGTCCGAGCGGTCCACGAACATCGCAACCGGCCGTTCGGACGGGCCGGAGGCGAGCGCCAGCTCCTCCAGCACGTCGCGCGACGGGTTGGCGATGTCGATCAGCACCACGTCGGGGCGCAGCTCGGCCACCTGCCGGGCCAGGCCCGATTGTTCGGCGATGATGCGGATGTCGTGGTCGCCCGCCTCGCGCAGGCCATCGGCAATGGGCTGCGCGCGGTCGGGATCGGGCTCGACAACAACGATGAGAAGGCGTTTCGACATGGCTGCCCGTGTGGTTGCACGGGTAAGCCGCCCTGCGCAATGGCGGGCATGGCCTGCCATGGCGCATTGCCCGCAAAATGGGCAGGATCAGCCAAACAGCGCCCCGGCCCGCTCCACCTGCCCCGACGCGATCAGCGCCGCCAGCAGCACGCGCGCCTGTCCGGGGCGCAGCACCGCCGACAGCACCGCCCCGGCGCGCGCCAGGTCATGCCC
>NZ_JAFNAW010000147.1 GCF_017356265.1 Paracoccus fontiphilus | reverse complement strand
CCATGAAGTGCACGCCGCACTGGACGATGATGCCTGCCTCCACCCGCGTCGCCTCGATGGCCAATTGCAGGCTGTCGCCCACCACGTCGGCGATGCCGTGATAGATGTCGGGCGTCATGTAGTTATGCGCCAGCACCACCGCGCCGCGTTCGGCCTTGAGCCGGTTGATCGCCGCCACATAGGGCGCGGCGATCGCCCAGTCGGGAAAGGGCATCACCCGGTCCATGCGCGCATGGATCGCGCTCATCTCTCGTGCCAGTTCGACCGAGGGGGTCAGGTCGTAATGGGCCGCCAGTTCGGCGCGGATGGTCGTCACGTCCAGCAAGCGCGGTGTCCTCCTCCGGCAGCATCCGGGGCCTTGCGGGCCGCGCGGGATGATCGCTGGCGGTTGTCCTAGCGCGCCATTGACGCTACGGCAACCATGATAGGACTGTGCCGTGGGCGATCGCGAGAGAGACATGCAGATTGGCCGCGACAGGCAGGCGATGCGCGATTGCGTCGGCGGATGGCGACAGGCGGGCGCGCCCGTCGCGCTTGTTCCGACCATGGGCGCCCTGCACGACGGCCATATGTCGCTCCTGTCCCATGCCCGCGCCTGGCTGGATGCCCGGGGTGGCGGGCGCGTGGTCACCTCGATCTTCGTGAACCCGACGCAGTTCGGACCGAACGAGGACCTGGCGAGCTACCCGCGCGACGAGGAAGCCGACCTGGCGATGCTGCGCGACGCGGGCTGTGATGCCGTGTTCCTGCCGTCCGTCGGCGACATCTGGCGTCCCGGCGCGCAAATCGTGGTCGAGGTGACGGCTCTCTCGCGGACGCTGATGGGCCGGCTGCGTCTGGGTCATTTCCGGGGCGTCGCGACGGTGGTGACGAAGCTCTTCAACATCGTCGGGCCGGATGCCGCGACCTTTGGCGAAAAGGATTACCAGCAGCTTGCCGTGGTCCGGCAGATGGTTGCGGACCTGGATGTACCCGTCGAGATCCTGCCCGTTCCCACCGTGCGTGAAGCCGACGGCCTTGCCATGTCGTCCCGCAACCGCCGCCTGTCGCCAGCAGAGCGCGCCGCTGCCCCGGTGCTGAGCCGCGCCCTGGATCGGGCCGGGCAGATGGTGGCCGAGGGCGCGGGCCTCTCCGCCATCCGCGCCGAGCTGCGCCGCATCATCGGGGCCGAGCCGCTGGCCCATGTCCGCTCCATCGACATCCGCGATGCCGCCGACCTGTCGCGCATCGCCAAGATCCGGCGTCCGGTGGTGGTCCTGCTGACCGTCAGCTTTGGCGACGTGCTGCTGATAGACCAGCGTGTTGCCGACCCGAAAGGCCTTGGCTATGTCCGTTGAAACCCGCTCCACACGCATCACCGCCCCCGAGATCGCCGCGCGCAAGGGGACAACCCCTATCGTCGCGCTGACCGCCTATACCGCGCCTCTCGCCGCGATGGTGGATGCCCATGCCGACCTGATCCTGGTCGGCGACAGCCTGGGCATGGTGATCCACGGCCTGCCCTCGACGGTCGGCGTGACGGTGGAGATGATGATCCTGCACGGCTAGGCCGTGGTCCGGGGCAGCCGCCGCGCCATGGTGGTCGTGGACATGCCCTTCGGCAGCTACGAGGAAAGTCCGGGGCAGGCCTTCCGCAATGCCGCCCGGATCATGGCCGAGACCGGCGCGGGCGCGGTCAAGCTGGAGGGCGGCAGCCGCATGGCACCAACGATCCGCTTTTTGACCGACCGCGGCATTCCGGTCATGGGCCATGTCGGCCTGCTGCCGCAGGCGACGAACACGCTGGGAGGCTTTAGAACACAGGGCCGCGATCCGGAAAGCTGGGCGCGTCACGTCCAGGATGCCGCCGACGTGGCCGCAGCCGGCGCCTTCGCCATCGTGGTGGAGGGTGTGGTGGAACCGCTTGCGATCCGCATGACCGACGCCGTGGCCGTGCCGACGGTTGGCATCTGCGCATCGTGCCGATGCGACGGGCAGATCCTGGTCCTCGACGACATGCTGGGCCTGTCCGCCCGCGTGCCGCGCTTCGTGCGGCGGTTCGCGGACCTCGGCGTGCAGGCCGACCGGGCCATCTCCGACTATGCGGCGGCCGTCCGCGAGCGGTCCTTCCCGGATGAGGCAAACGTTTATCGGTGAGGGCCGGGCAAGTCGATCCGCGCGGGAGCTTCTTCGACCGTCAGCACCCGGTCTTCGGACCGCCTAAATGGCACTGCGTCCGCATGGGCGTGAAAGCGCAGGTGCTCCGGGGCGACCCCAACGCAGAGACATGCCTTGGCAAGGCACTCAAGCGACAGCCACCAGGAGGGTCCATCCCGCCCGGAAGGCTTCAAGACGCTGCTACCCGGCTACGGTTCCTGTCCGCTGAGAACGGCGGTGAGAAATTAGGCCACGGAAGCGGCGGCATGGAGCTGCTGCGGGCGGCGTAAAAGTCGTCCACCCTTTCCCTTT
>NZ_JAFNAW010000146.1 GCF_017356265.1 Paracoccus fontiphilus | reverse complement strand
CGCAATGGCCTCCCACAGATCATCGGATACAAGGGGCTTGCTCATGGCCTCTCAACGCATGAGCAGCGGTTTTGTTAGGCGCTCTAAGTCGACGATTTCCTCCGCGTTCCGGGCAGCTATCCACGCCTCGCCCAAGGCGATGATCGTGGGCCAATGGCACAAGGTGAAATCGTGCATCTCGAACGGACAGCGACGCGGAGAAAGAAAACGGCGAAGCGCAAGCATCGCTGAGGTCTTGCCGCTATTGTTGGCTCCAACGAAAAGCGTGGTCGTAGGCGAAAGATCGACCCGCGTGGACAACAACTTCCGAAAATTAGCGATCTCTAAAAACTCAGTATGCACTGCCAGCGTCCCCTAACCCTGGCTGCAGTAATATCATCCAAATCGTTCAACGTGTTATAGTTTTTGATAAATAGCGGTCGGCATACGCTTGCTGCTGACTGCTGCAGGAGACAGATACGCTGTTTCTCGGCATGCTTCGGAACGGCCGTCAGCGGACTTCCTTGTCTTGCTTGGTGCCTCCGCTATCGAGCGCCCGATAGACCGTCATCCGGGATACGTCGAGCTCGCGGGCGATCCGGGCCTTGGACATGCCGTCTGATGCAAGCTTTCGGATTCTCGCATCGTCTACTCGCTTTTCCCTTCCCCTGTAGACACCCTTGCTCTTCGCGGCCTCAATGCCGGCGCGCTGACGATCACGAATGAACTTCAGTTCCATGTCGGCCACCATGCCGAGAACGGTGATGACCATCCGCCCCATATCGCCGGCCGTGGTGACTTCGGGTTCGAGGACGCGGAGCGACGCTCCCTTGGCATCCAGCTCATGAACCAGGTTCAGCACGTCGCGTGTGGACCGGCCGAGGCGGTCGAGACGATGCACGACCAGTTCGTCGCCTGCGCGTAGAAACTCCAGAACCGTTGCCAGCTCGCTGCGGCCGTCGCGGGAAGCTCCCGACCCGGTCTCGGCGCGAATGATCTCGCAGCCTGCAGCCCTGAGCGTGGCTTTCTGGACATCGAGATCCTGACTCGACGTGCTGACGCGGGCGTATCCGATCCGGGGCATGGGCAATCTGTCACGTTAGGGTGGTTGAGGTCCTGATACTGTCACAAGAGCGATTATGCCACTCATTTGTGACATTCGGGGCTGTCACATCTTCCTGTCACCTGCGGGTGTGCCTAAATGTGACACAGAGAGCGAGCTGGTAGTTTAGAAACGGAGCTGCTTGCCTATTGGATATGACTTTCCTGTTGTATCGATACTAAATAGACTGGTGGGTATCATTGTTGAAAGTTAGACCAAAAAGGATATGCCTGTCATGACCACGCAGCGGGTACGGATCATCGAGGGTGGCAAGCTCGTCATCCCCGCGACCATGCGGCGAGAGTTGGGGATCGCAACAGGCGATACCGTGCTTGTCGAGATTGATGGCGGCGAGTTGCGCGTCCGCTCGCTCCCACAGGCTGTTGCCCGCGCCCAGGCCATCATGCGGCGGCATGTACCCGAAGGCGTGTCGCTTGCAGACGAGCTGATCGCCGATCGCCGGCGCGAGGCAGAGCGTGAGTAAGGCCGCAGTCTTGGACGCCTCAGCGCTTCTTTGTCTTTTGAATGGCGAGCCGGGTAGCGAGCGCGTTCTGGAAGCCCTGCCCATGGCAGTGATCGGCGCCACCAATTTCGCCGAGGTCGCATCCAAGCTGCGCGAGCGCGGCCTGAGCGTCAACGAGGTGGAGGACGTGCTCGGAGGCCTGCGTCTCGATATTCGGCCTCTCACCCCGGCCCAGGCCTACGCCATCGGTCATCTGCGCCCGGCGACTCGCTCCCTGGGACTATCGCTTGGTGATCGGGCGTGTCTTGCCCTTGCCGCTGAACTTGGCATACCTGCCCTGACTGCGGATCAAGTCTGGGCGGAGCTTAAAATCGGCGTTTCGATTGAGCTAGTTCGAGATCCAAGCATAGTGTGATCCTAGGTGTTCAGTCCCGGCATCAGGTGGATCGGATCCAGGATGAATCGATCCGGCTCTGAAGTCCAGATTTTGCAGATGTATTCGTAGGGCGTGAGACCACCGAGGGTCTTGAGCCGACGCGCGAAGTTGTAGGCTGCCATGAAGTCCGCGAGATGCGTACGCAGTTGCTCGTGGCTGTCATAGTGGAAGCGCTTGACGTTCAGCGGGAAAACGATCCACCGGATCGTTTTCTGATCCGCTTCACCCTCCTTGATTGTGCGGTTCATCCGCTCGACTTGACCATTGGTCCACGGGTGGTTGGGTTTTGTCAGACGGTGCTCTATCCCGTTGGCCTCGCAGATCATGTCGAAGCGCATTGGCCTGGAGTAGATGGTGTTCCGGTTCCGGGGCTGCTCTGCGAACTGAATTCCGTTGTCAGTAAGAATGGTGTGGACCTGGTAGGGCACCGCATCGAGCATGTGCTGCAAGTGTCTGACGTCAGCGCCCATGGGACAGATTAGGCCGATTGCGTGACAGAGGGTTTCTGGCTCATCGTAGCCTTCATGGAGCGAAGA
>NZ_JAFNAW010000145.1 GCF_017356265.1 Paracoccus fontiphilus | reverse complement strand
ATCTTCGCTCCATGAAGGCTACGATGAGCCAGAAACCCTCTGTCACGCAATCGGCCTAATCTGTCCCATGGGCGCTGACGTCAGACAGTGCGCATCTACTGGAAGATCGACCTTTACGACACCGACGGGTTGATGGGACCGGAGCAGGAAAGCGATCCCGCACAGACGATCCGCGTCCTCACCCTCTGCCTGCCCGACGAATACTGATCTCGCACGGGCGGCTTTGAAAGCAGGGCCGCCTGACCACCTAAGGAGGCTTTTTCGATACCCAAAGCCGTCAGGAGAGCTGGACTGCGACGTCCGAGCATCCGCTCTGACGCGCATTCTGATGCCGCTCGCACCTGATCTGAGGGCAGTGTCTTGCCGATGTCCCGAGAGCTTCTCAAGCCATGCGGCTCCACATGAAACAGGTCCGGCAGCGTGACAGTCATTCCAGCACTCTTGGGGTGAGAACAGGGTGCCGATGTTGCCGAGGGCTTCAGGTCAGAGATCGCCTCGTTCCGAGACGTCCGCGAGTATTTCATTTTTGTCAATTGCTGTCCCCTTATGAGCAGAAGGATCGTTGTTTCTCCGCATCCCTTGAGGGAGGGCAGCACATGACCGAGGCGACACTCTCGCCAGACGGCCTTGAGCCGATCAGCGGCACAGTCGAAATCGGCGGCGATTATATCCGGTTCAGCGCAGACGCGGCTCTCGACGAACGTCAGATCAATGGGCCTCATGAGGGGCAGCTTACCCTGGACGGTGCCGACGAACGGGTCGCCGTTGAGAGCTATCACGCCCTTGAGGGCGGCGGCTGCGAGATAACCCTTCGACGCATTACGCCATCTGCGTCCTGATAAGGGTCAGTCATATTGGCAGATGCGGCCTTGAGATCGGGGGCATAGCCATCGGACATGATTTCGGCTCTCCCCTGCGCTGCGCCCAGAATAGGGAAGATGCGACCACAACGCGATTGCGAGATGTCCAGTGGCACGCCGCGACAGGACGCGTTCCCGCAGCTTGGTGACGACGGCGTAAAGATGGGACCTTCGCAGGATAGGGACAGGCCCGTTCCGCCTGTCGCATGTGCGACATGCGCGGTTTCACCAAAACCCAGGCAAGCGGTCGCATACTGGCCGGATTGCGCCGGAAATCTCTTGCTGCGCCGCCGTGTGCTGTGCCAGCAATGTTGTGTTGTGCAACGGAGAGGGACAATGGCACGCGGGACGGTCAAGTGGTTCAACACCGACAAGGGTTATGGCTTCATTGCGCCGGAGGCCGGGGGCGGGGATGTGTTTGTCCATATCACGGCCGTTCAGCGCGCCGGGCTGGACACGTTGCACGATGGGCAGAAAGTCTCTTTTGAGCTGGAGACCGGCCGCAACGGCAAGACGAGCGCGGTCGATCTGCAGGCCTTCTGAGACGACAAAGGTGGTCGCCGCCCAGCAGCCAGCCTGTCGTTGGTGAAGGCCTCTTCACAAGCTCGGTCGGCATCATCCGGTCCTGTTAACCGCTCTTTAACCGGATCTAGCTTATGCAAATAGCGCATAAGAGGATCGGGCATGAGCTACCGGATCACCACCTACAGCGCCTTGCATGCCAACCTGTCGGCGGCCAACACGGCCGTAAGGCTGTGCCGCGCCAACATTGGCCGGCTGCCCTTGTCCGACCAGGAACGCGACGCAACGATCGACCGGATCAGAAAGCAGATCGGCGAGTTGGAGACGCTCATCCTGGAACTTGAGCCACCCGGTGGCAAGCAGGCTGCGCCCTTCATCCGGACGCGCGTCAGAAAGGCACCACCGCCTCGCCGGGCCAGCACCCTGTCGGACAACAGGACGTGACAGCGGATCCCGATAGCAAGGACCCAGGCGAATGCGCCCCTGCACTTTACGGGAGGATCCGGAAGGTCTTTCCCGCCTCCGACACCGATGGCACCACGCCTGACGGATGGGGGATCTCTCAGCCGGGCGGAAACACTCTGTAACCAACCACTCACACCCGCTCGGCTGATAAGACCTTTATGTCTGCGTCGGGCCTCAGGGGATAGTTGTTCTTTCGGGCAGGGACAGTGGCCTTAGGCATCTGCTCGTGGCGGCTGCGACTTACCCGCTGTGACCTGTCGCCCGAGCCCTCTGTTCAGCAGGGACCTGCCGGGGTAGAGCAGTTCGGTTACGCGAAGACGGCGAAGCCGAGAAGCGCAGCTTAGGGGGGGCCTGGCGGTGACTCAGCCATCGGGCTGACCACCTCCTGAGAAGCTGTCAGACGCTTGCGGGCGGTGTGGGGGTGATCTCCTCTCTGTGCGGGACAAAACCCGTGACAGCTCCCCCCAAATATGGCATGATGAGAGGGTGTAGAGATGGCAGGAAATGCCTAATGTCTACACCTGTGGAATGGAGCGCCCGATGGCCCTTCGAGACACGCCCCAGACCCCCGCAGACCCAGTGCGCCCCGGCGGCAAGCGGCGCTCGCCCGCGTCACAGTGAGAACGGCGGTGAGAAATTAGGCCACGGAAGCGGCGGCATGGAGCTGCTGCGGGCGGCGTAAAAGTCGTCCACCCTTTCCCT
>NZ_JAFNAW010000144.1 GCF_017356265.1 Paracoccus fontiphilus | reverse complement strand
AAAGGGAAAGGGTGGACGACTTTTACGCCGCCCGCAGCAGCTCCATGCCGCCGCTTCCGTGGCCTAATTTCTCACCGCCGTTCTCACACCGGGCGACAACCGCCTCGTCCGAGAGCTTGAAGGCATGCTGGATATACATCAGCCCCGCCACCAGGCGTGGAGATGTCGCTGGCCGCCCTTGGTGCGAAGGGAAGAAGGTTGCCCACTCCCGCTCGAAAAACTCCCAGTCGATCAGTGCGGCGAGCTTCACCAGCTCGTGGCGCGCATCGATCATGTCGACCAGTCTCGGACGGAGCAGGTCATCCTGTTCAGGAGCGCGGGAATGGGGTTTCATCGGCAACCGAAAATTGCAGGGTTTCTGGCCAAAGCATACGAAACCCTGCAATTCAACGCGAATGAAACCGCATCTTCAGCACACAAATTCAATGCAGTAGGAGTTGTTCAGGCCGGACTAGCTAGTCGGCTCTGAACAACCTTATCCGCCAGCCAATGCTTCGCGTTACTGGTGGCGCACTTGTCGCAACTGCGCCTTGAGAACCTGACCGGCATTCTGACCAGCTTTGAACGCAGACTTGCCGTTCTCGACGGCTTCGATGATCTGTTTCTCTTTCTTCGGGTCTAGCGTATAGGGCCTTGGGATACCGCCACCAAAGCCGCCGCGCTGCTACGCCAGGATCAGGCCTCAGACCGGCTTGATGGCCAGCAGGAACGCCCGGATTGCGGCCGGTCATAGGGCAACCAGGTGAACGACGGGCCCGCCGTCGCTACCAGCGGCGATCCCTGACAGCAGAGTGTCGGTGCCAGTCAGCAGCAGCAGAGCAAGATGCCGGGCCAGAAGTTGGGCTCTTCTACGGCAACTGGCGCCCTAGCACGGCGCACCCGCAAGCCGCTGCGGGAACGCCGTCACGCGGGGCGATGGAAGCAGCTTAGATCGACCGGCGGCGCTTTCGCATCATCGCGAGAGCGCCGTTCATTTATGCAGCCTTCTTCTTCTGCAGCAGTTCAAGCTGCTGCTCCTGATACCATCGCTGGGCATCAGGCAGGGGTCGGCGAAAGATGCCATAGGACCGCGGTATGGCGGCCATCACGCCCTTGGCTTGCGGAAAATCGAACCGCTTCGACAGGAAGTCTTTTAGCGTTTCCCCAACAAGCCGCCGCAAAGCGAAGACCGCGAAGGCAGCGCGGTGCTTTGTTGGGGAGTCGCTGTTGGTGTGGATGAACAGAGCGACGTTCGAGACGCCGAGGGACGTCGCTTGCATCCGGGTTATGCGGCTTCCCTCTACCTCATAATGCATCAGTCGTGCGTCAGGAGAGAAAGCGCAGATGCCATGCCTTCCATAGCGATAGCTGGCGTCCAGATCCTCGCAGGGGCAGTAAGCCAGCAGGAAGGGGTTGAACTGCTCGCGCTGCGCTATGTGCGTGCGCACCGCCATCCCATAACCTGGCAGATGCCTTACTTTGATCAGGTTGTCTGACGGCTGCAAGGAGGGGCGGGGGCGACGGCTGTCATAGGGCACGAACATGCGGTCCATCGCCTGCATCAGCACTTCCTTCCGGAAGAACCGCCACAGGCGATACTTTTCTAGGAAAGCCAAGCGAGACTTGTTCGCGGTCGATCCACCCTTCTTTTGCTCGATAGCAGATGCGTCCTGATCGGACCCTCCCAGCAAGGCAGCAGCAATCGGCGGAAGCTCACTGACATTCTGCAGAGCTAGACCGGCGACCCGCTGCTCGTGATCGGCCTCGAATGTCGCGAGGAACTTCTCGGCGCAATCCGGGAAAAGGAGCGAGTCATCATCCAGAAGCAGAACGATATCGGCCGTGACATGGGAAAGAGCCTGATTGCGCTGCACCGCTGACGACCTAGCCGATGCCGGTTCAAGGATAAACTCGACACCAGTCCCAGAGAACAACGGCTGCAGGGCAGCGCGATGCTGTTCTGCATCCTGGCTAGCATCGACAATAATCACCTGCTTGGGCAGGCGGGACTGCGCCAGGAGGCAGCGCAGGTTCACCTGAAGAACGTCAAAGCGATTCAGCGTTGGAATGCATGCTGACCACGAAAGAGCACCTGAAGACTGTACCTCAGCTAAAGCTTCATTCTCCAATTTCACCTCTGGAAAAAGCTATTACTCATCAAGATTTCAGTCACTAACTTGACTGATATATTTGGCCTGCGCTGCACTTGCGCTATCTATGTGCGAGCGAAGTGCACGGATGAATTTATTCTCAGCTTCGTGCATCTGCCGCTCCTGTTCGGCCGGATCATGGTTGCGCAGCAACCAATCTATGATGCGACGAATCATGAGGAACCTCTTCGAAACCAGAACACAGCACCCTTAGTGGCGTGTGAACATTTGCCCGGTGAATGACTGCCTGTCACGCAAAAACCGGCACCACTCAAGACATCAATACAGGAGGCCCGCGCGCGATGACAGTGCAGCGGACATTGCCGCGCGAGGTCATCCCCCGATGAGCCTCGCAGACTTCATCAAGGAGATTGGCGGCGGCCTCGCGGGCGTCGTCTGTCCGTCGTCGAATGATTTGGAACAGGCGACCTGATTTTGCTCTGGAGGGCTCTGGCTCTGTAGGTTGAGATTATGCTGCCTGGCG
>NZ_JAFNAW010000143.1 GCF_017356265.1 Paracoccus fontiphilus | reverse complement strand
TCCGAAAGCCCGCATCGAGGAACTCATGCCCTGGAGCTTCGCGCAGCCGTCAAGCCTCGCCGCATAGGCCCACGCCGTCGCGCTTACGTTCGGCGTGACGTAACCGATGGCGCTGTGCAGGCGGGCGCTGTTATACCAGTCGACCCATTTCGCTGCGCGGTCCTTCGGTTCAGAGTTTCCCATTCGACCTGACCGACGGACTTCCAGGGTCCGAAGAACTTGATGACCTCGGTCTTGAACATATGAAGGGGACCGTGACCCCAGTGGGGCCGCGTAAGCCCCGAAATGGATGATGCTTTCGGCGAGCGCGTTGTCATGGGAATCCCCGACGCTGCCGACCGAGGTGTCGATCCCGGCCTCGGCCAGCCGCTCGGTGTATCGGATCGACAGATATTGACTGCCGCGGTCCGAGTGATGGATCAGCTTATCTGTCTCCGATGGGGTTCTTTGACAGATAGCCTGGTTTAGCGCATCGAGAACGAAACCCGTGGTCATTGATGTGGAAACTCGCCAGCGACGATCCTTCGGGCAAAGACGTCGATAAATGAGTAGGGTCAGAAAACAGTCCAGTGGACTGTTTTCCCGACGAATGGCGACATGGATCGAGCCATGGGAACGCCACTGGTCCGAGAGACCATGGCGAGGGCCCTGCCAGCTTGAGACATAAGTAAAATCGCTGACCCATAGCTGGTTCGGCATGTCCGCGACGAAGGCCCGGTTCACCTTGTCATCAGGGCATGGCTGGGCAGTATCGGGATTGGTCGTGATGACCTTCCTGCCGCGCACAACGCCTTGCAATCCCATCGCCTTCATCAGCCGCTCCACCGTGCGAGCCGGGCGATGTCGTGCCCTTTGCGGCGGAATTGGTGCCAGACCTTGCGCGCGCCATAACGGCCCCGGCTGTCGTCGAAAGCCTCCTTGATGGCAGCCATGTCGAGGCGATCCTGCCTGGCCCGATCCGATGCCCGGTCTGGATCGCGCTCGACGGCCTTGAAGGCATGATACGTCGATGGTGCGATCCCCAGAACCCGGCAGATCGGCCCGACACCATGAACACAACGGTGATCGTCGATGAACGCGATCATTTGCGGAAGGGGCGGTCGAGCTCCGCCGCTGCGAAATACGCGCTGGCCTTCTGGTAGTGTCCGCGGACGTGGTGTAATTTCACCGGCACGTTCGGTGTAATCTCGGGTGGCCATCGAGGTGTATGATCGAGGTGGAGTTTCGACGCTTCAACCACGAACCATACGGAGCCCCCGATGACCAAAACCACCATGGACCTGTCCGAGCTTTTGGCAAAGCAAGATCAGGGTGATTTACTGCGCAGCATCGCCGAGGCGGTCCTTCAGCTGATCATGGAGGCCGATGTCGATGGCCTGGTCGGCGCCGGCCGGCACGAGCGCAGCGGCGACCGCACGACCTGGCGCAACGGGTATCGCGAGCGTGCCCTCGATACTCGATTGGGCACTTTGAACCTGCGGGTGCCGAGGCTGCGGCAGGGCAGCTACTTTCCCGGCTTTCTGGAGGCGCGCAAGACCTCGGAACAGGCACTGGTTGCCGTGATCCAGGAGGCTTGGATCGTCGGCGTCTCGACACGTCGGGTCGATGATCTCGTGCAGGCCATGGGCCTGAGCGGCATCTCCAAGAGCACGGTCTCGAAGCTGTGCAAGGATATTGACGAGCGGGTCGGCGAGTTCCTGAACCGCCCGCTCACGGGGGAGTGGCCCTATGTCTGGCTCGATGCCACCTATCTCAAGCAGCGCCAGGGCGGGCGGATCGTCTCGGTTGCGGCCATAATCGCCGTGGCCGCCAATACCGAGGGCCGCCGGGAAATCATCGGCCTCGGCATTGGCCCGTCAGAGGCAGAGACCTTCTGGACAGACTTCCTGCGCTCGCTGAAGGCCCGCGGTCTCGACGGCGTGAAGCTCGTGATCAGCGATGCCCATACCGGCCTGAAGGCCGCCATTGCACGGGTCTTTGAAGCCACCTGGCAAAGGTGCCGGTTCACTGGATGCGCAACGCACTCGCCCATGTCTCCAAAGGCCAGCATACGGTGGTCGCGGCAGCGGTCCGGCAAGCGTTCGAACAGCCCGACCGTAAGCACGCTGGCGATACCTGGCGCCACGTCGCGGAACAGGTCCGCACCCGCTGGCCCAAGCTGGCGGACCTGGACGCCAGTGAGCATGACGTGCTGGCCTACATGGCGTTCCCCCGCCAGCACCGCACCAAGTTGCACAGCACCAACCCACTTGAACGCCTCAACAAGGAGGTGAAGCGCCGCGCCGATGTCGTGGGGATCTTCCCGAACGAAGCCTCGATCATGCGCCTGATCGGCGCGGTGCTGTTCGAGCAGAATGACGAATGGCAGACCTCGAGCCGCTACATGATGGCCGAGGCCTTTGCTCAGATCGACAAGGAGGAGATCGACCCCATTCTCAGCATTACCACAAAAGCCGCCTGATCATGACCTCAGGCCATCTGGGAAATTGCACCAGCTTGACGGACGTGACCCGGGCGGCGGAACCTGTGCAAGGGTGCTGAAGGCGAAGCGGCCGTCGAACTTCCTTCGCAGGCCGGCACTTTTGCTTCAGATCCGGTCGGTCGGCCACGCGGCAGCCTGATGCTTGCCTCCGCAGGACACTCCGCCTTCCGTCGACAATCGGGCGCAGCTTCGATCCGACGCATACCTAGCATCCATGGCGGCTCTGTTGCCCAAATCGGCTGATGGCCAGTGTCCCCCTTCCCCGGACGGACTTATCCCACGGCCTCTGTGACGGGTATACCGA
>NZ_JAFNAW010000142.1 GCF_017356265.1 Paracoccus fontiphilus | reverse complement strand
GCGCCGCGGTGCGCAGGTCGGGCACGCCGCCGGACAGCGCCACGACCCCGCCCCCGGTGGCGCCCACAAGCGGCTGCAGCGCGGCGGCGCTTGCCACGGTCTGCTCGAACTCGCGCGGGGCGGCGGGGCCAAGCGCCAGCACGCGGCGCAGGTCGCCATCCTGCAGGCGGTAAAGCCCCGGTTCGGGCGCGGTCCAGTCGGCGGAAAAGCGGCCCGGCCCGGCCTCGGTCAGCGGCACCTCCTCGGTTCCGCCGTCGGGGCGGGTCACGATCAGCGGCCCGGCGTCGTCAGACATGGTCCGGCGGGTGAAGCGGACCGTCATGTCGCCCCCCACATCGGCCAGCAGCGCCTCTTCCTCAAGCTCCGGTTCCTTCATGGACCAGTGGGCGATGCGGCGCAGCAGTTCCAGTTGCGGCCCGCCGCCCTCGAACCCGCGCCCCCAGAGCCACACCTGGTCCGAGGTGAGCAGCGCCACCCGCCCCTCGCCCACGCGATTCAGGATCAGAAGCGGCTGGTCGCCGATGCCGGTCATGGCGACCTGCGCCCCTGCGTCGGGCGTCACCGTCGCCATGCGCAGCCAGCGGCCCCAGGTAGGATCGTCCCCTTCGCCGCCGGGCAGCCCGGCGGTGACGGGGTGGCGTCGCCCGTCATCGGTCAGGCGGGGCAGATAGGGTTCCTCCAGCACCTGCCCCGTCGGGCGCGCGGGCAGGATGCGGCCCAGGGGCGACAGATACAGGCTTTCGACCCCCGCCATTTCCGGCCCGGCAGAGACCAGGATCGCGCCGCCGCCTTCGACATAGCGCGCGATATTGGCGTAGTAATCCGGCGGCAGGATGCCCCGAACGCTGTAGCGGTCGAAGATGATGAGGTCGAAATCCTCGATCCGCTCCATGAACAGTTCCTGGGTCGGAAAGGCGATCAGCGACAGTTCGTTGACCGGCACGCCGTCCGACTTGTCGGGCGGACGCAGGATGGTGAAGTGGATCAGGTCCACCGCCGCATCCGATTTCAGCAGGTTGCGCCAGGTCCGTTCGCCCGCATGGGGTTCGCCCGACACCAGCAGCACCCGAAGCCGGTCGCGTACGCCGTTGATGCTGATGGCGGCGCTGTTGTTGCGGTCGGTCAGCTCGCCACCGCCCTCCTGGTCGATCGCAGGCGCGTCGAAGCCGATCTGCACGACGTTCTGGCCCGCGTGGTCCAGCACCAGGGGGACGGTGAGGGATTGGCCCAAGGGCACGGCCACCACCTGTTCATTCTCTCCGTCCAGGGACAGGCGCAGGTTGACCGATCCGGTCTGCGCCTCGGGGGGCACGCTGCCCTGATCCTCGACGCGCAGGCGGATGCTGACCTGCTGGTCGATCAGGGCAAAGGCGGGCGCTTCCTCGATCACCAGGCGGCGGTCCCAATCCTGTGGCCGGCCGGTCAGCAGCACATGGACCGGCGCGGGCGCCGTCGCGGGCAGCATCGCGGGGTCGTGCAGCCGCCCATCGGTCACGGCGATCACCCCCGCCAGCCGGGTTTCCGGTTCGGCGGCGATGGCGCGGGCCATTTCCGTGGCAAGCAGGGTGCCGTCGTCATTGTCGCCCACCGTCACGCGGCGCAATTCGGTGTTGGGCAGCGCGGCGACGGCACGGGTCATGGCATCGACGGCGGCATCCGCCTGGGCGGTGCGTTCCGGCAGTCCCTGGCTGGCGGAACGATCGTCCAGCAGGATCACGATGTCGGACAGGCCCGTGCGGCTGCCGATCTCCAGCGCCGGACCCGCCAGCGCCAGCGCCGCCGCCAGCCCGGCAAGCCCGCGCCAGGCCCAGCCGCGCAACCCGCGCCACAAGGCAAAGCCCGCCACCAGCAGCGCCAGGACCGCCAGCGCGGCGATGGCCCACCAAGGCAACAGGGGATCGAAGCGAAGCTGGGTCATGGGCCAAGCGTCTCCTCGACCCGCATCCGGTCCAGAAGGGCGGGCACATGCACCTGGTCGGACTTGTAGTTGCCCGTCAGCACATACATCAGCAGGTTCACGCCAAAGCGATAGGCCATCTCGCGCTGCTGCTCGCCTTCCCAGCCGCGCCCGATGGGAAAGGCGGCAAAGCCGTTCTCGTCCACGGCCCAGGCCTCGGCCCAAGAATTGCCGCCGATCACCACCGGGCTGACCCCGTCGTTGAGCTGCCGGAAGGGCACGCCCTCGGCCGCCTCGGCACCCGCCGGGGGCGCTTCCAGCCAGACGGGGTTGCCCTGCCAGCGGCCGGGAAAGTCGGCCAGCAGATAGAAGCTGCGGGTCAGGACATGATCGTCGGGGATCGGCGACAAGGGCGGGATCTCCAGCGGCGAGGCAAGGGCCTGCAAGGCCTGCGACATGTCGGGCCCGCCGACGCCCGTGACATCGCCGTCGCGCGTGTCGAACAGGATCATCCCGCCCGAGCGCATGAAGTGGTTCAGCCGGACGTAGGCCTGCGGCGAGGGCGGCGCCTGCGTGTCGGTGATCGGCCAGTAGAGAAAGGTCAGCACCGACAGGTCGTCCCGGTCCAGGTCGATGGCCACCGGCTCGCCCGGCTCGACCGAGGTGCGCTGCGCCAGAACCGCCGACAGGCCCCGCAGCCCTTCGCGCGAGGTTTCGTCGATGCGGTCGTCGCCGGTCACGACATAGGCCAGCGCAACCTCGTTCGCGGCGCGGGCCAGTTCGGGGCCGATGTCCTGCGCGGTGGCGGGGGGCACCGGCTGGGCCAGCAGCGCCAGCACGGCAACGGCGGCAGCGCGGCCGCCCCGCGCGATCAAGGCCGAGCCCAGCGC
>NZ_JAFNAW010000141.1 GCF_017356265.1 Paracoccus fontiphilus | reverse complement strand
AGAAAGGGAAAGGGTGGACGACTTTTACGCCGCCCGCAGCAGCTCCATGCCGCCGCTTCCGTGGCCTAATTTCTCACCGCCGTTCTCATGTGGTCATTGGCGCGTGTAACCACCCTGAACGCATCGATCCGGCCATTCGTCGGGCCGGTCGTTTCGACGACCTTGTCCATATCACCCGCCCCGACAGCGCCGCTCTGGCGACGATCCTGCGTCAGCATCTCGGGAATGATCTGGCCAAGGTTGACCTGACACACCTTGGACAAATGGCCGTCGGACGATCGGGGGCGGACTGTGCCGCAGCCGTCCGGACCGCGCGGGCCAAGGCCCGGCGTGCCAGGCGGCAGCTTGAGGAGCGGGATCTGCGGGACGCGCTCGGTCCCGACCATCAAGCCCTGCCACTCCCCATGCGGCGCAGGGCCGCGCTTCACGAAGCTGGCCACGCGATCATCATCGCGGTCCTTGGCCTTGGCATCGTCAAGGCGCTGCGGATCAGCGCGGATGGGGGCGAAACCATCACCCGGTGGCATCCAACGGAACAGACCGCAGCACAGGCGCACCGGCAGTGCATCGCTCATCTCGGAGGCCGTGCCGCCGAGCTGCTGATGCTGGGCGACGCCAGCGCCGGCGCGGGTGGCGACCCTGAGGCTGACCTGGCGCGGGCCACCCGCCTGCTGCTGGCCTGCGAGTTTTCGCTGGGCTTGGGCGATCATGGTCATCTCTCGATCGGTGCTGATCCCGACCTTCGGCTTCTCCTGTCGCTGCCGCCAGCGACACGCGCGAAGCTACAGCGCCGCCTTGATCGCGCCATGGAGGATGCGCAGGACATCCTCTGCCAGCATCATGCTTTGCTCGAGAAGCTTGCACGCGATCTGGAAACCAGAGGGTTCATCGGCGAGGCGGAACTGGCCTTCCGGCTCGGGCCGTGGCGCCGCTCGACTTTTGATGCTTCCGGCCTGGCCTCTTGACCCACTTTGCGCATCCTTGCGCGGGGATGCGTAATTCTTTTTCACAATTCGATTTTCGTGGACAGAACCTGTTTGGGCGATCTCGGGGCAGATCATCTGCCCCGGCGCCATGCGAGCAGGACGTTCTTGCCGCGAAAAGGATCAAAAAAACGCAGATCAAGGGCCGTAATCCACATCAATTCGCTGTCGATCCGTTCTGACTTTCTTGTCTGCACAATAGGATGGCAGGAGCTGAAACAGGACCCTGCCACAATGACTGACATCCCGCTCGACAAATTCTACACCCCTGATGCCACCGCCCGTCAGTGCATCGGGCAGCTCTGGCGGCAGGTCGGGATGCGGGCCGATGATCTCTTCATCGAACCTTCCGCTGGCGCAGGAGCCTTCTGTCGGCACCTGCCCGCCAAGCGCACCATCGCCCTCGATATCGCCCCGGATGCGGACGGCATCCTGACGGGTGATTTCATGGACTTTGAGCCGCCGGTTCATGAGGGCCGCCGGATCGTGATTGGCAATCCCCCGTTTGGGCGCAGTGGCGCCTTGGCCCGCGCCTTTCTGCAGCATGCGAGCAAGTTTGCCGATGTCATCGCCTTCATCCTGCCGGCCTCCTTTGCAAAGGTCAGCATGCAACGCGGCATTCCCCCGCTTTTCCACCTGGTTCATCAGACCCATCTCGGAGATGCGACATTCGAGACCTGCGAGGGTCTGCGGAAGGTCCGAACCGTCCTGCAGATTTGGGAGAAGCGGGATTGTTCCCGAGCCGAACAGACCTGCCTGCCAGCTACACAGCATGATTTCGAGTTCGTTCGGACCATCGCCGAGGCCGACCTGATCGTGCGCCGTGTCGGCGCGCGCGCCGGGGCCGTCCTCGATATCCCGCCTTTGCTTCAAGATGGTGCGCTGCCCTTGGGCTACTCGGCCAGTTCCAACTTTTACATCCGGTCCAAAGGATGTGATCCCGAAATTCTGGCGCGTCGTCTGCGCGACCTGAACCTGGCTGGGATCGCCGCCGCAGCGGTCTGTCCGTCCTTGTCACGGCAGGAACTGGTCAGTGCCTATGCGGAAGTGCACCAGCCTGCCGCGGCGGCCAACGATGCTGCCCACCCGTCGCCCGAGGGCGTGACCGAGTGCCCGGATGCGCCCGCGTGTTCGCCTTTGGCGGAGCAAGCTGGCGCTGCATCGGACAGGATGCCCCGCTCTGCGCGGCATCACCGATCCACGAGGCGCCATAGTCCCCAACGTGTTCCCGCATGCCTGCAGCCACTCTCTCGTGTCAGACGATCATCTGGAGATTGCGTGACGCTCCGGGAAGCATGGCACCAAAGCCGGAGCGGCCAGACAGAGCACCCCGTGCTGCGTCCCGGCGCCAGGCAGGGTGTCGCTCCGCGGCCTCCGGACAGGCCCATCTGTGCGATCCGTTGCGTCTCACGCATGACGTGATCACGGTCAGGTAACCGCTTGCGCCATCATGGCTACAGGCAGCCTTGGTTCAGTCCGAGAGCGGCGGCTTGCTCCGGCTTGCCGCCGGGCAGATGACGCATGGCATCAAGACGCTCTCTATGCCCGACTTCTGGCTGGCGCCCTACCTATGCCGCATGGACATGCCCCCAAGCGGCCGGATCAGCGTTCCGTCAACTGGCCTTGCGGCTTTTACCTCAAGCCGACACTGGAAAGGCAATCATGCCCGCCGCCCGCATCACGCTCAGTCCAACAGTCCAACAGTCCAACAGTCCAACAGTCCGGCAGGCGCATCGCGAAATTGGTTTGTCAACGGCGGTGCAAAATCCGGCCACGCGGCGGGGTAAAATCAGGCCAGGCGGCGGTGACCGGCACCATGGCGCGCGCGCTCACCA
>NZ_JAFNAW010000140.1 GCF_017356265.1 Paracoccus fontiphilus | reverse complement strand
CGGTGGGGGCGGGGGCGGGGCCACGGCGCCCGCGTCGCCGCCCGTTCCGCCGCCGCTTCATCCCGCGCAGGTTCCCGCAAGCGCCCATGACGGCGCCGCGGACCGGCAGCCGCCCTCCTTCCGCTCCCAGCAGGTGACGCCATGACGACCACCCGCCGCCGCTTCCTGGCCTTGTCGGCCTGTGCGCTGATGCTGCCCGCCGCGGCCTCGGCCCCCCATCACTGGCGGGGCCAGGCCCTGGGCGCAGATGTGACGCTGACCGTCCAGGGCGGCACCCCCGGCGCCGCCCGCGCCTTCTTCGCCGAGGCCACGCGCAGGCTGCGCGGGATCGAGCGGCAGTTCTCCCTGTTCAGCGGATCGGATCTGCGGCGGCTGAACGCGCTAGGCAGGCTTGCCCATCCCTCGGACGACATGCTGGCCGTGCTGAAGCTTGCCGCGCGGGTGCATGAGGCCACGGACGGCGCCTTCGATCCCAGCGTGCAGCCCCTTTGGCAGGCCCGCAGGCTTGGCGAGGACGAAGGCGCGGCCATGGCCCTGGTCGGCTGGCAGGACGTCCGCATCGACCCCGCCGAGATCCGCCTGTCGCGGCCGGGCATGGCGCTGACGCTGAACGGCATCGCCCAGGGCTTCGCGACCGACTGCCTGGCGGAGATCGCCGCGCGTCACGGTCTGACCCGGGTGCTGATCGACGCGGGAGAGATCCGGGCCATCGGCCCCGCCCCGCTGTCCGCGCGGGTCGAGGCGCCCGACGGCACGATCATCCGCCGCCTCGCGCTTCGCGACCGGGCACTTGCCACCTCGGCCGCCTTCGGCACGCGGATCGGGCCTGCGGGGGACCGCGCCCATATCGTCGGCCCCGCCGGACAGGCGCTGCGATGGGCGCTGATTTCCGTCAGTGCCGAAAGCGCGGCCGTGGCCGACGCGCTATCGACGGCGGCGGTGCTTATGCCGCGTCCGGCGATCGACGCGGCGCTGGCGGCATTTCCGGGTGCGCGGCTTGAAGCAGCGGCGGCTTTCCACGCCTGAGTGGATGGGAAGATGCTGCCGGTTCCGGGCGACGAAGACGATGCCGCCGGGAACCAATGGGCCTGAAGCCTAGGCAAGCGCCGACATGGCAAAACCGGCCGCACCGCCGGCAGCGGCCGCAAGCGTGGTGGCCAGCAGCCACGCCCAGAAGCGGACGGGTCCGGCCAGCATCGCCAGGAACAGCCGCCCGACGGCGTTGGCCGACAGCGCGGCCAAAACCGCCGCCACGATCATGGGCTGTCCGACACCGGGCACTTGAAGGCGCAAGGCGCTGAGCACCGCGACATCGACATCGAACATGCCCGACAGGGCCGAGGTCGCAGGAAGGCTCGCCCCGCCGAAATGGTCCACGAGCGCCGCGCTCGCGGTGGAAAAGATCGCAAACAGAAGGGCGAAGACAAGAAGGGCGCGCAACTCGAACGGGTTGTGCATCATCTCCTGCGGTTGCCGTGCCTCGCTGCCGCGCAGGACCATGATCAAGCCCGAAGCACCCAGAATGCCCGCCGCGCACAGGACCGGGACTGCGACATGGGGCAGGATGCCACGGCGCAGAAGCGCGACCACGACCAGGACGCGCAGGAGGGAAACCATCCCGGCCAGAGCCGCCGCGCCCACCAGGGGACGGACATGCGTCGTTCCCTTCGCAATCCGCGCAAGTGCTACCGTCACCGCCGTGGACGAGGCAAGCGCCCCGGCAAGGGCGCTGACCAGCAGCCCGCGGCCCGGACCCAGCACGCGGACGGCGATGTATCCCGCAAAGGAAATCGTCGCGATCAGCACGGTGAAGAACCAGATTTCCCAAGGGTTCAGGCCGCCCCAGGGATCGACGGCCCGGTTCGGCAGCATTGGCAGGATGATGGCCGTCATCACCGCCAGCACGAGGGCCGAGCGCAGCTCGACCCAGTTCACGCGGCGCAGGGCCGTGTGCAGGATCTCTCGGCTGGCCAGGATGGCGGCAAGGGCGGTGCCCCCGGCAGCGGCGACCCGGTAGTCGCCGCCGACCGCCAGCCCGCCCAGGCTGAAAACCCCCAGACCCGCCATGACGCCGGTGACGCTGAAGTTTCCTTCGTGGCGCGCTTCCTGAAACTGGAACAGGCCGAACAGCGCCGCGACGGCCAGAAGGCCTGCTGCAAAGACCACGGGCGCAGCCATCTCGGCTGCAAGAGCCGCGGAAACACCGCCCAGAAGACCGAAGATGCCGAACGTCCGAAGGCCTGCGGTGCGGCTTCCGGCAGGCTCCTCGCGCTCTCTCCAGCCGCGTTCCAGCCCGACCAGCAGGCCGATGGCAAGCGCGACTCCCAGCCGGAAAAACTGATTCTCCATCTCCTCCCCGATTTGTGGTCCCGCCCCGCTAGGATGAGGATGCCTGGGCGGACCGTCGGGCGGGAAGCTGACCACAGTTTAGTGCTCCCGAACGCGGCCGCCGGTCAAGACCAGGCACAAGAGCCGCGTAGCCGGATCGTCGGCTGCGACGAGGACGGCACGATCGTCGCCGACCTGTGCACAGGCTCCTGCCGATGCTCGGCCCGGGCCGGCGACCGGTGCCCAAGCTCTGGCGGTTCCGGATGCCCTTGCGTCGACATCGGCAAGGGGTGCATGGGCCGCGATGGATGCGAGGCCCGGGCGGAAAGGTGGTCGCGCATGAGGTCGGAGCTATCACTCCACCGCCAAACTCGTCAGGCGGCCTTCGCCGGAGGAATACGCGCCGCCAGCGACTACGGCTTCAAGACAACGGTGATGCAGGATATGCTTGGTGGTCTTGCCCCCGTTTTACCGGACACTCAGGCGATTGCGGTTTCAGCTGCGATGAACTCGCGGGGCGAGCGCATCTTCAGCCCTGAG
>NZ_JAFNAW010000014.1 GCF_017356265.1 Paracoccus fontiphilus | reverse complement strand
GCCGAAAAGCCCGGCGTCGCGACCGGCCCGCGCCGGACCGACCGCGTCCGCCGCGATGCCGGCGGCGACAGCGATGCCAAGGCCAAGGCCAAGGCCGACGAAAGCCGCCGCACCGGCCGCCTGTCGCTGAACCAGGCGCTTGAGGGCGAAGGCGGGCGTCAGCGCTCGCTCGCCGCGATGAAGCGCAAGCAGGACCGCGCCCGGCAGAAGGCCATGGGCAGCGTGCGCGCCGAAAAGCAGGTGCGCGACGTGCAGTTGCCCGAGACCATCGTGGTGTCGGAACTGGCCAACCGCATGGCGGAACGCGCCGCCGACGTGGTCAAGACGCTGATGAAGATGGGCATGATGGTGTCCATGAACCAGCCGATCGACGCCGACACGGCCGAACTGGTGATCGAGGAATTCGGCCACAAGGCCGTCCGCGTGTCGGACGCCGACGTGGAACAGGTCATCGACACGGTCAAGGACAAGGCCGAGGATCTGCAGCCGCGCCCGCCGATCATCACGATCATGGGCCATGTGGACCACGGCAAGACCTCGCTGCTGGACGCGATCCGTCACGCCAACGTCGTCTCGGGCGAGGCGGGCGGGATCACCCAGCACATCGGCGCCTATCAGGTGACGACCGAATCCGGCGCGGTGCTGTCCTTCCTGGACACGCCGGGCCACGCGGCCTTCACCTCGATGCGGGCGCGCGGCGCGCAGGTCACGGACATCGTCGTGCTGGTGGTTGCCGCCGATGACGCCGTGATGCCGCAGACGGTCGAGGCGATCAACCACGCCAAGGCTGCAGGCGTCCCGATGATCGTGGCGATCAACAAGATCGACAAGCCGACGGCAGACCCCAACAAGGTCCGCACCGCGCTGCTGCAGCACGAGGTCGTGGTCGAGGAGATGTCGGGCGACGTGCAGGACGTCGAGGTTTCGGCCAAGACCGGCCAGGGCCTGGACAACCTGCTGGAAGCGATCGCGCTTCAGGCCGAGATCCTGGAACTGGAAGCCAACCCGAACCGCGCCGCCCAAGGCGCGGTGATCGAGGCGCAGCTTGACGTGGGCCGCGGTCCCGTCGCCACCGTTCTGGTGCAGAACGGCACCCTGCGCCGCGGCGACATCTTTGTCGTGGGCGAGCAGTGGGGCAAGGTCCGCGCGCTGATCAACGACAAGGGCGAGCGCGTGGACGAGGCCGGGCCTTCGGTCCCGGTCGAGGTCCTGGGCCTGAACGGCACCCCCGAGGCGGGCGACGTCCTGAACGTGGTCGAGACCGAGGCGCAGGCCCGCGAGATCGCGGACTATCGCAGCCAGGCCGCCAAGGACAAGCGCGCCGCAGCCGGTGCCGCGACCACGCTGGAACAGCTGATGGCCAAGGCCAAGGCGGACGAGAACGTGGCCGAACTGCCGGTGGTCGTGAAGGCCGACGTGCAGGGCTCGGCCGAGGCGATCGTCCAGGCGCTGGAAAAGATCGGCAACGACGAGGTGCGCGTCCGCGTGCTGCATTACGGCGTCGGCGCGATCACCGAATCCGACATCGGCCTGGCCGAGGCCAGCCGCGCGCCGGTGATCGGCTTCAACGTCCGCGCCAATGCCCCGGCCCGCAATTCGGCCAACCAGAAGGGTGTCGAGATCCGCTACTACTCGATCATCTACGACCTGGTGGACGACATCAAGGCGGCGGCCTCGGGCCTGCTGTCGGCCGAGGTGCGCGAGAACTTCATCGGCTATGCCGAAATTCGCGAGGTCTTCAAGGTCACGGGCGTCGGCAAGGTCGCGGGCTGCCTGGTCACCGAAGGCGTGGCGCGCCGTTCGGCGGGCGTGCGCCTGCTGCGCGACAACGTGGTGATCCACGAAGGCACGCTGAAGACGCTGAAGCGCTTCAAGGACGAGGTCAAGGAAGTCCAGTCCGGCCAGGAATGCGGCATGGCCTTCGAGAACTACGACGACATTCGCCCCGGCGACGTCATCGAGATCTTCGAGCGCGAGGAGGTCGAGCGCACGCTGTAAGGCGGCGCTTGTCCCGGAACGGAAAAAAGGGGCGGCCGTGATGGCCGCCCCTTTCCTCATCGTCGTGTCGTGGTGCCTGTCGGGTCAGCGCGTTACCGGCTTTCCTTCAAAGGTTCTTGTACCAATGCGGACCACCATGTTGCCGTTCGGGGCCAGACATTCGAAAAGCCCCTGGACGAGAATATGGCTGCCGATCGAAATCGTGCGAATCATGTCAAGCCCTCTTGTTCCCTCTGTTTTCATTCTGTCATGAAACCGCTCACAAAGAATTAACGAAGCGGCGATCTACGACATTTTGCGGGCAGATTGGATATCGGACCCCCGATCTGCGACATCAAAGCCACATTTGTAACATCGGGATCAGCGGGATGTCTGCGGGCGGCATAGGGTAATTGCGCAAATCCCCTGCGCGAACCCAGGCCAGCCGTTGCCCCTCTCGCGGGTGTGCGATTCCCTTCCACCGGCGGCAGGCATAGACCGGCATCAGCAGGTGGAAGTCGTCATAGCCGTGGCTGGCGAAGGTCAGCGGCGCCAGGCAGGACGTCCAGGTGTCGATCCCCAGTTCCTCGTGCAGCTCGCGGATCAGGGCGGCCTCGGGCGTCTCGCCCGGCTCGACCTTGCCGCCGGGAAACTCCCACAGGCCCGCCATGGACTTGCCTTCCGGGCGCTGTGCCAGAAGCACGCGCCCGTCGGCATCGATCAGGGCGACGGCGGCGACAAGAACGGTTTTCACGACCGGTAGTCGGCGTTGATGTCGATATAGCCGTGGGTCAGGTCGCAGGTCCACACGGTGCGCGCGCCCTGCCCCACGCCCAGATCGACGGCGATCACCAGGTCCTGGCGCTTCATGTAGGCGCTGGCCTTGTCCTCGTCATAGGAGGGCGAGCGCCAGCCGTTCTCGGCCAGGACCATGTCGCCGAAGCGGATGGTCAGCCGGTCGCGGTCGGCCTTTGCGCCGGATTTGCCGACAGCGGCGACGATGCGGCCCCAGTTGGCGTCCTCGCCCGCAATGGCCGTCTTGACCAGGGGAGAGTTGGCGATGGCCATGGCGACCTTGTGGGCGTCGGCGTCGGACGCGGCACCCGTCACCTGCACCTCGACGAACTTCGTGGCGCCCTCTCCGTCGCGGACCACAAGCTGCGCCAGGTCGCGCATGACGCCATGCAGCGCCGTCACGAAGGCGGCACCGGCGCCGCCGTCCAGCGACGTGATCGGCGCGGCCGCGCTGCGCCCGGTCGCCGCCAGGACCAGCGCGTCCGAGGTCGAGGTGTCGCTGTCCACCGTGATGGCGTTGAAGGTGCTGTCCAGCCCCGACGACAGCGCCTGCTGCAGCAGGGGCGAGGCAATCGCCGCGTCCGTGAAGACATAGACCAGCATCGTCGCCATGTCCGGCGCGATCATGCCCGAGCCCTTGGCGATGCCGGCGATGCGGATCTCGCCGCCTTCGCCCGCCACGACCGCCGAGGCGCCCTTGGGGAAGGTGTCGGTCGTCATGATCGCGCGGGCCGCGTCGGCGATGCCGCCCGCGTCCAGCGAGGCCGCAAGCTCATCCACGATGGCGATGATGCGGTCATGGGGCAACGGCTCTCCTATCACCCCGGTCGAGGACGAGAACACCCGATCCGCCGGCACGCCCGTGGCCTGCGCCACCGCGCCGGTCACGGCATCGACCGATTCTTGGCCGCGCGCTCCGGTGAAGGCATTGGCATTGCCCGAGTTGACGATGATCGCCGCCCCGTCTGGCGCATCGCCCCCCTGCGCCAGCTTGGCCTGGTTGTCCAGGATGCAGGCCGCGCGGGTTGACGACTTGGTGAAGGCGCCCGCCAGCGTCGATCCCGGCGCGATGCGGATCAGCGTCACGTCGGTGCGGCCCTGGTACTTCACACCTGCGGCACCGCTGGCGAACTGGACGCCGTCGATCACCGGCAGGTCGGGAAACCCGGCGGGTGCCAGCGGCGACACGGGAAGCCCGGCCTTTCCCATCATTCGGCCTCCAGCAGGTCGGTCTTGCTCAACCAGGCGGGATCGATGCCCTCGGTCTTCTCGACCTTGGCCTCGCCCGTCAGGCGCTGGATTTCACCCTCGACCTTTTCGCGCAGCACCATCTGGGCGATCTGGTCGCGCACCTCCTCCAGCTTGGGGGCCTCGCGCAGGCGGGTGTCGTTCAGCTTGATGACGTGCCAGCCGAAGTCGGTTTGCACCGGGTCCGAGATCTGGCCCTTTTCCATCGCCTTCACCGCATCGGCGAAGGGCGCGACCATCTGGTCGGCGGTGAACCAGCCCAGGTCGCCCTTGTTCGGGCCACTGGGCCCGGTCGAGTTCTGTTCGGCCAGCGTTCCGAAATCCGCGCCGCCATCCAGTTCCGCCTTGATCGCCTTCGCCTTTTCCTCGGTATCGACAAGGATGTGGGCGGCGGAATACTCCGTCGCAGGCTCGGCCGAGGCGAACAGCTTGTCATAGGACGCCTGGATGTCCTGATCGGTCGGCTCGGCCTTCGTGACCTCGGCGATGGCGGCGGCGGCCAGCGTGTTGCGGCGCTGGATTTCCAACTGGGCGCGCACGCCCGCGTTCTCCTTGCCGGCGCCGGCCACGGCGGTCTGCTGGATCAGCTGGTCCAGCATGATCTCGTACAGTGCGCCGTCGCCCATGGAGGCCATCTGGGGGTCCTGGGCGGCGGCTTCCTTCATCACGATCATCTCGCCCAGGGTGATGGGCGTGCCGTTCACGGTGGCCACGACCGTATCGGCGCCCTTGTCCTGGGCCATGGCGGCAAAAGGCAGGGCCGTGGCCAGAAGCGCGGCCAGGATCGACGGTTTCAGCATGGGGGTCCCTTCGCTTGTTCTGCCCGCGCATCGGGGCCAGCGTTGACAGTGGGGCGGGCGAGGCATAGATCCCGGACCAACTCCGTGGAAGGCGCCGCCGCCGCTTTCGTTCAGGCTCCTGATACGGCAATGCGGCAGGTCGCGGCAAGTAGGCCCGGCCGGGATCGCCTTTCCCAACAACGTGATTGCGAAGGTTTACATGCTCGGCATCGGTAATCTGGCGAAGAAGGTCTTTGGAAGCCCCAACGACCGCAAGGTCAAGGGCACGCGCGGGCTGATCGCCCGGATCAACGCGCTGGAGGATCAGTTCCGCCCGCTGAGCGACGGGCAACTGGTCGAGAAGACCCGCGAGTTCCAGAACCGCGTGGCGGGGGGCGAAAGCCTGGACGACATCCTGCCCGAGGCCTTCGCCAACTGCCGCGAAGGCGCGCGCCGTGCGCTTGGCCTGCGCGCCTTCGACGTGCAGCTGATGGGCGGCATCTTCCTGCACGGCGGCAACATCGCCGAGATGAAGACTGGCGAGGGCAAGACCCTGGTCGCGACCTTTCCCGCCTACCTCAACGCCCTGACCGGCAAGGGCGTCCATGTCGTCACCGTCAACGACTATCTGGCGAAACGCGATGCCGAGTGGATGGGCAAGGTGTTCCGCCAGCTTGGCCTGACCACCGGTGTCGTCTATCCTTTCCAGCCCGAGCCCGAGAAGCGTCAGGCCTATGCCGCAGACGTGACCTATGCCACCAACAACGAGCTGGGCTTCGACTACCTGCGCGACAACATGAAGGGCAGCGTTGCCGAGATGGTCCAGCGCGGCCACAACTTCGCCATCGTGGACGAGGTGGACTCGATCCTGATCGACGAGGCGCGGACGCCGCTGATCATCTCGGGCCCGAGCCAAGACCGCAGCGAGCTTTACGTCACGCTGAACCAGTACATCCCGCTGCTGACCGAGGAACACTACAAGCTGGACGAGAAGGCGCGCAACGCGACCTTCACCGAGGAAGGCAACGAGTTCCTGGAAACCCGCCTGCAGGCCGACGGCATCCTGCCCGAGGGGCAGACGCTTTACGACCCGGAATCGACTACCATCGTCCACCACGCCAACCAGGCCCTGCGCGCTTGGAAGCTGTTCAACAAGGACCAGCACTACATGGTCCGCGACGGCGAGGTGATGCTGATCGACGAGTTCACCGGCCGGATGATGAAGGGCCGCCGCCTGTCCGACGGGCTGCACCAGGCGATCGAGGCCAAGGAAGGCGTGCAGATCCAGCCCGAGAACGTGACGCTGGCATCCGTCACCTTCCAGAACTACTTCCGGCTTTACGACAAGCTGGCGGGCATGACCGGCACGGCGGCCACCGAGGCCGAGGAATTCGCCGAGATCTACAAGCTGGGCGTGGTCGAGGTTCCCACCAACCGCGGCATTGCCCGCCTTGACGAACACGACCGCGTGTATCGCACGGCCAACGAGAAATACGCCGCCGTGGTCGAGGCGATCAAGGAGGCCCATGCCAAGGGCCAGCCCACCCTGGTCGGCACCACCAGCATCGAGAAATCCGAGATGCTGTCGGGCATCTTGCAAAAGCAGGACATCCCCCACAACGTCCTGAACGCCCGCCAGCACGAGGCCGAGGCTCAGATCGTGGCCGACGCGGGCAAGCCCGGCGCCGTGACCATCGCCACCAACATGGCCGGCCGCGGCACCGACATCCAGCTTGGCGGCAACGTCGAGATGAAGGTGCTGGAGGCCCTGAAGGCCGACCCCGAGGCGAACCCCGATGAAATCCGCGCCCGGATCGAATCCGAACACGCCGCCGACAAGCAGAAGGTGCTGGCGGCGGGCGGATTGTTCGTCCTGGGCACCGAACGCCATGAATCCCGCCGCATCGACAACCAGTTGCGCGGACGCTCGGGCCGCCAGGGCGATCCGGGCCGCTCGCTGTTCTTCCTGTCGCTGGACGACGACCTGATGCGGATCTTCGGATCCGAACGCCTGGACAAGGTCCTGTCCACCCTGGGCATGAAGGAAGGCGAAGCGATCGTCCATCCTTGGGTCAACAAGTCGCTGGAACGCGCCCAGGCCAAGGTGGAAGGCCGCAACTTCGACATCCGCAAGCAGTTGCTGAAGTTCGACGACGTGATGAACGACCAGCGCAAGGCGATCTTCAGCCAGCGCCGCGAGATCATGGACAGCCATGAGGTGGACGAGATCGCCGCCGACATGCGCCACCAGGTGATCGACGACCTGGTCGACGAATTCATGCCGCCGAAGTCCTATCCCGAACAGTGGGACATCGAGGGCCTGAAGACCGCCATCCGCGACCGCCTGAACATGAACCTGCCCGTCTCCGACTGGGCGGCCGAGGAGGGCGTCGATCAGGACACCATCCGCGAACGGATCGAACAGGCGACCGACACCTACATGGCCGACAAGGCGCAGGCCTTCGGGCCTGAGAACATGCGCAACATCGAAAAGCAGGTGCTGCTGCAGATGATCGACCAGAAATGGCGCGACCACCTGCTGACGCTGGAACATCTGCGATCCGTCGTGGGCTTCCGCGGCTATGCGCAGCGCGACCCCCTGTCGGAATACAAGACCGAGGCCTTCCAGCTGTTCGAGACGATGCTGGACGGGCTGCGCTTCGACGTGACGCAGCGCCTTGCCCAAATTCGCCCCCTGACCGAGGCCGAGCGCGAGGAAATGCTGCGCCAGATGGCCCAGCAGCAGAAGGCCGCGCAGGAACACCTGACGATGGAACATGGGGCGGAACGGCAGTCCGACGACGATGCGGACAAGCCAGAACCGCTGGTCGCAGGCTTCGACGAACAGAACCCCGCCACCTGGGGCAACCCGTCGCGCAACGACCCTTGCCCTTGCGGGTCCGGCAAGAAGTTCAAGCACTGCCACGGCGCGATCTGAGGGAAGCTTTCGGCCCTGCCGGGCGGGGATGAACCCCGCCACGGTCAAGGCCGAAGCGCGGCCCGGACAGGTCAGTCCAACTGTGCGGGCAGCGTCCACCCGCGCAGCAACTCTCCGGCCGTCATCGGACGCTTGCCGGAACGCTGCGCTTCCTGAACCTCGACCGCTCCATCACCGCAAGCAACGGTAAAGCCGCCCAGCACCTGCCCCGGTGCCCCCTGTCCCGCGACAACCCGGCTGCGCAGCAATTTCACCCGCTCACCCTCGATCTCGCACCATGCCCCGGGAAAGGGCGAGAGGCCCCGGATCAGCCGGTCCACCTCGGCAGCCGGACGCGTCCAGTCCACCCGCGCCTCGGCCTTGTCGATCTTGGCGGCATAGGTCACACCCTCCCCCGCCTGCGGGGCGGCGGGCAAGGGCAGCCGGTCCAGCACGTCGACGATGAGAGCCGCCCCCATCATCGACAGCCGGTCGTGCAGATCGGCGGTCGTCTCCCCGGCCCCGATCCCTGTGCGCGCCTCGGCCAGAACAGGCCCTGTATCCAGCCCCGCCTCCATCTGCATGATCGCGACGCCGGTCTCCGCATCGCCCGCCATAACAGCGCGATGGATCGGCGCCGCCCCCCGCCAGCGCGGCAGCAGCGAGGCATGGATGTTCAGGCAACCAAAACGCGGCACATCCAGCACCGGCTGCGGCAGGATCAGCCCATAGGCGACGACGACGGCCACATCAGCCTCAAGCGCTGCGAAAGCCTGCTGATCCGCCGGATCACGCAACCGCAAGGGCGTGCGCACTTCGATGCCCAGTTCCTCGGCTGCAGCATGAACCGCCGAAGGCCGCGGCTTCTGCCCCCGCCCCGCTGCGCGCGGCGGTTGCGAATAAACCGCGACGACCTCGTGCCGCGCGGCGATGGCCCGCAAGGCAAGCACCGAAAACTCGGGCGTTCCCATGAAGATCACGCGCATCGGAAAGCCTTTCATCTTGGCCCAAATATCCCGGGGTCCGGGGCAGCGCCCCGGCCTTCTCACCGCCGCGCCAGCTTCGCCGATTTCGCGACCAGCATCTTGCGCCGCAGGGGCGACAGGTGATCGACATAGACCCGCCCGTCCAGATGGTCGATCTGGTGCTGCACGCTGGTCGCCCAAAGCCCGACGAAATCGCGCTCCTCGACGGCGCCCACCTCGTTCAGGAACCGCACCGTGACCGCCCGGGGGCGGGTGACGGGGGCGGACACGCCGGGCAGGTTGGGACTGGCTTCCTCGTGGCTGCGGAACTGGACGCTGGCGTGCAGAACCTCGGGGTTTGCCATCCGCACCACCTGCCCTCGCTTGTCTGAGGCATCCACCACCGCCAGCCGCAGCATGATCCCGATCTGCGGCGCGGCAAGGCCCACGCCCGGCATCGCCTCCATGGTGTCAACCATGTCGTCCCAGATCATGCGGACGGTTTCGTTCACCGCCTCGACCGGTTCGGCCGCAATGTGCAGGCGCCGGTCGGAATAGGGCAGAAAAGCGCGAACAGCCATCAGCAACCGCCCTTAGGCACGGGTCTTTTCCCGCTTCAGCTTTATCATCCGGCGGGTGATCATCTGCCGCTTGATGGCCGACAGATGGTCGATGAACAGCACGCCGTTCAGGTGGTCCAGCTCGTGCTGCGCGCAGGTCGCCCATAGCCCGTCGAAGTCCTGCTCGTGCGTCTTGCCGTCCAGGCCCAGCCAGCGCAGCCGCACCTGCCTGGGCCGGGTCACGTCGGCATACTGGTCGGGGATCGACAGGCAGCCCTCCTCGTAGGTGTTCAACTCCTCCGACTCCCAGGTCACCTCGGGGTTGACCAGCACCAGCGGGTTGCGCTCCACCTCGGGATCGCGGGTCGCGTCCATCACGAAGACGCGCCACAGGACGCCCACCTGGGGCGCGGCCAGGCCCACGCCCGGCGCGTCATACATGGTCGCCAGCATGTCGTCCGCCAAAGCCTCGATTTCGGGCGTGATGCGGGCCACGGGTTCGCAGACCTTCTTCAGGCGCGGGTCGGGATGGATCAGGATGGGGCGCAGGCTGCTCATGTCCCGGATTTAGGGCAAGGCTTCACCATAAGCAACAAGCGGCGTATGCAGGGGAAAACAGCGACAGGCCGCAGCATGACCCCTGACTTCGACGAGATCATCGACCGCGTGGGCACCCAGTGTTCGAAATGGGACGACATGCAGGCGGCCTATGGCGTCACGCCACAGGACGGCGGGCTGGCGATGTGGGTCGCGGACATGGACTTCCGGCCGCCAGCCGCCGTGCAGCGCGCGGTCGAAGCGGTCGCGGCCCATGGCGTTTACGGCTATCCCGGCGCGAACCGCCCTTATCTCGAGGCGATCCGCTGGTGGATGGAACGCCGCCACGGCTGGTCCGTCGACACCGGCTGGATCCTGACCTGCGCGGGGCTCGTCAACGGCGTCGCGATGGCGCTGGACGCCTATACGCAACCGGGCGACGGCGTGATCGTGATGTCGCCCGTCTATCACGCCTTCGGCCGCGTGATCCGGGCCTCGGGACGCCAGTTGGTGGAACTGCCGCTGACACAGGACGGCGGGCTTTACCGCATGGACTGGACCGCCTGGGAAAACCGCCTGACCGGGCGCGAAAGGCTGCTGATCCTCTGTTCGCCCCACAACCCCGGCGGCCGCGTCTGGACGCCCGAGGAATTGCGACAAGTCGCCGATTTCTGCATCCGCCACGACCTGATCCTGGTCTCGGACGAGATCCATTGCGACCTGGTCATGCCCGGCCACAGGCACAGCGTCACCGCCGCCGCCTGCCCCGACATCGCGGACCGTCTGGTCACGCTGACCGCCGCCACCAAGACCTTCAACATAGCGGGCGCCCATGTCGGCAATGCCATCATCGGGGACGAGGGCTTGCGGAACCGCTTCAAGGCCGCGCTGATGGCGCGCGGCATCTCTCCGGGCCTGTTCGGCATGGACATGGTGACAGCCGCCTATTCGCCCGAAGGCGCGGCCTGGGTCGATGCGCTGGTGGACTATCTGGACGGCAACCGGCGGCTGTTCGACGACGGCATCGCCGCGATCCCGGGCCTGTGCTCCATGCCCCTGCAGGCGACCTATCTGTCCTGGGTCGACTTCTCGGGCACCGGCATGGAGCCTGCCGAATTCACGGCCCGCGTCGAAAGGACCGCCCGCATCGCCGCCAACCACGGCGCGACCTTCGGCACCGGCGGCGAAAGCTTCCTGCGCTTCAACATCGCCACGCCTCGCACCCGCGTGGCCGAGGCGGTGGCACGCCTGCAACAGGCCTTTGCCGACCTCCAATGAAGAAGCTCGCCCGGCTCTTCTCGGCGCTGAGCGCGCTGTGCCTGCTGGCGGCGGCCTGGGCGATGCTGGCGCCGCAGCGCCCCGCGCCGGTCCCGCGTGTGCCACCCCTGACCGCGCCGCTCACCGGCCCGGTCGATCACATCGTGATCCACAAGTCCGCCCGCCGCATGACCGCCTTCCGTGACGATCGGCCCGTGAAGACCTACCGCATCGCCCTCGGCTTTGCGCCCCGGGGGGACAAGCGCCAGCAAGGCGACGGCAGGACGCCCGAGGGCCGCTTCACCATAAACCGCGTGAACCCCGACAGCGCCTATCACCTGTCCCTGGGCCTCGATTACCCGCGCCCGCAGGACCGCGCCCGCGCCGCGGCCCTGGGCGTCGATCCGGGCGGCGACATCTTCATCCACGGCCAGCCGAACGTCCGTCCCGACGGCGAAGTCCTGCCCGGCGACTGGACGGCGGGCTGCATCGCCCTGACCGATGCCGAGATCCGCGAGCTCTACGCCGCCGCCCGCATCGGCACCACGGTAGAGATCCTGCCTTGATCTTCTGTGTCCAAATATCCCACGGGGGTCCGGGGGTGTGAAACCCCCGGCCTTGCGTTGCAATCCCGCGCCCCTGCGATCATATAGGGGCGCAAACCCGAACACACCCGAAGGCACACCCCGCATGGTCTATCTGGATTTCGAAAAGCCGCTTGCCGATATCGAAGGCAAGGCCGAGGAGCTTCGCGCCCTGGCGCGCAAATCCGAAACCGCAGTGGACGTGGAAAAGGAAGCCGCGGCGCTCGACCGCAAATCCGCCGATCTGCTGCGCGACCTGTATCGAAGCCTTGATCCCTGGCGCAAGACGCAGGTGGCCCGCCATCCCGATCGCCCGCATTGCCGCGACTACATCGACGCGCTGTTCACCGACTACACGCCGCTGGCCGGCGACCGGGCCTTTGGCGACGACCATGCGGTGATGGGCGGCCTCGCGCGCTTCAACGATGCGCCCTGCGTGGTGATCGGGCACGAAAAGGGCAACGACACCAAGACCCGTATCCACCACAACTTCGGCATGGCCCGCCCCGAGGGATACCGCAAGGCCATCCGCCTGATGGATCTGGCGCACCGCTTCAAGCTGCCGGTCATCACCCTGGTGGACACGCCCGGCGCCTATCCCGGCAAGGGAGCCGAGGAACGCGGGCAAAGCGAGGCCATCGCCCGCTGTACCCAGAAATGCCTCGACATCGGCGTGCCCCTGGTCAGCGTCATCATCGGCGAGGGCGGGTCGGGCGGCGCGGTGGCTTTCGCCACGGCCAACCGCATCGCCATGCTGGAACACTCGATCTATTCGGTGATCTCGCCCGAAGGCTGCGCCTCGATCCTGTGGAAGGACGCCGAGCGGATGCGCGAGGCGGCCGAGGCGCTGCGCCTGACCGCGCAGGACCTGAAGAAACTGGGCGTCATCGACCGCATCATCACCGAACCCGTGGGCGGCGCGCAGCGCGACCCGGCGGCCGCGATCAAGGCCGTGGGCGAGGAGATCGCGGCGATGTTGGCCGAACTGGCCGGCCGGAAGCCCGCCGACCTGATCAAGGACCGGCGGCAGAAATTCCTGGAAATGGGCTCGAAAAGCCTCGCCTGAAGGGATCAGCCGGCTGCCACGGTCGGCTGGCGAAAGCCGGCTTCGGCCATCAGGCGGTCGGAATGGGTTTCGACCTCGGCCTCGAGCCGGGGGATGAAGCCCTCGGTCGGAACCTCGGGCGGCACGACCGGCAGGAACTCGACCACGGCGCGGCCGGGACGGATGCCCCAGCCCTTGCGCGGCCAGAACAGGCCGGTGTTGACCGCGACCGGCACCACCGGCAGGCCCGTGCCCCCGCGGATCGTGCTGACCCCGTGCTTGTAGGGCCGCCGTTCGCCGGGTTTCGTGCGCGTCCCTTCGGGATAGATGATCAGCTGGCCCAGCCCCTCGCCCGCGATGCGCTGGTTGATCTCGCCCGAGATCGCGCGCATGGCGTCGCGCCCCTTGGTGCGGTCGATGGGAATGCAGCCGACCTTCCAGGCATACCAGCCCATGATCGGGACGCGCATCACCTCGCGCTTCATGATGAAGGCGCGGCGGGGAACGGCATGGGCGATGACAAGGATGTCGAGGAAGCACTGGTGCTTGGCCGCAACGATGCAATCCCCGGTGGGCGGCGTGCCGCGGATCTCGCAGGACACGCCCAGATGCAGGCGTGCGGCCCACAGCATGTAGCCGATCCAGCGCGTCGCCACCCGGTTCGCGCCCGCGCGGCCGTGCCGCAGCAGGACCGGCAGCCCCGCCAGCCCGATCACGACCGTCGCCAGCGCCACGTGCAGATAGTAAAGGCCGTTCTGGACGTATTGCCAGACCGTCAGGGGGCCTGGAACGGGCGATGCCGCCCGGCCGGTCATCGCACGGCCCCCAGCATCGTCAGGGCGGCCCAGCGGGTCGCGAAAAAGCCCACGGCGGCGGCGATCACGGGGATCAGCAGCGGCAAAAGCCAGCCCCAGCCCTGGAAGCCGAGGCCGGTCAGGAACCCGCCCGCCGCGCTCATCCCCGGCAGCATGGCAATGCCCGCCATGCCGCACAGCGTGCCGACGGTCGCGCCGATCGCGGCGCGCTTGGTGAAGCGGCGCACGAAGGCCGTGGCGATGGTGATGTCGCGCGCCCCGATCAGGCGCAGCACGCGGATCACCTGCCCGTTCGCCGCAAGCGCCGCCTTGGCCGCCAGCGTGATCATCGACGCCGAGGCTGCCCCGATCAGCAGCAGCGACACGATGCCAAGCACCCGCAGCCGGTTCGCCGCCGTGACCAGTGGACGGCGCCATTCGGTGTGATCGTCCAGAACCGCACCGGGCGCCTCGGCCTGCAGGCGCAGGCGCAGTCCCTCGGCATCGAAATCCTCGCCCGCGACAGGCAGTTCGATCAGCGAGGGCACGGGCAGCGCATCGACCGGCATGTCGGGGCCGAACCAGGGGACCAGCAGATCGGCCACCTCGTCGGACGGCAGCAGGCGCGGCTGGCCCGCCCCCGGCGTGGTCGCAAGCACCTGCATCGTGGCCTGCGTCGCCGCGGCCTGCTCGTCCATCGGCGCGCTGACGCGAACCGTCACCGATCCCGCCAGTTCGCTGGACCAGCGCTCCGCCAGACGTCCCGTCGCCAGCGCCAGCGCCAGGGCGAAGACCGCCAGGAAGGCCATCGCGCCCGCCGAAAACAGCGTCAGTTGCGCGGTAAAGCCCGTGGGCGGCACGATCCGGTTGCCCGCCCCGCCGTCGCGCATCAGGCCCTGCCACAGCGCCCCGAGGTTCAGCGCGCGAAAATCACGTCCCTTCACAGATCAGCCCCCGCCAGATGCAATGTCCCGCCCGCGATGCGCAGCACGCGCGCCGCCACCTGCGCCTTGGTCGCGCGGATCAGGTTCAGGTCATGGGTCGCGACCAGAACGGTCTTGCCCGACTTGTTCAACTCGATCAGCAACTGCATCAGCCGCATCGACATGTCCCAGTCCAGGTTGCCGGTCGGCTCGTCCGCCAGCACCAGGTCGGGCGACATGATCACCGCGCGGGCCAGCGCCGCGCGCTGGCGCTCGCCCCCCGACAGCGAGGGCGGCATGGCGCGGGCGTGCTGCGACAGGCCCACCCAGCCCAGAAGGTCTCGCAGCGCCTCCATGTCCACCGGCTGCCCCGATACCGTCAGCGGCAGGGCCACGTTCTCGGCCACCGGCAGGTGGTCCAGGAACTGCGTGTCCTGATGCACGACGCCCACGCGCAGGCGCAGGTCGGCGATCGCGTCGCGCGAAAGCTGCCCCACATCGTCGCCAAAGGCCGTCATCTGCCCCGTGGTCGGCAGCAGGTCGGCATAGCACAGCCGCAGCAGCGTGGTCTTGCCCGACCCGGACGGCCCGGTCAGGAAATGGAACATGCCGGGCTGCAGGCTCAGCGTCATGTTCGACAGCAACTCGGCACCCCCGTGATAGCCGAAGCCGACATCCCGCATCTCGATCAAGCGCCACTCCCTCGTTCTTTCGTTGCCCGGCTTGGAAGGCGGGCCTGCGCTTGATAGAACAGCCACAAGGCGAATGCGAGGGGGTCGGGATGGCGGAAATACGGTTGGTCTGTCCGGGTTGCGCCGCGGAATACCGCGTCCCCGAAACCGCGATCCCCCCCGAGGGCCGAGAGGTCGAGTGCAGCGGCTGCGGCAATGTCTGGGTTGCCACGGCCCAGCCCGCACGGACCGCGCTTGCCGGTTTTCCGGCCCTGGCACCGACCGAGGTCCCCGCCGACCTGCCCCGGCTCAGCCGCCGCCTGCCCGATACCGTGCTGGATATCCTGCGCGACGAGGTCGAGCACGAGCGCCGCGCCCGCGCCGCCGAAACTGGCACGACTCCCCCGGCGGCAGGGCCCGCCGCCCCGCCGCGCCCGGTGGCCGATCCCGAATGGCCCGCGACGACCATCACCCGGCATGTCGATTCCCGGCCAGCCGGGACAGCGTCGACGATGCCGCCACCGCGCCCGGTGGCCGAGGCCCCTGCCCGGCCGCCCCGGCAGGTCGCCCCGGAACCCGTCAAGCCCCTGCCCAAGTCCCTGCCCAAGCCTGAAAATCCCTCGGCCCAGGAGAAGCAGGCATCGCCTGTCGAACGGCCCTCGCCCTCCACTCCTGTTCAGGCGCCCGCCGTCCGGCGCGCACGCGCCGGCTATGCCGCAGGCTTCAGCCTCGCGGCGTTGCCGGCTGCCGCCTGCGTGGCGCTGTATCTGCTGGCCCCCATACTGGCCGACCGGGGTGCCTTCGGCGAAAGCCTGATGCAGCTTCGCGGCCAGGTGGACGAGGCGCGGCTGTGGCTGCAGGACCGCGCGCGTCCCTGACCCGCTGATCAGAACCGGTCCAGCAACCGTCCCAGATAGTCGCGTTCGTCCTGGGGACGGTCCGGCTGGCCGCTGCGGCGGCGGATTTCATCCAGCAGATCGCGCGCCCGTCGGGCCGGATCGGCGCCCTCGGCCAGGGGGTCGCCCCCGGCGATGACGTTGCCATTGCCGTCGCGCTGGCGCCCCAAGGGGTCCAGCGCCGGACGCTGGTCATAGGCCTGCCCCTCGCCCGCGCGGTCGCCGCCGCCGGATTGCTGGCCTTCCTGTCCCTGCTGCTGGCCTTGCTGGCCCTGCTGGCCCTGGCTTTGCCGGTTCAGCATGTCGCCAAGCGCCCGCATCCCCTCGCGCATCGATTCGATGGCGTCCGCCTGGCGCTGCAGGGCGCCGCCGGTATCGCCCTCGCGCAGGGCGCGTTCGGCATCCTCCATCGCGCGGCCCGCCTCGTCCAGCTGCCGGCGCGCCTGGTCACCGCCTTCGGAGCCCTGGCCAGGCAGCAGGCCCTGCTGCTGGCCCAGCTCCTCGCGCAGCTGCCGCTGGCGATCGGCCAAGCCTTGGGCATTGGGCGAAGGCTGGCCCATCTGGCCCTGGCCGAACTGGTCCTGCATGTCGCGGAACGCCTCGTCCGACAGGCGCTGCTGCTCGCGCAGGGTATCGGCCAGGCGGTTCATCGGCTGGTTGCCGCTGCTGCCTTCCTGCCCTTCGCCGCCCTGCGACTGGCGGACCTGCAGGTTTTCCATCATCCGGTTGAACTGTTCCAGCAATTCCTGGGCCTCGGCCATGCGGCCCTCGTTCATCAGGCGCTGGATCTCGTCCATCATCTGCTGGATCTGGTCGCCCGTGATCTGCTGGCCCTGCTGACCCTTGGTGAACCGCTCGGACGGGTCCTGCTGCCCCTGCTGGGCCAGCATGTCGGTATAGGCATCCGTCGCCTCCTTCAGCTCATCCATGAGGCGCTGGATCTCGTCGGGGCTGGCGCCGTTGCGGATCGCCTCGGACAGCTTCTGCTGGGCCTGGCGCATCCGTTCCAGGGCATCCGACAATCCCCCGTCCTCAAGCTGGATGGCAGCCTGCCACAAGGCCTCGGCCAAGTCGTCGCGCGCCTTGTCCGTCAGGGGATCGCCTTCCAGCAGGGTCACGGCGCCGCGCAGCTGCAGATACAGCGGCTGCTCGACAAAGCCTTCGGGCGCCCAGGTCACGGCGCGCAGGATCTCGGCGCTGCGCCCGGCATTGTCGCGCGACCACAGCAGGTCGCGCCGCATCTCGATCAGGGCGGCGGCCATGGGGTCGAAGAACCGCCGTCCCGGCAGCACCGTGCGCATGGGAGCGGCCTCGCCCACCTGCTCGATCCCGTCCAGGGCGCGCAGGCTGACGCTGACCGGCAGGTTCGCCCAAGGGTGGCGGGACAGATCCTCGGTCAACTGGCCCTTGATGTCCTGCCGATTGCCTTTCGGCATGGGCAGGGCCAGTTCCACCGGCTGGCGCGGCTCGGGTTCGATGGCAAGGCCGAAGCGGCGGTCGATGGCGTCCAGGTCCAGCGCAATCACTGCCTGGCCCGACGCGACGCCGTGGTCGTCCTCGGCCTCGAAATCCTGGACCATCCTGCCGTCCGCGCGCCGCACGGGTGCGGCCCCGGCGCGGATCGCCGGAGCGTTATCAGGCAGCACCGTCACGTCGAAGAGACGGCCCGCGACCTCGATGGCGCCTGACTGCTCGGCCCGGAAGCCGGGCGCCTGGGGATCGGCGGCCGTTGCGGGACCGATATCCTGCGTCACCGACGCCCCCTCGCCGTAAAGGCGGAAGGTGACCGCGCTTCCCTTCGGCAGTTCCAGCACCTGCCCCTCGGCCAGGGCGTTGAGATAGATCGTCAGCCGGCGCGTATAGGCCGGGGGCTCCGCCCAGCCTTCCCAGCTTGGCCCGGTCGGCACCGGGTCGGCGAAAAGGGGCCTGGACACGGTGGCGGCCAGCGCCTCTATCCCCTGCCCCATCTGCGCCGCGCCGCCAAAGACCAGCGCCATCACAAGCGCAACCAACCCCGCCAGCCGAAGGGCAAAGGGGTCGCGCCGCGCCAATCCTGCATCGGGGCGAACCGCGCGTGCCCGCGCCGCGCGCGCCTGCATCTGCGCCAGATGCGCCTGCCACAGGGCGCCCTCCCCCCCGATGGCCGCCCGGTCGGACAGCGCCGCCAGTGGGCGCCCGGGCAGGGTGCGATCCAGCCGATCCACGGCATCGGCCATGCGGGTGCGGCGAAAGCGCATCCCGGCCCGGATCGCGGTCCAGACAAGCCCCAGCAGGACGGCGCCGGCCAGCCAGGGCAGCACCGGCACCGGCACCGCTGCCACGATGCCCAGCGCGAAGGCGGCAAAGACCAGCGCCAGCACGGTCGCCAGCGGCCAGAAGGCCCGCGCCGCCTGTTCCCACACCATTCCCCAGCGGGTCAGGTGCAGGGCACGGGCGACAGGCCCCTTCTTCGTTGTCCAAATACCCTCGGGGGTCCGGGGGCCGACAGCCCCCGGCTGCGACGTCACATCGGAGTGCCGCGTCAAAGCCATTCCGGGATGCTATCCCGGGCCAGCATTTCCTCAAACGTCGGTCGCGCCCGGATGACGGCGAAGTGATCGCCGCTGACCAGAACCTCGGGCACCAGAGGTCGGGAATTGTATTCCGAGGCCATCACGGCCCCGTAAGCTCCCGCCGAACGGAAGGCGATCAGGTCGCCTGCCGCCATGTCGGGCAGATGGGCACCCTTCTGGAAGGTGTCGCCCGATTCGCAGACCGGACCCACCACGTCGAAGGGCCTGACCGGCGCGCCGACCGCCGGTTCGCGGACCGGCACGATGTCGTGATGTGCCCCATACATGGCCGGGCGCGCCAGATCGTTCATCGCGGCATCCACGATCAGGAAATCGCGACCCTCGCCCTTCTTCACATAGATCACTTCGCTGAGAAGGACCCCGGCATTGCCGACGATGTTGCGGCCGGGCTCGATCTCGATCTCGCAGCCCAGATCGCCCACCGTCTCGCGGATCACCGCGCCGTATTCGAGCGGCAAGGGCGGGGCATTGTTGTCGCGGCGGTAGGGAATGCCCAGGCCGCCGCCCAGATCCAGCCGGGTGATGGCATGGCCGTCGGCCCGCAGCACGCTGGTCAGGTCCGCCACCTTGGCATAGGCCGCGCGATAGGGGTCGAGGTCGGTCAACTGGCTGCCGATATGCACGTCCACGCCCACCACCTGCAATCCGGGCAGGCGTGCTGCCTCGGCATAGACCTCGCGCGCGCGGGCGATAGGGATGCCGAACTTGTTCTCGGACTTGCCCGTGGCGATCTTCTCATGGGTCCTGGCGTCCACGTCCGGATTCACCCGGATCGCCACCGGCACCGTCGCGCCCATGCTGGCAGCCAGGGCAGACAGCGCGAGCATCTCGGGCTCGCTCTCGATGTTGAACTGGCGGATGCCGCCTTCGATGGCCTGGCGCATCTCGGCCATCGTCTTGCCGACGCCGGAAAAGACGATCCGGTCACCGGGCACGCCCGCCGCCTTGGCGCGCGCGTATTCGCCGCCCGAGACCACGTCCATCCCGGCGCCCAGATCGCCCAGCAGCTTCAGCACGGCCAGGTTGCTGTTGGCCTTGACGGCAAAGCAGACCAGGTGGTCCGTCCAGTCCAGCGCCTGCCGGAACAGGCCGAAGTGCCGTGTCAGGGTGGCTGCGGAATAGACATAGACCGGCGTGCCGACAGCCTCCGCGATGCGCGACAGGGGCACATCCTCGGCGCAAAGCTCACCGTCACGATAGTTGAAGTGATCCACCTACAGCTCCGTGATCACGCCCATGGTGGCGTGCCCGGAAATCGAGACATTGGATTTCGGCGCGGTCTTGGGCGCCGCAGGCCGTTCGGGCGGGCCATCGACGCCGCAGGCCGCCACGGCCATCACCGCCAGAATTGCAATCCGTTTCATGCCAGCTTTCCTTTCCAGCGGTTGATCTGCGCGCGCACCTGATCGGGCGCCGTGCCGCCATAGCTTTGCCGCGACGCGACCGAGTTGTGAACGCCCAATACGCCGAAAACCTTGTCGGTGATCCCCGCATGGACCCCCTGCATCTCGGCAAGCGAAAGGTCGGGCAGGTCGCAGCCCTTCTTCTCGGCCAGGGCCACCAGCGAGCCGGTGACATGATGGGCATCGCGGAACGGCAGGCCAAGCTCTCGCACCAGCCAGTCGGCCAGGTCCGTCGCGGTCGAGAAGCCCGCCGACGCGGCAGCCTCCATCCTGTCGCGGTTGGCGGTCAGGTCGGACAGCATCCCGGTCATCGCGGCCAGGGCCAGCATCAGGCTGTCGGCGGCATCAAAGACCTGCTCCTTGTCTTCCTGCATGTCCTTGGAATAGGCCAGCGGCAGGCCCTTCATCACCGTGAACAGCGCGACCGTCGCCCCCAGGATGCGGCCGATCTTGGCGCGGATCAGCTCGGCGGCGTCGGGGTTGCGCTTCTGGGGCATGATCGACGACCCGGTGGACCACTTGTCCGACATCGACACGAAGCGGAACTGCGCGGACGACCAGATCACCAGTTCCTCGGCCAGCCGCGACAGGTGGACGGCGCAGATGGAGGACGCCGACAGGAACTCCAGGGCGAAATCGCGATCCGACACCGCGTCCAGGCTGTTGGCCATGGGGGCATCGAAGCCCAGCGCCTGCGCGGTCGCGTGGCGGTCGATGGGATAGCCGGTTCCCGCCAACGCCGCCGCGCCCAGGGGCGATTCGTTCATCCGCCGCCGCGCGTCCTGGAAGCGCGACAGGTCGCGCCCGAACATTTCCACATAGGCCATCATGTGGTGGCCCCAGGTCACCGGCTGGGCGGTCTGCAGATGGGTAAAGCCCGGCATCACCCAGTCCGCCCCCGCTTCGGCCTGCGCCAAGGCGGCGCGGATCAGCGCCTGCAGCGCGTCGATCGCCGCATCGCACTGGTCGCGCACCCACAGGCGGAAGTCGGTCGCGACCTGATCGTTGCGCGACCGCCCCGTGTGCAGGCGGCCTGCGGGCTCTCCGATGATCTCCTTCAGCCGGGCCTCCACATTCATGTGGATGTCTTCCAAGGCGGTACGGAAGGGGAAATCGCCCGCCTCGATCTCTGACAAGACGGTGAGCAGGCCTTCCCTGATGGCGTCGGCGTCGCTAGTGCTGATGATGCCCTGCGCGGCAAGCATCGCCGCATGGGCACGGCTGCCCCGGATATCCTGGGCGTAGAGCCGCCGGTCGAATCCGATCGAGGCGTTGATCGCCTCCATGATCGCGTCGGGACCTGCGGCGAAGCGCCCGCCCCACATGCTGTTGGCGGAATCCTGTTGCGGCCGGTCGGTCATTCTCGCGTCCTTCGGAGGTCTCATGCTGCGTTCCGCCCTGCTTTATACGGCACTGCTTTTCGGTGCAAACGCCGCCTTCGCGGGCCCCGTTGACTGGCAGGCCGCCAAGGACGAGGGCCTGGTCAAGCTGGTCCCGATCGAGGAACCCGGGCCCGTGTCGGACATCGAGTACACCGATCCCGACGGCGGCACCCACCGCCTTGCCGACCACAAGGGCAAGGTCGTGCTGCTGAACTTCTGGGCCACCTGGTGCGCCCCGTGCCGCGAGGAAATGCCCTCTCTGGACGCCCTGCAATCCGAGATGGGGGGCGAGGATTTCACCGTCGTCCCCATCGCCACCGGCCGCAACGCGCCCGAGAAGATCGACAAGTTCTACGAGGAAACCGGGTTGAAGAACCTGCCCGTCCTGCTGGATCCACGCCAGCAGCTTGCCCGCGGCATGGGCGTGGTGGGCCTGCCGGTCACGGTGCTGATCGACCGCGACGGAAACGAGGTCGCGCGCCTGCTGGGCGAGGCCGACTGGACCAGCGAACCCGCCAAGGCCGTCATCCGCCAGCTTCTGGCCGACTGAGCGGGGCATGGCGGTGGCAGGTGGTGACATGGTCGTTCACCATGCCCGTCGCCTGCATGAAGGCATAGGTGATGACCGGCCCGCAGAAGGTGAAGCCGCGCTTCTTCAGCGCCTTCGACATGGCCGTCGATTCGGGCGTGGCGGTCGGCACCTCGGCCATGCTGGCGAAATGGTTCTGGATGGGCCTGCCGCCCACGAAGGCCCACAGGAAGGGGGCAAAGCCCTCTTGCGCCTGGATGTCCAGGTAAAGCCGCGCGCCCTTCACGGTTGATTCGATCTTGCCGCGATGACGGATGATGCCGGGGTTCTGCAGCGCGCGGTCGATGCGCGCGGCGTCCCAGCGGGCCACCCGCTCGGGGTCGAAGCCCTCGAACTCCTCGCGGAAGGCGTCGCGCTTGCGCAGGATGGTGATCCAGGACAGGCCCGCCTGAAAGCCGTCAAGCACCAGCTTTTCCCACAAGGCGCGCCCATCATATTCCGGCACGCCCCATTCGGTGTCGTGATAGGCGACATAAAGCGGATCGGTCCCGCACCAGGTGCAGCGGCTGGTCATGAAGCGTTAAACCTTTATCCAGAAATCCCTGCCCGTTTACCGCGAATTAGGCGATTGTCGCCATAACGGCCGTGACCGATTTGCGTAACGAGGGGCAGACGTGACCGACGCGAACCCGCCCGCCAAGGGCTCTCCGCTGCAATATGCGATGGACCAGCAAAGCAGGCTGACCCTGCCGCTGGTCCGGAATGCCGTCGAAAAGGGCAACGGGGTTCTGGCCTTCCAGCCTGTCGTTCAGGCGGAGCGGACCAACCGCCCGGCCTTTTACGAGGGGCTGATCCGCATCATCGACGAATCGGGGCGCATGGTGCCCCTGCGCGACTTCATGCCGGTGGCCGAGACTACGGAACTGGGGCGGCAGATCGACTGCCTGTCGCTGTCGCTGGGCCTGCAGGCCCTGTCCGAGGAGCCTTCCTTGCGGCTGTCGATCAACATGTCGGCGCGATCCATCGGCTATCCCGCCTGGATGCAGATCCTGCGCGACGGCGCCGCCGCCGACCCGCAGGCCGTGGAACGACTGATCCTGGAGATCACGGAAAGCTCGGCCATGGACATGCCGGACGAGGTCAAGTCCTTCATGCGCGAGGTGCAGCGCCATGGAATCAGCCTGGCGCTTGACGACTTCGGCGCGGGCTACACCTCTTTCCGGTACCTGCGGGATTTCTGCTTCGACATGATCAAGATCGACGGTCAGTTCATCCGCGAGATCTCGACCCATCCGGACAATCAGGTTCTGACGCAAGCCCTGATGTCGATCGCGCATCACTTCGACATGTTCACGGTGGCCGAAATGGTCGAGACCGCCGACGATGCCAGCTTCCTCATCGACAGCGGCATCGACTGCCTGCAAGGCTATTACTTCGGGGCGCCGACCATTGCGCCGCCGTGGAAGTCACCTCCGTCGGTTGCGCTGCGATAGGGCGGACTGCAACCTTTGGCTGATGTGCTTGACGCCACGACACGAACCCGCATCCTGTCCTCGATTCGCCAGCTGTCTGGCCTCAAGGGAAGGAGCCCGCCATGACCAAAGCCGTAATCGTTTCCGCCGCCCGCACTCCGGTCGGCAGCTTTCTGGGATCATTCGCCAACATTCCGGCGCATGACCTGGGCGCTGCCGTCCTGAAGGAGGTCGTGGCCCGCGCCGGGATCGATCCCGCCGAGGTCGACGAGACCATCCTGGGCCAGGTGCTGACCGCCGGCCAAGGCCAGAACCCTGCCCGCCAGGCTCATATCAAGGCCGGCCTGCCGCAGGAATCCTCTGCCTGGCTGATCAACCAGGTCTGCGGTTCCGGTCTGCGCACCGTCGCCCTGGCGGCCCAGCAGGTGATCGGGGGCGATGCCCGGGTGGTGCTGGCGGGCGGTCAGGAAAGCATGTCGATGTCGACCCACGCCGCCTATCTGCGCGCGGGCCAGAAGATGGGCGACATGCAGATGGTCGACACGATGATCCGCGACGGGCTGTGGGACGCCTTCAACAACTACCACATGGGCACCACGGCGGAAAACGTCGCGCAGAAGTGGCAGATCAGCCGCGACCAGCAGGACGAGTTCGCGGTCGGATCGCAGAACAAGGCCGAGGCGGCGCAGAAGGCGGGCCGCTTCGACGACGAGATCGTGGCCTACACCGTCAAGACCCGCAAGGGCGACACGGTGGTGGACAAGGACGAATACATCCGCCACGGCGCGGCCATCGACGCCATGCAGAAGCTGCGCCCGGCCTTTTCCAAGGACGGATCGGTCACGGCGGGCAACGCATCGGGCCTGAACGACGGCGCGGCGGCGGTGATGGTCATGACCGAGGAAGAGGCGAACCTGCGCGGCCTGACGCCGCTGGCCCGTATCGCGTCCTGGGCCACGGCGGGGCTTGATCCGGCGATCATGGGCACCGGCCCGATCCCGGCCAGCCGCAAGGCGCTGGAAAAGGCGGGCTGGTCCGTCCAGGATCTGGATCTGGTCGAGGCGAACGAGGCCTTTGCCGCCCAGGCCTGCGCCGTCAACAAGGACATGGGCTGGAACCCGGACATCGTGAACGTGAACGGCGGCGCCATCGCCATCGGCCACCCGATCGGCGCCTCGGGCTGCCGCGTCCTGAACACCCTGCTGTTCGAGATGAAGCGCCGGGACGCCAGGAAGGGCCTTGCCACGCTGTGCATCGGCGGCGGCATGGGCGTCGCGATGTGCATCGAACGCTAGGCAAAATGGCGCGCAATGATGTTGCGCGCGAAAAACTTGCCTTGTAGCAATATTTCAAGGCGGATCATTCGAGGGGGAAGATCAATGTCCAAGGTTGCACTTGTCACGGGCGGGTCGCGCGGCATCGGCGCGGCAATTTCCAAGGCGCTTCAAGAGGCCGGCTATACGGTCGTCGCCACCTATGCGGGCAACGATGACGCCGCAAAGGCCTTTACCGAGGAAACCGGGATCAAGACCTACAAATGGTCGGTCGCCGACTATGACGCCTGCGCGGAAGGCATCAGGAAGATCGAGGAGGAGGTCGGTCCCATCGCGGTGCTGGTGAACAACGCGGGCATCACGCGGGACGCGATGTTCCACAAGATGACGCCCCAGCAGTGGAAAGAGGTCATCGACACCAACCTGACCGGTGTCTTCAACATGACCCATCCGGTCTGGTCGGGGATGCGCGACCGCAAGTTCGGGCGGATCATCAACATCAGCTCGATCAACGGGCAGAAGGGTCAGGCGGGCCAGGCGAACTACTCGGCGGCCAAGGCGGGCGACCTGGGCTTCACCAAGGCGCTGGCCCAGGAAGGCGCGCGGGCCGGCATCACCGTCAACGCGATCTGCCCCGGCTACATCGCGACCGAGATGGTCAAGGCCATCGACGAGAAGGTGCTGAGCGAACGCATCATCCCGCAAATCCCGGTGGGCCGCCTTGGCGAGCCCGAGGAGATCGCGCGCACCGTGGTGTTCTTGGCCTCCGACGACGCGGGCTTCATCACCGGATCGACCATCAGCGCGAACGGCGGCCAGTTCTTCGTCTGACGGCGCCGCGACAAAAGACCACGGCCCGCGCGGATCGCGCGGGCCGTTTCAAATACGTCACCGTTCAACGGGTCAGTGGGACAGTCGGGATATTTCTTCCTTGAGACGAAGTTTCTCGCGCTTCATGGCCTTGATCTGTGTATCGCTGGAACCAGGGCTTCTTTGTTCTCTTTCAACGGCTTCGGACAGCACCTGGTGTTTCTTGCGCAGTTCCTCGACGTGGGAAGCAACCGACATCGCGTCCTCCTGTATAGGTTGAGTCGAACAGGGGGATTGCAGCACAGGCTTTCGATTCTGTCACGAGACTTTTGCAAACAGAGCCGTGAGCGGTGCACCCTCGCGAAGAACCGCCGATGCCGCTTGCGTCAGGTCCTCGCGGTCGCCCGGATGGGCCGGTTCGCGGTGCATGACAAAGGGCGCCAGAAGGCGCAGCGGGCCCCTTCCGCCCTTCCGTGCCTGAACGATCACCCGCCCCGCCTCTCGCCCCGCGCGGCCCGCGACGGGCAGGATTGCAACCGCCCCGGCGCGGCCTGACAGCGCAGCCAGGATCGCGTCCAGCCGGTCGGCCTTCTGGATCAGCGTCATCATGCCGCGGGGCCTCAGCCGGCGCAGCGCCGTGTCGATCCAGGCGGCCAGGGGCGTGTCCTCTTGTCGGGCGATGGCGCGGCCATCGTCGGGCGCGGGGGTGCCGCCCAGGAAATAGGGGGGATTGGCAATCACATGGTCGAAACCCTGCGCCCGAAGCGCCACGGGCGGATCGGCGACGTCGCCCACAAGAACCTGCATCGCGATGCCGTTCGCCGCCGCGTTCCGCCGCGCCAGATCCGCGTAGTCCGCCTGGGCCTCCAGCCCCGTCAGGTGCAGGCCGGGCACCCGCCAGCCCAGGCACAGGCTGGCCACCCCTGCCCCGCAGCCCAGTTCCAGCACCGACTGCCCCGCAACCGCCGGGCAGGCCGCCGCCAGCATCACCGCATCGGCGCCCGACCGGAAGCCGCGCCGGGGTTGCGCCGCGCGCAGACGCCCGTCCAGGAAGCCGTCATCCGACAGGTCACTCATCCAGGCCGGCATCACGCAGGATGGCGCGGGCCATGAACTCGTGGCGGTCCGCGACCATCAACCGCTGCGGCAGGATGCCCAGCGATCCTTCCAGCACGCTCATGTGCTGGTCCATCGGAAAGGCTGGAATCCCCTCGTCCTCCAGCAGGCCCAGGGCGCGGGACAGGCGGACGGGATCGTTGCTGCGGAAAAGCTCTTTCATGAGCGAAACGCTAGGGGGCGGTTGCGGAATTGTCGAGGGCGTGGCAAGGGACAGGCGCGGCAACGGGGGTCAAGGCCATGGGTGTGCAGGAAAGCGTCCAGAAACCGCTGGACCGGCTGGCAGAGGCGCTTGGCGCCGAGATGGAGGCGGTCAACGCCTTGATCCGCGCGCGGATGACCAGCGAACACGCGCCCCGCATCCCCGAGGTGACGGCCCACCTGATCGAGGCCGGAGGCAAGCGGCTGCGGCCGATGCTGACGCTGGCCGCCGCGCGGATGCTGGATTACGCGGGCCCTTATCACATCCATCTGGCCGCGACGGTGGAATTCATCCACACCGCGACGCTGCTGCATGACGACGTGGTCGACGAAAGCCGCCAGCGGCGCGGGCGCCCGACGGCCAACCTGCTGTGGGACAACAAGTCCAGCGTGCTGGTGGGCGATTACCTGTTCGCCCGCAGCTTCCAGCTGATGGTGGAACCCGGCAATCTGCGCACGCTGGAGATCCTGTCCAACGCCGCCGCCACCATCGCCGAGGGCGAGGTGCTGCAACTAACCGCTGCCCAGGACTTGCGCACCGACGAGGCAATCTATCTGAAGGTCGTGCGCGGCAAGACCGCCGCGCTGTTTTCCGCCGCGACCGAGGTTGGCGGCGTCATCGCGGGCGCGCCCGCCGATCAGGTGCAGGCGCTGTTCGATTACGGCGACGCGTTGGGGATCGCCTTCCAGATCGTCGACGACCTGCTGGATTACGGCGGCGCGACCGAAACCATCGGCAAGAACGTCGGCGACGATTTCCGCGAACGCAAGCTGACCCTGCCGGTCATCAAGGCGGTGGCGAAGGCCACTCCCGAGGAACGCGCCTTCTGGTCGCGCACCATCGAGGCTGGCGACCAGCGGGACGGCGACCTGGAACACGCGCTGTCGCTTCTGGCCTGCCACGGGGCGATGGAGGCCGCGCGCGCGGACGCCCTGCGCTGGTCCGCCACGGCCAGGTCCTCGTTGGCCAAGCTGCCGTCGCATCCGATCCGCGACATGCTGTCGGATCTGGCCGATTTCGTGGTCAGCCGGGTCGCGTGATCCCGCCCCGCAGGGGCAGGCCGCGATGCGACCCGCCCCCTCTCCGGGAAGAGACCGTGAAATGCGCAGAAACGGTGCAGCAGGCGATCGTCGGCCTGCCCATGACCTTTGATCGCCAATTCAGGGGTTTCGCCGCAAGCCATGCACGGCAGACGGGTGCCGAAGAAACACGGCCTGCCTGCATTTCGCGCGGCCAAGGCCAACGCAGCCCATAAATCGGGCAATCCCTGTCTGACCCTTGCCTTGGCCTGCCTGAAGCCTGTGCAAGCGCCGCAAAGCCCCCCATCAGAAGGCATCGGCGGCGCGTCCGGTGCCGCATTGAAGGGGAATCGATGATGAAAAGGGCTGCTCCCTTTATTGCCGCCGCCGCGATGCTGATCGCGGCACCCAGTTTCGCGCAGGATGCCGCCGTCGCGGTCGAGGCCGCCGCGCCGGTGCCGGACAAGGGCGACACGACCTGGATGCTGATTTCTGCCATCCTGGTGATGATGATGACGCTGCCGGGGCTGGCGCTGTTCTATGGCGGGCTGGTGCGCGCCAAGAACATGCTGTCGGTGCTGATGCAGGTGCTGACCGTGTTCAGCATGATGGCGATCCTGTGGGTGGCCTTCGGATACTCGCTGGCCTTCACAGGCGCGGGCACCGCCGAGGACGTGACGGTCTTCACCCCCTACATCGGCGGGCTGTCCAAGATGTTCCTGGGCGGCGTCACCACGGCGTCCAACGTGGAAGGCTTCAGCGCGGGCGTCGTGATCCCGGAACTGTCCTTCGTGATCTTCCAGATGGCCTTTGCCTGCATCGCCTCGGCGCTGATCGTGGGCGCCACGGCGGAACGGCTGAAGTTTTCGGCGATCCTGCTGTTCGTGGTGATCTGGTTCTTCTTTTCCTACATCCCGATGGCCCACATGGTCTGGTGGTGGGGCGGCCCCTCGGCCTATGACGCGCCCTCGGGGCTGCTGTTCAGCCACGGCGCGCTGGACTTCGCGGGCGGCACCGTGATCCACATCAACGCGGGCGTGGCGGGCCTGGTCGCGGCCATGGTCGCCGGGCCCCGCATCGGCTACAAGAAGGAACTGCTGGCCCCGCACAACCTGTCCTTCACCCTGGTGGGCGGCTGCCTGCTGTGGATCGGCTGGTTCGGCTTCAACGCCGGGTCGAACCTGGAGGCCAACGGCCTGACCGCGCTGGCGATGATCAACACCGCCGTCGCCACCGCCGCCGGCGTGCTGGCCTGGTCCTTCGGCGAATGGGCCTTCCGTGGCCATCCCAGCCTTCTGGGCGGCATCTCGGGCGCCATCGCGGGCCTGGTGGGCATCACCCCGGCCGCCGGTTTCGTGGGCCCCATGGGCGCCATCGCCATCGGCCTGATCGCGGGCCTTCTGTGCATGTGGTTCGTGATCAGCATGAAGCCCCGGATGCGCATCGACGACAGCCTGGACGTGTTCGGCATCCACGGCATCGGCGGCATCGTCGGCGCGATCCTGACGGGCGTCTTCGCGGCCCCGTCGCTGGGCGGCACGGGCGTGTTCGACTACGGCGCGAACGCCGTGGCTGAATTCTCGATGGGCGGGCAGGTCTACAACCAGACGCTGGGCGTGGTGATCGCCATCATCTGGTCGGGCGTGGTGTCCTTTGTCGCCATCCACATCGTCAAGGCGCTGATCGGCCTGCGCGTGGCCGACAACGACGAACGCCAGGGCCTCGACATCACCACCCATGGCGAGAACGCCTACAACTGAGGCTTCCCGCAGCAACGGAAAGGCCCGGCGCGAACCCGCCGGGCCTTTTTCCTGTGCAAATCACGGATTGGTCACCCCAATTCCCCCCCGGCGATTCTTCGTGTAGGGTGGCGCGCAATTTGGCCGCTGAACGGCCACGGGCAGAAACGCAGGCATCCGACGCATGAAACGACCGACCGGCACCCCGAAGCGCACGGGCCGCAGCCCCGTTGCCGACAAGCGCAGCCCCGCGCCTGCCGAGCAGACATCGAAGGTGCGCCGCCACAAGGCGCCCGTCCGGCGCGGAAACGTGGTCGTGCGCACCGTCGCGGGCACCGTCGGCCTGATCTGGCGCATCCTCTGGGGATCGGTCTGGCGCCTTGCCATGGTCATGGTCCTGATCGTCGGCGCCGCCACCGCCTATTTCTACGCCTCGCTGCCAGAACCCGAGGCGCTGTTCGACGCCCGCGCCCGCGGGTCCGTCACCATGCTGGACAACGACGGCAAGGTCTTTGCCTGGCGGGGCGAGACCTATGGCGCCGTGACCAGCGACAAGATCGCCCCGGTCCTGAAGGAAGCCGTGATGGCGACCGAGGACCGGCGCTTCAACTGGCACCTGGGCGTCGATCCGATCGGCATCGCCAGCGCCATCAAGATCAACCTGGCCGAAGGGCGCGGCCCGCTGGAAGGCCATGGCGGGTCCACCATCACCCAGCAGGTCGCGAAGCTTCTGTGCCTGGGCGACACCTTCGACCCGATCCGCTGGAAGAACGAGGCCGAGTTCGAACAGGACTGCCGCGTCACCTCGCTGTGGCGCAAGATCAAGGAGGTCCCCTATTCCTTCGCTCTGGAGGCCAAGTATTCCAAGGACGACATCCTCAACATCTACATGAACCGCTCGTACATGGGCGGCGGCGCGCGCGGCTTCGAGGCCGCGACCCAGCGCTATTTCAACAAGCCCGCATCGGACGTGAACGCGTCCGAGGCCGCGATGCTGGCGGGCCTTCTGCAGGCGCCCAGCTATTTCGCGCCGACCGCGAACCTCAAGCGGGCGCAGGAACGCGCCAGCGTCGTGCTGGGCCTTATGGCCGAGGAAGGCTACCTTTCCCCCGCCGAGGCCGAGCAGGCGCGCGCCAACCCGGCCCGCCTGTCGCAGGCGGCCGAGGCACGGGCGGGCGGCTATTTCGCGGACTGGGTGATGGAATCCGGCCCCGGCTTCCTGACCAGCGAAACGACCGAGGACGTGACGATCCGCACCACCTTCGACCCCCGCATCCAGACGGCGGCCGAACGCGCGCTGAAGCGGATCTTCGACGAAAAGGTCAGCGACAACAGCAAGGCCGAGGCCGCCGTGGTGGTCATGTCCGCCGACGGCGCCGTGCGCGGCATCATCGGCGGGCGCGACACCACCGTGAACGGCGCCTTCAACCGCGCGGTCCAGGCCAAGCGCCAGACCGGGTCCAGCTTCAAGCCCTTCGTCTATGCCGCCGCCCTGGAGGCGGGCTACGGTCCCGGCGACCGGGTCGAGGACGGCCCGTTGACCATCCGCATCCCCGGCGGCAAGCCCTGGTCCCCGCAGAACTACACCCGCCGCTATTACGGCAACGTGACGCTGACGACCGCGCTGAAGCAGTCGTTGAACACCGCGACGATCCGCCTGCAGGAAACCGTAGGCCGCGGCGAGGTGCGTCGCATCGCCCATGACTTCGGCATTGTCAGCAACCTGACCACCAGCCCCTCGCTGGGCCTTGGCGCGTCGGAAGCCACGCTGATGGAACTGACCGGCGCCTATGCGGGCATCCGCAACGGCGGCACCTCGGTCGCGCCCTACGGCCTGGTGGAACTGCGCATCGCGGGCGACGACCAGCCGCTGATGGGCCAGTCGGGCGGCATGGGCCAGCGCGTCATCAGCCAGCGCGCGGCGGGCCAGTTGATCTACATGATGCAGCAGGTCATCGACAGCGGTACCGGCGGACGCGCCAAGATGGGCTCGCGCCCGGTGGCGGGCAAGACCGGCACCACCAGCAGCTATCGCGACGCCTGGTTCGTGGGCTTCTCCGAACAATATGTGGTCGGCGTCTGGATGGGCTATGACGACAACACGCCCTTGAAGGGCGTCACCGGCGGCGGCCTGCCCGCCGAGATCTGGCAGGCGGTCATGACCGACATCCACGAGGGCCTGCCGGAACTGCCCTTGTCCACGGTTTCCCCGGACGGCAGCGGCATCTTGCTGTCGAACGAAGGGGCGCCGAAGGTCGTGACTTCGGGATCGGCCGACGATCCGCTGGCGGCGGCGCTTGCGGGTGCGGTCAATTCGGCCAGTCCGGGCAATCAGGGCGGCGCCCCCGCGCAGGTCACGGCGCCGCAGACGCCCGGCGAAAGCAGCACGGCAACGTCAGATGACGCATTGAGCCAGGCGTTGAACGGGATATTGGGCGGGAACTGACAAAGCCGCCCAATTTAACTAAAAGTCGAAGTTGTCTTTTCCTGCATCCTGTTGACGAAAGGCGCTTTTCTGTCAGCATGACGCCGATCTTTCCATTTTGACAATGTGGGAAACTTCGGTGACGACATTCAGAATCGCGGCGCAGACAATCCGCTTCCGCGACATCGACGACGATGCAAGCTCGATCATCTCGGTCAAGGCGGGCGCCTTGTCCGCCTTCGTCAACAGCGCAAGCGCCAGGTTCAGCTATGCGCCCCTGCCCGGATACCCGGGGGACGACTGGCCGGACGTGTCCGTCAACCTGCCCTCGGAACTCCAGCTTACGGATGACAAGGGGCGTCTCATCGACCTTGGCAAGACCCACGCCTTTCTGGGAAGCGTCGTCTATGACGGCCGGCAAAGCACCTTCCTGTTCATCGAGGAAGAGATTTCGGGCATCACCTACGATGGATACATGATCCACCTGGGAGGAGACCCGCTCCCGACGTTCAGGACCGTCATGGATGCGACGAACTTCCTGTACTCGGCCTCGCTGAGCCGCGTGACGAGCGGCCCTTTCGCCCCCGGTCGCGATATCGCCTTCTCTGCCATCCCCGGCAGGCAAGTGACCGAGAATGATCGCCTGCTCGGGACGCTTGACCAAGATGATTTCTTCGGCGGCACGGGCAACGACACCCTGCTTGGAAACGGCGGCAACGATGCGCTCGACGGGGGCGCGGGACATGACCACCTGGATGGCGGGGCGGGGAATAACGTCCTGCGAGGAGGAGCGGGGCACGACACGCTGCTGGGCGGGGCGGGTCAGGACAGCCTGTTCGGCGATGCCGACAACGATCTGCTGACCGGGGCCGTGGGCAACGATCGCCTTGACGGCGGCGCGGGCGCCGACACGATGCGCGGCGGCACGGGGAACGACATCTATCTGGTCGATCATGCCCGGGACCTGGTGGTCGAGGCGGCAAGCCAGGGCATCGACACGGTTCATTCCCGCGTCACCATGCAGTTGTCCCCCCATGTCGAGAATCTTGTCCTGACGGGACAGGCCGCCATCAACGGAACGGGCAACGCGCTTGCCAACCGGCTGACGGGACAGGCCGGGGCCAACCAACTGACCGGCGGGGCCGGGAACGACGTCCTGAACGGCATGGCGGGTCAGGACACGGTCAATGGAGGGGCCGGCAGCGATATCCTGTATGGCGGCATGGATGCGGCACGCGATGTCTTCGTCTTCAATACCGTTGCCGACAGTGCGGCAGGTGCCGGCCGCGATCGCATCATGGACTTCCGGCCGGGGGTGGATGACATCGACCTGCGCGCGCTGGATGCCGAAAACCGCATCGCCGGTAATCAGGCCTTCGACTTTTCCGGCGGTACGGCGGACGCGAACGCTGTCTGGTTCGTCAAGACGGGCGCAGGCCTGATCCTGCGGGCGGACGTGAACGGGGACAGGCTGGCCGACTTCGAGATCGCGCTGACCGGCCAGGGCAGCCTGACCGAAAGCGACATCCTGCTGTGATCCGGCGCAGGCGGCCTAGCCCGCCGCCTGCAGATCCGCAGTCAGCGCCGCCAGATCGCCCCGTCGGGACGTCAGCATCGCGGCGATCTCGGCGCGTTCGCTGGCCAGCATGTTCACGCCCTCGATGATGATGTTGAAGAACCTGTCGCGGCCCGACTTGTTGGACACGTGCCACTCCACCTCCATCGGGGCGCGGCCGTTCAGATGGGCGACCGAGGTGACGGCGAAGAAGCTTTTCAGCGGGCGCGCACCCGTCACCTCGATCCTGGAGCCGATGAACTCGCGGAACCGCTTGCCGTACTTGCGGCCGATATAGCCCTGGAACGCCTGGGTATAGGCGGCAAGCGCGCCGGGGTCGGCCTGCCGGGCGGCGGGCCCCAGGGCAGAACGGGCAATCACGTCCACATCGGCATAGCGCACGAAGATCGACTCGAAGTCGCGATACATCCGCGCGGGAGGCTGGCCCGAGTTGATGACCTGGTAGACCTCGCCCAGGGCGGTGTCGATCAGCGCGCGCGCCTGATCGGCGTCAAGCGCCCAGCCGCGCAGGGGCGCCAGCGTCAGCGCGGCGGCGCCGGCCAGCAGGAAGCCGCGCCGGTCACTCGGCATAAGGGTCGATGGCGTCATCCGCGCCGGCGGCGGCATATGGGTCAATGGCGGTCCCCCCTTCGTTCAGTTCGTGGCGGCGATGCATCAGGTAGATCAGCCGCAGTTGCGCATAGCTATCCGCACTGTCCTGCAGAACGCTATCCACCGTGTCCCCGAAACGCGCCCGCTCACCAGCTTTTGAGGCCACCCGTAGGCCAAAAGCCGCCCATGCCGCGTCCCGGTGCAGCAGGTGATACAGGGGGTCGATCAGCAGATCCACCACCTTGCCCGCCGCGTCGCGCTGGGTCGAGGGACCAAGGACGGGCAGTTCCAGATAGGCTCCCTCGGGCACGCCCCAGACGGCCAGGGTCTCGCCGAAATCGGTGTCGTGCTCGGGCAGACCGAAGTCGCTGCCGGCAGGATCGAGCAACCCGCCGATTCCCAGTGTCGTGTTGACCCCAAAGCGGAAAAAATTCTTGATCGCCGGTTCTGGGCGGCCCTGCAGCAGGCTGTTGGCGATCTTTCCGGGCAAAGACAGGTTGCTGCCCGCATTGATCACCAGGTCCATCGCCCCCGGTTCGTTTGACGCGTCGTCCTTGTCCGAAACAAGCCGGGCGATCGGGCCGATCACCCGGCGGTCCACCTCCTTGTTGAAGGCATGGACGCGACGGTTCTGCGCCTCGTAGGGGTCGTTGACTTGGATGCCGTCCTGCATCACAGGCTTCGACGCGCAGCCCGCCAGGGCCAGACAAAGGGCAAGCCGGGCGGCAAGGGACAAGGGATGCAAAGGATATCCTAACCTTTTTTTTGGATAGTGCGGTATAGGACCGTGCGGAATTCGACGGGTGGCTCTCCGCATAATGGGGCGCAAGACCACGGGCAAGCGGCCCAGGACGAGGATGGACAAGATGAGCAAACAGCCAGCATTCGTGGACGGTGCCCGGGAATTGCGCAGGGCGCGCGCGGCAGGCCTGCCGCTGTTCGCCGCCGTGGCGCTGTTCTCGGCCGTCGTGAACCTGCTGATGCTGACGGGACCGCTGTTCATGCTGCAGGTCTATGACCGGGTGCTGGCTTCGCGGTCGGTCGAGACGCTGACGGCGCTGTTCGTGCTGGTGGTCTTCCTGTTCCTGCTGATGGGGTTCCTGGACTTTGTCCGCAGCCGGGTGATGCAGCGCGTGGCGGCCCGCTTCCAGGACCAGATGGAGGGGCGCGTGTTCACCGCCGCGCTGCGCGAGGGGGCGATCTCGGGCGACGAATCGGCCGCCGCCGCCAGCGGGATGCGGGATCTGGATTCGGTGCAGCGGCTGATTTCCTCGCCCGTGCTGCTGGCGGCCTTCGACTTGCCCTGGGCGCCGCTGTTCCTGGCGGCGGTCTATATCTTCCATCCCCTGCTGGGCGTTGTCGCGACGGTGGGCGGCGCGATCCTTGTCGTCACCACGATGGCCAACCGCTCGCTGACCAAGGCGCCGTTGCAGCAATCCACCGTCGCTTCGGCGCAGGCGCAGCGCATGGCGGACCTTTATCGCGACGAAGGCGAGGTGATCGGCGCCCTGGGCATGCGCAGCGCGACCTATGCCCGCTGGCGCAAGGCCCGGGCCGAGGCGCAGGAGCAGGCGGTGCGGGGCGCCGACCTGTCCTCGGGCTTCACGGTCTTTTCGAAAAGCTTCCGGCTGTTTCTGCAAAGCGCGATGCTGGCCATGGGCGCATGGCTGGTGCTGCAACAGGCGGTGACGCCCGGCGCCATGATCGCCAGCTCCATCATGATGGGCCGGGCCCTTGCGCCGGTCGAGCAACTGGTCGGCGGCTGGCCCGCCGTGCAGGCGGCGCAGGACGCCTGGGACCGGCTGGCCCGGCTTCTGTCCCGCCAGCCGGCGCAGGTGACCCATACGCCCCTGCCCCGCCCCGAGGCGACGATCGAGGTGCGCAACCTGTCCGTCGCCCCTCCGGGCCAGAACGTCGCGACCTTGCGCGGCGTGTCCTTCGGGCTGGCGCCGGGCCAAGCTCTTGGGGTGATCGGGCCGTCGGGCGCGGGCAAGTCCACGCTGGCCCGTGCGCTGATCGGCGCCTGGCCGGTCGGTGCGGGATCGATCCGGCTGGGCGGGGCGACGCTGGACCAATATGACCCCGACGTCCTGGGGGCCCTGATCGGCTATCTGCCGCAGCAGGTCACGTTGTTCGACGGCACCATCGCCGACAACATCGCCCGCCTGTCGCCCGAACCCGACCCGGCGCGCGTGGTCCGCGCGGCGCAGGCGGCGGCGGCTCACCAGATGATCCTGGATCTGCCGCAGGGCTACGACACGCGGATCAGCCAGGCGACGGGGCGGCTGTCTGGCGGGCAGATCCAGCGGATCGGACTGGCCCGCGCGCTGTATCCCGACCCGGTTCTGCTGGTCCTGGACGAGCCGAACTCGAACCTCGACAACGAGGGGTCGATGGCGCTGAACGCGGCGATCCGGCGCATCAAGGCGCAGAACGGCTGCGTGATCATCATGGCGCACCGGCCCGCCGCGATCAACGAATGCGACCTGCTGCTGGTGATGGAGCAGGGAATGCGCCGCGCCTTCGGGCCGCGCGACAAGGTCTTGCAGGAAATGGTGCAGAATTCGGCGCAGATCATGAAATCCCAGGAAACCGGCCGCACGGGGGGCGTGTCATGAGCGACGAGACGAAAAAGCCCGAGGGCGAACAGAACCCCGCGCCGCGGCCTTCCGGCATCCAGACGGGAATCCTGTCCAGCCGTATCGGCGCCCCGATCGAGGGGCCGATCGCAGGCCCCGCGCGGAAGCCTGCCGCCCCGGCGCAGCCGGCGCCTCCGGTCCAGCCGCCCTCGCCCCCGTCGCCGCCGAAGCCGATCGCGCCGCCTGATCCGGGTCGCTGGTCGGTGCGCGGCGCCATGATGGCGGGACTGGTGGCCATCGTGGTGCTGCTGGGCGGCTTCACGCTGTGGGCGATGCAAAGCCGGATCGCCGGTGCCGTCGTCGCCTCGGGCCAGGTCGAGGTCGAGCAGCAGCGGCAGGTGGTCCAGCATCCGGACGGCGGCGTGGTCGCGGAGATCCTTGTCAAGGACGGCCAGACGGTCGAGGCGGGCGAGCCGCTGATCCGGCTGGACGGCAACCTGCTGCGCACCGAACATGCCATCGTCGAGGGGCAGTATTTCGAGATTCTCGCCCGTCGCGGCCGGCTTGAGGCCGAGCGCGGCGATGCCGAGGCCATGGAGTTTCCCGCCGACCTGCTGAGCGCGGCCGAAGGGAACCCGGATCTTCAGGCCCTTGTCGACGGTCAGCGCAGCCTGTTCGAAACCCGGCGCGACACGCTGCGCCAGTCGATCGAGCAACTGGAAAAGCAGTCCGAACAGGTCCGCCAGCAGGTGGACGGCATCGACGCGCAGATCGTGGCCCTGAACCGCCAGCGCGAGTTGATCGGCGAGGAGTTGGAGGACCAGCAATCTCTGCTGGACCGGGGGCTTGCGCAGGCGTCCCGCGTGCTGGCGCTGGAACGGGAGGCCGCGAGCCTTGACGGCCAGTTGGGCGAACTGAAGGCCAGCCGCGCGGCGGCCGAGACGCGGCAGACCGAACTGGACATCCAGCGCCTGCGCCTGGGCGCCGAACGGCGCGAGGAGGCCGAGACGGAACTGCGCGACCTGGGCTATCGGGAACTGGAACTGGCCGAGCGCCGCCGCAGCCTGATCGAGCAGATCAACCGCTTGGACATCCGCGCGCCCGCGGCCGGGGTCATCTACAACATGCAGGTGACGACGCCCCGGTCGGTCATCCGCCCCGCCGACCCGGTGCTGTATGTCATCCCTCAGGATCGCCCGCTGGTCGTCAGCGCGCGCCTGGCCACGATCAACGTCGATGAGGTGCAGGTGGGCCAGCCGGTGGTGCTGCGGTTTTCGGCCTTTTCCTCGCGCACGACGCCGGAAATCGACGGCGTGCTGGGCCGGGTGTCCGCCGACGCGCTGATCGACGAGGCGACGCAGATGCCCTATTACCGGGCAGAGGTGACGATCCCCGCCGATCAGCTTGCCAAGCTGGGAGACTTGGCCCTGATCCCCGGCATGCCTGTCGAGGTGTTCATCCAGACGGGCGAGCGCAGCCCGATGGCCTATCTGCTGAAGCCTTTGGCGGACTATTTCAACCGGGCGTTCCGGGAAAGCTGAAAAGAAGTGGGGGCTTCGCGCCCCCACGCCCCCGCGGGATATTTAGGCCAAGATGAAAGAGGCGGTCACTTCTTGCGGCGCCGCTTGGTGGCGCGCTTGATTTCGGCCAGCCGCGACTTGGTGGACATGCGCTGCAGGCCGCGGCCGCGCCTGCCTTTCTGCAGACCGCGTGGCAGCGGCTGGCCTTCCAGTTCCAGCAGGTCCAGCGTCAGCCCGCCGGTCATGGGGATCGCCTCGGCCAACCTGACGGTGACGCGCTGGCCAAGGCCGATCTCCAGCCCGGTGTCGCTGCCGACCAGCATCTGCGCGTCGGGGTCGAAGTGGAAATACTCCTGCCCGATGGCGCGGATCGGCAGCAGCCCGTCGGCACCGGTCTCGTCCAGCTTGACGAAGGCGCCGAACTTCTGGACGCCGCTGATCCGGCCCGTCATTTCGGTCCCAACGCGTTCCGACAGGAAGGCCGCCAGATAACGGTCGGTCGTGTCGCGTTCGGCGGCCATGCTGCGACGCTCGGTTTCGCTGATATGGGTCGCCGTTTCCCCCAGCCGGTCCATGTCCTGCGGCGACAGCCCGTCCTTGCCCCAGCCATGCCCGCTGATCAGCGCTCGATGCACGATCAGGTCGGAATAGCGCCGGATGGGCGAGGTGAAATGCGCGTAGGATTTCAGCGCCAGCCCGAAATGGCCGAAGTTTTCCGGGTGATAATAGGCCTGCGTCATCGACCGCAGGGTCGAGATGTTGATGAGTTCGTCGAAATCCGTGCCCTCGGACTGGGCCAGCAGGCGGTTCAGGTGGCTGGTGTGCAGCACCTGCCCCTTGGCCAGCGTGAAGCCCGAGGCCTGGGCGACCTCGCGCAGGGCGTCGATCTTTTCCAGGCTCGGCTCCTCGTGGACGCGGAACAGCAGGGGGCGCTGGCGGCGGGTCAGTTCCTCGGCGGCGGCGACGTTGGCCAGCACCATGAACTCCTCGATCAGCTTGTGCGCGTCGAAGCGTTCCCGGAAGTTGACCGACTTGACGCGGCCGTCCGGGGTCAGTTCGATCCGGCGTTCCGGCAGGTCCAAGTCCAGCGGCTGGCGGCGGGCGCGGGCTTCCTTGAGCAAGCCATAGGCGTGCCACAAGGGACGGATCACGCTGTCCATCAGCGGTTCGGTCTGCGCGTCCGCGTTGCCGTCCGCCGCCGCCTGGGCCTGTTCATAGGCAAGCGACGCGCGGCTGTGCATCATCCCGCGGTGGAAGTTGTGGCTGATCTTGTTGCCCTGGGCGTCCAGTCGCATCCTGACCGCGATCACCGGACGGTCCACGCCTTCGTGCAGCGAACAGAGGTCCGCCGACAACGCCTCGGGCAGCATGGGGACCACGCGGTCGGGGAAATAGGTGGAATTGCCGCGCAGCCAGGCTTCCCGGTCAAGGGCGGAACCGGGGGTGACGTAGTGGGCGACATCGGCGATGGCGACCCAGATGGTCGCGCCGCCGTCCTCCTCGACATGGGCGGCGACCGCGTCGTCATGGTCGCGCGCGTCCGAGGGGTCGATGGTCACAAGGGGAAGGTCGCGCAGATCCTCGCGGCCTTTCATCGTGGCGGGCTTCCGTCCCTCGGCTTCCTCGATCACGGCATCGGGGAAATCGTCGGGAATGCCGTGCTGGTGGATGGCGATCAGGCTGACCGCGCGAGGGGCGGAAGGATCGCCCAGCCGCTCGATGATCCGCGCGGTGGGCAGGCCCATGCGGCCCTTGGGACCGATCTGTTCGGCCTGCACCAGTTCGCCATTCTGCGCGCCCTGGGTCGCATCGGGGCGGACGCGCCACTCCTTGTCCTGGCCCTTGTCGATGGGCACGATCCGGCCCCCTTCCGCTTCCTTGCGGAAGATGCCGGTGATGCGGTGCGGGGCTGCAGTGATGCGGCGGATCAGGCGGGCCTGGTACTGGTAGTCCTCGCCATGAACCTCGACCAGGCGGCCCAGGAAGCGGTCGCCGCGGCCAAGCGCCGGGTCGCTTTCGCGGGGGGCGTAGTGGATGCGCGGCATCGGGCCTTCGCCGTGCCATTCCATGGGCCGCGCGAACAGGTCGCCCGAACCGTCGGGCGGCAGCAGTTCCAGTACCGTAACCGGGGGCAGGCGTTCCGCGTCGAGGTAATGGCGGCGGCGGCGTTCCAGATGGCCCTCGCCCTCAAGCTCCTTCAGGAGGCGCTTCAACTCGATCCGTTCGGCGCCCTTGATGCCGAAGGCCTTGGCGATGTCGCGCTTGGAATTGGCGTCGGGATGTTCCGCGACCCATTCCATGATCTGTTCCTTGCTGGGAAGCTGGCCCATCGCGCAAATCCTTCAAAGGTCGCGGGTCATGTCACGATGCGGGATTCCGGCATCGTCGTAAACCGGGCCATGCGCGGCGAAACCCAGCTTTTCGTAAAAACCCAGCGCATGGGTCTGCGCGCCCAGCTTGGCCCGCGTGACGCCCGGCTGGTCGCGCAGCACGTCGAGCGCCGCGCGGATCAGCGCTGCGCCAAGCCCGGTGCCGCGCGCCGACGCCAGCACGCAGACGCGGCCGATCTTGCCCGTGTCGCCCATCAGCAGGATGCGCGCGCTGCCCACAGGCCGGTCGTCCTGCCAGGCCAGCAGGTGGATCGCCTGGTCGTCCTGGTCGTCCATCTCCTCGAACTCGGACACGCCCTGTTCCTCGATGAACACGGCGCGGCGCAGGGCGTGGCAGGCGGCAAGGTCGGTGGTCCGTTCGATCTTCATTCGAAATATTTTTCCAGAATCCGCTGGTAGATGGTCTTGAGTTGCCGGACCTGCGCCACGGGCACGCGTTCGTCCACCTGATGCATATAGGCACCGACCAGGCCGAATTCGACCACCGGGCAGTGGTTCTTGATGAAGCGCGCGTCCGAGGTGCCGCCCGTCGTGGACAGGACCGGCTGGCGGTTGGTTTCCTGCGTGACCACGCTGCGGACCAGATCCACGAAGGGGCCCGGCTGGGTCAGGAAGGCTTCGCCCGTGACATAGGTTTCCAGGGTCAGCGCGACACCCGTCGCCTGGGTCACGCGGGCGGCCCGGGCGGTCAGGTCGGATTCGAGGCTGGCCGCCGTGTGCAGGTCGTTGAAGCGGATGTTGACCACGGCGCGCGCCGATTCCGGGATCACGTTGGATGCCGGGTTGCCGCAGTCGATGCTGGTGATCTGCAGCCCGGTGGGGTCGAAGTGATCGGTCCCCCGGTCCAGCGGCGCCGCGATCAGGTCGTTCAGGTATGCCGTCAGCGCGTGAAGCGGGTTCTTCGCCTTGTGCGGATAGGCGGCGTGGCCCTGCACCCCCTTGGCGGTGACGGTGAAGGTCACCGACCCGCGACGGCCGATCTTCATCATCTCGCCCATGATCTCGGGGTTCGAGGGCTCGCCCACGATGCAGGCGTCCATGCGTTCCCCATTGGCCTCCATCCAGTCCAGGATCGCGGTGGTGCCGTCTCGGGACGGCCCTTCCTCGTCCCCGGTGATGGTCAGGATCACCGCGCCGTCCGGGGGCGTCTCGCGCACGAAGTCGATGGCGGCGGCGGCGAAGGCCGCGACGGCGGACTTCATGTCGGTGGCGCCCCGGCCCCAGATGATGCCGTCTTCCACATGGCCGCTGAAGGGCGGGTGGGTCCAGGAACCCAGGTCGCCGGGCGGCACGACATCGGTATGGCCGTTGAAGCCGAAGGTCCGCGCGCCCTTGGCGCCCCATCGGGCGAACAGGTTGGGGGTGCCGTTGCGGTCGACGCGATGGACCTCGAACCCGGCATCCGCCAGCAGGTCGCCCAGAAGGACCAGGGCGCCCGCTTCCTCGGGCGTGACGGAGGGGCAGCGGATCAGGCGGGCGGTCAGGTCGGCGGCGTCGGTCATGGGCTCATATCCAATCGGGAAGGGCGCGGCGCGCAAGGTTCAGGCCGGTGATCACCAGCAGGATCAGCGTCCAGCGACGGAACTGGACGACATTCATGCGGTCCTGCAAGGCAAAGCCCGCCAGCATCCCCCCGAAGGCCGGGACGCACAACGCCGCCGACAAGGGAATGGTCTGTGCGTTCAGGATGCCCGAGGTCATGTGCGCCACCGTCAGCCCTGCCGCGCCGAGCAGGAAGACGACGCCCTGCACGCGGACCTGTTCCTGCTTCTCGATGCCCAGCGACAGCAGCAGCACGACCAGCGGCGGCCCCCAGATGCCCGAGACGCCGCCGTAAAGCCCGCCGATGATGCCGGTCGCGACCTCGGCCCGGCGGCGATGGTGGATGGGCAGCGTCAAGGGCTTGCCTGCCAGTTGCCACAGGGAAAAGGCCAGGATCGGCAGGCCCAGAAGCGCATACATCAGTCCCTGCGGAATCTGCCGGGCCAGCCCCGCCGACACCATCAGGAAGACCAGCACCATGGCGATGTGCCAGCGGAAGTTGCGGACGGATTGCAGCGCCGCCGCCGGGCCCTGGCGCAAGGCCTGGTGGATGTTCGTGGTCAGCACCGGCAGGATCAGCGCCGCCAGCGCCGTCTGCGGCGGCAGGATGGAGGCAAAGGCCGAGGCCATGATCAGCGGCATGGCGAACCCGATGGCTCCCTTCACGAAGCCCGCAAAGGCCGTGACGGCGAAGATCGTCCAGAATTGCCAGGGATCCAGTCCAAACATGGCGCGCACGCTAACCGTCCGGCGGGCAAATGGAAATGCCGCCCGGAAAATAAGCGGTCGGACATTTTCGTTCTTGCGGTGGTTGGTTCGCGCATAATTGTTGCTCTGCGGCTGCGAAGGTGCTAGGGATGCTGCAATGCCGCAAGGGATCGCATCATGAAAGACATGCCGCATCAGATCGACGCCGTTCTTGTCGAACTGGCCGGGTTGCAGGCCCGCGTTACCGAAGCCCTGCGCGCCATGGTCTCGCCCGGCGGCAAGGTCGATGCCGAAGCCTTGGAACGGCACCAGCACGCGGCCCACACCCTGTCATGGCTGGCGACCTATGTCGAATCGCTGCGCCAGCTTGCCTCCTGGTCCGGCCGCGTGGGCGGCGAAATCGAGGGGCTGATCGCCCGGATCGGCTTTGGCGAATACCTGACCCAGATCGCGGGCGGCATCCCGATGAGCCAGACGGAATTCGCCCGCCTGTCGAATCTGGGCGTGGACTGGCAGCCCTCGGACGCCGCCCACGCCCTGATGGCGGGCAACACGGCCGATGTCCGCGCCCGGCTGGCCGCGCTGCTGGCGGACGCCAAGGGCAGCGCGACCTTCGGGGCGACGGGCCTTGATGAGGATCTGGAGATGATCCGCGACCAGTTCCGCCGCTGGGCCGACGACAAGGTGGTGCCTCATGCCCACGGCTGGCACCTGCGGGACGAGTTGATCCCGATGGAGATCATCGCGGAACTGGCCGAACTGGGCGTCTTCGGCCTGACCGTCCCCGAGGCGTTCGGCGGCCTGGGCCTTTCGAAGGCCGCCATGGTCGTGGTCAGCGAGGAACTGTCGCGCGGCTATATCGGCGTGGGTTCGCTGGGCACCCGCAGCGAGATCGCCGCCGAACTGATCCTGACCGGCGGCACCGACGCGCAGAAGGCCCATTGGCTGCCCCGGCTGGCGTCCGGGGAAATCCTGCCCACGGCGGTGTTCACCGAGCCCAACACCGGCAGTGACCTGGGCAGCCTGCGCACCCGTGCGGTCCTGGACGGCGACACCTGGACTATCACCGGCAACAAGACCTGGATCACCCATGCCGCACGCACCCATGTGATGACGCTGCTGGCCCGCACCGACCCCGACACGGCCGACTATCGCGGGCTGTCGATGTTCCTGGCCGAAAAGACCCCGGGCACGGACGAAGACCCCTTCCCCACCCCCGGCATGACCGGCGGGGAAATCGAGGTTCTGGGCTATCGCGGCATGAAGGAATACGAGCTTGGCTTCGACGGGTTCCCCGTGCGCGCGGAAAACCTGCTGGGCGGCGTCACCGGCCAGGGCTTCAAGCAGCTGATGCAGACCTTCGAATCCGCGCGCATCCAGACGGCGGCGCGGGCCATCGGCGTGGCGCAGAACGCGCTGGAACTGGGGCTGCAATACGCGATCGACCGCAAGCAGTTCGGCAAGCCGCTGATCGCCTTTCCGCGCGTGGCCGACAAGCTGGCGCTGATGGCGGTCGAGATCATGATCGCCCGGCAACTGACCTATTTCAGCGCCTGGCAGAAGGATCACGGCCACCGCTGCGACCTGGAGGCGGGGATGGCCAAGCTTCTGGCCGCGCGCGTGGCGTGGGCCAGCGCCGACAATGCCCTGCAAATCCACGGCGGCAACGGCTTTGCCCTAGAATATCCCGTCAGCCGTGTGTTGTGCGATGCACGCATCCTCAATATTTTTGAGGGTGCCGCCGAAATTCAGGCCCAAGTGATCGCCCGGCGGCTGTTAGGCTGATCGCGTTTCGTCTAGGGTGCTGCAACCAAAGCGGTTTTGCCGCATTCCCCCTTCGACGATCGCCCAAGGAGCCCTTCATCATGTCCCGCCTTGCCCGATTTGGCACATTCGGCGTCCTGACCGCCGCAGCCCTTGCCCTTGCCGCCTGCGAACCGACGGCGCCCGTATCGCCGGACGACCGCGGATTCATCCCGGGCGGCGACTATGCCCTCGTCGGCATGGATGGCGCGACCGTGCCGCTGCGCAACATGACGCTGACCATCGCGGAAAGCAGCGTCTCGGGGCGCGGCCCCTGCAACGGCTATGGCGCCAAGAACAACGCGGAACTGCCGCTGGTCGCCTTGTCGCCCCTGCAAAAGACCAACGTGCCCTGCGGCAAGAACACCACGATCGAGAACCGCTTCTTCTCGGTCCTGCAATCGGCGACCGAGATGGAATACTACGGCGGCGTGCTGAAGGTGAAATCGCCCCAGACCTGGCTGATCTTCGAACGCGGCGTGACCGGGACGCAGGCCCAGGTCACGGCGGTCGATCAGGCCCGCGCCGGTCAGTAACCGTCCCGATCAAGGATGATTTGGCGACCGGCCGCGCACCAGCCGGTCCACAAGACGCTGGCGGGCGGCCGGAACGGGGCGGCCCACCAGTTCGCCGGCAAGCCTGGCATTCAGGAAATGCCCGGTGATCGCCAGCCCCTCGGCCAAGCCTCGCCCACGATTGTCCCCTGCCCCGCCCAGGATGCCCGGCAGCGGCAGCAGGCGGTCGGCCCATTCGCCTGCCCCCGCGCGGCTGACGGCGCAGCCCGATCTTGGACTGACATAGGCCAGCCCGTCCTGCGCCCCCGTCACGGCGCAGGATGTCAGGTCCAGCCCGAAGCCCATCTCCTCCAGCAGCCGGATCTCCCACCCCAGGTAATCCGAGCCCCAGTCTTCGCCGCCTTCCATCAGGTCCAGCAGGCGTTCCGTGTCGCGCGACAGAAGCGGATGCGGATCGCGTTCCGGCAGCGCGAAGACCAGCAGCGAACAGACCGCGTTCAGCCCGGCAAGCGCCAGCGGATCGGCCATCAGCCCCGACCGCAGGCGCAGGGGTTCCACGGCGAAGGTGCCAAGCTGGTCGTCGCGCCGCGCCCGCCAGCGCAGATCCAGCCGCGATCCCGGCTGCAGCATCGCCGCGCGCCTTTGCGACACGCCCCCCGGCACCAGACCGGAATGGCGACCGTGAAGATCGGTCAGCACGTCCAGGATCACCGCCGTCTCGCCATGCGGGCGGCGGGCCAGGACCGTGCCTTCGGCCTGCCACTCCATTCAGGCGGGGGGCAGGGTCAGAGACCCGTCGGCGGCCAGCGGCCAGAAGGGATTGGTGGCGATTTCCCAGACATGGCCGTCGGGATCGGCGAAATAGCCGGAATAGCCGCCCCAGAACACCGTCTGGGGGCGCTTCAGCACCGTCGCCCCCGCATTGACGGCCGCCTGAAAGACCGCATCGGTTTCCGTGTCGTCGGCGCAGTTCTGCGCCAGCGTGACCGCGCCCGTGCCCAAGGTCGCGCCGGGCCGGCCCTGATCGGCGGCAAGGTCGGCGCGCCCGAACAGGGCCAGCACCGCGCCGTTCATCTGGTAGAAGGTGACGCCGGGCTGCGAGCTGCCATGGGGCGTCCATCCCCAGCCCTCGTAGAATTGCCGCGCCCGCGCCATGTCGGCCACGGCAAGCGTGACAAGCGTGATGCGCTGGCGGGACAGGGTCATGCGGCCTCCGGCTGGTCGGGCCAGCTTGGCACGCGCCATGCGCCCTGCCAAGTCAGGACATCGCCCGGCGCCGCGCCCCCGCCCCGCGCAGCATTGACAGGGTATAGATCACCAGCGCCGCCCAGATCATCGGGAAGGCGATCATCTGCGCCGCGCCGAAGGGCTCTCCGAAGATCAGCACGGCGGTCAGGAAGATCATCGTCGGCGCGATGTATTGCAGGATGCCGATGGTGGACAGGCGCAACTGCTTGGCCGCCGTGGCATAGCAGATCAGCGGCACGGCGGTGACGGGGCCGCAGCCGATCAGCAGCAGCGTGTCGGTCAGGCTGCCCGTGGCGAAATGCGACTGCCCGCAGGCGGCCAACCAGACCACATAGGCCAGCGCCAGGGGCGCCAGCAGCAGCACCTCCAGCGTGAATCCCTGGGTCGGACCCAGCGGCAGGCTTTTCTTGCAATAGGCGTAAAAGCCCCAGGTCAGCATCAGCCCGATCGCCACCAGCGGCAGGCGGCCCAACTGAACGGTCAGCACCACCACCGCCAGCGAGGCGAGCGCGATTGCCGCGACCTGCGCCCGGTTCAGCCGCTCGCGCAGCAGCGTCGCGCCCATCAGGATGCTGAACAGCGGGTTGATGTAGTATCCAAGCGCCGCGTCAAGCGCGTGGTCATTGCCCACCGCCCAGACATAGATCATCCAGTTCACGGAAATCAGCGCGGCGGTGATCATCGCCATGCCCAGCAGGCGCGGCTGGCGCAAGGCCGCCATCACCTCGGCCGAGCGGCGCTGCCATAGCAGCACCACAAGCGCGATGGGCAGCGACCACAGGACGCGATGGGCGATCACCTCGGACGGGGGGACATGGGCCAGCTGCTTCATGAACAGCGGCAGAAAGCCCCACATCACATAGGTGGCGATGGCCAGGATCAGGCCGGTCAGGGAATCACCGGATGGAGTCGCGTTCTTCATGCCTGATTGCATAGGCTGCAAAGGCAACCCGCGCCAGATGGATCACGCAAGCCCCGGCTCGTCCAGCAGCGTGCGGCCATCGCGGCTTTCGATCTCGATCACCCACAGGTCGGGATCGAAGCCGCGCTGGCGGGCGATGGCCCCGTCGACGTCAGCGTCAGCCCCCTGCGCCAGCACCCGCCAGGGGCGGCTGTCGCTGTCGAAATCCCATTCGCGCCCGTAAAGCGCGGCGGTGCCGTCCAGATGCGCGCATTTCACCAGAACCGCGCCCGCCGTCCCGTCGCCGCGCGCCGTCACATAGGCGGGAATGTTCGCCATCCCCAGGCGCGCCAGATAGGCCGCGACCCAGATGCCGGTCGCGAGCCGGGGTTCAGGCATCGCCGTCGCGGAAATCGAGGCCCATCTCGTTATACCGTTCGGCCTCGTCCAGCCAGTTCTCGCGGACCTTCACCTGCAGGAACAGGTGGACGCGGCGGCCCATGAATTCCTCAAGCTCGGCACGGGCGGCCTGGCCCACGGCCTTGATCGTCTCGCCGCCCTTGCCCAGCACGATGCCCTTGTGGCCGGGACGGGCGACATAGACGATCTGATCGACCTTGGCCGACCCGTCCTTGCGTTCTTCCCAAGCCTCGGTTTCCACCGTCAACTGGTAGGGGATTTCCTCGTGGAGGCGCAGGGTCAGCTTTTCGCGGGTGATCTCGGCCGCGATCATGCGCATGGGCAGGTCGGCGATCTGGTCCTCGGGGTAGAGCCAGGGGCTTTCCGGCAGCGTCGCCGCCAGCCAATCCCGCAACTGCTCGCAGCCGTAACCCTTTTCGGCGCTGATCATGAAGGTGTTGACGAAGGGATAGGCCGCGTTCAGCTCTGCCGACAGGGCCAGCAGGGTTTCGGCCTTCACCCGGTCGATCTTGTTGATCACCAGGGCCACGGGGGTCTTGCTGTCCAGGCCCTTAAGCGAATCGATGATGGCGGTGACGCCGTCGGTCAGGCCGCGATGCGCCTCGACCAGCAGCAGGATGATGTCGGCATCCGACGCCCCGCCCCAGGCGGCGGCGACCATGGACCGGTCCAGGCGGCGGCGCGGGCGGAAGATGCCGGGCGTGTCCACGAAGACGATCTGCGCGGCATCATGCATGGCGATGCCCCGGATGCGGGCGCGGGTGGTCTGGACCTTGTGGGTGACGATGCTGACCTTGGCGCCCACCATCTGGTTCAGCAGCGTGGACTTGCCTGCATTGGGTTCGCCGATCAGTGCGACAAAGCCCGCGCGGGTCGGGCCGGAAACGTCGGGGGTGGTATCGGTCATGCGCGGCCCTCCAGCCGGTCCAGCAGCGCCTGGGCGGCCGCCTGTTCGATGCTGCGTTTGGTGCCCGCGCCCTTGGCCTGGGCCTGCTGCCCATCGGCCAGGCGGGCGGTGATCAGGAAGACCGGCGCGTGGTCGGGACCGCTGCGTTCGGTTTGTTCGTAAACGGGTGGCGGCATGCCCTGAGCCTGCGCCCATTCCTGAAGCGCGGTCTTGGCGTCGCGGGGATCGTCGGCCAGCGTTTCCAGGCGATCCGACCAGTGGCGCAGCACGATCCGGCGCGCGGCCTCGAACCCGGCGTCCAGGTAGACGGCGGCGATCACCGCCTCCATCGCATCCGCCAGCAGGGCTTCCTTGCGGCGGCCGCCCGACATCATCTCGGACCGGCCCAGCTTCAGCACCTCGCCCAGGCCGATGTCGCGGGCGATGGCGGCGCAGGTCTCTCCCCTAACCAGCGCGTTGTAGCGGGGGGCAAGCTGGCCCTCGCTGGCAGAGCGGTCGGCGTCGAACAGCGCCTCGGCCATGACAAGGCCCAGCACACGGTCGCCCAGGAACTCCAGCCGCTGGTTGTCGGGCCGCGTCGCCGTCGCAATCGAGCCATGGGTCAGCGCGCGCACCAGCAGGTCTGGCTGCCCGAAGTCGTGTCCAAGGCGCGCCATGAAGGCGCGGATGTCGGCGCCCGGTTTCATGGGAACGCCTTCACTCCACCGCCCTGAAGAAGCGGTCGGCCCGCCAGGTCCAGAAATACAGAAGCGAACGCCCGGCGGACGAGAACATGATCCGGTCGGCGCGCCCGATCAGGTATTCGGCGGGCACGAAGCCCAAGCCGCCGATTTCCTGCGGGAAGCGCGAATCTTCCGAATTGTCGCGGTTGTCGCCCATGAAGAAATACTGGCCTTCGGGCACGGTGAAGGTGGGCGTGTCATCGGCGAATGCGCCATCCGCAATGTTGAGGATGTCGTGGCCGCGCCCGCCCGGCAGGGTTTCGGTGAAGCGCTGCTTGATGCAGTCGCCGCCTTCGGGCACCGGGTCGTTCACGCAGCGCGGGATCAGCCCCTGCGGGCCCTGCTGTTCCTTGGTCTCGACAAAATCGCTGCCCGGGGTGACGGGCACTTCCTGGCCGTTGATCCACAGGCGCCCGCCCCGCATCTGGATCGTGTCGCCCGGCAGGCCGATCAGCCGCTTGATGAAATCGACGCCGCGCGTGGGATGGCGGAACACGACCACGTCGCCGCGCTCGGGTTCGGAATCCAGGATGCGACCCGAGATCGGGCACAGCGCGAAGGGGCAGGAATACTGCGAATAGCCGTAGGCCATCTTGTTGACGAACAGGAAGTCGCCGATCAGCAGCGTGTCCTTCATCGACCCGGACGGAATCCAGAAGGGCTGGAAGAACAGCGTGCGGAAGATGCCCGCGATGACAAGCGCCCAGAAGACGGTCTTCACCGTCTCCCAAATGCCTTCCTTCTTCTTGCCCGCCGTGCTGTCGGCCATTGTGTCGTCCTTCGTCATGGAGCGCGGGCGAATGGCCGCATTGGGGCGCTCTAGGCCACCAGAGGGCGGCAAAGTCAAGATTGTGAGGCGTGCGGCCGGGCCTCGATCACCACGAAAGCCTGCGCCCAGGGGTGATCGTCGGTCAAGGTGACGTGAACGATGGCCCGATGCCCCGGCGGCGTCATCCGCGCCAGCCGGTCGGCGGCCCAGCCCGTCAGTTCCATCACCGGCTGGCCCGAGGACAGGTTGGCGACCGCCATGTCGCGCCAGCTGATGCCCATGGCCAAGCCGGTGCCCAGCGCCTTGGAACAGGCCTCCTTCGCGGCCCAGCGTTTCGCCAGCGTGCCCGCCTCGTCCTTGCGGCGGGCGGCCTTGGCCAGTTCGGTGGGCGTGAAGACGCGGTGGCGGAAGCGATCGCCGAAGCGGTCCAGCGTGCCCGCGATGCGGTCGATATTGGCCAGGTCGGTGCCGATGCCGAGGATCATGCGCCCATCCGGCCCGTCGGGGTCATGGGTATTTGGACAACGAAGAAATACTCGGTCACTTCCGGACCTCGGTCGTGATCCGGCCGCTTTGCTGGTCGATCGTCACGGACAGCCGGTAGTCGCCGCCTTTGGGGGCAAGATCGGTATGGTGTTTTGCGGGCATGGTCAGGGTCAACCCGCGCTGCGGGTGGTAGTTTGCCTGACGGGCCGCAAAGTCGAGGCCGTAGAAGCCCATCCCGTCCGCGCCGATGACGCGGCATTGCCGAAAGCCCAGTTCGTCGCGGGGCGGGCTGATGACGACCAGCTTCAACGCCCCGCCCGCGGGTTCGACCATGTCCAGCAGCGCCAGGCGGATGTCGCCATTGGCATAGGTGGCGATGTTGTCTTCCCACGGTTCGGCAATGGCATCGACACGCTCGGCGTCGCCGTAGGGCTTCACGTCGATCTGCTGCGCCTGCACGGGGGCGGCAAGCAGGGCAAGGACGGCAAGGTGGCGGATCATGCCCGCGCCTCGTCCATGCAGCGGCGCATCTTGCGGATCGCCTCGCCCAGGCCGGTGAAGACCGACTCGGCGATCAGGAAGTGGCCGATGTTCAGTTCCTTGATCTGCGGGATGGCGGCGATGGGGCCAACGGTGTCGAAGGTCAGGCCGTGGCCCGCATGGACCTCCAACCCCAAGCTGTCGGCCAGGCCCGCGCCTTGGGTCAGGCCCACCAGTTCGGCGTCGCGTTCGGCGTGGCGGCCCTCGGTGTCGAGGTCGCAATAGGCGCCGGTGTGCAGTTCCACCACCGCTGCGCCGATGCGGGCGGCGGCCTCGATCTGGGCGGGGTCGTGGCCGATGAACAGCGACACGCGGCTGCCTGCCTCGCGCAGCGGCGCGATGTAGTCGGCCAGCATCGCCTCGTTACCGACAACGTCCAGGCCGCCTTCGGTTGTCCGCTCCTCGCGCTTTTCGGGCACGATGCAGACGGCGTGGGGACGGTGGCGCAGGGCAATGACCTGCATCTCCGCCGTGGCGGCCATTTCCAGGTTCAGGGGCAGCGTCATGTTCGCCATCAGCGCGTCGATGTCGGCGTCGCTGATGTGGCGGCGGTCTTCGCGCAGATGGGCGGTGATGCCGTCGGCGCCTGCGTCTTGGGCGATCCGGGCGGCGCGCAGGGGGTCGGGCCAGGGCGTGCCCCGCGCGTTGCGGATGGTTGCGACGTGATCGATGTTGACGCCAAGACGCAGCATGGTTCCCCCGAGACAGTTTCGCGGCAGTCTAGCGGGGCGCAGGCAAGGGTGCCAGTTCCGTCGCGACCGCCCACCAGCCATGCTGTTTCAACGCCGTGGCGGCAATCCGGGCTCGGCCGGCGCTGTCGTAAAGGCCGAAGCAGGTCGCCCCCGACCCGGACATGCGCGCGAAAGCGGCCCCGCTGGCGCGCAGGGCGTCCAGAACCTGCCCGATCGGGGGCGCGATGGACAGGGCGGCAGGCTCCAGGTCGTTGCGCGTGCCCGCCAGCCAGGACGCCAGGTCGGCAAGACTGGCAAGGTGCGGGACGGGCGGCAGGGCCGGATTGTCGCGCCGGTCCATGGCGGCAAAGACCTGCGGCGTCGGCACCGCCACGCCCGGATTGACCAGCACCAGCGGGATGGTGGGCAAGGGCGGCAGGGGCGTGACGATCTCTCCCACCCCCTGCATCCGGGCGGGGGTCGAGGTCAGGCAGACCGGCACATCCGCGCCCAGCCGTTCGGTGCCCGGGGGCAGCGCATGGCCCATGCGGGCCAGCCCGCGCAGCACCGCCGCCGCATCGGCCGAGCCGCCGCCGATGCCGGAGGCGACCGGCAGGTTCTTGGTCAGGATGATGCTGGCCTTACCGCCCGCAAGCCGCGCCGCGCGCAGGCACAGGTTGTCGTCGCCGACAGGCAGGCCCGGCGCGAACGGCCCCTCGATCCGCAGGGACAGGGGGCCGGGTTCCAGCGTCACCACGTCGCCCACCCCGGCGAAAGCCACCAGCGAATCCAGCAGGTGATAGCCGTCCGCACGGCGTCCGGTGACATGCAGCGCAAGGTTCAGCTTGGCTGGCGCGGCCTCGATGACAGGGGGCATCGCCTAGTTCGCGGCGGCCTGCGGCGCGGGCGCGGGGGTTTCCGGCGTTCCCGCCGCCGCTTCCTCGGCCAGGACGGCGTCCAGGCCCCTGTCCAGCTTGGCGCGGATCCGGTCGGGATCGACGTCGTCGGTCTCGGTCGGCTCCAGCGACAGGGCGCGGCGCCACTGGATCTCGGCCTCGCGGTGGCGGCCGACCTTCCAGTAGATGTCGCCCAGGTGGTCGTTGACCAGCGGGTCCTGCGACATGGTCAGGATGGCGGCCTCCATGGGGGCCACCGCCTCCTGGTAGCGGCCCAGCCGGTAATAGGCCCAAGCCAGCGAATCGAGGATATAGCCGTCCTCGGGAGACAGCTCGACCGCCTTCTGGATCAGCGCCAGGGCGCGGTCCAGATTCTCGTTCCGGTCGATCCAGCTGTAGCCCAGATAGTTCAGCAGGCTGGCCTGCTCGGGGCGAATCTCGATGGCGGCCAGGAAATCGGCTTCGGCGCGGTCGAACTGCTTGGACCGTTCCAGCGCGATGCCGCGCGCGTAAAGGGGGAACCACCGCGCATCGGCGGGCGCATCCTCGAGAAGCGCCAGGGCCTTGTCATAGGCGGGCACGGCCTGGGCGAACTTTTCCTGCTGGCGCAACAGGTCGCCAAGGGCGATCCACGCCTGGGGCAGGTCGGGATAGGCGGCGGTCAGCGACAGGGCGGCCTTGCCCGCCTCGTCCGTGCGGCCCGCGCGGGACAGCGTGTCGATGCGCGCCAGTTCGGCGGCGGGACGCATCTGGCCCATGCGGCGCAGCGCGTCGAATTCGGGTTCGGCCAGGTCGAACTGCTGGCGTTCCTGCAGGATCTGCGCGGCCATCAGCCGCGCCTCGGCGGTGTCGGGCGACAGCCAGACGGCCAGCCGGGCATGGATCAGCGACAAGGGCTCGGGGTCGGCGCTGGAGGCCAGGGCCGAGGCAAAGGTCAGGAAGACCTGCGCGATGCCGTCCGCAGGCGTCTTGACCACGTCGAAGGCCACGGGCTGCTTGGCCTTCAGCCAGTCGCGCAGCGCCAGAAGCTGCGGCTCGGCCTCGATGCCGGGGATCGCCTCGATCATGGCGACGGCTTCGTCGCGGCGTTCAAGCTGGGCAAGGATCTGGGCGCGGGCGGCAAAGCCCAGGATATGCGCGCCGGTGGTTTCATCGGCCAGCAGCGCCTCGGCCCCCTCGTAGTCGCCGACCAAGGCCCGGGCCAGCGCCAGGTGATAGTTCACCATCGGCGCGACGCCGTCCAGCTTGGCCAGCCGCTCGAACTCGGCCAGGGCCTCGGATGCCTTGCCGGCGCCCAGAAGGCCCCAGCCCCGCAGCATCCCGGCCAGCAGGTCTGCCTCCGACTCCATGTCGGTGGGGGTGCCGACATCGGCCAGCAGCCCTGCCCAGTCGCCCCCATGGACCAGATTGGCACGATGGATCAGGCGCGACAGTTCGGTCGGCTCGCCATCGCTGCCGATGCGGTTGGCAAGCTGGACCGCCCGGTCGATCTCGCCCGCCGACACCAGCGCGACCAGGGCGCTGTCCTGCAGGAAGCGGTCCTGCGGATCATGCGCCACGGCCTGCACGAAAAAGCGCGCGGCGGCCTGGAAGTCGTTTTCCACCGTCGCCATGCGCGCGGCCAGGAACGGTCCGGCAAGGCCGAAGGTCAGCGGCGCAGGGTCGGAGGCTGGCGCCTCGGCCTCGGGCGCGGCGGCCGGGGTGTCCCCCTCGGGGCGCGGCTCGGGCCGGTCCTGGGCCTGCGCAGGCAGCGACAGCGCCGCCAGAAGGGCAGCGATCAGGGGCAGATTCGGACGGGTCAGGGTCAAGGGTTCCATCCCGGAGATCACAAAATCGTTGCAACCGACCCTAGCGCGACGCCGGACAGGGGGCAACGCCAGCGCCCGCCCCTCCGATCACATATTCGGGTAGTTCGGCCCGTCTCCGCCTTGGGGCGTGGTCCAGACGATGTTCTGCGACGGGTCCTTGATGTCGCAGGTCTTGCAGTGGACGCAGTTCTGGAAGTTGATCACGAAGCGCGGGCCGTTGGCCTCCTCGACCACCTCGTAGACCCCGGCCGGGCAGTAGCGCTGCGCGGGCTCGGCATATTCGGGCAGGTTCACCCGGATCGGCACCGTAGGGTCCTTCAGCTTCAGGTGGCAGGGCTGGCTTTCCTCGTGGTTGGTGAAGGAGAACGCCACGTTGGTCAGCCGGTCGAAGCTGAGCTTGCCGTCGGGCTTGGGATAGTCGATGGGCTTGAACTTCGCCGCCTTGCCGGTGGCCTCGGCATCCGTCTTGCCGTGCTTCCAGGTCCGCAGGATGTTGCGCCCGGTCAGACCCGCCCCCCACATGTCCATGCCGCCAAGGACCAGCGACGGCCATAGCCCGTAGCGCGACCAGGCCGGCTTGACGTTGCGGACCTTTTTCAGGTCCTGGCCGATCGCGCCCGTGCGCACGGCGGTGTCATAGTCGGTCAGCCGGTCGCCCTCGCGCCCTGCGGCAATCGCCGCCGCCGCCGCCTCGGCAGCCTCGATCCCCGAGATCATGGCGTTGTGGTTGCCCTTGATGCGCGGCACGTTGACCATGCCCGCCGAGCAGCCCAAGAGCACGCCGCCGTTGAAGCTCAGTTCCGGCAGCGACTGCCAGCCGCCCTCGCTGATCGCGCGCGCGCCGTAGGAGATGCGCTTGCCCCCCTCCAGCAGCTCGGCCACCATCGGGTGGTGCTTGAAGCGCTGGAACTCCATGTAGGGATACAGATACGGGTTCTCGTAGTTCAGATGCACCACGAAGCCCACCATCACCAGGTTGTCCTCGTAGTGGTAGATGAAGCTGCCGCCGCCGGCGTTCTTGCCCAGGGGCCAGCCCATGGTGTGGACCACCCGGCCCTTCTGGAACTTCTCGGGGGCGACCTCCCAGATCTCCTTCATGCCGAGGCCGTATTTCTGCGGCTCGTGGCCGTCCGACAGCTTCAGGCGGTTGATGATCTCCTTGGCCAGCGACCCGCGCACGCCCTCGCCGATGAAGACATACTTGCCGTGCAGCTCCATGCCGGGCTCGTAGTGCGGGCCGGGCGTGCCGTCCGACTGCAGCCCCATCTCGCCCGCGACCACGCCACGCACGCGATCACCGTCCCAGACGACCTGGGATGCCGCCATGCCGGGGAAGATCTCGACGCCGAGCGCCTCGGCCTGTTCGGCCAGCCAGCGGCAGACGCTGCCCATCGAGACGATAAAGTTGCCGTGGTTGTTCATCAGCCGCGGCATCGGCCAGTTGGGCACCCGCACCTGCCCCGCCTCGCCCAGGACATAGAAGTTGTCGTCGGTCACCGCGGTGCGGACCGGGGCACCCTTGTCCCGCCAGTCGGGGATCAGCCGGTCCAGCCCGACCGGGTCCAGCACCGCCCCCGACAGGATATGCGCGCCGACCTCCGAGCCCTTTTCCAGCACCACCACAGACAGGTCCGGGTCGATCTGCTTGCATCGGATCGCCGCCGACAGGCCCGACGGACCCGCCCCCACGATCACCACGTCATACTCCATCGCCTCGCGTTCGATCGGTGTCGTGTCGGTCATGGCGCGGCTCCCCCTTGCTGGCTTTGTCAGGATGTAACGGTTCTGCCGCATCGCGGCAATCCTGACGCGACGGCCAAAAACTGCCATCCTCACCGCGCGCGGGCTTGCAAAGACGCGGCATTCTGGGGCACGTTGCCGACAACAAGGCCCACGCCCCTGCCATCCGAATGGCAGGGGCGTTGCCTTAGCAGTTGACGATAACCGCATCCCGCAACGGATTGCATCCCGCAGAGGATTGGGCAGCGATGGACAAGATTCCGATGACCCGCAGCGGCTTTGCCGCGCTGGAACGCGAACTGGGCGAGCTGAAGTCGAAGGAACGTCCCGCGATCATCCGCCAGATCGCCGAGGCGCGCGAGCATGGCGACCTGTCCGAAAACGCCGAATACCACGCCGCCCGCGAAAAGCAGGGCTTCATCGAAGGCCGCATCAAGGAGCTGGAATCGATCCTGTCGCGGGCCGAGCAGATCGACACCTCGAAGCTGTCGGGATCGGTCAAGTTCGGCGCCATCGTCAACCTGGTGGACGAGGATACCGACGAGGAGCGCACCTACCAGATCGTGGGCGAGGCCGAGGCGGATATCGAGCGCGGGCTGTTGAACATCCGCTCGCCGCTGGCCCGCGCCCTGATCGGCAAGGACGTGGGCGACAGCGTCGAGGTCACGACGCCGGGGGGTCAGCGCAGCTACGAGATCCTCGCGATCCGCTACGAGTGAAGACGATGTCGCTGGTCGCACGGATCGCCACCCTGGCCCAACGGGACGCCATCACCACCACCGGCATCGTGCTGAGCGGTGTCTGGCTGTTCCTGGTCGCGCTGTTCTGGCTGCTGGCCCCGGGCGGCGAGGGTGCCCAGGGCGGCATCATCCGCCTTGCGGTCATCATGGCGACGATCCTGCCCCTGGCGCTGATCTGGCTGGCGGTCAGGACGGCGCGGGCCATTGCCGTGCTGCGGGCCGAGGCCGAGGATCTGCGCCAGCGCCTTGGGCAGTTGCGCGACATGGCGACCACGCGCGGCGCCCCGCCACCCCGCGCCGCGCCGGAAGCCGAGGTGATCGGAGAGCCGGAACCGCAGTCTCGCGCGCCCGTTCCCGCTGCTCGGCCCGCGCCGCGCCCTGCCGAGGCCCGTCAGACCGCCCCGCGCGCCGCCGAACCGCCGGCGCCGGAAATCGACGCGGAAACGCTGATCCGGGCATTGAACTTTCCCGATGGGCCCGATGATTCGGTGGCGATCGCCGCGCTGCGCCTGGTGCTGCAGGACGGCGATCACGCCCGCGTGCTGCGCGCCGCGCAGGACGTGGTGACGCTGCTTGCCGGCCAGGATCTCTACATGGACGACCTGCCGCCCGAATCGGCCCCCGTCGGGACCTGGCGCCGCTTTGCCGAAGGCGCGCGGGGCAGCGCGGTGGCGGCCTTGGGGGGCATCCACGACCGGCAGGCGCTGGACACGGCCGCGGCCCTGTTGCACCGGGACGAGATCTTCCGCGACACCGCCCAGCATTTCCTGCGCCATTTCGACGCCATGCTGACGCGGCACCTGCCGCAGATGGACGACGCGCAGATCGCCGTCCTGGCCGAAACCCGGTCCGCTCGCGCCTTCATGCTGCTGGGCCGGATCGCCGGGGTCTTCGGCTGAACGGCACGGCGCAGGATCAGACCGGCCGGCGCAGGATCGCGACCGGCCCGGACCAGGGCCAGCCATAGCGTCCGCGCCCGATCTCGACAAAGCCGGCAGCCGCATAGAAGGCCATCGCCGAACGGTTGCGCAGGGCCACCTCGGCCCGCAGGCCGGGGCGGCCGGACCCAAGGGCAAGGGCCGCCGCTTCCTGCAGCAAGGCCCGGCCGATGCCCTTGCGCGGGCAGGCCACGACGATGCCGTCGATGACCAGATCGGCCGTGGGCGGCGCGGACCTGAACAGCAGCCGCGCCAACAAGGGCAGATCGGCCAGCAATCCGCCATCCTGGTCGCGAAACCCCGCCACCCCGCCCAGAAGGCCGTCGGCGCCGATCGCCGCGATGCCGTGGCATGGCCGGATGCGGGGCGTCATGGCCCCCGCCCCCGGCACGAAGGCCCGCCCCCACAGGCGCGCCGCTTGGGCCAGATGCCGGTCGGGAATGGGAGTCGTGATCTGCACCCGGCCTTGCCACTGATTGCGCGTCGTGCAAAGCAAGGTGCCGCGATCCCGTCCGAAGCGAAAGCCCCATGTCCCCCACCCCCCTTCCCCGTCCCGCGACCCGGCAGGCCCTTGCCGAAGACGGCTCCTCGCGCACCGTGCGCGAGGCGTTCTGGCGCGGCACCATCCAGTCGCTGCCCTTCCTGGTGGTCATGGTTCCCTTCGGCCTTCTGTTCGGGGTCGTGGCGCTGGAAGCGGGCCTGGATGTCGCGCAGGCGATGGGCTTCTCGATCCTGGTGCTTGCGGGGGCATCGCAGTTCACCGCCGTCCAGCTTCTGGGGGACAATGCGCCCACGATCATCGTGATCCTGTCCTGCCTGGCCGTGAACCTGCGGATGGCGATGTATTCGGCCTCGCTCGTGCCGTGGCTGAGGGGCGCCACGACCGCGCAAAAGGCAGGCATCGCCTATGCCCTGGTCGATCAGAGCTATGCGCTGTCCATCCAGGAATACGAGCGCAACCCCGGACTGGGGCTTCCGCAGCGCCTTGCCTTCTTCGCGGGGGTCGTGGCGGTCGTCTGCCCGTCCTGGATGGTGTCGTCCTGGGTCGGCGCCACGCTGGGCCAGGCCATTCCGGACGACATCGCCCTGGATTTCGCGATGCCGATCACCTTTCTGGCGATGATCGCGCCGATGCTGCGCACCCCGGCCCACATGGCGGCCTGCTTCGTGGCGGTGCTGGCGTCGCTGGCGCTGGCGGGCCTGCCGTCGGGCCTGGGTCTGCTGATCGCGGCCCCCCTGGGCATGGTGGCCGGCGCGCTTGTCGAGATCGCGGCCGAGCGGAGGGCGCGGGCATGACGAACGGGACATCCGACGCGACCGTCTGGCTGGTGATCGTGGTGCTGGGGATCGGCACCTTCCTGATCCGCTGGTCCTTCCTGGGCGCGCTGGGCAACCGCGACCTGCCGTCCTGGGTGCTGCGGATGCTGCGCTACACGCCGGTCGCGGTGCTGCCCGCCCTGGTCGCGCCGCTGGTGGTCTGGCCGGCGGCGACCGGGGGCCAGCCCGATCCGGCGCGGATGGCCGCCGCCATGGCAACCGTGGCGGTCGGCCTGCTGACCAAGAACGTGATCCTTGCCATCCTTGCGGGGGCGATCACGCTGTTCGGCCTGCTTTACATGTTGTAGCCGACGATCTGCCCGTCCTTCTGGCGCAGCAGCACGTCGTGGTTGTTGGCCGGATCGCCGTCCATGTGGCGCTTGGACTGCACGCCCGGCAGCGTCAGGAACCAGTTGCGCAGCCGGATCGGGCTGAAGCCGGTCGGCGCGTTTTCAAACCCCGGCACGCGGCTCAAGGCCTTGCCGGTGTTCACCGCGCAATAGCTTTTGGGCGACGCGCCCTGCGTCTCGACCGACCGGATCGCGGCATCGGCGACTTCCCGGCTGACAATCACGGTATCCTCGGCCACCCAATAGGTCTTGCGGGCGTGGTAATCGAGATAGAAGTTCTTGAAGTTGTCGTTGATGCCGTACAGCACGTCGTTGCGTTCGGGAATGCGCGGATGCTGCCAGCTTCCGGCCGGGTCATAGACGACGCGCTGGCTGCCGTTGATCATCAGCCCCGAATGCCCGCCCTCGCCGCGCGGAATGCCGATCACGGTCAGAAGCGTGATCGACGGCGGTTCCGGCGAGACGAAATAGGCGGCCCGCAGTTCCTCGTCGGAATCCCAGACTTTCTGCGCGCCGCAGGCAGCCAGGGCGGCAGGCAGCGTCGCTGCCAGGAAGACCCGTCTTTTCATGAGAATGATGTCCCGATCAGCTGTTGACCAGAGCCATGAAGATCAGAACCAGGATCGACAGGATCGCGACCCAGGTGGCGAACTTGATGAAGCCCGCGAAAGTGCGCTGCTGTTCCGTGATGTCCATGGTGCCGATCTTGTGCTCGGTGATCTCGTGGTGATGCGTGGCCATAGCCCGTTCCTCCTGTCCGCTTTGCCCTTGCGATAACTGATCCCGCCTGTCCTGTCACGCCCCCCACAGCACGGCGTCATCCTGTTGTCCCACGGCCGTCACCACGCCCTGCTGCCGCAGGTGGTTCACATGGGCGACCGCCTCGACCAGGGCCAGGCCGAATTCGGGCGCGCCGATGCGCCGCTTGAACAGGATGTCGAAGCAGCCGACCGCCGTTCGCGGGCCGCCGCGCAGGGCGGCGGTCATCCGGTCCAGCGCCCCGTGGTGGTTGTCGATCAACTGCCGCAGCCGCGTGGGCAGGCCCGTGAAGGGCAGCTTGTGACCGGGCAGCACCAGATGGCGGGCCTGCGCCAGTTCCAGCATCCGGGTGCAGCTTTCCAGCCATTCCCCGACCGGATCGGCCTCGGGCTCGGTCGGATAGACACCCAGGTTGGGCGAGATCGAGGGAAGCAACTGGTCGCCCCCGATCACCAGCCCGTCGTCCAGCGACCAGAAGGTAGCATGACAGGGCGCATGGCCGTGACCCATGGCGATGCGCCAGCGCCGGTTGCCGAAGGAGACCTGCTGGCCATCCACCAGCCGCGTGAAGCCAAGCGGCAGCGGATGGACCACGTCGGCGAAGTTGAACGGCCGTTCCGCCGCGCGCTGGGCCAGCAGGTCGGCAGGCATCCCGGCCCGGCGCCAGAATGCCAGCGCCTCGGGGCTGGCGCGATCCTGCCGGTCCAGGACCAGCATCCGCGCGGTCAGCCAGGCGGTGCGGCTCATCATCAGTTCGGCACCGTCGCGCGCGATGAACCAGCCCGCCAGGCCGATATGGTCGGGGTGGTGATGCGTGCCGATGACGCGCCGCACCGGGCGCCCCGCCAAGGGACCGGCCAGCAGCGCGGCCCATGTCTCGCGCGAGGCGGGCGTGTCGAAGCCGGTATCCACCAGCGTCCAGCCGTCTCCCTCCTCCAGCGCATAGACATTGACGTGATCCAGCGCCATCGGCAGGGGCAGGCGCATCCACAGGACGCCCGGCGCGACCGTCACGGCCTCGCCTGCGGCGGGCGGGGTGTCGAACGGATAGGCGATCACGAGGCGGAGTCGCCGGCAAGCGCTGCGTCGCTGATGCCCGCCAGGTCGTCCAGACCCGCCAGGGCCTCGGCCAGGTCGGCGGCATGGCGCGGCAGCACGCGGGCCATGAACACGCGGGCCAGAGCCTGATGCGATTCGCCGCCCGCCTGCACGGCGCGCAGGTGGTAAAGCCCCCCCAGCACCCGCGCAAATGCCGTCAGGAAGGGAACCGCGCCCGCAAAGCGCGCCGGCAGGTCGCGGTCAAGCAGCGCCTGCGTCGCCTCGCGCAGCGTTTCGGACGCCTGCCACAACTGGTTCGCCCATTGCGGATGGTCGGCCTGCGCAAGCTTGGCGCCGTCCGCGACCTCGTCCAGCAGGCGCAGGGCGGCGTCGCCTCCGTCCGACAGCTTGCGGCCGACCAGATCCATGGCCTGGATGCCGTTGGTGCCTTCGTAGATGGGGGTGATGCGCACGTCGCGCAGATACTGGGCGGCGCCCGTCTCCTCGACATAGCCCATGCCGCCATGGACCTGGATGCCGATGTCTGCCACGCGGCAGCCGACATCGGTGCCATAGGCCTTGGCGATCGGGGTCAGGAAAGCCGCGCGGGCGGCATGGACCCCATCGCCCGAGGCGCTCGCCATGTCGATGGCGGTGGCGCAGGCCAGGCCGATGGCGCGGGCGGCAAAGACCTCGGCCCGGGCCGTGGCCAGCATCCGGCGCACGTCCGGGTGCCCGATGATCGGGCCCATCTGGTTGCGGTCGGCGGCATAGGCAACGGCCTGCTGCAGCGCCGCCTCGGCCACGCCGACGCCCTGCATCCCCACGCCAAGACGGGCGCAGTTCATCATGGTGAACATCGCGGCCATGCCCTTGTGCGGCTCGCCGATCAGCCAGCCCGTCGCGCCCTCGAAGCTCATGACGCAGGTGGGGCTGCCGTGGATGCCCATCTTTTCCTCAAGGCTGACGACCTTGAGGCTGTTGGCGACCCCAGGCCTGCCGTCCGCGTCGGGGATGAACTTCGGCACCATGAACAGGCTGATGCCCTTGGTCCCCTTGGCACCGTCGGGCAGGCGGGCCAGCACGGCGTGGCAAACGTTTTCCGTCACGTCGCTGTCGCCCCAGGTGATGAAGATCTTCTGCCCGGTGATCCGATAGGTGCCGTCGCCGTTCGGTTCCGCCTTCGTGACCAGCGCGCCCACGTCGCTGCCCGCGCCCGGCTCGGTCAGGTTCATGGTGCCCGACCATTCGCCGGAAATCAGCTTCGGCAGGTACAGCGCCTTCAGCTCGTCGCTGGCATGATGCTCCAGCGCCTCGATCTGGCCCTGGGTCAGCAGCGGGTTCAGCTGCAAGGCCAGGCAGGCGCCCGACATCATGTCGGCCACGGCCATGTTCAGCGCCTGCGGCAGGCCCATGCCGCCATGGTCGGGACCGGCCGCCAGCCCGATCCAGCCGCCCTCGGCGATGGCCCGGAACCCCTCGGCATAACCGGGCGAGGACCGGACCCGGCCGTTTTCCAGCACCGCCGGGCTTTCGTCGCCGCTGCGGTTCAGCGGCGCCAGCACGTTGGTGGCAAGCTTGCCCGCCTCGGCCAGGATGGCGGCGGCGGTTTCCGGCGTGGCTTCCGCGAAGCGCGCGGTCTCGGCAAGGTCGCGGAACGGCACGACATGGTTCAGGATGAAGTCGATCTGCGCGACCGGCGCCTTGTAACTCACGTGAACACCCTCCCTCGGCGCCTTGGCAATCGATTGCGGCGCGATTATCAAATAACCTTTCGGCCATCTTAGAAGGCTGGAGACAAGGCTCAACCGAAACCCGGCGTCACGGATGCGGACCGAAAGACTGTTGCCAGACCAGATGGGCATGGCGCGCGCGGCACTCCTGCTGGCGGCGGGCCAGGTCGTGGCCATCCCGACCGAGACGGTCTACGGCCTGGCGGGCGACGCCCGCAGCGGCACGGCGGTGGCCGCGATCTACGCGGCGAAGGGCCGCCCGTCCTTCAACCCCCTGATCGTCCATGTCCCCGACCTGGCCGCCGCGCGCGCCATCGCAGACCTCACCCCCGAGGCCGAGATGCTGGCCGCGGCCTTCTGGCCGGGCGCGCTGACCATGGTGCTGCCCTTGCGCGCGGATGCGGGCATCGCGTCCTTGGTGACGGCGGGGCTGTCAACGGTGGCGATCCGCGTGCCCGCCCATCCCGTCGCGCAGGCGCTGCTGCGGTTGACCGGCCCGCTGGCCGCGCCGTCCGCCAATGCCTCGGGCCGGATCAGCCCCAGCAGCGCCGATCACGTCCTTGACCCCGACGGCGGCCTCGATGGCCGCATCGCCGCCGTGCTGGATGCCGGCCCCTGCCCCGTGGGCCTCGAATCCACCATCGTCGGCTGGCCGTCCGGCCGCGCCACCCTGCTGCGCCCCGGCGGCGTCCCGGCCGAGGCCATCGCCGACCGCCTCGGCCACGCCCTGGCGGACCATCAGGCCGACCCTTCCGCACCGAACGCGCCGGGGCAACTGACCAGCCATTACGCCCCGAACGCCGCGCTGCGCCTGAACGCCGCCGATCCCCTCCCGGGCGAGACCCACCTCGCCTTCGGTGCGCCCGGTCCCTTCAGCCTGTCCGACTCCGGCGACCTGGCGCAGGCCGCGGCCCGCCTGTTCGACACCCTGCGCCGCGCCGACCGGGAAGGACGCCCCATCGCCGTGGCCCCGATCCCCGACCATGGCCTCGGCGCGGCGATCAACGACCGCCTGCGCCGCGCCGCCGCCCCGCGGGACCAGGTCTTCTCCGTTGCCGAAATACCCCGGGGGGAGTCCGAAGGACGGGGGGCGGCGCCCCCCTGCCCCCCTTACAGCCCCAGCGACCCATAGACATTGGCGATCCTCCGGATCGCCACGACATAGCCCGCGGTGCGCATGTCATCGACCCTGGGGTTCGACATCCACACGTCCTTCATCTTCTTGAAGGCCTCGCGCATGGTGTCGTCCAGGCCCGACCGGACCAGGTCCAGCTCGTCCGCGCCATGCAGGAAGGCCTCCTTGAAGCCCCGCGCCAGTTCGAAGTTGGTGCCCGTATCCGCCGAGATCCGCTCCAGCTCCTCGACCAGCATCCGGGCGCGGGCCTCCTCGTGGCGGCGTTCCAGCCGGCCCAGGCTGATCTGCGACAGGTTCTTGACCCATTCGAAATAGGAAACCGTCACGCCGCCCGCGTTGGCATACATGTCGGGGATGATGACGATCCCCTTGCGCTTCAGGATCTCGTCGGCATCGGCAGTGACGGGACCGTTCGCGGCCTCGATGATCAGCTTGCAGCGGATGCGCTCGGCATTGCCCTCGTGGATGACGCTTTCGACCGCCGCGGGGATCAGGATGTCGCATTCATCCTCAAGGGCGGAAAGGCCGTTCTCGCGGTAATCGCCGCCCGCAAAACCCTTGATGCCGCCGGTCGCGCGGATATGGCCGCGCAGCGCGTCGATGTTGATGCCCTGCGGGTTCGAGATCGCCCCGTCGCGCTCGATCACGCCCGTGACAAGGGCCTTGTCCTCGGCCGACAGGAACTGCGCCGCGTGATAGCCCACGTTGCCCAGGCCCTGCACGATCACCCGCTTGCCCGCAAGGCCCCCTTCCAGCCCGGCCTTCTTCATGACGTCCGCGTGGCGGAAGAACTCGCGCAGCGCGTATTGCACGCCCCGGCCGGTGGCCTCGACCCGCCCCTCGATGCCGCCGGCATGGCGCGGCTTGCCGGTGACACAGGCCTTGGCGTTGATGTCGTCGGGATGCAGACGCTTGTAGGCATCGGCCATCCAGGCCATCTCGCGTTCCCCGGTCCCCATGTCCGGCGCCGGCACGTTCTGCGACGGGGAAATCAGGTTCCGGCGCGACAGCTCATAGGTGAAGCGCCGGGTGATCCGCTCCAGCTCGTCCTCGTTCCAGGCGCGCGGGTCGATGCACAGCCCGCCCTTGGACCCGCCGAAGGGAACCTCGACCAGGGCGCATTTGTAGGTCATCAGCGCGGCCAGGGCCTCGACCTCGTCCTGGGTCACGTCCAGCGAATAGCGGATGCCGCCCTTCACGGGCTCCATGTGTTCGGAATGGACCGACCGATAGCCGGTGAAGGTATGGATCTGGCCGCGCAGACGCACCCCGAAGCGGACGGTATAGGTCGAGTTGCAGACCCGGATCTTTTCCTCCAGGCCGGGCTGCAGGTCCATCATGGCCGCCGCATGGGTGAACATCCGCTCGACCGAGTCGCGGAACGAGGTATGGGGGATCGTCATCGGCTTCTCCTGACATCTGACGCCGGTTGGTGACGAAGGGGAAGCTATGCCAGCCGGACGCCGGGTGCCAAGGCCGATTTGAACAAAAATAAGGCATTCGCGCCAAACCCGGCGCCTGCCTGTGGCACCCGGGCACGCCCGCGCCGCGCGTGCTGAGGACCGTGGTTGCGCAATCAGGGATTGATCGCCCCCGCCAGAATGCTACGAATAGCCAATCTGGATGGAAGAGATGCCGGGAACTCAATCCATTAGCCAAGGTCGCAAATTCGGGCAGGTGGTCAAGGGTGCCGCGGCCATATTCCTGCGCGACGGATACATGGGGGCCAGCGTCGATGACATCGCGCAGGCGGCGCGGGTTTCCAAGGCGACGCTCTACAGCTATTTCCCCGACAAGGGGCTGATGTTCCAGGAAGCCATGCGGGCCGAGGTCGCCCGCCTGCGCTTCACCCTGGACATCGACCCCGGCGCAGGCCCCGACCAGGGCATTCCCCGGATCACGGTCCGCATTGCGGCCTGGATGACCGACCCGCTGCATGTCGGCCTTTATCGCGCCCATGTGGCCGAGGCGACGCGCTTTGCCAGCCTGTCCAAGAACTTTCACGGCACGCAGTCCCGGCTGCTTCGCGATGCCATCGCCCCCCATCTGTCCCGCTGGGCCGAAGGCGGGCTTCTGGCGATCGAGGACGCAAACCTCGCGGCCGAACAACTGGTCGCCTTGTCGGGCATGGGCCTGCGCGACCACATGCTGCTGGGCAAGCCCCGGGCCGCGATCGACGCCGCCGCCGCACAGGCGGCAGCCCTTTTCCTGCGCGCCAATGCCCCGGAACCCCGCCAGGCCATGCAGCGCGGCATCCGCTCGCGATGATGAAAACGTGACCCGCGCGGCGCCTTTGCAACCCTCGGCCCGGGCTGTATCATCTTCCGCGCAAACCCGCGACAGACGGGCTTTTCGAGGGAACCACGGACAATCATGAAAACCACGACGATCCTGTCAACATGCCTTGCGGCTGCCCTTGTGTCCGGCTGCATGACGCCCGCGCCCGCCCCGGCGCCGGTCCCCGCGCCCGTCGCCTATGTGCCGCCGGCCCCGCAACCGGCGGTGGGCGTGGCCGGGCTGACGGAACGCAAGCCCGACCTGTGCGGCGCCAGCCAGAACTACGCGTCGGCCATCGGCCAGCCGGGCAGCATCATCCCGACGCTGGGCGTGACCAGCGAATACCGGGTGGTCGAATATCGGGGCATCGAGCCGCAGGACTACGTCCCCAGCCGCGTCGTGTTCCGCCTGGATGCGGCAGGCATCATCACCAACGTCGACTGCGGATGACCATCATGAACGCCAGAACACTCGTGCTGGGGCTGACGGCCGCCACCATCCTTGCCGCCTGCGAACCCATGCCGGCCCAGCCGCTGCCCGACACGCCGCCCGATACCTGCAACGCCTCGGCCTATCAGGGACTGGTGGGCCAGCCCGTCGCGGTCCTGGGCGCCATGACCTTCCCCATCGGCACCCGCCAGATCGGCCCAGACGATGCGGTGACCTCCGACTTCAGGCCCGACCGCCTGAACATCGAATACGGCCGCACCGGCCGGATCGAAAAGGTCAGCTGCTACTGATCCCGCCCCAGGGCGGCGCCCGGCCGCCATTTCGGCATTGCCACGCGGACGGCGGGCTGTCACCATCCTGTCATGATGGATGCAGGCCCGCCGTTTCATGCCACCCCTGATCGCGTCGTCTTCGACCGGGCGGAACTGTCGCTGATCCTGTCGGTCTATGGCCGCTTCGTCGCGGCGGGCGAATGGCGCGACTATGCCATGTCCTTCCTGCGCGACGCCGCCGTCTTCAGCGTCTTCCGCCGCGCGGCGGAACATCCCCTTTACCGGATCGAGAAACGCCCCCGCCTGCGTGCGGCCCAGGGCGCCTATGCCGTGATCGGCATGGATGGCCGCATCCTGAAGCGCGGGCACGACCTGGCCCAGGTCCTGCGGGTGCTGGACAAGGCGCTGATCCGCGCGGTCGACTAGAGCATGTCGCGGGCATCGAGATTCAGGATTCCCAGCTAGCCTATGATGTGCTTCCCTTCTGCTGAGGCAGGTATGGGGGGTCTG
>NZ_JAFNAW010000139.1 GCF_017356265.1 Paracoccus fontiphilus | reverse complement strand
CCAGAACCTGAAAGCCGCTGCCTGACATAACCCCCATGCCCGAGCTTAGCGAAGCGGCAAACTGGTCGGAAATTCCGGACCACCTCTGGGATTTCCTACGCGACGCTGGCGAAATGGCGCGCCGAGGCGCGGGCCAAGGGACGGTTTTTGCCTGATGCCTATGCCACGCCGGAGGGCTGGACCTCTCGGGACAAGCTGGCGGCGGTGATCGAGACAGCCTCGCTCAATGAACACGACCTGGGTGAATATTGCCGCCAGCGCGTTCTCTATGCCGAGCAGATCCGGACCTGGCGAGAGGCCTGCGCGCGGGCGAATGACTGGGACGAGGCCGCCACTCACCGGATCGCGCGCGAAACGCGAGACGACAAGAAGCGGATCAAGGAACTGGAGCGCGAGCTTGCGCGCAAGGAAAAGGCTCTGGCTGAGGCCGCTGCCCTCATGATCTTGCGAAAAAAGGCGGAGGCGATCTGGGGCCGCAGGGACGGAGAGGACGCATGACCTCTGTCGCGAGACGCGCCGCGAGATCCTTGCCCTGGTCGAGGCGGCCGTCACCGACGGTGCCCGGCGCGCCGCTGCCTGTGCCGAGTTGGGCTTGCATCCTCGCATGCTCGGGCGCTGGCAGGATCCGGAGGGCTCTTTGCGCGAAGATCGCCGCCCCTTTGCGGAGCGTCCGGTGCCCGCCAATCGCCTGAGCGAGGCCGAGCGGCAGTTGATCCTGGAGACCTGCAGCCTGCCCGAATTTACCAGCCTGCCGCCCAGCCAGATCGCGCCGCGCCTGGCCGATTGCGGACAGTGGATCGCCTCGGAAGCGAGCTTCTACCGGGTCTTGCGCGCCGCGGGCCAGAACCATCGCCGGGGCCGCGCCCGCCGACCGTCCAAGATGAAGCCGCCGCGCAGTTTCGAGGCCAAAGGGCCATGCCAGGTCTGGAGCTGGGACATCACCTGGCTGCCTGGCCCCATCGCGGGCCGGTTCTTCTATCTTTACCTGCTGCTCGACATCTGGAGCCGGAAGATCGTCGGCTGGGAGATCCATGAGCGGGAGACATCGGAAAATGCGGCCGCCCTGCTGGAGCGCACGATCTGAGCCGAACATTGCGTGACGCATCCCATCGTTCTGCACGCGGATAACGGCAGCCCGATGAAGGGCGCGACCATGCGGGCGACGATGGAGCGGCTTGGGGTGACGGCCTCCTTCAGCCGCCCACGGGTCAGCAATGACAATCCCTTTTCCGAGGCGCTGTTCCGGACCTGCAAATACCGGCCCGACTGGCCCGTGCGCGGCTTCGCCTCTCTCGAGGAGGCGCGGAACTGGGTTGGGGGCTTCGTGCGCTGGTATAATGGTGAGAACCATCACAGCGCGATCCGCTTCGTGACGCCCGAGGCTCGCCATCGCGGACAGGACGGTGACATCCTGCCGCAGCGCGTTCAGGTCTATGAGGCGGCTCGCGCGGCCAATCCCCAGAGATGGTCAGGCCGCACGCGCAATTGGCAGCCGATCGGCTCGGTCTGGCTGAACCCCGAGCGATCAGATCCGTGCTGCGATCACCATGGGGCCGACGACGCGCTCACCCATAAAGCTGGCGGAGGAGGCCCCATGGGCGGCGCTGAAAAACGCGCAGCCTGAAAACGAATACGGGTGACAACTACTTTGACAAACACCGTTTCCAGATACGCTGTAGTTGTCGCCGTCCTCGATGTTGATTTCCGCAATCGCACAGGTCGCGTTGCCATTGAGCCAGATCTTGCGGTTCACCTTGCCTGTGGCCGTGATTCTAATGCCAGACACGTCGCGACCAGTGTAGATGTTCACCCAATCGGCATCCGCGCCAAGGATCACGTTCTCATTGTTGCCGACCACAGAAATGACTTGCTTCCTGTATCCGGGTGCCTCTGCATAGCGAGTCCGAGGTGCGATGCTGGCATAGTTGGCGCCTGGTGGCAGGTCTGTGTCCTCGCCGCCCAGCAAGCCCACCCAAGGCGATGCCTTGGTGGCCGCCATGCCTTGTTCGACCAGCAGATAGCCGCGCTTGTCGCACTCCAGCAACAGCCCCTCTAGAGCCGGCGCAAAGCGCGGGTCTGTTTCGGGCAGCGGATCGACAAGGTGTTGGTTGTTACTGATGTCGTAGAACTCGCTCTACCCATCCTGGTACTGGATGATGCGCGTCTCGCCATCGGTGACACTAGCCGACCCATACCAAAATGTTGGCACCCAGCGGTCGGGGATGGCACTCCCCTCGATGTAGGTAGGGCCGAAGGCTGATGCCGGGGCAATGATCCATTGGGGCAAGCCCGGCATAGTCCAGAGTGGTCGGCCCGATGTCCATGTGCGACACCGGCGGGTTGATGGTCTTGGCGGTCTGCCCCGGCACATAGACCATCAAGGGAGCTCGCGCGCTTTCCTCATATATCGTGAACTTGTACCAGCTCCATCTGTCGCCGCTGTGGTAGCCATGGTCCGAATAGAGCACGACCATCGTGTTGTTGGCGTGAGGACTCGACCACAACCAGGTCAGCAGGCGGTCAACCTCAGCGGTGACATGGGTGATTGCAGACATGAAGTTGCGCAGGTTCTGACGCGTTCAGCAGTTAGTTCGCTTCAGCCGCTGCCGACGCGGGTCTGACCGACGGGAAATCGGCCCATGGCCTAAGAAAGGCCCGCGCCGAATCATTGGCTGAGGCAGGTGCGACAACTCACCAGATCGCAGCTTGGACAGGCCATGAAACTCTCGCGGAAGTGCAGCGATATGCCAAATCAGCTGACCGGAAACGGGTGCTTTCAGGACCGGAAAAGGAACAAAAATTGGAAACCGTCCAGCGACATTCAGGAAAATGGCTAGTTCCCCTAGAGCGCGTTGCGTTTAATCGGTTTCATATCCGGCGGCTTTGAAGAAATTGTAACATTCCTCATCGGTGAAAAGATCGCAGACCTGC
>NZ_JAFNAW010000138.1 GCF_017356265.1 Paracoccus fontiphilus | reverse complement strand
GGTGGTTTTGTCGCGTGGCGAGAGGCGGGTCTGCCGCTGATCCAGACAGACCACCTCCCCCCACGCGACGGGCAGGGCCGCACAGTCTGGGTCACCCGCGCACGACCCAAGATCGACCGCATTGCCTGCCCCTGGCTGATCCGCCGCTTTGTCGATCCCCGCGCAGTGATCCTGTTCGTGGCCCCGGCCGAAGTCTCAGGTGTCGCCGAGCGCCATGAGGCCGCGCCCTTCGACATCGAGGACGTCTTCTTCAGCCACAGGGGCGATCTGTGCAGTTTCGACGTGATGCTGGCTGAGCTGGGCCTGTCCGTTCCGGCGCTGGACCGATTGGCCGTGATCGTTCGGGCTGCCGATACGGCACGGCTGGACCTGGCGCCCGAAGCAGCGGGGCTGCTTGCCGTCTCCCTTGGCCTGTCACGCATGTATGCCGACGATCTGGAACAGTTGGAGGCGGGGATGCTGGTCTATGACGCGCTCTATCGGTGGGTGCGTGACGCGACCGGCGAGACCCACAACTGGCCCACCAACAAGCCGAGGGCAGAATGATGCAGACCCGCCCCTATCCGACCTTGGCCGAGGCCACCCGTGTCTGGGCGCGGATCGGCCTGCTGAGTTTCGGCGGCCCCGCGGGCCAGATCGCCCTGATGCACCGCATTCTGGTCGAGGAACAGAAATGGCTGGGCGAGCGGCGGTTCCTGCACGCTCTGAATTACTGCATGCTGCTACCTGGCCCCGAGGCCATGCAGCTGGCCGTCTATATCGGCTGGCTGATGCACCGGACGCTTGGCGGCATCATCGCCGGGTTGCTGTTCGTGCTGCCCGGCGTCGTGGCGATCATGAGCCTGTCGTGGGTCTATGCGATCTGGGGCAATACCGGCGTGCTGGAGGGGCTGTTCTTCGGCCTCAAGGCTGCGGTGCTGGCAATCGTCGTGCAGGCGGTGATCCGCATCGGGTCGCGGGCGCTGAAGAACCGCACGATGATCGGCATCGCAGCGGCCTCGTTCCTAGCGATCTTCGCCTTCGGCGTGCCGTTTCCAATCATCATCCTCACGGCAGCGTTGGTGGGCTTCGTCGGCGCCCGTGCGGGTCTGGCTGCGTTCCAAGGCGGCGGCGGGCATGGCAAGATGGGCGGCACCCAAGTGGCCGATGCAGACACCCTGCTAGGTGAGGGCACGCCCGACCATACCCGTGTCAGCGCCGGGTGGGCGGCGCGCATATCGGCGGTGTTTCTGGGGCTGTGGCTGCTGCCCGTGGCAGCGCTGTTCCTGATCCTCGGCCCGGAAAACGTGTTCTCGCAGATCGCCGGGTTCTTCAGCGTGATGGCGGTGGTGACATTCGGGGGCGCCTATGCCGTGCTGGCCTATGTCGCCCAGCAGGCGGTCGAGACCTATGGCTGGCTGGTCCCCGGAGAGATGCTGGACGGGCTGGGCATGGCCGAGACCACGCCGGGGCCGCTGATCATGGTGACCCAGTTCGTGGGCTTCATGGGGGCGCTGCGCGAAGCGGGCGGTATGCCGCCGCTGCTGGCCGCGACACTGGGCGGGCTGCTGACCACGTGGGTCACGTTCCTGCCCTGCTTTCTGTGGATCTTCCTGGGCGCGCCCTTCATCGAACGCCTGCGCGACAACCACGCCCTGACGGCGGCGCTGACGGCGGTGACGGCGGCGGTGGTGGGGGTAATCCTGAACCTGGCGCTGTGGTTCGGGCTACACGTGCTGTTCGGCCAGCTGCGTCCTGTCACCAGCCTTGGGCTGGATATGGACCTGCCGGTCTGGGGAACCTTGGACGTCGCCGCGCTGGCGCTGGTCATCGTCGCCATTCTGGCCGTGTTCCGCTTGAAGCTGGGCGCCGTCACTGTGCTGGCGATCTGTGCCTTTGGCGGGCTGGCCCTACGATTGGCAGGGATCGTTTGAAAAGGCTCTCCTCGGTGGTGAGTGTTCTATGGCAGGAAATGGAAGCGTAATTTTTTACAAGCCGCAGCACCGCGTCCCTCCGGCCCAGGGCAATCAGCGGAGCGGCACGAAGTGGATTGCCTAGTGGGTTGTCATTTCAAATGACAATTCGGACTGCTGACAGCCCGCAGGACTTCCGCCATCATGGCTCCCGTGCTGGTTCAGGAAGCGGCGTCCGATTCCAAGCTGATCGCCCTGTTCCCGCCCGCCTGCCCCGGTCCTACAGCCCTGTTTGGGAGAGCGGTCCGGGGCAGGCTTTCGCCCCGCAAACCTCCGACGACATCGCCCGTCCCGAAGCAGGGGAGGAGGGGGTTTGCCTGCCCGTCAGGGCAGACCCCGGTTCTTCACCCAAAACCCGTCCCTGAGCCGTGAAAACATGGGGTGAGAGGCGGCGTGAGGGGGACTGAACAATCAGCCCCTATTTCCTGCCATCATCACAGCCCCCTAGAACTCTCCGGCAGCAGGCAGGCGTCCGAGATTGGTGAGAGGCTTTGAGAGGGGTGTTGCAGTTGCAGGATATGGCCGATGTCTACCAAAATTGCATTTTGGCCTTCGCGCTGTGTTTTGAACCGCCTCCAACCAGCGCCGGATGAGGTCGCCGCAGCGCGCCCCCGACGCCGCGAACGGATTGCGGGCGACCTCGCAGATCATGCTGGACAAGCCCATGACCGTGAAGGTCGACAAAATCGGTCCTGCCTTTGGGTCGCTCGATGACGTGGTCATGATCAGCGTCAGCCGTTTTCTGGCACTGTTTCTCGGACTGGCAGGCTGAGACGCCCTCAGAGCGCCGCAGGGGCCTCTTACAGCCTTTTGTCGCCCCTCCGTCGCCTCAGAGCTCATCTTGGCCCTGTACGAGCCTCTGTGGCGCTCTGAGGGCGTCTTGCAGGGCGCGCCTTCGTCTATCTTGCCATTTCTCAGCAAATTTATGGCCTGCCACAGGCGCTTTCGGGGGCCGATTTTGACCCCTCATCCAGCACCGTTTTCCTTTTTTCTTGTTTTTTCTTGTTTTTTTTTGGTGTTGGCAAGTTACTGATTTCGTTTGTGAAAACAGCCTGAATTGTGAGGAATATGCCGTGAACTGTGAGGAATATCGAGTCAACTGTGAGGAATATCGACCGTTTTCCACAGGCAGATCGGCTATTGTGAGAACCCCCGACCAATCATAAGGTTTATTCACAGCCTCATAGTTGATCGGAGGTTCTCACAGTATGGCGCGACCACGAAAAAACGACCTGATGAACCTGCCGACAGGCGGCAACGTTACGATGCACAACACGCTGGTAAGCGCCTCCCATGGCTTGAACCTCAGCGAAAAGCGGCTGGTCTCAATGGCGGTCGCAAAGCTGTCCCCGAAGGCGGCGGCGCTACCCGGAAAACCCATCAAGATTTTAGCGGTAGATTTCGCAAAGCAGTTCGGCCTCGAACCGCACACTGCCTACGTCCAGCTTCGTGAAGCTCAGGAAAATCTATTCAACCGCTACATCCGGCACATTGAGCACTACGGTCCCAACGCCCAGAAAATCGAAGTAGTCAAAATGCGATGGATATCCTCAATCCGCTACAAGGAGGGTGAGGGAGAAATTTCGATCGCTTTTGCGCCCGAGATTGCGCAGTTCCTTGTGCAGCTCAAAAGGCACTTCACAAGTTACCAGCTCTCGAAAGCTGCAGCACTCCGTTCGACCTATTCCTGGCGGCTGTTCGAGAACCTCGAGCGCTTCCGGGAAACCGGGGTCTGGGAAGTGGACATGGACCGCTTCCACATCATCATGGAAACCCCAAAGAGCTACCGAGCCAATTTTGCGCAGACTCGTCGTTGGGTACTAGACCCCGCGCTGTCAGAACTGGCCGCGCGAACTAATATTACGGCAGAAGTTGAACCAATCCGTCGAGGCCGTAAGATTGCTCGACTGAGATTCACTTTCGAGAACGCCAGCCAGATGAACCTGCCACTATGAGTGAAGCTCTGCACACCTCTTTGCACACCCCGCCGCCCATGTCTCCTGCACAGGCTGCACAGGTAGCAGACGTTTCACGGTGGACTATCATGAGGGCCATAAAATCCCATGATTTGCAGGCGATAAGAGACAATCGCAATCAATGGCGGATCACGGCAGACGCCCTCGAAGCCTGGAGGGCGCACACTGTGCGCGCACCCCTTGATCTGCACACCCCGCACACCCAAGAAACTGTCACTGAGCTTCGCGAAAAGCTGGCCGCAGAAACCGCCCGTGCAGATGTGGCTGAAGCGCTCCTCGCTCATGAGCGCAATGCTCTGGCCGCGGCCGAAACCGACAGAGACAGTTGGCGAGCAATGGCTGAGAAGCTGGCTGATCGTCCGCGCAGCTGGTGGCCGTGGTCGCGATCATAGCCCCTGCGACCGTCTGCTTGGAGCCCAGAGCGGAAGTTGGAGGCCTTGCAACCTTGGCTGCCATCCTTGAAGTTGTCTCTCGCGAGACAGAGTGAAGCCATGGACAACGTGCGAGTAGTGAAACTGGAAGCTGAAGATCTACAGATCTTTAAAGCGATCCGGTTGGAGTCCCTGAAGATGGCTCCTTCAGCATTTGCCAATACCTTCGCCGACTGGTCGTCCCTGTCGGACGAAGCGTGGCTTGATCGAATGAAAATCCCTGTCTTCGCGATGCTGAAGGGGCACGAACCTGTCGGAATCATGGGCCTGATGCTCCAGCGCGGGGAAAGACGGTCTCACCGCGCAACAATCATCATGGTCTACCTGCGCGAAAGCGAGCGCGGGTCCGGCTTGGCAAATGACCTTCTCCAAGCAGTTATGAGCTTTGCAAAGGAAGTTGGCGTGCGCCAACTCGAACTGAACGTCAACCACACCAACAATAGGGCCATGGGCCATTCGCTTCTACGAGCGGCATGGCTTCGAGATGGTAGGTAAAATTCCTGCGGCACTGATTGACGATGGCCACGAAGTGGACGAGCTGATCATGGTACATCGGTGACATAGCCAAGGTCCGCTCCGTCCCGCTTAGCGGACTGCTGAGGCATGGATCTGAAGCGGAACTCGCCAGACGTTGCCGAGATTGCCTTTACGTCCTTCCCGCAAGGCTGGAACAATGGCCCAACCGGCTGTCATCGAAGGATTTGCAATGTTCACGTATCGCTCCCTTACGGCGGCCGACGCACAGGAATGGAGAGAGATCTTCGTTACTGGCGTGAAGAACTTTCCGACCGGCTTCCTGATGACGCCCGCCGAAGTCGATGATCTGACGATGGAAAGATGCCAGACAATTTTGGACGCAGGCGGGACGAGGGGAATTTTTGAAGGCGAGCTGCTCGCAGGTTTTTGCGGATATCGCCAGTTTCAGCCCATCCGAATTCGTCATCGTGGCGAAATCGGCCCCTTCTTCGTCATGGAAAATTTTCATGGCTCGGGCGCTGCCCAGGCACTCATGGCGGGAGTTGTCGAAGAGGCAAAAGGAGCAGGGGTCGAGCAACTCGAACTTTCTGTAGCCCAGAGAAATCACAGAGCCATCGCGTTTTATGAGCGCCAAGGGTTTGTCCGCTATGGGGCGCACCCGGACGCCGTTCGGGATGAGGAGGCTGACGGAAGCGGATTTCTCTACCGTCGGCTGCTCTGAAGTTAGGCCCGGCTCAACCTCCGGCCTCTGCCCTGCCCGTAATCGGTTTTATGAGCCGGAAAACCCCGGCGCGAGCAATCGCGCCGGGGTTGTGCGTTCAAGGGCTCCGGGGACAGGCATGCTGAGGGGCTGCCTGCTTGACCTTGGCATCCGCCACAATCTATTTCCGACCCATGGGGCCTGCGACCGCCCCACGAGGCGTCAGCCGAAGTTCGCGTTCCACTGAAACCTTCCCGGGAGGAACGCCCATGCCTGCGCCCAACGCTATTTCCGTCGACAAACTTGCCCGCATCATCGGCACGCCCCGCGCCCCGGTCATTCTGGATGTCCGGTCCGAGACCGACTTCGCCGCCGATCCGAGCCTGGTGCCGGGGGCCATCCGCGCCGATGACCGCGCACTCGCTGATCTTCCGGCGTTGCCGCCTGGTCCTGTCCTCGTGCTGTGCCAGGCGGGTCATCGCCGCAGTCAGGGCGCTGCGGCATGGCTGCGCGCCGAAGGCCGCCAGGCCGAATATCTTGATGGTGGTTTTGTCGCGTGGCGAGAGGCGGGTCTGCCGCTGATCCAGACAGACCACCTCCCCCCACGCGACGGGCAGGGCCGCACAGTCTGGGTCACCCGCGCACGACCCAAGATCGACCGCATTGCCTGCCCCTGGCTGATCCGCCGCTTTGTCGATCCCCGCGCAGTGATCCTGTTCGTGGCCCCGGCCGAAGTCTCAGGTGTCGCCGAGCGCCATGAGGCCGCGCCCTTCGACATCGAGGACGTCTTCTTCAGCCACAGGGGCGATCTGTGCAGTTTCGACGTGATGCTGGCTGAGCTGGGCCTGTCCGTTCCGGCGCTGGACCGATTGGCCGTGATCGTTCGGGCTGCCGATACGGCACGGCTGGACCTGGCGCCCGAAGCAGCGGGGCTGCTTGCCGTCTCCCTTGGCCTGTCACGCATGTATGCCGACGATCTGGAACAGTTGGAGGCGGGGATGCTGGTCTATGACGCGCTCTATCGGTGGGTGCGTGACGCGACCGGCGAGACCCACAACTGGCCCACCAACAAGCCGAGGGCAGAATGATGCAGACCCGCCCCTATCCGACCTTGGCCGAGGCCACCCGTGTCTGGGCGCGGATCGGCCTGCTGAGTTTCGGCGGCCCCGCGGGCCAGATCGCCCTGATGCACCGCATTCTGGTCGAGGAACAGAAATGGCTGGGCGAGCGGCGGTTCCTGCACGCTCTGAATTACTGCATGCTGCTACCTGGCCCCGAGGCCATGCAGCTGGCCGTCTATATCGGCTGGCTGATGCACCGGACGCTTGGCGGCATCATCGCCGGGTTGCTGTTCGTGCTGCCCGGCGTCGTGGCGATCATGAGCCTGTCGTGGGTCTATGCGATCTGGGGCAATACCGGCGTGCTGGAGGGGCTGTTCTTCGGCCTCAAGGCTGCGGTGCTGGCAATCGTCGTGCAGGCGGTGATCCGCATCGGGTCGCGGGCGCTGAAGAACCGCACGATGATCGGCATCGCAGCGGCCTCGTTCCTAGCGATCTTCGCCTTCGGCGTGCCGTTTCCAATCATCATCCTCACGGCAGCGTTGGTGGGCTTCGTCGGCGCCCGTGCGGGTCTGGCTGCGTTCCAAGGCGGCGGCGGGCATGGCAAGATGGGCGGCACCCAAGTGGCCGATGCAGACACCCTGCTAGGTGAGGGCACGCCCGACCATACCCGTGTCAGCGCCGGGTGGGCGGCGCGCATATCGGCGGTGTTTCTGGGGCTGTGGCTGCTGCCCGTGGCAGCGCTGTTCCTGATCCTCGGCCCGGAAAACGTGTTCTCGCAGATCGCCGGGTTCTTCAGCGTGATGGCGGTGGTGACATTCGGGGGCGCCTATGCCGTGCTGGCCTATGTCGCCCAGCAGGCGGTCGAGACCTATGGCTGGCTGGTCCCCGGAGAGATGCTGGACGGGCTGGGCATGGCCGAGACCACGCCGGGGCCGCTGATCATGGTGACCCAGTTCGTGGGCTTCATGGGGGCGCTGCGCGAAGCGGGCGGTATGCCGCCGCTGCTGGCCGCGACACTGGGCGGGCTGCTGACCACGTGGGTCACGTTCCTGCCCTGCTTTCTGTGGATCTTCCTGGGCGCGCCCTTCATCGAACGCCTGCGCGACAACCACGCCCTGACGGCGGCGCTGACGGCGGTGACGGCGGCGGTGGTGGGGGTAATCCTGAACCTGGCGCTGTGGTTCGGGCTACACGTGCTGTTCGGCCAGCTGCGTCCTGTCACCAGCCTTGGGCTGGATATGGACCTGCCGGTCTGGGGAACCTTGGACGTCGCCGCGCTGGCGCTGGTCATCGTCGCCATTCTGGCCGTGTTCCGCTTGAAGCTGGGCGCCGTCACTGTGCTGGCGATCTGTGCCTTTGGCGGGCTGGCCCTACGATTGGCAGGGATCGTTTGAAAAGGCTCTCCTCGGTGGTGAGTGTTCTATGGCAGGAAATGGAAGCGTAATTTTTTACAAGCCGCAGCACCGCGTCCCTCCGGCCCAGGGCAATCAGCGGAGCGGCACGAAGTGGATTGCCTAGTGGGTTGTCATTTCAAATGACAATTCGGACTGCTGACAGCCCGCAGGACTTCCGCCATCATGGCTCCCGTGCTGGTTCAGGAAGCGGCGTCCGATTCCAAGCTGATCGCCCTGTTCCCGCCCGCCTGCCCCGGTCCTACAGCCCTGTTTGGGAGAGCGGTCCGGGGCAGGCTTTCGCCCCGCAAACCTCCGACGACATCGCCCGTCCCGAAGCAGGGGAGGAGGGGGTTTGCCTGCCCGTCAGGGCAGACCCCGGTTCTTCACCCAAAACCCGTCCCTGAGCCGTGAAAACATGGGGTGAGAGGCGGCGTGAGGGGGACTGAACAATCAGCCCCTATTTCCTGCCATCATCACAGCCCCCTAGAACTCTCCGGCAGCAGGCAGGCGTCCGAGATTGGTGAGAGGCTTTGAGAGGGGTGTTGCAGTTGCAGGATATGGCCGATGTCTACCAAAATTGCATTTTGGCCTTCGCGCTGTGTTTTGAACCGCCTCCAACCAGCGCCGGATGAGGTCGCCGCAGCGCGCCCCCGACGCCGCGAACGGATTGCGGGCGACCTCGCAGATCATGCTGGACAAGCCCATGACCGTGAAGGTCGACAAAATCGGTCCTGCCTTTGGGTCGCTCGATGACGTGGTCATGATCAGCGTCAGCCGTTTTCTGGCACTGTTTCTCGGACTGGCAGGCTGAGACGCCCTCAGAGCGCCGCAGGGGCCTCTTACAGCCTTTTGTCGCCCCTCCGTCGCCTCAGAGCTCATCTTGGCCCTGTACGAGCCTCTGTGGCGCTCTGAGGGCGTCTTGCAGGGCGCGCCTTCGTCTATCTTGCCATTTCTCAGCAAATTTATGGCCTGCCACAGGCGCTTTCGGGGGCCGATTTTGACCCCTCATCCAGCACCGTTTTCCTTTTTTCTTGTTTTTTCTTGTTTT
>NZ_JAFNAW010000137.1 GCF_017356265.1 Paracoccus fontiphilus | reverse complement strand
GTCGTGGCCTGGCGCGGCGCGGCGGGGGCCGGGGCGCGGGTGGCGGCAACCGCCTGGGCGACCTCGGCAGAGGCCGCGCTGGCGCAGCCCGCTTCCGACCTGCCCGACACGGTCAGGCGAGCGGTGAAGGGGAAGTCCTGCCCCGACATGCTGTCCTCGCATTCGGCTGCCCGGATGTTCAGCACGAAGGGACGGCCCGCATGGACGCCCACGTATTCCACGCCCTGCGCGAAAGCCAGGCGGTTCACGCGGATCGGGCGGCCCTTCTGGTTGTCGGGCGTCTTGTAGATCGCGGTGCTGCCTGCCACATCGACGGCCCAGAACGGCTCGTTCCCGCGGGCGCTGAAGGCCGCGGTGTTGTAGGTGCTGGCCTCGGCGGTGGACACGGGCTTCACCTCGGCCCCGGTCTCGATCGGCTGTTCCAGGGGGGAAACGCCGGGGGGGCCCTTGTGGCCCTGGACCTCGGGCTCGGCAGTGCCGAGGCCCGGAAGGTTCACGCCCTCGCAGGCGGCAAGCGGCAGGGTCATCAGCGCGATGAGTGCAAGACGCGGTGTCATCGGTCGGCCTTCTTTGGGGATCACTGTCACGCCAGCGTTAGCAACCGCGAGCGGGCGGCACAAGCGCGCCTCGGGGATTGCGGCGACAGCCCGCCGGATCGGCGATCAACAATTCGGGACGTTGACCGCCAGCCCGCCCAGCGAGGTTTCCTTGTACTTGTCCGACATGTCGCGGCCGGTCTGTCGCATCGTCTCGATCGCGGCGTCCAGCGGCACGAAATGGGTGCCGTCGCCCCGCAGGGCCAGGCTGGCCGCGCTGACGGCCTTGATGGCGCCAAGGCCGTTCCGCTCGATGCAGGGCACCTGCACCAGCCCGCGCACCGGGTCGCAGGTCATGCCCAGGTGATGCTCCAGCGCGATCTCGGCCGCGTTCTCGATCTGCTCGGGCGTGCCGCCCAGGACCGCCGCAAGGCCCGCCGCAGCCATGGCGCTGGCGCTGCCGACCTCGGCCTGGCACCCGGCCTCGGCCCCGGAAATCGAGGCATTGTGCTTGACCAGCCCGCCAATGGCCGAGGCCGTCAGCAGGAACTCGGGGATGTCGCGTTCGGATGCGCCGGGAACGTGGTCCAGCCAATAGCGGATCACGGCAGGCACGGTGCCCGCCGCGCCGTTCGTGGGGGCGGTGACGACCTGTCCGCCTGCCGCGTTCTCCTCGTTCACCGCCATGGCATAGGTGGACATCCAGTCGTTGATGACATGGGGCGCGGTCAGGTTCATGCCGCGTTCGGCCATCAGCTTTTCATGGATCGCCTTGGCGCGGCGCTTGACCGACAGCCCGCCCGGCAGGATGCCGTCGCTGGTCAGCCCCCGGTCCATGCAGTCCCGCATCACCTGCCAGATGCGCAGCAGCCCGTCGCGGATCTCGGCGTCGGATCGATACACGCGTTCGTTGTCGTGCTTCATGCGGGCGATGGACTTGCCCGAGGCTTTGGCCATCTCCAGCATCTCGGCGGCGCTGGCGAAGGGGAAGGGGACGGTAGGCGCATCGTCGCTGCGCTTCTCGCTGCCCTTGCTGGCCAGTTCCTCGTCGGTCAGCACGAAGCCGCCGCCGATGGAGTAATAGATGCGGTGGAAGATCACGTCGCCCTGCGCGTCGGTGGCCGACAAGGTCATGCCGTTCGCATGACCGGGCAGCGCATGGTCGAAATCGAAACGCAGATCGCGGTCCGGGTCGAAGACCAGGTCGCCAAGGCCCTCGGGCGACAGGAGGCGGGACTCGCGGTTCGCTGCCAGTGCGGCCTCGGCGGCATCCGCATCCAGCGTCGCGGGCGCGAAACCCGCAAGCCCCAAGATCGTCGCCCGGTCGGTGGCATGGCCCTTGCCGGTGAAGGCAAGGCTGCCGTGCAGGCTGGCCTTCAGCCCGTGGGCCTTGAAGGGCTGCTGGCGCAATTCGTCCAGAAAACGCGCACCCGCGACCATGGGCCCCATGGTATGCGACGAGGAGGGGCCGACCCCCACCTTGAACAGATCGAAAACCGACAGGAACATGCGTCCCCCTTGTAATTCAGTCTCCATCTAAGCATCTGCCCGGCCAAAGGCCATTCCGATTGCGACAGGCGGGCGGGATCTTAGCGACATGGGCACCAAGCGCGTGCTGCTTTATTAATGGGCTTACTGCCTTAAATATGGGCAAAAAGGCGGATGGTCAAACAGGCGGCACGATGGCCCGCCGGGGACAACCTTGCGGCTGGCCGCGGGCAGAGTGAAGGAACAGACATGCGATTTGGCGACCCGATCATCCTTGGCGACACGCGGCTTGGCCCGCCGGTGTTTCTTGCACCGATGGCGGGAATCACCGACCTGCCGTTCCGCCGCGCCGTCGCACGTCACGGGGCGGGACTGATGGTCAGCGAAATGGTCGCCTCGACCGAGATGGTGACGCCGCGCCCATCGACCCGCGCCGCTGTCCGCGCCAAGGCCCTGACCGAGGGCGTGCTGCCCGTCAGCGTACAGATCGCGGGCCGCGAGGCGGAGGCCATGGCCGAAACGGCCCGCATCGTCGAAGGCATGGGCGCGCGGATCATCGACATCAACATGGGCTGCCCGGCCAAGAAGGTCACGGGCGGCCTGTCGGGCGCGGCGCTGATGCGCGACCTGGACCATGCGCTGACGCTGATCGACGCGGTGGTGGGGGCGGTCTCGGTGCCCGTCACGCTGAAGATGCGGCTGGGCTGGGACGACGATTGCCTCAACGCGCCCGAACTGGCGCGCCGTGCCGGCGATGCCGGGGTCGGGATGCTGACCGTGCATGGCCGGACGCGGGCGCAGTTCTACAAGGGGCAGGCCGACTGGACCCGCATCCGCGCGGTGGCGAACCTGCCGGGACGCCCGCCGCTGGTTGCAAACGGCGACGTGGTGGACGCCGCGTCCGCCCGCGCGGCGCTTGCGGCGTCGGGCGCCGAGGCGGTGATGGTCGGGCGC
>NZ_JAFNAW010000136.1 GCF_017356265.1 Paracoccus fontiphilus | reverse complement strand
GGGACAGAAAGTTGGGCTGCGCCGTAGGCGCTGACCGGCTTTCTGGGCGTGGAGAGGCTGAACGGACGGCTTGTTGTCACCACCGGATCAATCTCACTACCCATAATTTGTGAAAAATTATTTCCTGCCAATCACTTAGCCAAAAATACATCCTTGACGCCCTGACGGGGCGCAGATTAACATCCTGCTCGTGCTGATGCGGAAAGTCTGTTTTTGGACTGGTGCTAGGCGGTCATCGGGCATGTCTGCGGTCGTTTCTCAGGCCACCGCAAACGGGCCCCAACTGCAACATCGGGCATAAAGCCCGACGACCGAGGGTCATGATATGCATATCTCTGCCAACAGGCAAGATCTGTGCCGCGCCCCGCGATGGGGCGGGAATGTGCGACTGCACTAAACAAACAGCACATGATCGCGATACGTCGAAGACCCCTGTGCAGGCCCGTCAGGGCCAGGGCGTAGCCCGGCGCCGAAGGCGCTCTTGGCAATAAGAGGCAACCTTTTCACCCTTCGTCTACCTTACAGAATAAGAGCCAGCCTGACAGCCAGTCTTTTCACCGTCTCCGCCGTCTGCGCGAGACCGACAAGCGCCGTGCCGCAGGCATCGCGCTGCACCACATCGCAGCAGCAAAAGCGGCGGCGCTGAAGGAGCAAGACGCGCTCGTTGAAGCTGGTCGATGCCCCCAAGATGACCGTGATCTGTTCGACGCAATTTGGGACCGAGTCGATGCCTTGCCATCGGGCAAGGTCGGACTCTGTGGCATGACCCAAATCCGCGGGGCCGAGACGGAGCAGTGGGTTGGCAGCCGTAAGAGCCAGGGCGGCACAGCCGTGCCTAACGGGTATTTCACCGGCGTCCAGCGGTGTGGCTTGGGCTTCCTCTGCCCTGACTGTGGTTTCTCCAAGATGGAGACCATGCGCAGCACCCTGAATGACGGCATTGCAGTCGCTCGGCGTTTGGGTTTCCGGCTCGTGATGATGACGCTCACGACAAGGCACGCCCGAGAGGAGGCTGCGGCTGATGTCTATGCGCGGATCGCGACGGCCTTTTCTCGCGTGAAGAGGCTGAAGGTGTGGACCCGCATGATGCAGCGGGTTGAAGGCTTTTCTTGGGTCCTGGAGTGGACCTGGAGCGAGGCGGGTGGGTTCCACCCCCATTTCCATGTCGTCCTGGCTGTCCGAGCTGACAGCCAGGAGGAGGCCGAGGAGCTGGCCCGGTCGGTGCAGCCGGCATACATGCGTCAGCTCGACCGGACCGGTGGAGATGGGACTAGCCCTGCCGCCTGGGAGCACGCATTTCATGTGTCCGGCGCCGAGGCTGTCGGCAATTACATGGCCAAGTGGGGGACGGCTGAGGAGCTCACGAAGGGCCATGCCAAGGATGGGGCTGGTATGCCGCCCATGCGGCTGCTGCGCGAGTCTTGGGCGGCCCGGTCGCAGGATGACAGGAACCAAGCGGCGGCGGTCTGGTGGGAGATCGCCTGTGTGATGAAGCACAAGTCGCAGCTCTACGTCTCCGAAGGATGGACGGCGCTCGCCGCTCGTTTCTCGGAGCTGTTCCCCGAAGAGCAGGAGGATGATCCTCCTGCTCCAGTCCGGATTCAGGGTTTTGGCTCAGCGAGTCGCGAGGTTCCCATGACTGACGCTTGGATGTGGGCGCGGCGGCGTCGTCTCTCTCTCACCGAGAGCGCCGAGGAGGAGATTGGTCGTGGGCAAGAGGATATCGCAACTCGAGTCAATGCTCGTGCAACGCTGGGGCCCACTGACGACGAGATCGTCGCTGAAGAGAGGCGGATCGCGCGCGAAGGCGAGGATGAGGTCGTCGATGTGGCCTCTCCTGACGAGTCGGGAGACATGACATCTGCGGAGTGGGTGGCTCCGAGGCTGCGAAGCCGCACGGACAGGAATGTGGATAACCGGAAAATCAGGATTCACAGCCTGCTCTCCATACTGTAATGTAATGTAACCTGTAGCACGCTACGATACATTACAAAATTACAGTAAGGAGCCACCATGGCCCGTAAGTCCACCATTACCCCGGAAACCGTAGCTGCCGCTGCGGAGGCGCTGATCACGCGCGGGGAGCCTGTCACGAACAAGTCTGTCCTGTCCGAAATCGGTTCCGGGAGTATGTCCACGTTGGTGCCTTTGCTCCAGGCGTGGCGGGAAACTCAGCGAGAAACTCAGGAACTGGCCGAAGTCGAAGTCCCCGACGCTCTGGCGGCCTCGGCCGAGCGGTTGGCTTCGCAGCTCTGGAAGGCCGCCATGGTCGAGGCGACTGCGGGTCACGAGGCCCTGCGCCGCGAGCTGGTCACGGCGCGGGCGGAGACGGCCCAGGTGCAGGCCGAGATGCTTGACCTCCTGGCAGGGGCCGAGAGGGAACGCGATGGCGCGCGGGATGCAGCCGAGGAACTGGCTGTGCAGTTGGCCGCGGTCGAGGCTGAGCGTGACGAGATGGGCCGGACCATCGCTCGCTTGGAGACAGAGACCGCGCGTCTGATCGAGCGTGTTGATGCCAGGACGGCGGAGGCTGCGACGGCTCGCCAGCGAGCAGATGACGCGGTCGCGCGCGAGGCGGACATGCGGTCGGCTCGTGACGAGGTCAGGTCGGAGCTTGCGGGGGTGCGCGAGGAACTCGCTGAGGTGCGGGGGCAGCTTACTGCCAAGGTCGAGCGCTTGGAGTCCGTGCAGGCGGATCTTGGCACCGCTCGCGCTGATCTGGTCAAAGAGCGCGCTGAGCATGCCGCCACCCGGTCGCAGTTCTCCGAGCGGCTGGAGCGTGCCTCCGTCGATCTGGAAGCTGCCCAGGAGGCGGAGACGGCGATGCGGGCTGAGAGGGATGCGATGGCTATCGAGCGCGATGCGGCGGTGACGCAGTCTGCTGAACTGGCTGACAGGGTCCGGGAGCTCGAAGCTAAGCTCGCTGCGGAGGAGGCCGATCCCGTCGAATGATCGGATGGTGATCCGAGCAGGGGCCGCGCCAGGGCGTCAGCCCTAGCAGCAGCCCCGAATGGCAAGGGCATGGCCCGCGCAGCCTCGCGCGCGCGAGAGGCGGAGGAGCCCCCGGCAGGGCGAAGATGGTGACTTATTTGGGTAGGGCCCCAAAAAGTCTCCATATGAGCAGAGAGAGTTTCAACTCTCTCTGCTATCCTCTTCCTGACAGTCGAGGAGTTCATCATCATGGCACACGGTCGCATCGGTCCTGATATCGTCATGACCGTCCGCTATGTCGGCGCATCGGAAATTCGCGCTCTCACCGAGCACGAGCTGCACCGCACCCCCGACGGCACCTCTGCCATCGACCCTCTGCGGACTCACCTCAACCAGGTTCTCCATGGCCCACGGACTCAGACAGAAGCGGTAGCACAGACATGGGCATCAGGCGTCCGCCCGCCAGCCAAGCAGGCCGAGCGTCCTTATGTCCAGATGGTCCTTTCCGCCTCCCCTGAGCTTTTTCGCCGTGGCGCTGAGCTGCAGCCTGGACAGTGGGACCAAGCGGTTCTGGATGACTGGCTCGAGCGGACGATGACATGGCTGCGCCAGGAATATGGCGATGATCTGGTCCACGCCTCACTCCACCTCGATGAGGACACCCCACACATCCACGTTCTCGTGATCCCGACCTACCCAAAGACTGCTCGTGCTCCTGGGCGTCGCAAGCGTGGCGAGACACCAGAGGAGTTCGAAGAGAGGAAGCGTATCGCGGCGCAGACGGTCACTCGTGCCGCCGGTCGCGCGAGCTCTGCCTATTGGTCAAAGCCTTTCGTCCGACGCGATGCCCGGAAGTCCTATCACGCCGCCATGCAGCCGCTGGGGCTTGGCTACGGGCGTGATTTCGTGGGTGAGGCTACGGGCGAAAAAGCGCAGCCCAAGACGACAGGCAAATGGGTGCGCGAACAGGCGGCGGAGCTTCGTGATCGCGCTGCTGACCTGAACAAGAGAGAGCGGCAGCTGGCATCTCGCGAGGTCCGCTTGAATGAGCAGGAGCGCATTGTTCAGGCTCAGCTGATTGAGGCGGAAGCCAAGTGCAATTCACTGATCGAGACTGGCAAGCAGGAGCGGACCCGGCTGATTGATGTTCAGCGGCGGTGGGATGCTCGCAAGCTCACGCGGCAGGCTAGGGAGATTGAACAGCGAGCGGATGCACTTGTGCAGCGCACTCAGAGAGTCGTGCAGCGCGAAGAGGAGCTGGATCAGCGGAGCAAGAACCTGGATAGCCGCGCCACGCAGCTTGCAGACTTGCAGGACGAGCTGGACGAGGATCGCGAGCAGCTCCAAGCCGCGCAAGGCGTCCTTAGCCGCGTCCTGGGCTGGATTGGCCGCCGTTTGGGCCTGGAGGTGCCGTCCAAGCTTCAGGATGCTCTGAACCTGATCGAGGATGCGGCGCGACCACGTATGCGGATCAAGCCTGCGGAAGAGCTATCAGCTCCGACGCCCGAGCCGGTCGAGCAATCGCTCGAGGAGGCTCGGGCGGATGATGAGGTCGGACTGTCGTTCTGACGCCAGGCGTTCAGCTTGAGCACGCCAAGCATCGCGATCTGATGCTATTTCTGTGGCCCTGCGCTCAGCCATATCTGCTCGCATCTCTGCGGCGGCAGCGCGGGCGGAAAGTGCCGCCATCTCATCCGCCCATTGATCCGCCCCTCTCTCCGGGGGCGGATGGTCCGTGGGGATTGCCGATAGACGATCCTCGGGTATCGACACCTGCACTGTTCCATCGTTCATCGTTCGGCGGGGCCAAGCCTTCGATCGAGCCTGCCGTTTCACAGATGCAATCTTGATACCGAGCTTTGCGGCAGCGTCAGCGTAGGTCATCCATTGATCTGGCAAGGTATCCTCCTGATCCTCCCGGCATTCCGCCAGGACGCTCGCGCGTCCTAGCGTCATATGCCGGGAGGAATGCCGGGCGGCAAGCCGCCCTTGATCCTCCCCCTCTCCGCCCTCTGGGCGGTTCTGTTACCCCCCGGTTCCTTGGGGG
>NZ_JAFNAW010000135.1 GCF_017356265.1 Paracoccus fontiphilus | reverse complement strand
AGACCCCCCATACCTGCCTCAGCAGAAGGGAAGCACATCATAGGCTAGCTGGGAATCCTGAATCTCGATGCCCGCGACATGCTCTAATGGAGCCCCGCCGCAAACGAGACCAGCGGCGGGGCTCTTTCGCAGGAAGACTGAGGAACGATCGATAGTCTGGGCCCGGAGTCCCGGCTCTCGACACATAACAATTGGTTCCTGGCTCCATCGCAGGTAAAGAATTCCCGAATGATCCCGGTCTGCGGCGAAGCCAGGGAGAGCTTGTCTATTCGGGGGGAACTTCGAGGGGTACTGATGAAAGACCTGAAACCATCCGGGCTAACCCGTGAACAATGGTCGGCGATGACGCTCTACGAGAAGTTCGAACAGGTCGTCATTTTCGTCCTCAGCGCCATCATTGCGGTTATCGTCGTGGCGTCGGTTTGGGCGCTGATGCGCGAGGTCGTGAACCGGTTGGTCTTGGGAGCGTTCAACACGCTCGATTACGCCACCTTCCAGGTGGTGTTCGGAATGATCTTCACCGTTGTAATTGCGCTCGAGTTCAAGCGCTCCCTTCTTGTGGCGACAGAACGCAGCTTCGGCATTCTCCAGGTCCGCACGATCGTGCTGATCGCGCTCCTCGCGATCGCGCGCAAATTTATCATCCTCGATCTTGGCGAGACGGAGCCAGCCAAGATTGCCGCCCTCGCGGGCGCGGCTCTTGCGCTCGGAGCAGTCCACTGGCTGGTGCGCGATCAGGACCGGCGCGAAGAGCCCGGTGCTAAAAATGCCGAAGGCGATCAATGAGCCGAAGCGTTTTCGTTCGACTTGTTTCATCAACCTCTGCCGCACTCATCATCATAAGGGCACCTCGATTTTTGACCTTTTCCGGTCGCGGGTCGCGGGCTCGGCGGCTTGAAATGGGCGTGATGCCACCCGTCAGTGCCCTTGTGCGCTACGAGGTCTTTGATGCTTTGCCTGTCGCGCGCGGCGTTTCGTGCCGCACGACTTGATTTCCGCGCCCCTGGGTTAGCTTGCGGCGCTTCCGCTTGCGCGAGGCTGGGTCCAAGCGAGGCCAAGACCGCCAAGGTGGTGTTCAAGATATTCATGGTTCTTCTTCTGAAAGCGCAGGCTACCCTGGGCTACTCTGCCATTTCTGGGGTCTTGTCGCTGTTGTCCTCTGATAGCGCGAGGCACAGCCCTTCAATCTTGGCTTGGGGAAGTTGCGCGGGGTCGAATACGCCGTTTACCCAATAGCGATCCTGGATCTCCAGCGGGATCTCTGCCGCCTTCAAGCAGCGCATGCTCCAATGGGAGAACAGTCGATTTCTGGCCTCGCCAGCAAGCAGGACGCGGATCCTTTGATGCCTATCATCCTTCATGATCCGCATCATGCACTCGGCAACTGCTGTTCTGCCCCCCTCCAGAAGCTGTAGGAAGTCCTCATCGCCGGCGATGAGCAGGCCCGTGATGCCGTCGTTCGCATTGTTCTTGCATGACCTGTCGAAGATGTCGCGCAGCGATTCTTCGGAGGTTCCACCATGGTGTGAGGCATAGACGAGTCGAGTAAGTTGCATGCAGTTTTTGTTTCCTTCTGGTCAGGCTGGGAGCTTTTGACCCTCAAAACGTCCCACCACAATTGGTTCGTACAAAAAAGTTGCGGCACCCATCTGTGCTTCATGCCTCCTACTGGTTCAGCAGGATCTTGCCGCATCCCGGCTTGTACCGGGATCGCGCTCCAGGCTTCGCCCGGCGGGCGCCGGCCTGCGCCCCGAGCCTGGACCCCCTGCCCCTCCTTTGCGGCTTTTCCCGCGCTGTCTGTCTCGTCCCGAGCCAGCCTTTGCGGGGCCGCAATAGTCGGTCCAGCGGCCCAGTCTCGGCCCTGTCGGGTTGCGATCGCTTGCGGGCAGCCCGGTTGTCCAGCCGCGCACTGGCCCGACCTTGGGAGGGACGGTGTGGGGCCCAAGCAGGCTGTAAGCGAGACTACAAGGATCGAGCACACAGCCTGTGGTCAACCGGGGTGGCGGTAGTGTGATCCGGTCCAACCTTCCCACAGGGCGGCTCGCTTCCCTTCGCTCCATGAGGGGCGCGTCCAGGTCGCCGCCCTGCAAGGCCCGCCGCCAGGAGAGGGGCGGCAGGCTGGATAGCTTCGACGGGGAACGATGATCGAGGCAAAGGCGCGTGGCCGCGCCTGGCCGGGGGATTCGGTCAAGCCGAACGCCCCTGACCTTTGTGGGGCCACGCGCGAAGGGCGCGTGTCCGTTCAGGGGAACCGCCGGTTCCCCCACGCAAGGCCGTCCGCTTGACGGGGCGAAGGGGTGTCCCCGGCCTTCCTGCGCGCTTTGCGCTTCGTGCAGGCCGGGTGATCCCCCTCCCCTTCGCCCCTACGGACAACCTTGCGCGGGTCCCCCTCCTGCCCTCGCCGGGAGGCAGGGTTTCAGGAGAGGGCCGCTTCGCGGTCCTCGCCAGAAACCCCGCCCGATCATCCGGCACCAGACCGGCAAAGGGCAGCACCACAAGGAGGCCGAAATGGCGCTCAACACCACTGATACCCCTGCGACGACCGCCAGCGTTTTTCGCTGCGCGTCCTGCCGCGACCACTACCATTCCGAGGATGCAGGCCCCGGCTTTTGCCCGATCTGCAACCCCGCCGAGCAGGCCCGCGACCAGATGCTGCGGATTATGATCGCGGAACAGAATGATGCCTTCCGTCGCGCCCTGGGCTTTGCGGCCCTTTGGCGCGGCCAGCATCTGAAAGGCCGCACCGTCGCCACGCCGGGCTTTCGCGCCATTCCCGAGCGCACCCAAGCCGCGCTGATGAACGCGGTTATCACCTTCACCGACTGGACCGAGGACAACGACCCTTACGGGGATCATGCCTTTGGCCGCGTCGAGGCGCATGGCGTGGCGATCTTCTGGAAGATCGACCTTTACGACACCGCCTATCACTTCGGCGCGGAAACCCCGTCCGACCCCGAGCAGACGCGCCGTGTTCTGACGCTCTACCTGCCGTCCGAACACTGACCCCGCAATCGGCCTGCTGTGGCTCCGTCAGCAGGCCGACCCTTCCCACACCGTCAGCCTGAAAGGGGGTGAACTCATGAGCTGAGAACGGCGGTGAGAAATTAGGCCACGGAAGCGGCGGCATGGAGCTGCTGCGGGCGGCGTAAAAGTCGTCCACCCTTTCCCTT
>NZ_JAFNAW010000134.1 GCF_017356265.1 Paracoccus fontiphilus | reverse complement strand
AGGTCTGCGATCTGTTCTCCGACGAGGAATGCTACAACTACTTCAAAGCCGCAGGTTATGAGGTCGATTGAGTGCAACAGGCTCTAGTACAGTTCGGCAAAGCCCAGGGTCGCCGGATACCAGGGATTGCCCCCGAAATAGGCATCCCCGGCCCATCGGCCGACTGCGGGCGCCTTGCGGGCACGATTGATGGGATAAAGATCGGCAAAGACCGCTTCCAGCGCGGCGGCCGTGGCCCGCGTGCGCGGGGCGGTGATGGAAAACAGACCCTCGCTGCGGCGCATCTGCAGGATGGCAAGGCAGGTGACGGAATCCAGGCTGCCCTCGGGCGCCTCGATGCTGTCGCGCCAACCGCCGGTCGCCTGATCCTCGGCCGCCGTCAGCAGCCCGGCCACGCGGTCCGCGGCGGCACGCATCTGCGGATCAGGGCATCCCCTTGCCTCGGCCCGGGCGCAGCCCCGGTCCATTGCGTCCCATTGCGCCAGCAGGGTGAAGGTCGTGCGGCGGGGCGGATCCTCCTCCCACGGGCCATGGCAGGGTCGGCCCGCGACCCGCGCCGTATGCGCAAGGTCGCGGGCGATCAGCGCCTCGGCCCCGGGCAGGGCTGCGGCGGGCAGCAGGTCCAGCACCGCCATGACGGCCGATGCCCGCAAGGCCGGGCCGTCGTCCTGCGGGCGGCTCCATCGCTCAAGGTCGGGCGAGCCATCGGCCGCGACCCTCGGCTCGTCCAGCCAAGCGGTGCCGGTCAGCACCGCAAGTTCCGCATCGGGCCGCAGATATTGCTGGAAGTCCTGCGCAGCGGTTCCCCGCAGCGGATTTTCCGCCGGCCCATGCCGCGCGGGGTCCGAGATGAGCAGCGAAAACCGGACAAAGTCCCCAAGGTGCCGCCGCCAGAACGGGCGCGCTTCCGGATCGGCCGACATGGCCAGCGGCACGGCCCGCAGGACAAGGGCGGAATCGCGGATCCAGTGATGGAAGTAATCCGGCTCGGGATCCCAACCGGCCATGCGGGGCGAGGCCAGCATGGATCCTGCCGCCGGGCGGACGGTCCAGCCAAAGCCCTTGCGGCGGCGGACCAGATGGGTGGCGGAACTGGCCGCACGCATCGCGCGGGCGGATGCCAGTCGCTGCGCCTGGATCCAGGTGGAATCGGGGCGGCCCATCTTCAGGCACCAAGCGCCGCAAGGGCGACAGCCAGCATCTGGCCGCAGGCCTCGCCCGCCGGGCAATGGTGCTGACCCGGCAGCGCCCCGAAGAAGCGCGCCTCGGGGGCGGCATTGAAGTAGGCGCGGGCGTCCTTCAGCGGCACCAGTTCGTCCTCGGTGCCGGTGATCACCGCCAAGGGCGCCTTGATGCGGGTCAGGGCGGCGCCCGCGTCTGCGATCTCCATTTCGGCGAAGAAACGCGGCGCCTCGCGCTTGACGGCCTCGATCGCGGGTGGCCCCATCGCTTCGCGTGCCGCCCGCAGCACCCGGCCGGACAGGGGCGGCGACACGGCAAGGACGTGATGCGTTTCCGGCGAAGCGGCGGCCAGATGCGCAATGGCATAGGCGCCGATGCTGTGCCCCGACAGGGCCCGCAGGTCATCCGGCCATTGCCGGGCAACCCAGGCCCAGGCCGCCGCTGCGGCGCGTGTATGGCCCGAAAATGTCAGATGCTCCGGTGGACCCGAGTCCGGCAGGGCCATGGAGTTCGGCAGTTCGGGCGCGGCGACGCGCCAGCCGTGCGCCAGATAGGCATTCGCGATCTCGGTGATTTGAGCCTGATCGGGCGCGCCGTTCCGGCCATGGACCAGCAGGACCGTGCCCTTCGGCCTGTCCGACGGGGTGGCGACAAGGATGGGCAGGGTTTCGCGGCCATTGATGGCTGTGAAACGCCGGGCACCGCTTGTCCAAATTTGCTCTGAACCTGTCATGGCTCTCGTTTCAACGGGTCAGCCTGCCGGCTGAGGTAGCCTTCCTGTGGCCGCCGCTACGGATCATGGTGCCAACGATCCGTATTGCCCGCAAGGGCAGGCGACGCTTCATCGGTCAGGACCCCTGACGGTCACACGCCGCGCTTGTTGCCCCAGATCAGGACATGCAACTGCGGCAGGATGCGGGGAATCAGCCGTAGGCAATGGCCGTCTCCGTCAGCCAGCCAAGCCAGTCGGCCAGCGCGTGGAGATCGACCGGCCTGTCCGGATCGACCTCGGGATTGCCGGGCTGGAAACGGAGCGGCAGATCGGGATGACGGCATGGGCTGCCTTTGCCCAGTCGTAGTCGGTCCGGTCGAACACGACGATCTTCATCACGGCCTGCGAAAGCGATCGGCCCCGGACCTTATCGACAGAAACAAAGCGCCGCTTAACGGATCGGAGGAAACGAAGATGACAGCTTGACTGCTGATCCCTCATGTAAAGCAGTTGAGCATGTTTGCGTTCTGGATTCGGAAAAAGCCGCCTGGTTCAACGATCCAGAAGGGAACATCCTCTGCCTGCACGAGGATATCCCGACGCGCTCTGGCCAAACGTCCCGTCGGGCAAGTCATGGTTTCAAGCACTGAGGGGAGGGCAGACCGCTAAATCCTATGATCATACCTGTGAAAGTTATCGGAGCCAGGAACAGGGCGGCCCCTCTGAAGAGGTCCTGGTAGCCAAAGGCTGAGATGGCTGGCGTGCTGAGCGATGGCGAGCAGAAATGCCCAAGGAAAGACCGAAGAGGTCGGGATGTCGCCTACGGGTCCTTGCCGCCAGTACACGCGAGATCAGGTGGAAGGGCCACGAACGTCGCCAATACCAGAACATCACCTGCACCGATGATGCGGCCCCGGCGAGGGTTGGCGGCGGGATAGTTAGATACGCGAGCGAAGCTCACCGTCCCACGCCGATACCTGCAGAGCCTCAAGCCATCAGAGATGAGCCAGAGGACAGCCCGACGCCCACTTACCATTTATGTCTTGGCAGAGGGTTCTTGGACAGCACCCGCCGGTGACATGCCTGCAAGCTCAGCCATGCGTGCAACACCTTGTTTCGAGACAGCGGCCAATCGGGCGGAGGCGGACGTCACGTCAGTGTCGCCGGCGCGTGACGGGTCGAGCCGCGCCGGGTTCAGCGCGCATCGGTTCGCCCAGGAAGCGATGTCCGGCTCGGCGCCATAGGCGCGTGTCGCAAGACTGCCGCGCAGCTGCATCTCCGCCCAGTTGGACGGGGTGTCGGGTAGCGTATTCGGCGGACAAAGCCGATTGCGCTCCAAGTCGTTGTCGCGAGTGGCCTCCACGTAGCCGGCCAGGGCCGCGCAGAAGCACGGGAAACCAGCCCGGATCGTCTGAAGCCGTTGTCTGACGTCAGCGCCCATGGGACAGATTAGGCCGATTGCGTGACAGAGGGTTTCTGGCTCATCGTAGCCTTCATGGAGCGAAGAT
>NZ_JAFNAW010000133.1 GCF_017356265.1 Paracoccus fontiphilus | reverse complement strand
GGCGACCGGCGCGGCGCGCGCAGGGGGCTGGCTCTGGCGGCGGGGGGCGGGGTCGCGTTCCTGGCGGTCAAAGCCCTGGAATACGGCCGCGACCTCGCGGCGGGGGCGGGCATGGACAGCCACCCGTTCTTCACCTTCTATTTCCTGCTGACCGGCTTTCACGCCGCCCACGTGATCGCGGGCGTGGCGGTCTTGGCGCTTGTCGCCCTTCGCGTGCGGCCCGACGCGGTGCAGGCCGGCGCGATGTTCTGGCACATGGTCGATCTGGTCTGGGTGATGATCCTGCCGCCGATCTACCTGATGGGATAGGACATGGGACCGATGAACCGCACCTGGGCGACGCTGATCGCGCTGACGGCCGCCACGGTCCTGCTGGCGCCCCTTCCGGGCGTGGCGGCGATGGCGGGGTTTCTGGTGCTGGCATGGCTGAAGGCCCGCGCGATCCTTGGCGGGTTCCTGCACCTGCGGGGGGCGCCCGGCTGGCTGGGCGCGGTGACGGTGCCGCTGGCGCTGTGGATGGCGGCCATGTGGGCGCTGGCGGCCCTGGCCTTCAGATGACCTTGCTCAGCGCGCCGAAGGCGTCGGCCTGGGCCAGTTCCTCAAGCCGCGAGACCGAGGCGATCGCGGCGCTGGACTGGTTCACCCGCACGCCCAGCTCGCGCAGGCGCCCGAAGGCGCGGCTGAGGCTTTCGGGCTTCATGCCCAGCCTGCCCGCGATCAGCGCCTTGTCATAGGGCAGCACGACCGTGGCGCTTTCGGCGCCTTCGGGGCAAAGCTCCAGCAGGAATTCGGCAACGCGCTGCGCGCCTGACCGGGCCTTCAGCTGCTCGATCTGTTCGACCAAACCCTGCAGGTGCATGAACGTGGCCGACAGGATCGAGATCGCGGCCTCGGGGTGGGTCTTCAGCAGATCCAGGAACAGGCGGGCAGGGACGACGATCAGCTCGCAGGCGGTCACCGCCTCGGCCGAAACGGGATAAGCGGCGCGGCGCAGCGCGATGGGCTCGCCGAAGCCCTGGCCGCGGGTCATCACGCCCACCACGGCCTCGGCCCCGTTCGGGGCAATGCGGTAAAGCTTCATCCAGCCGTCGGCCACGACATGAATGGCCGCGGCGGTGTCGCCGTGCTGGAACAGCACCTGGCCCCGCTGCAGGCGCACCACATGGGACGCGTCCAGCAGCATGCCGCTGAGATCGGACGGAAGGGATGCGAAAAGCCGCGATTGACAGGCGATCTGGCGATGCGCGGCGGACAGCTTGATGCTCATCGGTCGGGCCTTTCGGAAAGGGAAAGCCGGGGCGGGCGGCGCCCGCCCCGCAAAGGCAAGGCCTACTGGACCTGCGCGAGGGCTGCGTCCATGCGCTCGCGCGCCTTCTTCGACAGCTTCGCGTCCTTGGCGGCATCCAGGTTCGCGGGCGCGTCGCCCACCTGGATCAGGCCGACCATGCCCATCGCGAAATGCGGCGTGCATTTCACGCCGTAAAGGCCCGGCTCGGTCACGGTCAGCGAGTATTCCTCGTTGATCTTGCTTTTGAAGGTCTCGACGCCTTCCGGCAGGATGTCCTTGATGGCTTCGACGTTGTGGCTCTTGTCGGTGGGCACGAAGTGGATCACGTCGCCGGGTTCGGCCTTCACGAAGGCAGGCTGGAACACCATCATCCCGGCTTCGCCCTTGTTCAGCATCTGGACCTCGTGCTCGGCGGCAAGGCCGGCGCCCGCAAGCGCGAGAACAAGGGCCGGAGCGGCAAGAAGGGTCATGCGTTTCATCTGTGGATCTCCTGAATGCGCGGACCCATCGTGGTCCGTTGCCAGGTGATCTAGTCCGAGTCGCGCCCGCCTACTTTGATCGAACGCAAACAACGCGACAGAGGGTCAGCCCTCGGGATCGGCAATCCGCGCCAGGCCCTCGGCGTCGATCACCGTCAGCTTCTGGCGGCCGCCCTCGACCAGGCCCTGCCCTTCCCAGGCCGACAGCAGCCGCGACACGGTATGCAGCGTGGTGCCCGTCATCTCGGCGATGTCTTGGCGCGTGATGGGAAAGTCGATGCGCGTGCCGCTCTCCTCTTTCCGGCCGGCCTTCTCGGCAAGGCGCAGGACGGCGTTGGCCACGCGGCGCTCGACCTCTTGCGTGGACATCTCGCGCAGGCGTGTATGGGCCTCGTCCAGGCGCTGACCGATGGTCTGCATGGCGTTGATGGCAAGGCGGGGATTGTTTTCCACGACGGCGTCCCAGTCCGCCATGGGCCAGCTGACCACGATCGATTCGACCGCCGCGCGCGCCGTGCCGGGATAGTCGGACCGGGCCAGCGCGCGGGCAAAGCCGAACAGGTCGCCCGGATGGACGACGCGGACGATGACCTGCTGGCCGTCGGGCGTGACCTGGCTGACCTTCAGCCGCCCGTGCAGCAGCAGGTAGAAGGCCGCCGCCTCGGCGCCTTGTTCGAAGACCGTTTCGCCCGACAGGACACGGCGCGGGGTGGCGCGCGTCATCAGCCGGGACAGGGCGGCAGGGTCCATCTGCCGGAACAGGGGCAGGTTGCGCACCAGGGAAATGTCGATTGCCACGCTTCGCGCCTTTCCAAGGGGTTTGTCCCTAGGTGACGCAAAACGCGACGAAAGCAAAGCGCCCGCAGCTTGCGCAAACGCAAAGAGCTTGCGGCGTTCCGTCGTATCGCTGACCTGACCGGCCCCAATCGACAGGAGTAGATGCCATGACCGATTCCAAACGCCCCCGCATTCCGCGTGGCCTGAAACAGGACGGGGCGGCGCTGTGGTCCTATGGCTTCAGGCCGTTCTTTCTGGGCGGCGCGATCTGGGCCGTGGCGGCCATGGCGCTGTGGATCGCGGCGCTGGCCCATGGGCGGCCCCTGGGCGGGGATTTCGGCGCCCCCCTGTGGCACGCGCACGAGATGGTCTGGGGCTTTGCCCCGGCGGTCCTGGCCGGGTTCCTGCTGACCGCGGTGCCGAACTGGACGGGCAGCCTGCCCGTGTCGGGCAAACCCCTGATCGCGCTTGCGGCGATCTGGGCCGCGGGCCGGCTGGCCATGGCGGGCGCGGCCCTGACCGGCGCACCCTTGGCCGCGCTGATCGACGCGGCCTTCCTGCCGGCCCTTCTGGCGATTGCCGGCCGCGAGATCGTCGCCGGCCGCAAGTGGAACGACCTGAAGGTCCTGGGGGGCTGCGCCGCCGTGATGGCGGGGAACCTGGGCTTTCACGCCGCCGTCCTGACAGGGGGCGATCCGCAGCTGTGGCTGCGTGCCGCCGTCGCGGGCTATGTGGCCCTGGTGCTGATCATCGGCGGGCGCATCATCCCCAGCTTCACCCGCAACTGGCTGAAGCAGCGGGGCGCCGAACGGATGCCCGCCCCCTATGACCGCTTCGACATGGGCGTGATCGCCTGCTCGGCCCTGGCGCTTGCCGCCTGGACCTTCGCGCCCGAGGCCGCGGCGACAACGGCGGCCGTCCTTGTCGCCTCGGTGCTGAACGCCGCGCGGCTGGCGCGCTGG
>NZ_JAFNAW010000132.1 GCF_017356265.1 Paracoccus fontiphilus | reverse complement strand
TGAAGCGCCAGAAGAACGACATGGCGGACGCCGAGGCCATTTGCGAGGCGGCAATGCGACCCACCATGCGCTTTGTTCCGGTGAAGAGCGAAGAAACCCAGGGCGCGGCAATGGTCTTCCGCGTGCGCGAGCTGCTGATCCGGCAGCGCACGCAAGCGATCAATGCGCTGCGCGGCCACCTGACCGAGTTCGGGCAGATCGTGCCGCAAGGGGCATCCAATGCCACGCGGCTGATCGCGATCGTGGAAGATCCGGATGGCGCTCTACCTGCCGATGCCATCCCCACGCTGAAGGCTTTGATCACAGCGCTCACGCACCTGGAGGCAGAGATCGCCAAGCTCGATGCGGAGATCGCCCATCGCGCCAAGGAGAATAAGGTGGCTCGCCGTTTGATGACGGTGCCCGGCATCGGCCCGCTGATCGCTACGGCCATCGCGGTTCTGGCTCCGCCACCCGAGACGTTCCGGAAGGCACGCGACTTTGCCGCCTGGCTTGGTCTTGTGCCCCGGCAGCATTCGACCGGCGGCAAGCAACGTCTCGGAGCGACGACCAGAATGGGCGAACGATCCCTCAGGCGCCTGCTGATCCTTGGCGCCAACAGCGTCATCATCAAGCGCCACGTCCATGCCGCGGCGCGGCCGGGCACCTGGCTGGCGGGGATGCTGTCGCGCAAGCCACAAATGCTGGTGCGTGTGGCACTGGCGAACAAGATGGCACATATTGTCTGGGCCCTGATGGTGAAGGGCCAGGACTATCGAGCTCCGGCTGCGACGGCGTAAGCCGAGCATCAGTCGCGAGGACGTCGGAGCGTAAAGAGGGCAAGGAGACGTTTGGCGCAACGGTCGTGAGACGGGATCAGAGAAACCAGCCTGCAACAAAGTGCCACCGAGCACGCGGCGTTGACTTGGAGCCTGATCCGCGAACACCATACGGGCCCTGCGGCATCTGAAAGGCCGCATCATGAGGTCGGACACATGTCAGCACCCGACAACGCGCCAGGATCAGCTTCAAAACCCCTCTTGCGCTTGGGGCGGTTACACATGTTGCAGAAGCTTCCACGTCTGAGATCGATCGTGCTGGTCGGAAACAATGCCAAGAAGGTACGGGGAACTGTCGAAGCTGCCGGGGTGCAGGTTTTCGAGTCGGCGCATCCATCTGCACAAGTTCGCGGCACCAAGCGCACGCTTTGGGACCGGATACCTGATCAGTGGCGGCAGGCTTATCAAGCCTGCAACACAAAATTCACCTATACCGCAGACAGTAACCTGTTTGTCGAAACGAAGCTCTCTGTGAATGCGACGCGTGAGCAGTTCCTATTGGAGCGCGTTCGGATGGCGCAGGCGCAGTATGAAGCTGCGCTTGCGGAATATGAATCCGCCTGTGCCGAACTCAAGCAGTTTCATGCAGAAGGGGATGGGTGATAAGACTGTCCGTTTAAAAGCCTGTCTGCGCAACCGGTGCACCGCCTGTGTACGACCTGTGCACCCGCGCTGCACCCCCTGAAACCCAACATCTCATGGCCATTCTGCCCTACACCCCACACCTGCTCCCCCAGGCAACGCCCGCACCCGTTGCGCGAACGCCTCATCCCCCAAGCCACCCCACCACCACCGGCGCGATCACCGCCGTCAGAACCGCGTTCAGCCCCATCCCGATGCCCGAGAACGCCCCCGCCGTCTGGTTCACCTGGAACGCCCGCGCGGTCCCGATCCCGTGCGCCGCCACCCCCACGGCAAAGCCCCGCGCGCGCCAGTCCCGGACCCGCAGCGCGTTCAGCAGTGGCGTCACCACCACTGCCCCGAAGATGCCCGTCAGCAGAACAAGGGCGGCGGTGAGGGTCGGCTGGCCGCCGATCCGCTCGGCGATGCCGATGGCGACGGGGGCGGTCGTGGACTTGGGCGCGAGCGAGGCCAAGACCGGGCCCCCGATCCCGAAGGCCCGCGCGATCCCCAGGGCCGAGACCACCGCCACGCCCGACCCCACGCACAGCCCCGCCAGCATCGGCCAGGCGGCGCGGCGGACGCGGGGCAGGTTGTCGTAAAGGGGCAGCGCCAGGCAGACCGTCGCGGGGCCCAGCATGAAATGGACGAACTGCGCGCCCTCGAAATAGGTGGCGTAATCGGTGCCGGTCGCGCCCAGCAGCACCGCCAGCTGGATCACCGCGATCAGTACCGGGTTGGCCCAGCTTTGTCGCCCCGCCGCGCGGAAAGCCGCGTCGCCGATGACATAGGCCGCCAAGGTCGCCGTCAGCCACAGCAGCGGGCCTTGCGCCAGATAGGACCAGATCAGCGCGGGATCAGTCACCCCCATCCTCCTTCACGGCCGAGGGATCGACCGATCCGGTCCAGCGGGCCACGGCCTGGAACGCCAGCGCCCCCGCCGCGATGGCCAGCACCGTGGACCCCATGATCGCCAGCGCCAGCCCCAGCCCATGCTGCCGCAGCACCGGCAGATGCGCCACCACCCCCACGCCGGCGGGCACGAAGAACAGCGACAGATGCGCCAGCAGCCCCTGCGCCGTGGGCCTCAGGCGATCCGCCAGGGCCGGGCGCAGGGTGCAGCCTGCCACCAGCAGGCACAGGCCCATGACCGGGCCGGGCAGGGGCAGGTCCAATGTGCGGGACAGGATCTCTCCGACAAGCTGGAAGGCCAGAATCAGGGACAGGGCGATGATCATGGGCCGATGGTAGCGGAAATCGGCCCACCCGCCATGTGCATCTTGTGTAAACTGTCTTGCGGAACTCCAGATATAGCGCGCAAAGGTTGACTTGGACCCCCGCGATGCGACAATCCGCAGCGGAACGAAAAGGAACCCTGCGTGCGCTTCGACCGACTGCGACTGAACGGCTTCAAGAGCTTCGTGGACCCGACCGACGTGGTCATCCGCGAGGGGCTGACCGGCGTGGTCGGCCCGAACGGCTGCGGCAAGTCGAACCTGCTGGAAGCGCTGCGCTGGGTCATGGGCGAGAACCGCCCCACCGCCATGCGCGGCGAGGGGATGGAGGACGTGATCTTCGCGGGCACCGCGCGCCGGTCGGCCCGCGCCCATGCCGAGGTCGTGCTGACCGTGGACAACCGCGACCGGCTGGCGCCCGCGGGCTTCAACGACGAGGACAGCTTCGACATCGTGCGCCGGATCACGCGGGACGCCGGGTCCGCCTACAAGATCAACGGCAAGGACGTGCGGGCGCGGGACGTGCAGATGCTGTTCGCGGATGCCTCGACCGGGGCGCACAGCCCGGCGCTGGTGCGGCAGGGGCAGATCAGCGAGTTGATCAGCGCCAAGCCGCGTTCGCGCCGCCGCATCCTGGAGGAAGCGGCGGGGATCAGCGGCCTTTACCAGCGCCGCCACGAGGCCGAGCTGAAGCTGAACGGGGCCGAGGCGAACCTGACGCGGGTCGAGGACACGCTGGACCAGTTGTCCACCCAGGCCGCCAGCCTTGCGCGGCAGGCACGGACCGCCGCGCGCTATCGCGAGATCGGCGCAGCGCTGCGGCTGGCCGAGGGTGCGCTGCTGTATCGCCGCTGGTCCGAGGCCGAGGCCGCGCGGCTGGCCGCCGCCGAGGCCCTGACCAGGGC
>NZ_JAFNAW010000131.1 GCF_017356265.1 Paracoccus fontiphilus | reverse complement strand
CGGCGGCGCCGGGGGCGCGCGCCGGCTTGCCCATTCCGGCGCCTGCGCGACCGAGGCCAGCGTCACCTCGGCTGCGACCGGCCCCTCGGGCCAGGCGCCGAAGGACAGGCGATACCCGGTGCCGATGCCGTCGATCTCGATGGCGCAGCGGTCCAGCGTGCAGCGCTCGGCGCCCACGGCAACCATGGAATGCCAGGATTCCAGCCCGTCGCCCGTCTCGCCCGCCGCGGCCACGATCAGCCAGCTTTCCGCTCGCGTCATCGCGACGTAAAGAAGGCGGCGGCGTTCCTCCTCCTGTCGCCGGTCCAGATCCTCGACGGCTAGGGCGACCGGCTCGGGGCGGTCGGCCGACAGGCCGCGCCAGGCGGGCATCTCGGCCAGGCGGATCGTCGGCTGGCCGCGGCCGGGCTTGCGCTTCTTCGTTTCGGGCAGGATCACGACCGGGCTTTCCAAGCCCTTCGATCCATGCACGGTCATCACCCGGATCAGCCCGTTCGCGCCGCCGGGCATCTGCCGCTTGATCTGCACGTCGTCGCTGCCCAGCCAGACCAGGAAGCCCGTCAGGGACGGGGTTTCCACGCTGTCATAGGCCAGGGCCTGGGACAGAAGCTCGTCGATGCCGTCCTCGGCCTCGGGGCCGAGGCGGGCCAGCAGGGCGGCGCGGCCGCCGTGGCGGACCAGCAGGCGCGAGATCAGGTCATAGGGGCGCAGGTAGTCGGCCTGGGTCAGCAGGTCGAACAGCAGCTCGAAGGCCGCGCGGTGGTGCGATTCCCGCAGCCGCTGCCACAGGCTTTGCCGCCCCCGGCCGACGGCAAGGCGATAAAGGTCGTCCTCGGACAGGCCGATCAGCGGCGATTTCAGAACGGCGGCCAGGCACAGGTCGTCCTCGGGGGTCGAGGCGACGGACAGGGTCGCGGTGATGTCGCGCACGGCCAGTTCGGCGGCCAGCTTCAGCCGGTCGGCCCCGGCCACGGGAAGGTTCGCGGCCTTCAGTTCGCGGATGAGGTCGTCGAACAGGCCTGCCCGCCGCTGGACGAGGATCTGGATGTCGCCCGGCCCGATGGCGCGGACCTGGCCCGTCTTGGCGTCGGTGATGGGGGTGCCGATGATGGCCTTGACCTCGCGCGCGACGGCGCGGGCCAGCTGGGTGTCGGCGGCGTTTTCCGCCGGGGCATCGACGGGCGTGGTCCAGTCGCCGTGGTCGGGCTTTTCGGGTTCGGGCAAAGGCGGCCAGATATCGACGCGGCCCGGCATGGCGTGGCGAAAGGCGATGTGGCAGGGCGGATCGCCCAAGCCCTCGGCCGCGTCGCCCTGGAACACGGTATCGACCAGCGACAGGATCGCGGGCGAGGACCGGAAGGAATGGGCCAGCCCGCGCTGCTGCATGGGCTGGCGCACGGCCTCGAAGTCCAGGCGGAAGCGGTCGCGGACGGATTCGAAGACGGCGATGTCGGCGCCTTGGAAGGAATAGATCGATTGCTTGGGATCGCCCACCACGAACAGCGTGCGGGGGCGGTCATGCGATCCTTGGCCGCTGGTGAATTCGTCCGTCAGCCGCCGGATCACCCGCCATTGTTCCGGGCTGGTGTCCTGCGCCTCATCGACCAGGATGTGGTCGATGCCGCCGTCCAGCCGCCACAGGACCCATTGCGCCATGGAGGATTCGTCCAGCAGGTCGGCAGTGCGGCGGATCAGGTCGTCGAAGTCCAGCCAGCCATGCGTGGCCTTCTGGATGGCAAGGCGCCGGGTGAAGTCATGGGCGAAGCGGTGCAAGGCCAGCGTCTTCTGCGCCAGCGCAAGGCCCATGCACAACGGGCGCGCATCGGCCACGCGGCTCATCAGATCCTCGAGATCGGCCATGAAGGGGGCGCAGCGGCCTTCCCGCAGCGCCTTGGTGGGGATGTCGCCGATCTTGGGGCCGAAGGGCACGCGGGCCTTTTCCCCGAACAGCAGGCACTTGCACAGCAGATGCAGGTCGGCGGGGCCGGGATCGCGCCAGTTCCCCTGGGACAGCTGCTCGGCCAGCTTGCTGTCCTTGGCGCCGCTGCCGCGCAGGATCGGCAGGATGGCCGCGAACAGGTCGCCCTCGCCGCCGGTGAAGACGCGGGCCAGCAGGGCGGTTTCGTCCAGGCCGGGGGGAAGGCCCATCGACCGCCAGATCGGGGCGGGGTCCGGCTCGCGCGGGAAATCCGCCTCGGACAGGCCGGCCAGGAAGGCATCCAGGTTGTCGCCGGTGACAAGGGCCGTCAGGTCGCGGATCGACGGCACCTCCTCGGCGGCCATGTCCTCGACGATCTGGGCGCGGAGCGCGCGGGCGGAACGGTCGTCCAGTTCCATGAAGCCCATGGGCACGCCCGCTTCCAGCGGGAAGCGGCGCAAAAGGGCCGCGCAGAAGCTGTGGATGGTCTGGACCTTCAGCCCGCCCGGCGTCTCGATGGCGCGGGCGAACAGGCGCCTCGCCTGGGCCAGGTCGGGATCGCCCCCCTCGCCCAGGTCCGCCAGTTCGCGGCGCAAGGCGGGTTCGGGCAGCATCGCCCATTGGCCCAGCCGCTTGAGAAGGCGGTTCTGCATCTCGGTCGCGGCGGCCTTTGTATAGGTCAGGCACAGGATGCGTTCGGGCGCAGTCCCGGCCAGCAGCAGGCGCGCCACGCGGTCGGTCAGCACGCGGGTCTTGCCGGATCCCGCATTGGCGGTCAGCCAGGTGGACCGGGCCGGGTCGGCCGCGGCGATCTGGTTCAGCGTGGCTTCATCCATGGTCGCCCACCTTCTGGACATGCGGGGCATCGGCCAGCGACCATTCGCCGAACCGCGCCAGATGGTCGTAGTCGCCCGCATAGCTGGTCTGCTCGGGCGCCCGCATCGACGTGAACCCGATCCCCCCCGCCAGATAGGCCGCGACCAGCCGCACGAAGCCGTCCCAGTTCTCGGCCTCCAGCTGCGGCGAATACTGGCGGGGATGGGTTTCGCCCTCTCCGCCAAGCTGGATATAGCTGATGCCCGCGACCTCGGCCGGGCCAAGGGTGTCAAAGCCGCCGCGCCGGGCCATCGCGGCCTCCAGGATCAGCTGCTTGTCGAAGGCGGCGATCTGCTTGTCGGTGGGCGGCTTGCCGGACTTGTAGTCATAGATCACGACGGGGCCGTCATGAAGCAGGTCGATCCGGTCGGGGCGGGCGGTCAGGGTGAAGTCCATGCCCGCCAGCGCCACGCGGCCGCGCTTTTCCACGACGACCGGGCGGCCCTGCGACAGCCGGACCAGCTCGTCCGCGACGATCCGGTCGGCGATCTTTTCCATCCGCGCGGCCCAGAAGGCGCGGGCGGTGGGCCAGGGCACCTCGCGGGCCAGAACCTCGGACGTCAGGCTCAGGAACCGCGCCTTCAGGGCGGCGGGCGGCGTGTCGGGCGCAGGCTTCGAGGCCACCAGCGCCTCGACGATGGAGTGCAGCGTCTGGCCGCGCAGGGCCGCATCGGGTTCGGGCCGCAGGGGGGGCAGCGGGCGCAGGCCCAGGACGCGCTTGGCATAGACCGCGTAAGGATCGCGGATCAGCAGCGAGACATCGGTGACCGGCAGTTCCCGGAAGGGCGGGGCGGGCGGCACGGGCGCGGGGCGGCGCGCGGGCCGGACCTGTCTCTTATACACATCTGACGCTG
>NZ_JAFNAW010000130.1 GCF_017356265.1 Paracoccus fontiphilus | reverse complement strand
GCAGGCTGAACTTGCCCTGCGCCGTGGTGGTGTCGATGGGATCGCCCAGGGACCGGAAATGCGCGCCCTTGGCCTCCAGCGTCTCGATCACCTGCAAGAGATGGCTCAGCGAGCGGGCCAGCCGGTCCAGGCGGACCACCACCAGCGTCTCGCCGGGCCGGATCGTCGCCAGAAGCCGGGCCAGGGCAGGGCGGGTGCGGTCCGCACCCGAGGCGTGCTCCTCGTGGATGACGGCGCACCCTGCCGCGCGCAGTTCCATCCGCTGAGGGTCAAGCGTCTGCTCTCCGGTCGAGACGCGGGCATAGCCGATGAGGGGCACGGATGATTCCAGGTTTGAGCTGCCGGTAGGCCCGTCATACACAATCCATACGCGCAAGGAAACGGTCGTTTGAGGAACCTTACATAGCAGGTCCTATCCAGGCCGAGGCAGGCGAAGGTTGCAGCGTTTCCTCACAATGCTGCTGTCTGCAAGCCTTCCGTCCTCTGGATCCTCCCGCAGGTCGCCTGCGCCATGTAAGGAGCTCTTTTCCGTCTAGCAGTGCGGCCTAAGAAGCCGTTTGAGTAATCCGCACATTTCGTTGTTATGGCGGATAGGAAGAAGGACGCGCGTTAGGGATTGATCTTGAGGAGGGCAGGGGGTGTGGTAAGTCGGGCAGATTTCCGGGCAACTCGGATTAGACAGGTGGTTCTATTACGGGCGGGCAGGCTTGCCCGCGAGTTCGTGCTGCATTGACATCACCGAGGCTGGGGACAACCCTCAGGTCAGCAGCCAGCGAGGATCTCCATGACCGAGACCAGGCCCGATCCCAAGAACTTCCATGAGGCGGACTACAACGACTACGTGGCGATGCTCGACGGCCTCGCCCAAGCGATCTGGAACGAACTAAGAGGTCATTTCAAAACCACGTTGTCAGCGCTCGAAAGCAGATGATGGCGCAGGCCAAGATGGTGAAGGCGAGGCGCCGGAATTTGGAGAGCCAGGCGAATGTGCGCTCGACGACCCAGCGATGCTTTCCGAGATGACTGCTGCTCTCAATGCCCTTCCTGGCAATGCGATGCTTGATGCCGCGTTTGGTGCAAGCCTTGCAACAGCGGGGATAGTCATACCCCTTGTCGGCATGCAGCTTGCCGGGCCGATGGCGCGGCCTGCCACGCTTGCCATGAATGGGAGGAATGGCGTCGAGCAGCGGATCGAGCATCCTGCTGTCATGGACGTTTGCGCCGCTGAGGCGCACCGTCAGGGGAATGCCTCGCCTGTCGGTGACGATGTGGCGCTTCGTGCCAGAGCGCCCGCGATCGGTGGGATTGGGGCCGGTGCCTTCGCCCCCCTTTTCGCCGCGATGGACGCGCTGTCCATGCAGGCCCGGGTCCAGTCGAGATGACCGGCGCGATGCAGCTGGCGCAGCAAGACTTGATGCAACTGATCCAAGACACCGGCCAACTGCCAGTCCCTGAGCCTTCGCCAACAGGTCACGCCCGAGCCGCAGCCCAGCTCCGCGGGCAACATCCGCCAGGGGATGCCGCTCTGCAGGACAAACATGATCCCGGCCAGAGCGGCCCGGTCGCAGACCCGAGGCCGCCCACCTTTCGCGGACCGAGACGTGGATGGCAACAAAGGTTCGATCACGGCCCAAAGGCCGTCAGAGACAAGCATGGCAGACATAAACCGCTACTCGAACAGGACGAATCCGCCAGCAAGTGGTTTTGAAACGCCCTCTAAAAGCCACAAGTGCTGCCCGAAAGCCAAGCAGGACCTTGGATCCGGGCAGAAGGCGAACGTGCGCCGCAAGCGCATCGTGCCCGGCATTATGGGCCTGCAGGTTGGCGGGTTCGAGACCTCGCGCGCCTTTCCGGCGCTGCATCTGCGCGGCACGGAAAGCATGGTGGAACAGGTATCCGGGCTGGCACAACCGTGACCGTCAACCCAGTCAGGGTGAAGCATGCTCCACGCGAGCAGTTGACTGAAACTTGGCGAAAATCTTTGCCGAAATGGATCCGGAAGCCCTCCCATTTTGTCGTCTTCATACAGATCTGGAAGATGAAGGAGGGTGACGCGATGAAGGTCCTGTCGATCAGCGGTGGCGGTTTCCAGGCACTCTACGGGGTCCTCATCCTTGAGGAACTCGAAGCCCGGCAAGGGCCGCTCAAGCACGCGTTTGACATCTTCTGCGGCAGCTCTGCCGGCGCCATCGTCGCCACCGCGGCCGCCACGGGTGTGCCGATGTCCGAGTTGCGCGATGGCTTCATCCAGCGCGGCGCCGAGGCCTTCCGGCGCCGCCGGATCGTCAATCCGCGCAACCTGCTCCGGCTCTTCAGTGCCGCCCGCTACGAGACCGCGCCGCTGGCTGCTCTGATCGGCGAACTGGCGGGCGAGGCGCGCTTCAGGGATCTCGAGCGCACGCTTGCGGTGACCGCCACGCGGCTCAATGACGGCGCGGCGGTTCTCTTCGAGCCACGGAGCCATGGCGATGTGCTGATCCGCGAGGCGGTCATGGCCAGCACCGCTGCACCCACCATGTTTCCGGCCGTGCCGGTGGGCGGCGTCCTCCATGCCGATGGCGGGATATTCGCGAATGCACCCGACCTTCTGGCGCTGGAGCTGGCGCTCAGGTCGGGGGCGGATGCCGCAAAGGTTTCCATGCTCTCCCTGGGGTCCATGAATGCCTGCCCGCCCTTGGGGGAACCTGTCGATCCCGACATGGGCGTCCTGGACTGGCTCAGGGGCAACCGGATCTTCCGCACGATGATCGGCGCACAGGCCCAGGTCACCTCACGCATGATGAAGGGTCTGCTGGGCGACCGGTATCTCCGCATCGATGCCGATCCGAACTTTCCGCTCAGATCGGATGTTGCCCTGGACAAGGCCGACGGCAAGGCAGTGGCAGCCGCGATCATGGCCGCCAACCTGTCGATGCCCGAACTGGACGCCTGGACGCCACTTGGCCGCAAGGTGAGGCTTGTTCAATGAAGGGGAGCTGCTGGCTGAGTAACAGGGCTGCTGGACGCGGCTTCTAACACCGTTGGCGCGCCTCTCGAAAGCGGGTTCGCAGCTCTTCATCAGCCCCCCATGACATCGAAGGAAGGGTGGCTATCGGCTGCTCATTGTCTGTGGGCAACAGCCTGACGCCTGCCAGCAGCAACGTCGCCGCCGCATGGCCATTCAAAGCACCTGGCCTCTCCAGCAACAGTGTTATCACGTCCAGCAGGATTTTTCTCGTGATCTCCTGCTGGGTGCTGTTGTCGAGCGGCGGTTGGGAGTTCGTCATCCCACCAGCTTTTCGGCCGCTTCCCGCAACACTGCAGCCACCGCCGGGTAGGCGCGGTCGGCGGCCTTCAGATATTCCCATGCGGTATCGGTCAGATCCTCGACGCTCTCGTGCCTGTTGCAAGGATAGTTGACCAGGGCATCAAGAAGCGCTTGGCGCAGGGCAGCTTCGGCATCGGTCTGGGCACCCATGAGGACAGCAGGCTGCCCGCCTGATGGGTAGTTCAATGGCAATCCTCCCCAATCAACTTGCCAGTGTGTTCATCGTCCGGCGGTAGTTACCGCCTGGTAGACGAAAGGTTCCCGAGAACGTCGGATTGAGAACGGCGGTGAGAAATTAGGCCACGGAAGCGGCGGCATGGAGCTGCTGCGGGCGGCGTAAAAGTCGTCCACCCTTTCCCTTT
>NZ_JAFNAW010000013.1 GCF_017356265.1 Paracoccus fontiphilus | reverse complement strand
GGCGTTCTCAGCCGCTGGGCGCTGCTGATCGCCATCGCCGCCGTGGGCATCAAGACTTCGCTCAAGCGGATGCTCGACGTCGGCGGCGCAGCCATCGGCCTGATCGTCGCCGAAACCATCTTCCTGGGCGTCTTTGTCGTCGCCGGTCTCCACTTCCTCAGCTGAAAGGCAGCATGCCATGAAACCGTACAGCTTTGTTCGGGGTATTTATGAACGATCTTTTGAATGACGTTTCAACCAAAGGCTTCTTCCCAAGGATGGGTGTGCGCCTGCTTTCAGGACACGCTCAAGATTTCGACACGATGGTCGTGAGCGCGCCTGATAGCTTGAAGACTGACTTCACGTGCTACGCCGCCATGGCTGATGAGAGCGAGATCGTAGTTGAGCGCTTCTGAGCAAAACTAGATCAGCAAGACGGAAAGGTAGCATGATGCTGACAAATGCTTCACCCGTTTTGCGGTCTCCGTGCCACCACGATCATCTCGACCCGCATTCCTTTGCGAGCGAGGGGTACACCGCCGGTCGCGCGGGCAGGCGGATTGGCCCGATCCACCCATTCGTCCCAAACAGCGTTCATTCCCGCGAAGTCTGCCATATCGGACAACCAGACCTGGACCGAAGCAATGTCAGCCTTGGAGCCGCCGATGCCCGCCATCACCGTATCGATATTTGCCAGGACCTGCCGGGTTTGCACGGTGATGTCTGCAGTCAGATCGTTGGGCACCTGTCCGGCAAGGAAAACGATATCACCAACGATGACGGCTTCACTCATGCGCGGGCCAGGGTTTATCCGGGTCATGTCCATAGTCTGTCCTTTCAGGTTAATCATTGTCGTTGGTCGTGGCGCCGGCACCTCTTCGCGAGGCGTCAGAGGCAGGCACAGTCGTGCGCATCGCCAAAGCATTCAGCTCCCCAAGCGTGGCTGCCGACAGGGCCAGCATCTTCACCGGAGTAGATGTGACTGGTGGTCTGTCGGATGCCTTTCCCGTGACAGGAGTAATCCTGAGCCTGCACTGCTTTATCGATAACAGAAGCGACAGATCGTTGTTATCGAGGTCTCCAGTGTCGACAATGCTTACGGCGCCGTAATCCCATTCCAGCCGAAGCGGCGTATGAATTGCTCGGGCCATGCGCCACAGAAAGGGTACGGTCAGGCAGGGGTATTGCACCGCTGCGATGGTGACTGCCCCTGAACAAGGTCCGTCATCAAGCTTTGCCCGATCATCCAAAGCAACACCGACTGCGATCGGACACAGGGCGCCGCTGGTCGTTGCTGTCCATTGCCCTTTGGAAATTACAGGGATGCCGCCGGTCGCATCCAGCTTCAGTAGATGTCGCAACAGAAGAGACGGACCATCAATACCCATTCCGGAGAGCCATGCAGCCGCAAAGGCTGCTTCTTCGGCCATGCCCCAAGCCATGCCGGCGCCACGTGCAGCCTTGAGGCACAGGGTCTCGATCTCGTTCTGCGACAAGCAAGTCCGAGCGGGAGAAACTGCTGGATATCGGGTAGCCGATGCCGTTGGGTCATGAGCTTCGGTTGTCCTCATTGCAGGCTCTTTCCATCAAGATCGTCAGGGTAGGGCATGCCTTGGAACAGGCTGATGCGCACCCACTTGTCGGACCGTGGATCAAAGCGGCTGGCGCCAAAGAAGGCCAGCTTGCAACGCATCATGTCGATCGGCAGCATCTCGGCACTGATCAGATTGTCCCGGATCTCTGCAAAAGGGTGGTGCATGGCGATCTGCACGCGCCGCAGGATGAAACGGTGTTCTGGATGGTGCATCAGAAAGTCGGCTACCGATCCATCCCCCTCATGCCTTTCCAGAGCGTCGTGCAACTCCCTGATCAGACGTGCGATGCAAAGTGGCTGCTCAAGGGCAGCGCCATCCTCGATTTGACGATACCCGAGGCGCGGTTCCAGCTTTTCCTCGGACACATACCAGAACCGGGCCGTGTTTGCCGGATCTGAAAAGTCGATATCCAACGCCCACTGGTAAGTGTCGCGCAGAACGCGCCGCAGCGCCGCGATTGTCATCGAGCCATCGATGCGCTGAGTTTGCCCCTCGTCAGCGGACATGCGATCGCCAAGCGCATCGATCAGGGGACCATGGGGCTCGAGCATCATGGATAGAAGAGCCTCCTGTCCTTCCAGGGTCAGCTCCGCTTCCCCCCATTTCCAAAGGGCGTTCCACGGATGGGCCTCGGGTCTTGGCCAGCCAGCGAGCTTTTCCGCCACTTTTTCAAGGTCGGCGCGCAACTCGGCCAATTTGGTGGTTTGGAGGGGGTGATCGGACCGCCACAGGCTGGCGTTCTTGCGAAAGGCATCAAATGCGTCACGCAATCCCTGAACCGCTTCGGCACTAGGCATGGGTTGCGCGCGGACTCGCGCCAAGGCCTCTTCCCGCGCCTCCATCCAGTTGTTCAGCAGAACAGGGTGACGCACCAGAAACGGTGCCATTCCCAGACCGGTAGAGTTGCCTACCCCGAGGCTGCGACGAACCTTGTCTTCCATTCGGACGGCCTTCACTCCGCCTCTGGCTGCGGCCAGATGGTCAACCAAGTCCGCGCAAAAGCTGCGGATCAGCCAGACTGTCAGCATTTCTGCCTGAAACGGACTGGACAATTCATCGCGCTGTGCGATCAGGGCGCGGTCAGCCGCTCCGAACTTGCCTGCGCCATACACGGCCGTGGTGCGCATCAGATAGCCTACCGCGGCTATTTCGGCAGGGTCGGGCTGCAATCCCTGGGACAGCCGGTCAACCACATGCGCAAACAGCCTGACCGAACGGTTGGCTCGGCTAAGCGTCAGTTCGCGAGGTGAAATCCGACCCGCTTCCTGCAAAGGAACATTGGCTGCCAAGCGCTGCAGGTCTTCGAGGGTGGGATCGCCATCAAACAGGGCAAATGTGGCGTCCCAAGCGGTGGCAATCACCCGGTCAGAACGCATGTCGTCGGGCAACTCATGGGAGAACGCGACAAGGCTGTAGGTGCGGACCGGACCGATCGCGCGATACACGGCACGACCAACGCCCTTGTCATCGACCTCCCATAGCGGGCGGTCGAAGCGCCAGCTTTCGGTTTCCATCCGGCGCAGCATCTGGCGCAGGAACGACAAACGCGTGGGATGAGCGGAGCCCATTCGCTTCAGCCGCATGACCTGATCAGGCGACCGGCGGAATGCTGTGGTGTCAATTGCCGGATCCAGGCTGATGCAGTTCATCGTGTTCCCTTCCCAAAGTCCGTAAGGCCGAAGAGGCGGACGATGACGCCCGCCTTTGTTTCTTGCGAGCGTTTACCGGCGCCCCAGCATCAAGGTGATCCGCACTGCATCCCACAGCGATGGCAGCAGGATGATCGACACAGGAACTGCGGTGACGACGATAAAGCTTTGCAGCTTACCGATCCCGCCGGAGCCTGTCGAAATAAGGATCAGCGCCATGATCCCCATCGCGATCCCCCAGAAGGCTCTGAGCGCCACCGAGGGCTCGCCTTCCGACATCGAGGCCGAGATGACGTAGCTCATGGAGTCACTGGTGGTGGCAACGAAGATCATGGTCAGGACCAGAAACAGGATCGACAGGATCAAGCCGGCAGGCATCGCATTGGTGATCGCCAGAAGGGCGGCGGGCAAGTTGAAGCCCTCGAACGGACCTGAGATTATTCCTGGGGTGGCGATCTCAAATGATACGCCCGATCCGCCAATAATGGTGAACCAGAAGTTCGTGATCAGTGGGGCCACGATCGACAGCATCATCACGATCTGGCGGATGGAGCGGCCCCGGCTGACACGGGCGATGAAGATCGCCATCAGCGGACCGTAACCCATGAACCAGCCCCAGAAGAATACCGTCCACCAGCCCAACCAGCCCGGATCGCCAAAGACGCCCGCATCCCCGCGATACATAGCCATCTGGAAAAAGTTCTGGACGTAAACTCCCATGCCGCCGAGAAAGCCGCCGAGCATGTCCGAGGTCGGCCCGAAGACCAGAAGAAACACCAGCAGCGCCAGGGCGAGGATAACGTTGAAGCTGGAAAGGATCTGGATGCCCTTGGCCAGGCCCGAAATCGCCGAAAGTGTGTAAAGCGTCACAAGGGCCATGATCATGACCGCCTGCGTTGCAAACGTATCGGGAAGACCGGTCAGCGCGCTGAGGCCATAGGACATCTGAAGACCCAGGAACCCGATCGGTCCCACGGTTCCGGCGACCACGGCGATAATGCAGGTCGCGTCCGCGATCAATCCGATCGGCCCATGGATCGCGCGCTCGCCGAAGACCGGGTAGAGCAGTGTACGCGGGGCCAGCGGCAAGCCCTTGTCATAATGGTAATGCATCAGCATGACGCTGGTCAGCGAGCCAAGGATTGCCCAGGCAAGAAAGCCCCAATGCAGAAAGCTTTGGGCCAAGGCCATGTTGGCACGGGCCTGCATGTCCGCGGGCGCATTGCCAAAAACCGGCGGTGTTGCCAAGAAGTGCGCAATCGGCTCGCCTGCAGCCCAGAAAACACCGCCGCCCGCCAGCAGTGTACACATGATCATCGATGCCCAGTTGAAGGTCTTGAATTCGGGACGGGCAAGCCCCCCCATGATGGTTCGGCCACCCGGCAGAACGCAGAGGACAAGACTGATGAGAAAGGTCGCCAAAAGCAGAATCTGCCAGTAGAGCCCAAAGTAGCGCGCCGAGACCGCAAAGCCCATATCGACCAAGGCTGAAAGCCCGTCGATGTCAACCAGGGCATAAAGGCAGAAAAGAAGGATGAACCCTCCCGAAAGCGCAAAGAGGGGCTTGTTGACCCTGCCAAGCGTGGTCTGCTCCTCCGATGTCGCAATGTGCGTCATGACGTTCCTCCCCGAACGCATATGATAAGTCCGCGCGCTATTCCGCTGCGCGGTAGGCCGGATCCCGCTGCTCCTGTGCGGGGCCGAAGCTGATGTCGAAGAACCGATGCCAATTGGCGCCCATGACGCCCTCAACGATCTGTTTATCAAGCCCGGCAGCCGTCAGGCCGGACCGCAGTTTTCCAAAGTCGCGATTGTCGTTGAACCAGCCGGGCATCGGAGGAAATCCGGGCGCATCGGCGCTGCCCTCGCCGTAATCGATCGCCTTGGTCCAGCGGCCCGAACGCATCCATTCCACGATGCTGTCAGGCTGGTCCTGGCACAAATCCGTTCCGATCCCCACCTGCATGGGTCCGACAAGGTCTACGGCGCGCGCCACCATGTCGCACCATTCCTGCAGGGTACAGGCACTGCCGTTCTTCAGATGGTGGGGATAGACCGACAGGCCCAAAAACCCGCCCGAGGCGCCAAGCGCGCGCAGCAGCGTGTCAGACTTGTTTCGAAGTGCCGGATGCCAAGCGTGAGGGTTGGCGTGGCTGATAGTGATTGGTCGCGTGGAATGTTCGATAGCCTCGAAGGTCGAGCGTTCGCCCGAATGGCTCATGTCCACGACCAGGCCAACGCGGTTCATCTCGGCAACAACAGCGCGGCCCATGCGGGTCAACCCGCTGTCGACGGTTTCGTAGCAGCCGGATGCCAACAACGACTGATTGTTGTAGGTCAGCTGCATGAAGCGCAAGCCAAGGGTGTGCAACACCTCGACAAGCCCGATGTCGTCCTCGATGCAGGAGGGGTTCTGAGATCCGAAAAAGATCGCGGTGCGACCCGTGTCACGGGCTCGTTGAACATCGGCGGCGGTCCGGCCCTGGAAGATCAGGTCGGAAAACTGTTCGAACCACCGGTTCCAGCGTTCGATCACCTGCACCGTTTCGCGGAACGTCTCGTGATAGGTGATGGTCACGTGGATCGCATCGACGCCGCCAGCTCGCATTTGACGGAAGATCTTTTCGGACCAGTTTGCGTATTGCAGCCCGTCGATCAGCGGTGTCATTCCGGCACCCCGGAGGCGACGTAGGCGGTCTTGACCGTGGTGTAAAACTCGGCCGCGTAGCGACCTTGTTCGCGCGGGCCAAAGCTGGACGCGCCGCGGCCGCCGAAGGGAACATGATAGTCGGTTCCAGCCGTGGGAAGGTTCACCATGACGCAACCTGCCCGCATGTTGGCCCGGAAATGACTAGCGCGCGACAGGCTCCGGGTCATGATGCCGGCAGTCAGGCCAAACTGGCTGTCATTGGCGATGGACAAGGCCTCAGCATAGCTGTCGGCCTTGATGACACAGGTGATGGGGGCAAACATCTCCTCGCGGTTGATGACCATGTCGTTGCGCGTCCCGGCAAAGACAGCGGGAGCCATGAAATAGCCATCGGTGTCGCGCTCCAGCCGGTCGCCGCCGCACAAAAGCTCCGCCCCCTCAGCCCGGCCCTTGGCGATGTAGTCGAGGTTCTGCGCAAGCTGGGTGTCGCTGACCACGGGGCCAAGCTGCGTCCCTTCCTCAAGCGCATGGCCAACCTTGAGTGCCTTGGCCGCCGCAACCAGCTTTTCGACGAAGGCATCGTGAACAGCGGAATGCACGATCAGACGGCTTGCGGCCGTGCATTTCTGCCCCGTTCCGCCAAAGGCGGCGCCTGTCGCATGTGTTACTGCCAGTTCCAGATCACAGTCGTCCATGATGAGCATCGGGTTCTTGGACCCCATCTCCATCTGCACCTTGGTCATGTTCGACATGGCAGACGCTGCAATTCCGCGACCAACCCCGACCGACCCGGTAAAGCTGATCGCATCGACCTTGGCGCTCTCGACCAGCCTCTGACCCACATCGCGCCCCGACCCGAGCACCATGTTGAACAGTCCCGCAGGGATATCTTGACGTGCAATGATCTCGGTCAGCGCGACTGCACTTGCGGGCGTGATGTTCGCGGGCTTCCAGACGACCGCGTTGCCATAGGCAAGAGCGGGCGCGATCTTCCACGCCGGCGTTGCGACCGGAAAGTTCCACGGACTGATGATTGCCACCACGCCCACAGGTTCGCGCCGCACGTCGATCTCGATGCCGGAGCGCACACTCTCGGACAGATCACCCTGGTTGCGCAGGCATTCCCCCGCATAGTAGGTGAAGAACTGGCCGGCGCGATAGGCCTCGCCCTTGCCCTCGGCCAAGGGCTTGCCTTCTTCTCGCGCAATAATGCGCCCAATTTCCTCGGCGCGCGTCATCAGTTCAACACCGATCGCCATCAGGACATCGTGCCGCTTCTGGATACCGGCTGCCCACCAGATTTGCTGGGCACGAGCGGCGGCATCCAGTGCCTGATCCAGTTGATCAGCGTCAGCTTGCGCATAATGTCCGATCAAATCCGTCACATCCGAAGGATTGCGGTTTTCCACCGTGGTCCTGCCAGCCTGCCAGCTGCCGTCGATGTAAAGTTGCGTGTTCTGGGTCATAGCGCCTCGCTTCGTGTTCCGTCTGCAGTAGACAGCGATAGCGATTCAGGCAATCTTGAAGTTCTGCAATTTAATTAAGGAAAACTGAAATGAAGCTTGAGGCACTTCGGGTCTTCCAAGTCACAGCTCAGCAGGGATCTCTGAGTCGCGCAGCAGCAGTTCTAGGGCGGACGCCTTCCGCCGTATCGATGATGCTGTTGCAGTTGGAAGAAGAGGTGGGTGGCACTCTTTTTGAGGCCGGGCGCAAGAACCGGCTGACTCCGCTAGGTGTTCTGGTCTTGGAGGAAAGTCGTCGCGCCAATGAGGCATTTGATCGCAGTGTCAAGGCTATCAGACGCTTTGCGACTTCTGCGGCTGGATCGGTGCGGATCGCTGCTGTTCCATCTGCAACAGTAAGTCTGTTGCCGCCTATTATCGCGAGCTTTCAGCAAAAACGACCGGACGTTCAGCTTGAGATCAGCGATGTTGACAGCGCCGCCGTCCGAAGGCGCATTCGCTATGACGAGGCAGATATCGGAATAATTTCTGCCACACCCGAGGACGCAGTCGAAGGACAGCTCATCGAGCGGACGCCTTTGGGGATCGTATGTCGCTCCGATGGCGCTATTGCAGATGCAGCAGCATCAGGCGAGATCAGCTGGGAACTGCTTGGCCTTGAGCGCCTGATTGTCAATACGCTATGCAATCTGGTGCAAAGCCCTTTTGTGCAGAATCTTATGTTGCATTCCACTCTTGAGGCGCGAAATACGACGGCGCTCTTAGCCTTCGTCCGAGCAGGCCTAGGTGCGACTATTCTTCCCAAAAGCACAATTCGAGATACAGATGGGAGCCTGTTGTTTATCAAGCCGGGCGATCCTCCGGGATTTCGTCACCTGTACAAAATTCGTCAGCCGGGGCGCCACAGCCCAGTTGTGGAGGTATTCTGGAACAGTCTGCCAAATCTGGCTGCTTTTACCTGATCCGAGCCGCAATGCTCTTTTTTTTGGCGCTAAGATAAATGAAATAGGCGCCCCTACTCTTCGGTCCACTTTCGAAACATTGCCCCTGCGACGCTAGGGTCAGTCCCTATAAATTTCGCTTGCATGCCAGCACGTTGGCTGATCCACACTGACCATGAACCAGAGAAGCAAAAGATACGTTTGGCTGAGCGCGGAGCAGATGCGTCGCATGCGGCCCTTCTTTCCCAAGGTGCGAGGGCGCGCCCGATCCGACGACTGCAAGGTGCTGAGCGGCATCATCTACGTCAAGCGAAACGGTCTACGATGGCAAGAGGCGCCAGCGGTCTATGGCTCCTACAAGACCCTGTATAACCGCTTCGCCCGCTTCGCCCGCTGGGCCCGGATGGGCATCTTCGCCAGGATATTTTAGGAACTGGCGCAGCCAGGCGTCCAAGGCGACACGCTGATGATCGACAGCACATTCCTGAAAGCACACCGCACCGCAGCAAGCCTGCGAAAAAAAGGGATCATCCTCGGGCGATCGGACGCACGAAAGGCGGCCTGAACTCCAAGCTGCACATGCTCAGCGATGGTAAGGGCCGGCCGCTGAACTTCTTCCTCTCGCCGGGGCAGATGGCCGACAGTCGTGGCTCCCTCGTGCTCTTGCGCCATCTGCCGCCGGCTAAGCGTTTTTTGGGCGACAAGGCGTATGATGCCGACTGGTTGCGCGATGGCCTTGAGGACCGTGGCATCCGCCCCTGCATCTCACCCCGGAAGAAGCGCAGGAAACCTGCCAGATACAACAAGCGCCTCTACCGGCAGCGATACCGCATCGAGAATGCCTTCGGTCGCCTGAAGGACTGGCGCGGCATTGCTACGCGTTACGAGAGATGCGGAGACATCTTCCTCAACGCCATCATCCTCGCAGCCCTCGTCCTATTCTGGATCTGATGTTTATAGGGACTGACCCTAGGGATGGACCTGCATCATTACGTCAATTTTGCAGGAAAAGCTTTAAAGCGCTAGACATGTTCGGCAATGGCCCAACTTGCATTGTCTTGATGATGTTCCGCAATGAGACTGCTAAAGGCGACAGAGTGTTTCTTTGTATGGAGGTAGTGTCCTTATCTACTGTCGAATGACGTTGACATGACCTTTGTTGTCCGCAAGGATGAGGGCCTCACCAGGGGTGTTCCGCCGAGGAACTGAGATACTGCTGGGCCGCAAGGCAGCGCAGGGACCCTATGAACCTGATCCAGTTCATACTGGCGTAGGGACGGTGCGGATGCTCTTGCGGCCGGCCTGCGGCTGTGCGTTGGCGGCATTCCTTCCCCCTTCCAGCATGCTGGGTCTCCGATGCTTGCAAGGCAAGGAGCCTGACATGACCGACCTTTCCACTCCTACCGTGACCACCGGCCCGCTTCCCGCGTCCACCAAGGTGTTCAAGCCCGGTGTTCTCCATCCCGACCTGCGGGTGCCGATGCGCGAGATCGCGCTGCATCCGAGCGCGGGCGAGCCGCCCGTGACGGTCTATGACAGCTCCGGACCCTATACCGATCAGAACACCCAGATTTCCATAGAGCAGGGCCTGCCGCGCCTGCGCGAAGCTTGGCTCGCAGCACGCGGTGACACGGAGGCCTATGAGGGACGCCATGTGCAGCCGGCGGATAATGGTTTCGTGCCGGCGGATCGGCTGACACCCGCCTTCCCCGCCCGGCGCCGGCCGCTGCGCGCAAAGCAGGGGCGGGCCGTGACTCAGATCGCCTATGCCCGTGCCGGCATCATCACGCCTGAAATGGAGTTCGTCGCCATCCGCGAGAACCTCGGCCGCGCAGCCATGCGAGAGAAGATGGCGCGTGATGGCGAAAACTTCGGTGCGGCCATCCCCGATTTTGTCACCCCCGAATTTGTGCGCGACGAGGTGGCGCGGGGCCGCGCGGTCATCCCTGCCAACATCAACCACCCCGAACTGGAGCCGACGGCGATCGGGCGGAACTTCCTGGTGAAGATCAATGCCAACATTGGCAACTCGGCCGTCACCTCGTCGATGGCGGAAGAGGTCGACAAGATGGTCTGGGCGATCCGCTGGGGCGCGGATACGGTGATGGACCTGTCAACGGGTCGCAACATCCACAACATTCGCGAGTGGATCATCCGCAACGCGCCCGTGCCCATCGGCACGGTGCCGATCTACCAGGCCTTGGAGAAGGTTGGCGGCATCGCCGAGGACCTGACATGGGAGATCTTCCGCGACACGCTGATCGAGCAGGCCGAGCAGGGAGTGGACTATTTCACCATCCATGCGGGGGTGCGGCTGCGGCACATTCCGCTGACCGTGGATCGCGTCACCGGCATCGTCAGCCGGGGCGGATCAATCATGGCCAAGTGGTGCCTGCACCACCACCGCGAAAGCTTCCTTTACGAGCATTTCGAGGAGATCTGCGCAATTGCCCGCGCTTATGACGTGACCTTCAGCCTGGGCGACGGGCTGCGCCCCGGTTCCATCGCGGACGCCAATGACGCAGCGCAGTTCGCCGAACTGGAGACCCTGGGCGAGCTGACCCGGATCGCGTGGCAGCACGACTGCCAAGTCATGATCGAAGGACCCGGGCATGTGCCGATGCACAAGATCAAGGAGAACATGGACAAGCAGCTGGCGATCTGCGGCGAGGCGCCCTTCTACACGCTTGGGCCTCTGACCACCGACATCGCGCCGGGCTATGACCACATCACGTCGGGCATCGGCGCCGCCATGATCGGCTGGTTCGGCACGGCCATGCTTTGCTATGTCACGCCCAAGGAACATCTGGGCCTGCCCGACCGGGACGACGTCAAGACCGGCGTCATCACCTACAAGATCGCCGCTCACGCCGCCGATCTGGCAAAGGGCCACCCGGCCGCGAAGCTGCGCGACGATGCACTGTCGCGCGCCCGTTTCGAGTTCCGGTGGGAGGACCAGTTCAATCTGTCGCTGGATCCGGACACAGCCCGCGCGTTCCATGATCAGACCCTACCGAAGGAGGCCCACAAGCTGGCGCATTTCTGTTCGATGTGCGGGCCCAGGTTCTGCTCGATGAGGATCAGCCACGACATCCGCGACGAAGCGCGGGCACAGGTGGGCATGAATGCGATGGCCGAAAGGTACCGCGACGGCGGCGATCTTTATATGCCTACGCAAGAAAGCGCCAAGGTCCCGTAAGCCGATCGAGGTAGATGGCAGAAGCCCCTTCAGGCAAGGCCAGAAGGGGCTTCCAACAGAGTTCCTGTACGATGACCAGCTACCATCACGCACTGTTTTCAGGCAGGAGTCTTAATACCAGTGCCCGGCCTTGCCATTCCCGAACCTCGTCAGTGACGCGGCTGATCAGGTCGGGGGAGACCTTCAGGCCGTAAAGATCGAGCAGATGCGCCTGGATGTCGCGCACCGTCAGCCCGGCGGCATAGAGCCCGATGATCTTGTCATCCATGCCATCAATGCGGGTCTGGCCCTTCTTCACCAGCTCCGGCTCGAAGCTGCTGTCGCGGTCACGGGGCACGGCTACCGGCAGTTCGCCGTCCTGGCCCTTCAGCACCTTCGTCGATGAGCCGTTGCGCCGGTTCGCCTGGCCGGGCGGCGCTTCCTTGCCTTCCTCATAGCCCAGATGCGCGGTCAGCTCGGCCCCAAGCATCCGCTCCATCAGGCGGATCTTCAGCTCCTTCATCAGCCCGGCATCGCCGAGCAGATCCTCAGGGCGCTCAACACCCTTCAGCAGTTCATCCAGAAGTTCCTTGGAGATCGTCATGCATGCTTCCTTTCGGTGAAGCATGAACCCGATCAGTCATACACAGAAGACCTGACACTCTCCGAGAAGCTGGAGGCCGACGATGTCATCTCGACCCTGGTCGTCGAGGCGGGCCTTGTCGATCCTGCCGCGATCGGCCTGCTGCGGGTCAGCCTTGCCAATTACTTCGCCGCCGCGCTGCTGATGCCCTACGGCCGCTTCCTGACCGACTGCGAAAGCACCCGCTATGACGTCGAGCTGCTGAGCCACCGCTTCGGCACCAGCTTCGAACAGACGGCCCACCGCATGTCCACGCTGCAGCGCCCGCAGGCGCGCGGCATCCCGTTCTTCTTCGTGCGGGTGGACCGGGCCGGCAACATGTCGAAGCGCTTCAGCGCCGGGCGCTTTCCCTTTTCGCGCTTCGGCGGCAGTTGCCCCCTGTGGAACATCCATTCGGCCTTCGAGACGCCCAACCAGGTCCAGACGCAGGTGATCCGCATGCCTGAGAGCGCCAACTACTTCTCGATCGCGCGCACGGTCACTCGCGCGGGCGGCAGCTATGGCGCGCCGTCGCAGCGCCTGGCGATCGGGCTTGGCTGCGACATCGCCTATGCGCCGCGCCTGATCTATGCCGACGGGATCGACCTCGGACGCACAAAGCCCGTCGATATCGGCCTGAACTGCTATCTGTGCGAGCGGCAGAACTGTCCGGCGCGCGCCCATGCGCCCATCAACCGCAAGCTGGCCGTCAACGAACGCGAACGGAGCCTGGCGATCTTCAGCTTCGAGGGCCCATAGGACAGAATTCCCCTGCGGATGTGGAAAGCCTCATTGATCTCATAGTTGGTCACTCCCGAACTGAGGCTGGGCGACGTGACCGCGTATGACATGTAAACCGTGCGGGCACCTGACCACTTCGGCCAGCGGACAAGCCGCACTGATCCTCGGCTTGTTGAATTGTCGGTCAACCAGTGATTAGCCCCTTTGTAGAGGACCGAGTGATTCAGCCACCTGCAAGCGACGGCATGGTTCCAAGCCTTGCCCGTAGCGCTTGTTTCCATATCCGCACCAGATCGCTCCATCAAATTCGGGATCAGAAATCTGCCAAGGTCCCGAAAACCAAACTGGACCTACAATTTTTGGAAACTGGATATAATAAAAACTCTCTTCGGCTGTGACCCTGCGGGCGGAAGCTGTGGTGGGAAGGAGAAAGCTCCAAGCAGCAATGCAATCCTTCCAGTCGCGGGTGCCGACAGGCAACAGAGGAACAATCGCCATGGCAAGACATTCGTGAGACCTGACGATGCGTTCCATCTGGTCCACCCTGCGGCTTCGGCCGCAACGCCAGTCATTGCGGTGGCAGGCGGAATTTGCTTCGGAGCAACTTCGCCCTTAGGGGCCGCGCCGAATTTTCTGCCAAGACGGCCGCTGCCGAGGTCTGCGCCGGGAGCCAGTTGTTCCTTACGATAGCTTCGCGCCGAGGCCGAGGGCAGTCTTGATGCCACACCCTGTCGGCGCAATTCCCATCTTCTGCAAGGAGAAATCATGCTCGTCGATCCCAACCCCACCGACCCTCAGAGCAGAGGCGACCAATATTCGAGTTCGCGCCGTGCATTCATGAAAACAACCGGGCTGACGGCATTGGGTGCGCTGCTAGGAATGGCCGTTCCGTTCGAACGAAACCTGCCAGCCGGCATCATTCCAGTAGCCTTGGCTCAGGACACAGGGATGGATCTGATGTCCGGCAAGAAGGGACTTGTTGTCTTGGGGGACCGTCCGCTGAATGCGGAAGTGCCGGCCCATCTGCTGGACGACGACATCACCCCCTACGAACATCTGTTCGTTCGCATGAACGGGCTGGTGCCACAGACCGCCCTGGACCAGAACGCCGAAAACTGGACATTGACCATCGACGGAGAGGTCGAAAACCCGCTGGAACTGACGATTGATGATCTGAAATCGCGTTTTGAAAACGTCACCAGCCGTCTGGTCATCGAATGCGGCGGCAACGGCCGCGCCTTCTTCCAACCCGGAACCTCGGGCAACCAATGGACGGTCGGCGCAGTTGGTTGCCCCGAATGGACCGGTGTGCGTCTGTCCGACGTGCTGAAGGAAGCGGGCCTGAAGAAGACGGCGGTCTATACCGGCCATTACAGCAACGATGTTCACCTGAGCGGAGACGAGGAAAAGGAAGTCATCTCGCGCGGGGCGCCCATCGCGAAGGTGATGGAGGGCGATACGATCATCGCCTGGGCCATGAACGGAGAGCCGCTGTCCGCCTTGCACGGATTTCCGCTCCGGGTGATCGTGCCGGGCTATCCGGCCTCGGCCTCTCAGAAATATCTCAACCGGATCTGGATCCGCGACAAGGAACATGACGGCGCCAAGATGACTGGCGATTCGTACCGCTTGCCAGCCTATCCCGTAGCGCCAGGAACCGAGGTTCCCGAAAGCGACATGGTGGTGCTGACAAACATGCCGATCAAGTCCATTGTCACTTTCCCCGAAACCGGAACGGAGGTGAAGGCCCGCGAACAGGTCGAGGTGCGCGGCCATGCCTGGTGTGGCAAGGGAAATGTCGCAACCATGCATGTCTCGGTCGATTTCGGTCAGACCTGGCAGGAAGCCACGCTGGAACCTGCCGCCAACCGCTTTGCCTGGCAACGCTGGCGCGCGAACGTGACCCTGCCGCAGCACGGCTACTACGAGGTCTGGGCGCGTGCCACCGACGGCGACGGTATCAGTCAGCCGCCCCTCTCGCCGGTATGGAACCCGCGCGGGTATGCCAACAACATCCAGCACCGCATCGCGCTTGTGGCAACGGCCTGACTTAAGGGGTGCAGAGATGAAACATCTATTTGCCATGGGGACGGGTGCTGTTGCGGTCCTGGCGCTTGGCGCCGGGCTGGCCCTGGCCGCGCCGGAACCCGATCCGATGACGGCCCTTGCGGGGAGGCCCGCCGGCGCCGATCCGCTGGACCCGATGACGGCCTTGATGGCGCGCCCCGAGGAAGGGACGGGCGGCGAAGGTAACGTGGAGTTAGGTGGCCTGCCGGATGGTCCGGGCGCCGAGGACACCTTTTACCAATGTGTCGCCTGCCATTCGACCGAGATCATCAAGCAGCAGCGCGTGACCGATCACCGCTGGGATGAGCTTTGGACCTGGATGGTCGAAAAGCAGGGCATGGCCGAACCCGATGAGGAAACCAAGAAGGTCATCCTGACCTATCTGAAGACCAATTTCTCATCCGAGCGGTAGAGCCGAAGGTGCCGGGCCATGCGCCCGGCACCGACTGTGCCGCTCGATCATCAGTCTGCCTGCGCCATCTTCCGCGCCATCCTGTCGATTCTGGTCACTCCTTCCGGGATCAGGTCTGCTGCGATGGAAGCGTAGCCAAGTCTAAACACAGGGCAGGGCGACGGCGGCTCTTCAAAGAACACTGCGCCTGGTTCGATCAGAACACTTTTCTCCTGCAACCTGGCAGCCAGATCAGCGCTGTCGGTCCCCCGCGCACTCAGCCACATGCTGGAACCGCCCTGTGTCGCCGCACCCTCGATCTGCAACGAGGTCATGGCAATCGCTTCTTCGAGAACCCGCCGCCGTTCCTTGAGTGTCTGGCGCAAGCGGACGATGTGCGCATCATAATGCCCTAAAGCCAAGAAATAGGCCGTGATCCGTTGCAGGTGACTGGGCGGATGGCGCAGCATGATCGCTCGCAGGGCCCGGGCCCGCGCGATAAATGGGGCAGGGGCGACCATGTATCCGATACGCAATCCTGGAAACAGTGACTTTGAAAAGCTGCCGATATAGATAACCCTGCCGGATCCGTCCAATGACTTCAGCGCGGGTGCGGGCGGTGCCAGATAGGACATCTCGAAATCGTAATCATCCTCGATGATCAAGGCATCCGTCTCGTTCGCGCGGAGAAGCAGCTCTCTCCGACGGGACAGCGGCATCGTCGCTCCCGTGGGGATGTGATGGCTGGGCGTTATGATGATCAGCCGGGTATTGGCCGGCAGCATTGCCGGATCCAGCCCGATCGAATCCACGGGCAAAAAGGTGGTGGGGCTGCGCGCTCGTCGCAAGGTCTCGGCGAAATCGGGATAACCCGGTTCCTCTGTGACCGCCAGCCGATCAACGCGCGCAAGCAGTTCGGTTGCAAGAAACAGTGCGTTCTGTGCGCCAAGGGTGACCAGAACTTCATCGGGTTGTGCGTGAAATCCGCGCCGCGGCAACGTGTTCGAGCAGATGTAATCGATCAACAGCGGATCGTCCGCACCGTATCTGTCGGCAGCCAGCTCGGAAAAGTCGCGCGTTCCCAAAGCGCGACGGGCGCAGTCGCGCCATGCGTTGTGATCGAACAGGGTCGGGTCTGCCTGACCAAAAATGAACGGATATCTGAATTCCCGCCAGTTGCTGGGCTTGCGGATAACGCGCCGTGGCAGCGCTTGGTCCGACAGCCACTCGTTCCAGTCCAACGTGCGAACGCCTGCGGTGGCGGCGACATTCACACGTCGATGCGGCACCGTCGCGGCGATGGCGATTCCGGACCGGGGCAGGGCTTCCAAATAGCCTTGGCTGACGAGATCCTGATAGACAAGCGTGACCGTCATGCGCGAAATGCCCATCGCCTGGGCCAGCTTGCGGCTGGACGGGAGCCTTACCCCGGGACTTGCCCGCGTCTCCAAAATGGCGCGAACAATGGCGGCGGCAAGCCGGCCCTGCAGTGTCAATGCATCATCGCGCAGAAAGATCGCATCGATTGGAAGGACGCCGGGCATCTGGACCTATATTCGCCGTAAACTGGACATATCACTAAGCCTTCTCTGCGGCAATATTATCCACCGAGGAGCGACCTGCCAAATTAGGTCGCTGAATGGGAGGGGAGCCCGATGAAGACGACAATCAAGCTGCTGGCCGGAACCGCGATCTGCCTGATGACCAGCTTTCCAGCGTTTGCCACGGAATATCGCATTGCCGTGGGCGACGGTGCAGGCGGCACGCAGGAAGCACTTGGCAAGGCGTTTGTCGAGGCTCTGGAAAAGGAAAGCGGCGGCGCGATGACCGGCAAGCTGTTCGTGAATGGCCAGCTTGGCGACGAACAGGACACCGTCACTGCCGCTGCCACCGGAACGCTGGATTTCTCGATCCTGGCGATCAACAACATCACGCCGTTCTCGCCCTCGGTCGGTACGCTGACGCTGCCCTATGTCATCCTCAGCCAGGACGACGCCGAAAAGGTCACGCAGGGCGAGATCGGCCAGCAGATGGTCGAGCAGACCATCGAGGATGCGGGCGTGCGCATCATCGGCTGGGGCTATTCCGGTTTCCGGGTGCTGACCAACTCGAAAAAGCCGGTATCGACGGTGGCCGACCTGCAGGGTCTGGTTGTGCGCGTTCCCAAGAACGAGATCATGATCGAGACCTACAAGAGCTGGGGCATCAATCCGACGCCGATGGCTTGGGGTGAAACCTTTGCGGCCCTTCAGCAGAAGGTCGTGGACGGTCAGGACAACCCCTACATGACCGTGAACGCGATGAAGTTCTACGAGGTCCAGAAGTACATTACCGACCTGCGCTACATCTTCTCGATCGAGCCGCTGATCGTCAGCGAGGCGCTGTTCGAAAGCCTGTCCGAGGACGAGCAGCAGCATGTTCTGGCTGCCGGAGAAGCCGCCACGCAGGCATCTGCCGCCTTCCTGCGTGAGCAGGAAAGCAAGATCCGCGAGGAACTGGTTGGCCGCGGCATGGAGATCACCAAACCGGCCGATGACGAGAAGGAATTCATCGACCTGGCGACTACGAATGTCTGGCCCAAGTTCTATGACCAGATCGGTGGGGTCGAGGTTCTGAACGGTGTTCTCGCCTCGTTGGGCCGCGACCCGGTTCAGTAACGGACACCGCGCGCGGCGGGACTGCCCGCCGCTTTCACCTTCATGCCGTCCTGACCCGCCCCTTGCCGGAGGCCATGCATGTCTGCATTCTGGAAGCATCTCGATCACCTTGAAAGCTACATCTGCCGAACGCTTCTGGCGGTCTTCGTCACATTGCTGTTCGTTCAGATCGTCGCCCGCCAGGTGTTTGGCTTCTCGATCACCTGGATTGAGGAACTGTCGGTCATCCTGTTCGTCTGGTTCGCCTATTTCGGCGCTTCCTATGCCGCGCGGATGGCGGCGCACAACCGGGTGACGTTCCACCTGAACATGATGCCGCGCAAGGCGGCGCGCATCCTGGAGGCCATCGGCGACCTTTTCTGGATCGCCTTCAACGTCGTCTTCATCTGGCAGGCGATCCAGTTCATCTCCCGCCTCAAGCCCTTCGTGAAAGCCCAGACCCTGGGTTGGGAAATGCGCTGGGTCTACATGGCGCTGCCCATAGCCTTCGCGCTGATGACGATCCGCATCCTTCAGGTGAACTACCTCAAGCTGGTCAAGGGCGTCGACCCGCGCGATCCCGACAAGGTCGAGGTCGAGCAGGCGCTGGAACTGGCCGAGGACGAGCAGCGCGCGTTTCAGCGGGAGCACGCGAAATGAACGACTATGTCGTAGAAGTCCTGTTCGGCACCTTTGCCCTGCTGATGGTGCTGGGTGCGCCAATCACCGTGGCGCTTGGTGTCGCAGCCCTGGCCGCGATGCTGTATCTGGGCGATAACCCGATCAAGATGGTGCAGATGGCCTGGTCCTCGGTCGGTTCATTCCCGCTCATGGCTCTGCCATCCTTTATCCTGGCAGGGGCGCTGATGGAGGCCGCCGGGCTGTCGCGGCGCCTGATCAATGTCGCCGAAAGCTTGGCCGGTCCCTTCACCGGCGGCCTGTCGGCCGCCACCATCGTCGCCTGTCTGTTCTTCGGCGCGATCTCGGGTTCGGGGCCTGCGACCACGGCGGCCGTGGGAATGCTGATGATCCCCGGCATGATCCGCAACGGCTACAGCCGTGAATATGCCGCCTCTGCCACGGCGGCGGCGGGGGGCTTGGGCATCGTCATTCCGCCCTCGATCCCGATGATCATCTTCGGCATCTCGGCCATGGGGATCGCTCCCGATCCCGCCGCGGTCGAGGCGCACGGCCAATTCCAGTCGGTGTCCATCTCCAAGATGTTCATCGCGGGCTTCCTGCCCGGCGCGGTCATGGCGGGCGGCCTGCTGCTGATGAACTGGATCCGCTGCAAGGGCCGGGGCTATCACGGATCGTCCGAACCGCTGTCGCTGCGCAAGGTCGCCTGCGCCTGCTACCAGGGCTTCTGGGCGCTGATGGCCCCGATCGTGATCCTGGGCGGCATCTATTCGGGCCTGTTTACGCCCACCGAGGCCGCCATCGTCGCCATCTTCTATACCCTGTTCGTCGGCATCTTCATCTATCGCGAGATAGATGTGGCCGAAGTGTGCAAGGCGCTGGAGGCGACGACCTGGCTGGCCGGGCGGGTGCTTCTGGTGCTGTTCGCCGCGACGATCTTCGGCCGCATCTTGGTGGAAAACAACGTCCCCGGCATCATCGCGGGCGGCATCCTGGGCCTGACCACCAATCCCTATGCCATCTGGGCGCTGATCATCGGCATGCTGCTGATCATCGGCATGTTCATGGAAACGTTGGCCGCGATCATGATCCTTGTCCCGGTGATGCTGCCTGTGGCCTACATGGTCGGCATCGACCCGATCCACTTCGGCATCGTGATGATCTGCACGCTGTCCGTGGGCTTCCAGACCCCACCCTTGGGCGAGAACCTGTTCATCGCCTCGGGCATCTCGGGCGAAAGCATCGAACGGATCAGCGTGACCGCCCTTCCCTTCGCCGTCGCCTCGACTGTCGCGATCTTCGTTATCGCCCTTTTCCCGCAAATCGTCCTGTGGCTTCCCGCCATGCTGGGCTACTGACCAAGGAGTTCTTCCATGACCCGCACCCTGACTGCCGCCGACCTGAAGGACACTTTCGACGCCTTCAACCGCCACGACATCGACGGTGTCATGACCCACTTCGGCGACGACTGCGTGTTCTACACGGTCGCAGGCGACAACGAATACGGCAACAGGATCGAAGGCCGTGACGCCATCGCCAAGGCTTTCGAAGGCGTCTGGACCGCCATGCCGGACGTCCAGTGGGCCGACCACGAACACTTCATGTCCGCCGACGGCAGCCGCGGCGTTAGTCAGTGGACCTTCCGCGCCACCAATCCGGACGGAACCCGGACCGAGGTGCAGGGCGCCGACCTATTCCGCATCAAGGACGGCAAGATCGTGGAAAAACAGGCGATCCGCAAACAGCGTCCCAACAGCGCCGCCAAGTGACCGCCATGCAGCCCATCGACAAACGCGGGTCGGTGCCGTTCGACCCCCATTACGACCCCATGACGGCGCGCGCCCTGGGTCCGGGCAGCGATTACGCCCCGACCTACTGGATCGGCACGGCCGGTCCCGCGCCCGATGGCGACGGCCCGGTGACGCGCGACATGGACGTGGATGTCGCTGTGATCGGCTCGGGCTATACGGGGCTGTCCACGGCCATCCACTTGGCCAAGGAACACGGCATCAAGGCCACCGTGCTGGAGGCGAATGGCGTCGCCTACGGTTGTTCCACCCGGAATGGCGGGCAGGCGCAGATCAGCGCCGGGCGGCTCAAGCGCAGCCAGTGGATCGACCGCTGGGGCTTGGATGTCGCGCGCGGCATGCACAACGAGATGGTCGAGGCATTCGCCCTGTTCCGCGGCTTGCTGCGCGACCACGACATCCAGTGCGATCCGCAGGATGGCGGCCACTACTACATCGCCCACAAGGCCAGCGTCATGCCGACCCTGGAGGCCGAGGCGAATCTGTTGCGCGACACCTTCGGCTATGATGCCCGGATGCTGTCGCGGAACGAGCTGTTCGCCAACGCGGTGCGCGACCAGGAAGCGCATGGTGCGATGTGGGAAGCCGACGGCGTCAGCATCCACGCCGCAAAGCTGGCCTTCGGCTATCTGCGCGTGGCCCGCGAACTCGGGGCCACCGTGCATCCCGACAGTCCCGTGCAGGGATGGGAGCTGAAGAACGGCGTTCATCACCTGCGCACGCCGGGTGGCATCGTGCGCGCCCGGCGGGTTGCCGTGGCCACCGCCGCCTATGCCACCCGCAGCCTGCACGGCCGCCTTCGCGACCGCCTGATGCCCATCATGTCGAACAGCATCGTCACGCGTGTCCTGACTCCATCGGAATTGGAAGCCGTAGGCATCCGGACCATGTCGCCGCTGACGGATACCCGCACGCTGCGTCATTATTACCGCCTGCTCCCAGACAATCGGTTGCAGATCGGATCGCGCGCGGCGATCACCGGGCGCGACGCGGCAAATCCAGCCCACCTGAATGGGTTGCGCGAAGGCATGGCCCGCAAGTTCCCGGCCCTGCGCGGGATCGAGTTGGACTACAGCTGGTGGGGCTGGGTCGATGTGAGCCACGACATGATGCCGCGCATCACCGGGCTGCCGGATACGCCGGGGCTGTTCTATTCGCTAGGCTACGGCGGCAACGGCGTCATGTATTCGGCCATGGCCGGCCGGCGCCTGGCGCAACTGGTGGTCGGCGAAACCGTCCCCGACCTGCCGATCTTCAACACCGAACTTCCCCATGAAGGCTGGAAGACGCCGTTCCGGCGGTTGGGCCAATGGGGTCTCTATCACCTTTACCACTATCGCGACGAGCGGACATAAGGAGCCACCGCCATGAAAATGACCACCGAAGAAGCCTTTGTCAAAGTCCTGCAGATGCACGGGATCGAGCATGCGTTCGGGATCATCGGCTCGGCGATGATGCCTGTGTCGGATCTGTTTCCCAAGGCGGGGATCACCTTCTGGGACACTGCGCACGAGACGAATGCGGGTTTGATGGCGGATGGGTTCACGCGCTCGACCGGCAAGATGTCGATGATGATCGCGCAGAACGGGCCGGGCGTGACCGGGTTTGTGACGCCGGTCAAGACCGCCTACTGGAACCACACGCCGCTGCTGCTGGTCACGCCGCAGGCCGCCAACAAGACGATCGGGCAGGGCGGCTTCCAGGAGATGGAGCAGATGCGGCTCTTTGCCGACTGCGTGTGCTACCAGGAGGAGGTGCGCGACCCGTCCCGCATTCCCGAGGTCCTGAACCGCGTCATCATGCAGGCCTGGCGCAACTCGGCGCCCGCGCAGATGAACATCCCGCGCGACATGTGGACCCAGGTGATCGATGTCGAGCTGCCGCAGGTGGTGGCCTTCGAGCGTCCGGCAGGCGGCGAGGAAGCCGTGAAGGAAGCGGCGAAGCTGCTGTCCGAGGCCAAGTTCCCGGTGATCCTGTCGGGGGCGGGTGTGGTGCTGGGAGGCGCGATCCCGGACCTCATCAAGCTGGCCGAGCGTCTGGATGCGCCGGTGGCCTCGAACTACCAGCACAACGACAGCTTCCCCGGGTCGCACCCGCTGGCGGTCGGCCCGCTGGGCTATAACGGCTCAAAGGCGGCGATGGAGCTGATCGCCAAGGCCGATGTCGTTCTGGCACTGGGCACGCGCTTGAACCCGTTCTCGACGCTTCCGGGCTACGGCATCGACTACTGGCCGAAGGACGCCAAGATCATCCAGGTCGACATCAACGCCGACCGGATCGGCCTGACCAAGAAGGTCACGGTGGGCATCCAGGGCGATGCGGGCAAGGTGGCGCGCGGCATCCTGGCGCAGCTGTCCGATACCGCCGGCGACGCCGGGCGCAAGGAGCGCAAGGATCTGGTCGCGCAGACCAAGTCGCGTTGGGCGCAGGAGCTGTCCAGCCTTGATCACGAACAGGACGATCCCGGCACCGAATGGAACGAGGAAGCGCGCAAGCGCGACAGCGACCTGATGAGCCCGCGCCAAGCCTGGCGCGCAATCATGCAGGCAGTGCCGCAGGATGCCATCGTGTCCTCCGACATCGGCAACAACTGCGCCATTGGCAACGCCTACCCGACCTTCGAGGGGGGCCGGAAGTATCTGGCGCCGGGCCTGTTCGGCCCCTGCGGCTATGGCTTCCCGGCGATCCTCGGCGCCAAGATCGGCAACCCCGACACCCCGGTGATCGGCTTTGCGGGGGATGGCGCCTTCGGCATCTCGATGAACGAGATGGTGTCGGTGGGCCGCGAGGACTGGCCCGCAATCACCATGGTGATCTTCCGCAACTACCAGTGGGGTGCGGAAAAGCGCAACACGACGCTGTGGTATGCCAACAACTTCGTGGGGACCGAGCTTGACCGCGACACCACCTATGCCGGTATTGCCAAGGCTTGCGGCGTCCATGGCGTTCAGGTGCGCAGCGCCGAGGACCTGACCCATGCCCTGCACGACGCGGTCGAGCGCCAGATGAAGAACAAGGAAACCACCTTCATCGAGGTCCTGCTGAACCAGGAACTGGGCGAGCCCTTCCGCCGCGACGCGATGAAGAAGCCTGTTCCCGTGGCCGGGATCGACAAGGCCGACATGCGCCCGCAGCGCGGCGCGGCCTGATCCCAACCGCTTTGCAAACCTGACCACCCGGCGCGGACCCTCCGCGCCGGGTGGTCCCCTGCACTCAAGGAAAACGCCATGACCAGCATCGACCTGCTTCCTGCCCGCCAGACGATCTCGGACGCCTTTCCCGGCTTTGCGGTGTCGGTCCTGGTGGCGGCGACGGCGCAGTTCCTGTCCGAGCATTACGGCGCGCCGGCGATGCTCTTGGCGCTGCTGCTGGGCTTGGCGCTGAACTTCCTGGCCGAGGACGGCACCCGGACCGCGCCGGGCGTGGCGCTGACCGCGCGCACGGTGCTGCGGCTGGGGGTGGCGCTTCTGGGGGCGCGCATCAGCGTGGACATGCTGGCAGGCCTGGGCGGTCCGGCGATCGCTCTGGTCGTGGCGGGCGTGGTGCTGACCATCCTGTTCGGGCTGGTGGCCGCCCGCTTTGTGAATCGCGACTGGCGCTTTGCGCTGCTGACCGGCGGCTCGGTGGCGATCTGCGGGGCCTCGGCCGCCATGGCGATCGCCGCGGTGCTGCCGCGCCATGAACGCTCCGAACGCGATCTGGCCTTCACGGTGCTGTCGGTGACGGTGCTGTCCACGGTGGCGATGGTGCTTTACCCGATGCTGTCGGGCCTGTTCGGCTTCACGCCGCGCGACAGCGGGGTGTTTCTGGGCGGCACCATCCATGACGTGGCGCAGGTGGTCGGCGCGGGCTTTTCCATCGGCCCCGAGACGGGCGAAACGGCGACGCTGGTCAAGCTGATCCGCGTGTCGATGCTGGCCCCCGTGGTGCTGTGCTTCTCGCTGGTGATCCGCGCGCGCGGGCTAGCGGACCAGGAGGGCGGCAAGCGCCCGCCGCTGCTGCCGGGCTTTGTTCTGGGCTTTCTGGTGCTGGCGGCGCTGAACTCGGTCGGCGTGATCCCGGCGGTCCTGGCGGACTGGGCGGGCGTTCTCAGCCGCTGGGCGCTGCTGATCGCCATCGCCGCCGTGGGCATCAAGACTTCGCTCAAGCGGATGCTCGACGTCGGCGGCGTGGCCATCGGCCTGATCGTCGCCGAAACCATCTTCCTGGGCGTCTTTGTCGTCGCCGGTCTCCACTTCCTCAGCTGAAAGGCATTCCGCCATGAAACCGCTGGACCGCATCCTCGCCGCGGCACGCGCCAACCCGCGCCACATCATCCTGCCCGAAGGCCGCGATCCCCGTGTGGCAGAGGCCGCAAGGCGCCTGACCGGCGAAGGCCTGGCCCGCGTCAGCCTGATGAACGGGCCGCAGATCGACGGCGTGGCCATGATCATCCCGTCCGAGGCACCGGATCTCGACCACTTGGCCGGTCACTGGCACCGGATGCGGATGGCAAAGGGAATGACCGCCAAACAAGCGGTGATCGAGATGCGTGACCCCATCCGCCAGGCCGCGATGCGGGTCCGGCTGGGACAGGCCGACGGCACGGTGGCAGGCGCGGTTGCGACCACCGCCGATACGGTGCGCGCCGCCCTGCAGATCATCGGCCGCGCGCCTGAGGCGCCGATCGTGTCGAGCTTCTTTCTGATGCTCGCCTGCGACGGCGGCACGCCGATCAAGGGCGGCATGATCTTCGCCGATTGCGGCCTGGTGGTCGATCCTGACGCCGAAGGCCTTGCCGCCATCGCCCGCGCCTCGGCCGACAGTTGCCGCAGGCTTCTGGGCGAAACTCCGCGAGTAGCAATGCTGTCCTTCTCCACGGCGGGTTCCGCCGATCATCCGAGTTTGATGAAGATCCGCGAGGCGCTGTCCCTGGTCCGTGCCGCCGAACCCGATCTCGAGATCGATGGAGAAATCCAGTTCGACGCGGCCCTGGATGATGCCATCCGTGCCAGGAAGGCACCGAACAGTTCCTTGACCGCACGACCCAACATCTTCGTCTTCCCCGACCTCGCCTCGGGCAATATCGGCTACAAGATTGCCCAGCGTCTCGGCGGCCTGACCGCCATCGGACCTATCCTGCAGGGCCTCGCCAAGCCCGCCAACGACCTCTCGCGCGGATGCACAACCGACGACATCGTCAATGCCGTCGCCATCACCGCAATGCAGGCCGAAGCCTAGCCGTTCAGAAGACCCCAGGCGCCCCGGCTTGCAGCCACCAGTGCCGTTGCTGCCAGGGTGGCGATGGCGGCTTTTTGGTATCCGGCGTCATTCAGCCTGCGAAACACCCAACCGCCAAGGTGTGTGCCGATGACAAGAGGCGGCAGCGAGGCTGCCGCCGCCAGAATGGTGGGCAATCCCACGATCCCCTGCGCAAGCAGGCCGGGCAAAGTGATGAGCGACGTTACAAAGAAGAAGGCCATAAGCGTCGCTCGGGCCTGGATGGCGGGTGTGGCTGTGCCCAGCACATACGCCACGGCAGGCGGGCCGGGCATTGCGGCTAGTCCCGAAAACAAGCCTGCCAGGATGCCGGCCCCGGCAGCCTGTTTCGGACCTGATGGCAGGCGAACCTTCGCGATCAGGCCCGCCAGTCCCACAAGAACAACAAGGGCGATAACGATGCGCATGGCATCGGCGGACAGCAGCCGCAACGTCATCAGACCTGCGGGCGTTCCGATCACCGCCCCCGCCGACATGAATGCCAGCGTCGAGCGGTCGATCAGGTGGCGAACCGCGACAACATCGCCAATCCCGATCATGCACTGCAATAGGATGGCAATTGCCACGCCCTGAACCGGCGGCGTGACAAGACTGATCAGCGGAACCGCGGCCAGCGCAAAGCCGAAGCCGGTTATGCCGCGTAGGACCGCCGCAGCAAAAACTGCGCCTGCTATGAGCGCAAGATCGGTGACCAACGCTGGCATGGTCACCCCTGAAGAGCGGAGGCATATAGGATTTGCATCTTGCCGATCCGTCATGCGGCCCTTCTCTCGAAAGTCCCTTGGAGAGGTGCCGTCACCCTTGTCCGTTCGGCAGTGAGCAAACGCTTCTGCCGTTCTTTCCGGGTATCATGGCGGCGTCCGGCGCACCATCAGCAAAACGCCCATATCAAAACATATCCGCTCATCTGCGGCAGGCAAGCCGACTGTCGAGCGCGCCGCTCCAAGGCACGTTTGAACAACTGCAATCCGAAAGCATACTAGCCGCTGTTTCCTCGCACCGCCATTATGCCGCGGAACACCCGGACCAGTTGTGATGCGTTGCAATAATCTGGCCGTGGTGAGGCGACTGATCCTGCGAGCGGTGCTGAACCGATTCATGCGGTACTGTGAGAGCTGCACGGGCATGACGCAAATATGCCAACCCACTGTCGTGAGAATCCAGCGAACCTAGATGCGTTTCTGTCAACGTCGCAGCGAAAGGGCATGGGTGGACATTCCCCTGCGCAGTTCGACCAAGTCTGCGCCGCTGGCATTCTGATGTATTTCACGTCAGCAGCGGCAAGGTCATCTATCTGGGAGTGTTGCATGACACAATATGTTCTGACTGCCGAAGGACCGTCCGGTCGAGGCCTTGTCGCCGGGCTGGCCACGGCGGCCGCAGCACAGTCGTGCAACATTCTCGACAGCGCGCAGTTTGTCGATACCGAAAGCAACCGGTTTTTCCTGCGCATGCTGCTGCGGGATGAAGCCGCGGTCGGGCCCCACAACCTGTCCGCAGCCTTTGATGCCGCAGCCGCGCCGCTGTGTTTGCAGGCGCAGGTCCATGATGCCGCCCGCAAGTCACGCATCGCTGTGATGGTGTCGCGCTTTGGCCATTGCCTAAACGATCTTCTGTATCGAAGCCGCATCGGTGCCCTGCCTGTCGAGATCGCCTGCGTGATCTCGAACCACGACCTTTATGGCGATACCGTGCGTGAACAGGGCTTGGCGTTTCATCACATCCCGGTCAAGGACGACAAGGCGGCTGCGGAACGGCGACAGATGCAGGTGCTGCGTGACTGCGGTATCGAACTTGTCGTGCTGGCGCGCTACATGCAGGTGCTTTCTGCCGAGATGTGCCACGAGATGTCGGGGCGGATCATCAACATTCACCATTCCTTCCTGCCAAGCTTCAAGGGCGCCGTGCCCTATCAGCAGGCGCATGAAAAAGGCGTGAAGCTGATTGGAGCCACGGCGCATTACGTCACCGAGGATCTGGATGAAGGTCCGATCATCGAACAGGACGTGGTGCGGGTGACTCATGCGCAAAGTATGGGTGACTTCGTGTCCCTGGGCCGCGATGTGGAGGCGATGGTGCTGGCACGCGCCGTCCACGCCCACGCCACCCATCGCGTGTTCCTGAACGGGCAGAGGACGATTGTGTTTCCACCCTCACCGGGATCATTCGTCTCGGAGCGAATGGGATAGACATGAAAACGGTGATGCCGCGCCTTGCGTACGGACACGTGGATTATCCAGTCGTCACATTGTTCAGCGCCACGCCGCTGTTTTTCAACTCCTCGAACCGTTCTCGGACGCGGTCGGCAAGATCGTGGACCAGCCGTGACGATGGCCCGAGGGCTGGTGTCAGGATGTCGTAAGTGAAAGGCTGCTCCGGCAGGATCGGACGGATGCGAATCATTCCAAGTTCGGCGCAATGCAGCGCAGTGATCGGTTCGATGATCGAGACGCCCGTCCCGGCAGCCACCATCGCGCAGATTGCAAAGGAGAGTTGCGCTTCGGCCACGACGCGGGGTTGGACCTTGCGCGCGGAAAAGAACTGATCGGTGTCCGATCGCGTGCTGATCTCGCTTCCCAAGGCGATGAACGGCTGCCGATGAAAATCCTCGGGTTCAAGGACCGGCTTGTCGCACAAGACGTGGCCGGGCGGCAGCACCGCCAGCATTGGCATGGTTCCCAAAGGCTCGCGCCGGACCTGCGGCAGATCGATCTCCAGCGCGCTGAACCCCATGTCGAACTGCTGCGAACTCAGATGCTGGATCACGGCATGCGAACTGCGCACCCGCAATGACACCGTGATACCTGGTTTGTCGCTGACGAAACCTGCGATGGCCGCAGGCAGGAACTGCAAACCCAATGCCGGCATGGCCGCAATCTTCAAGCTGCCGCTGCGGTATTGGCGAATGTCGTCGGCCACACGCGAGATTTCGCCAAGCCCGACAAAGGACCGCCGCACTTCCTCATAGAGCGCGTTGGCTTCGGGGGTGGGCACCAGGCTGCGGCCGGTCCGGGCGAACAGCGCGAAACCCAGTTCCGCCTCGAGATCGGCGAGAAGGCGGCTGACCGAAGGCTGGGTTAGGAACAGCAGGTCGGCGGCCGCCGTAACCGAGCCACTTTCAACGATGGCGCGGAAGGCTTCGATCTGGCGATGCGTCAGCTTCATACATGTTCCATAGCATTTACGCATGAATAGCATAATATTTCAGATTTTACACATGGTATCTGCATCTGGCATCTAACGATGCGGGGAGATCGGATCATGTCGGCAGACGCAGGCACAGCAATCATCGGCGGCGGCATCGTGGGGCTGTGCGTGGCCTTGGGTCTGGCCGCGCGCGGGCAGGACGTGCTGGTGCTGGATGGCCGTGACCGAGACATGCGCGCTTCGCAAGGCAATTTCGGCCTGGTCTGGCTGCAGGGGAAGGGAGCGGGCTGCGCCCCTTATGCCCGTTGGTCATGTCAAGCGGCGCGGGCTTGGGCCGGTTTCGCCGAGCGGCTGTCATCGCAGTCGGGGATTGATCTGGCGCTGTGTCAAGATGGCGGATACGAGTTTTTCACTGACCGGCAGGAGTTTGAACAGTTCTGTCAAGATCTGCACCGCCAGGCTGACACGCTGGGCAACGAATTTTCATTCGAATGCCTAGGCCACAGCGATCTGGCGCACCGGCTTCCGGGCATCGGCCAACAGGTTGTCGGCGCGACTTTCTGCCCGTTGGACGGCCATGTGAACCCGCTGCGGCTGCATGTCGCACTGCGCAAGGCATGTCTTGCCAGCGGCGTTCGCTTTACCGGCGATGCCAGCGTGGCGGCGGTGCAGCCGGCGACTAGCGGTTTCAGTATTCTTTGTGAAAACACCAAGACGATCCATGCAGACCGGGTCATCCTCTGCGCCGGTCTGGGGGCCGCGCAGCTTGGTCCGCAACTGGGCTTCCGTGCGCCGATCCGCGCGCAGCGGGGCGAGCTGCTGATCACCGAGCGTGTTGCCGACCGCCTGCCATTCCTGTCCAGCACAATCCGGCAGGTCGACGAGGGCGGATTGCAGATCGGCGGCACGAAGGCCGACGCCGACGTCGATATCGAGTCTACTGACCAGATGGCCAGGCTGGCGCGTCACGCCATGCAGGTCTGGCCCCGGTTGGCCGACATCCGCGTGCTGCGGTCCTGGGCGGCGCTGCGGGTGATGACGCCCGACGGCTATCCGATCTATCAGCGCTCGGCCGATCACCCCGGCGCATTTCTTGTCACCTGCCACAGCGGGGTCACGCTGGCGCCGCTGCACGCGACGCGACTGGCCGATTGGATCGACGGCGATCCCGCGGCCCCTGATCTGGAGGCTTTCGATGAACGCCGCTTCGCGCTTTCGTGACGCGCCGGACGCAATCCCGCGCACCATCCGCATGACGTTCGACGGCGAACAGGTTCTGGCCCGCCCCGGCGAAAGCGTCGCCGCTGCGTTGCTGGCTCAAGATGGCGGCGCCACCCGCATCACGCCCATCACCGGGGCAGGGCGCACACCTTTTTGCATGATGGGGGTTTGTTTCGACTGCCTTGTGACCATCGACGGCCGCTACAACATTCAGGCCTGCATGACCCCGGCGAGCGACGGTATGGTCATTCACCGCCAGACCGGCGCCCGCCGAATCGGGGATGTGCGATGACCGCAGATCTTGTCATCATCGGCGCCGGTCCCGCCGGCATGGCCGCCGCACGCATCGCGGCCGACGGAGGGTTGCGGGTCACGCTGCTGGACGAACAGGATCGCGTCGGGGGCCAGATCTATCGTAATGTCGCGAACGCCACAGGACGGGACTGGCTGGGCGCGGATTACGCCAAAGGCGCCGATCTCGTCCGGGGGCTGGATCATCCTTTGATTGCCTATGAGCCGCGCGCGATGGTTTGGCGCCTCGACCCGCAGCAGGGCGTGATCTGGTCGCGCGATGGACAAAGCCACATCACCTATGCCCCTCATCTTCTGATCGCCACCGGCGCGCAGGAACGTCCGGTGCCGTTCCCCGGCTGGACCCTGCCCGGGGTCATGCCCGTGGGCGCCGCGCAGATCCTGATGAAGCAGTCGGGAATGCTTCCTCGTGACGCCATTCTTGCCGGGGCGGGGCCGCTGCTCTATCTGGTCGCGGCGCAGATGATCGCCGCCGGATCGCCGCCGCAGGCTTTGGTCGAGACAGGCTCCGACCTGTTGCGCGCCTTGCCCAGGCTGCCGCAAGCGATGCCGGGCGCCATGACGCTGGTCAAGGGTCTAGGCCTGATCCAACGCATTCGCGCGGCAGGCATCGCGCGCCACCACAGCGCAACGAACTTCCGTGCGGTGCAGACCGACGAGGGTCGGATCACGTTCAGCTTCACCACGCGCAAAGGCGGGCAGGAGCTGGAATGCGGCCTGCTGCTGACGCATCTGGGGGTCATTCCCCAAACCCATCTGACGCGTTCGATGGGTCTTGAACACGAGTATGACCCTGCTCAGCAGGCATGGCGCCCCAAGTTGGATGCTCTGGGCCAATCGTCGCTTGATCATGTCTTTGTGGCAGGCGACGGCGGCGGCATTGGCGGCGCAGATGTTGCAAGGGCGCAGGGCGCGTTGGCCGCACTGGTGATCCTGCATCGTGCCGGCCTGATGAATAGGGCGGAACGTGACGCGCGTGCCCGGCCGCAGCAGCGCGCCCTGTCGCGCAGCCTGTCGGTGCGCCCGTTTCTGGACGCGGCCTATCCCGTCCCACCCGCCTTTCTAGCCCCGCCGGACGATACGATCGTCTGTCGTTGCGAGGAAGTCACCGCCCGCACCATCCGCGAGGCGGCGGAAGACGGCGCTCATGGCCTGCGCCTGATGCGCACCGCCCTGCGCACCGGCATGGGGCCGTGCCAGGGCCGCATGTGCGAGGTCACTGTCACCGGACTGATTGCCCAAACAACTGGCCGCCATCCGTCGACCATCGGACCAGGCCGCGTCCGCACTCCCGTCAAGCCCGTCACCCTGGCCGAGATCGCCGCGCTCGGCCGCCAGCCAGAGAAACCAGTATGACTGATCCCGCCCTCCGCGTAGAAAACATCCGCAAGAGCTTTGGCGACCACGAGGTGCTGAAAGGCATCTCCATGACCGCCGAAAAGGGCGACGTGGTGGCGATCCTTGGCGCCTCCGGGTCGGGCAAAAGCACTTTTCTGCGTTGCATCAATCTGCTGGAAACACCCACCGACGGCACCGTCTGGCTTAAGGGCGAGGAGATGCGCATGACCAGCCATCGGGGCGAACGCCGTCCCGTCGATCACCGGCAGGTCGAACGGATGAGGTCCAAGCTGGCGATGGTGTTCCAGGGCTTCAACCTGTGGTCGCACATGACGGTGATGGAAAACATCATCGAAGGCCCCGTCCATGTCCTCGGAACGCCCCGGCGCGAGGCGCGGGACAAGGCCGCCGCCCTGCTGGCCAAGGTCGGACTGTCCGACCGTGCCGAGTATTATCCCGCCCATCTGTCGGGCGGCCAGCAGCAACGCGTGGCGATCGCCCGCGCCCTGGCCATGGAGCCCGACGTGATGCTGTTCGACGAGCCGACCTCGGCGTTGGATCCTGAACTTGTGGGCGAGGTTCTGGCCGTGATGCGCGCCCTGGCCGACGAGGGCCGCACCATGCTGGTCGTCACGCATGAAATGGCATTCGCCCGCGACGTGTCATCGAAGACGGTGTTCCTGAACAAGGGCGAGATCTGCGAACAAGGCGCGCCCGCCGACCTGTTCCGCAATCCGCAGACCGAGCAATTCCAGGCCTTTCTGTCCCGGATGAACTGACAAACCAGTGGAGGAGACCACCATGATCAGACGAACCCTTCTTGCCGCCGCCGCCCTTGCAGCCCTTGCAGCCCTTGCCACCGGCGCCCTTGCCCAGGACACCCTGCGCATCGGGGTCGAAGGCGCCTATCCCCCGTTTTCGTACAAGGAGGCCGACGGCAGCCTTGCGGGCTTCGACATCGAGATCGCCAAGGTGCTGTGCGCGCAAATGAAACGCGAGTGCGAGTTGGTCGAACAGGAATGGGACGGCATGATCCCGGCACTCAAGGCGCGCAAGTTCGACGCCATCGTGGCATCCATGTCGATCACCGAGGAACGCAAGCGCCAGATCGACTTCTCTGACAAATACTACAAGACCCCGGCCCGCGTCGTGGCCCCCAAGGACTCGGGCCTCCAGGGCACCGCCGAGGGGCTGGCGGGCAAGCGGTTGGGCGTGCAGCGCGGCTCCACCCACCAGTGCTATGCCGAGGCGAACTTCCCCGATGCCGAGATCGTCCTTTACGGCACCCAGGACGAGGTGTTCCGTGATCTGACCTTGGGCCGCATCGACGCGCAGCTGTCGGATTCGCTGATCGCGCAGGAGGGTTTCCTGTCCAAGCCCGAGGGCGCGGACTATGCCTTCCTGCCAGGTGATCACACCGATGTCGAATGCTATGGCGAAGGCGTGGGCGTGGCCGTGCGCAAGGGCGATGACGAACTGCGCAATGCCTTCAGTGCGGCGATCACCGCAATCCGCGACAACGGCACCTACAAGACCATCAACGACACGTACTTTCCCTTCGATATCTACGGCGGCCGCCCCGAGGGAATGTAACGGCAGCCGGGGACGCATCCCGCGCCCCCTCCAACCAGCGAGGCGAGGATGGATCTTCTTCTGGAATATCGCGAACAGCTTCTGGCCGGGCTTGTCACCACGGTCCAGCTTGCCCTTGCCTCTCTGGTGCTGTCCGTGACGATGGGGCTTTTAGGCGCATGGGCCAAGCTGTCGGCCAGCCGCGCCGCCAATGCCGTGGCAGGCGCCTATACGACGGTGGTGCGCGGCGTGCCCGACCTGGTGCTGATCATGCTGGTCTTCTTCGGCGGTCAGGTGACCGTCAACCGCATCGGCGCGGCCACCGGCCTGTGGAACTATGTCGAGATCAGCCAGTTCGCCGCCGGCGCGCTGACCATCGGCATCATCTTTGGAGCTTATTTCACCGAAACCTTCCGGGGAGCAATCCTGGCCATCCCGCGCGGACAGATCGAGGCGGGGATCAGCACCGGCATGTCCGGTCCGCTGCTGTTCCGCCGCATCATTTGGCCGCAGATGGTGCGCTATGCGCTGCCGGGTTTCGGCAATAACTGGCTGGTGCAGCTGAAGACAACGGCTCTGGTGTCGGTGATCGGCTTGCAGGATCTGGTCTACAACGCCTTTGCGGCGGGCCGGTCCACGGGGGCGCTGTTCACCTTCATGGCGGCGGCCTTCGTGATCTATCTGGCGTTGACAGCAGTATCCGATCTGGGGCTGCGCGCGCTGGAACGCCGCTACAGTCGCGGCGTGGCGAGGGCGTGAAGATGGAAAATCTGCTCTCCTGGTTTCCTCTCGACTTGGCATTGATTGCCGAAAACTTCGACCGCTTCCTTTACGGGGTTGGGGTCACGTTGGGCCTGACCTTCCTGTCGCTGGCCTTGGGCGGCGCGATGGCGGTGCCGCTGGCCGTCGTGCGCGCGTCCTGCCACCGGGTTCTGAACCCGGTGGTCTGGGTCTACACCTATGTCTTCCGGGGCACGCCGCTGCTGGTGCAGACCTATCTGCTGTATTACGGCGCAGGGCAGTTCGAGTTCGTCCGCAACAGCTGGCTCTGGGATCCGGTGCTGTCGCAGGCGTGGTGGTGCGCCCTGATCGCCTTCACGCTGAACACAGGCGCCTATACCACCGAGCTTTTGCGCGGTGCCATCGCGGACACGCCCAAGGGCGAGGTCGAGGCCGCCATCGCCACCGGAATTTCAAAGCGCGGTCGACTGAGCCGCATCGTGCTGCCCTCGGCCTTTCGCCGCGCCATTCCGGCCTATTCGAACGAGGTGATCTTCATGCTCCACGGCTCGGTTGTGGCCAGCACCATTACGCTGCAGGACATTCTGGGGGTCGGACGCTGGCTTAACGGACGATACTATCTCGCCTACGAAGGCCTGATCACCGCGGCTGTCCTGTACTTCATCATCGTCTTTGCAATCACGCGGGTCTTTCGCTGGTTGGAGCGGCGCTATCTGCGCCATCTGAACCGCCGCCGCGAACCCATCGCCCGCAACATCGCGCCACCCATGGGGGTCAAATGATCGAACGTTTCCACACCAACCAGCGGATGAGCCGCATCGTCCGCCACAATGGCACCGTCTATCTGTGCGGCCAGGTGGGCGAGGGCGCGACCGTCGCGGAACAGACCCGCGATTGCCTATCGCGCGTCGATGCCCTGTTGACGGAGGCCGGATCGTCGCGCCGTGACATCCTGGCCGCCACTGTCTGGCTGGCGCACATGGCCGATTACGACGCCATGAACGCGGTCTGGGACAATTGGATGCCCGAAGGCTGCGCGCCCGCCCGCGCCTGCGGCGAGGCGCGGCTGGCTGGTTCCGACCTGCTGGTCGAGGTGGTCGTGACGGCGGCGGTGTCGGCATGAAGGGCAAGACCTGCATCCTGATCGGCGCGGGCCTTGACTGCGGCAAGCGCCGGCGCGGCTGTTCCATGGGCCCGGAAGCATACCGCGTGGCGGGCCTTGCCGCGACCCTGGCCAATCTTGGCTGGTCCGTCGAGGATCGGGGCGACGTGCCCGGCCCCAAGGCGCCGCAACCCTCGACTCCCGGGCAGGTCCATGCCCGCGCGGAGACTGCCGAATGGACCCGCCTCCTGGCGGATGCGGCGCGCAAGGCAAAACCTGACGGCTTTCCGATCTTCATGGGCGGCGATCACGCACTGTCCCTGGGCACCGTGTCGGGCGTGGCCGATCACGCGGCGGGGCAGGGGCGCCCGCTGTTCGTGCTGTGGCTGGACGCCCATCCCGACATCCACAACCCCGACACCACCGCCTCGGGTAACCTGCATGGCACGCCCATCGGCTATGTCACCGGACAGGCCGGTTTCGACGGCTTTCCCCTTGTGGCGAACCCCGTGCCGCCGCAGAACATCTGCTTCATCGGCTTGCGATCGGTCGATGGCCCGGAACGCGCGGCCATTCAAGCGGCGGGGATGCGCGCCATCGACATGCGCCAGATCGACGAACGCGGCATCGCCGCTCCCCTGGCCGAGTTCATCGAGGAGGTGCGCGCGGCAGATGGCATGCTTCACCTGTCGCTGGACGTTGACTTCCTTGACCCCTCTATCGCCCCCGCCGTCGGCACCACCGTGCCGGGCGGCGCCACCTTCCGCGAGGCGCATCTGGTGATGGAGATGCTGCACGACAGCGGCCTTGTCACCTCGCTTGATCTGGTCGAATTGAACCCGTTTCTGGACGAACGCGGACGCACCGCGTCGCTGATAGTCGAGCTGACCGCCTCACTGTTCGGACGCCGCGTCTTCGACCGCCCCACCCGCAGCTATTCCTGAAGGATCATCATGCCTGCCCCCGAGCCCTCTGAACTGGCCTTTATCCGCTTCGTCAGCGTGGAAAACATGATGCGGCTGGTCCACAGCATCGGCGTCGAGACCGTGCTGAAGGACCTTGCCCGCTACATCGAGGACGATTTCCGCCGCTGGGATCTGTTCGACAAGACCCCGCGCGTGGCCGCTCATTCCGAAGATGGCGTGATCGAACTGATGCCCACATCGGACGGCGTCAGCTATGGGTTCAAGTATGTCAACGGCCACCCCAAGAACACGAAATCTGGCCTGCAGACCGTAACCGCCTTCGGCCTTTTGGCGCGCGTGGACACCGGCTATCCCGAACTGCTGACGGAGATGACGCTGCTGACCGCGCTGCGCACCGCCGCCACAAGCGCCATGGTCGCCCGCCATCTGGCGCCGAAATGCGCCACCACCATGGCCATGATCGGCAACGGCGCGCAGTCGGAGTTCCAAGCCCTGGCCATGCGCGCGATCTGCGGGATCGATCGGCTGCGGCTTTACGACATCGATCCGGCTGCGACGGCGAAGCTGGTGCGCAACCTGTCCGGCCTGGGCTTCGATCTGACCGCCTGCAAGACCGCGCAGGAAGCCATCGAGGGCGCGCAGGTCATCACCACCTGCACCGCCGACAAGCAGTATGCGACGATCCTGACCGACAACATGGTGGGCGCGGGCGTCCACATCAACGCCATCGGCGGCGACTGCCCCGGAAAGACCGAACTGCACGGCGACATCCTGCGCCGATCGGACGTATTCGTGGAATACACCCCCCAGACCCGGGTCGAGGGCGAGATCCAGCAGATGCCCGCCGATTTCCCCGTGACCGAGATGTGGCAGGTCATCGCGAGCGCTGCGCCCGGCCGCACGTCCGACCGCCAGATTACGTTGTTCGACGGCGTGGGCTTTGCCATCGAGGACTTTTCGGCGCTGCGCTATGTGCGCGACCGGCTGGAAGGCACCGGCTTTTTCCAGAGCCTCGACATCATCGCCGATCCAGACGATCCGCGCGACTTGTTCGGGATGCTGACCCGGGCGGGCGCCTCATCCGCGGGAATGCAGCACGAAGGCGCCACGCTTTGACATCATCGCGCAAGGCATGGGCCTTGCGCGATCCGTCCCGCCGTCAGCTTGCCGAAAGCCAGGCGTTGAAGCGCTCCGTCAGCTCGGCCTCGTGGTCCACCCAGAAGTCATAGGACGACGCCAGCGCGTTCTTCATGTTGTCTGGGTTTGTCGGCATGTTCGGGGCCATCTCGGTTTTGCCGTCCTGATAAAGACCGACCAATGGCGCCGACGATTTGCGGGCCGGGCCATAGCTGATCCACTTCGCCTGATTGGCCAGCCGCTGCGTGCCGGTGGCAAAGGCGATGTATTCCAGTGCCGCGTCCTTGTTGGGCGCGCCTTTGGGGATGGCGAACAGGTTGTATTCATAAACCTGCCCGTCCCAGACCATGTCGAAGGGGCGGCCCTCCGACACGGCGGCGTTGAAGATCCGGCCATTATAGGCGGTGGACAGCACCACCTCGCCGTCGGCCAGAAGCTGTGGCGCCTGCGCCCCGGTTTCCCACCAGACCACGTCATCCTTGATCGTGTCCAGCTTGGCGAAGGCGCGGTCCACACCCTCGGGCGTGGACAGCAGGTCGTAGACCTGATCCGCCGGAACGCCGTCGCCCATCAGCGCCATCTCCAGCAGCGCCTTGGGCGCCTTCTTCAGGCCGCGCTTGCCGGGAAACTTCGCCGTATCGAAGAAATCGACGATGGTTGTGGGCGGGCTGTCCGGAAAGCGGGTGCGGTCATAGGCATAAACGGTCGAGAAGACGATCGATCCCACGGCGCAATCGCTGAGACCCTGAGGGAGAAAGTCCTCGCTCGCGGGAGTGCCGTCCGGGGCAGGGGGCAGCATGGCGGGGTCGATCTCCTCCAGTAGGCCTTCATCGCACAGGCGGATGGCATCGGCATATTCGATGTCCACCACGTCGACGGTGACGTTCCCGGCCTCGACCTGCGCCTTGATCGGGATGGCCGGATTGTCGCTGTCGACCGACACGACGGTGATGCCGGTATCGGCGGTGAAGGGCTTTTGATAGGCCTCGACCTGACTCTGGCTGTAGGTGCCGCCCCAGGACATAACCGTGATCTGTTCGGCCATTCCGGCGGTGGCGATCAGCGCCAGAGCAGTGCTCAGGACAAGAGATTTGTTCATGCGGGTCTCCGATGTTGGTGAATGGTTTCGCTGGCGGGTTTGATCGGTATGGGAATCTCAGCGATTGTGTTTTTTCGCAAACTCAACCCTCGGCGCCCTTGCAAGTCAAAGGACCATTTTTCATCCTCCGATGACAAAATCTCATGCCGTCATGGGAAAGCCGTCTTTTTATGCGGGAACAGTTCGACCACCAGCAAGGTGAACAGCTGGCGTGCGTGTACGCCAGCATCGACATCCTCCAGTCGCGGCGGGAACGGACATGTGCGGCCTTTGCCGGGTTCCTCACGCTTCAGGCCGTCCAACGGCCATGTCTGAAACGAATTTGCCGCGTGAGGGCGGACGTCTCGAAAATCGTCAGGGGCGGGTTCGCTAGGGGATTGCTGTCATGCGCACCGTGCAGCTTGCGGTAAACTGCTGGCAGCATACCGGCCGTTGCCGGAACAGGAGAGCATGAATGACTGCACTATCCAAGACCTTGCTGATTGCGGCGTTTGGAGGAATGTTCGCAGGAGCAGCCCTCGCAGACGGCGCCGAGGTCACCCATGTCGAGGGCGCCCAGGCCCGTGACATCGCGCCCATGGATGTGCCGGGTGTCAATGCCTGGTTGCAGGACGCGGTTTCGGCCGAAAACGAGGACAAGCCGCTGACCTGCGGGTTCTTCCGCATCCAGAAGTCCGACGAGCCACTGATCTACGACTACGACTACGACGAGGCGAAGATCGTTCTCGACGGCGAGATCACGGTCAACGACGGCACCAAGACGGTCACTGCCAAGAAGGGTGATGTGCTGCTCCTGCCGAAAGGCGCGCACATCACCTTCACGACCGAAACCGAGGGGATGGCATTCGTTTGCGGCGCGAGGGTGCGCGACTCGGCTTGATACCGGGATAGGGGAGGGGATGAAGATGAGGAAGATGGCAAGTTCGATATCGGCGCTTGCCATCCTCGCTGCGGGTAATTTCGCAAGCGCGGATGAACTGCCGAACCTGCATGACCTGACGCTGGGCGATCCGATGTTCTATACGTCGGACCAGGACATCAAGGACGACGACGGGCAGAAGCAGATGCTTGGGACGGGGCGTCCCGGCCGGACCCATTCCGGCATGCCGCATCTGCCGGTCTTCATGGGCTACATGAACACCAACTACACCTATCGGTTCGTCACCATCGCCGAACAGGTCTTCACGATGATCGGCGAAGGCAAGCATGGTCTTTGGCGGGTTCAGGAAAACGGCACCATCCGAGAATACCTGAAACCGGACGCTGGTGGCCTTGCGGATGGCGATGACCCGCTGTCGCCGGAAAACCTGTCGGTCGTGACCGAGGATTACGCCGCCTTCATCCCGGAAGCGGGATGGGACGGCTATCGCTATCCCGATCAGAAGGTTGACGACCAGGGGCGGCTTGCCTTCATCGACCTACCCATTTCCCATCCCAAGTATCAGGGAAAATACCAGAAGCACGATCCCATCGACCTGCCCCATTTCTACTGCACGATGTCCGAGAACGATTATCCCTATGCGGTCATGGCAATGGACTTCGCCTTTGCCCAAAAGGGTGCGAACCGGATCGGGCCGTTGGGCAAGCGTGCCGGTCTGGACATTCGGGAAAACTATACCAATGCCCTGCGGCTGACCCATTTTCCGGATGCGCGATCCTGGGTCAACAGGGGCGTCGAGGGCAAGGATGCCTTGCATGTCGACTGGCAGCCGGTGGATACAAGCCGCACGGATGTCGAATACTACCTGGTCGAACGGCCCTTCTTCAACAAGCCCTATCTGTTCGTGACCGCGGTCTTCGACAACCGGGACAATGACGATCTGAGCTATGTCCGCCCCGAAGGACCCTACTGGGACAGCCTGAAGGAACGGCAGGCGAGCCTGAAGACCACGGTGACGCGGCAGCCGCGCTTTCATCTGGCGCAGGACATCGAGGCGAAGGCGGTCGGACTGCCCCTGTACGGGGTCCACCATCCCAATCGCACGGCCTATGGCGCAGGGGGTGCCTGCCCGCTGAAGGGCGGCGACTGGGGCCGCTATCCCGACCCGAGCGGGGGCGCGGGCTGGCCCACCAACTATGAGGAGGTCACGCCGATGTGCGACGCGGTGCTGGTTGACATCAAGTTCTATGCCAATCTTGACAACCGCGACTGGAACGATCCCGCCAAGTACCTTGCCAATGCGGGAACGGGGTCGCGGCAGCGCACATACACCGTGATGCCGGGGAACTATGGCGAATTCCGGGATCCGTACAATGTCGCGCGGGGTTGGGCCAATCCTGACGCGATGGCCGTTCCTGCGGAAGTCACTTTGACCTACACGACTGCGGAACCTGCGGTCACGTTCGAAGATCCCGCACGGCAGCACCCGGCCACGGCGCGGATGGAGCCGACGCCCAGCACGTCCTGCCGGCCCATCCCCAGCTGAAAAGGCAGGCGGCATCAAAGCCAGACTTCGCACTTCCTGATCAGTTCCGCCCGGTTGGCCGCCTGAAGCGACAACCGGGCATTGCGCAACTGGTTCTCGACCGTCCTGGGCGACTTGCCCAAGGCCTCGGCGATCTCGTGATAGTCAAGGCCGTCCGCCACAAGGCGGATGACGTCCAGTTCCGAATCGCTCGGCCGCCGCATATCGGCCAGCGACCGGGACCGATCGCTCCAATGCTTGCTGAGCATCACGATCGGTCCGAAGAAGTCCTTCGCGAACAAGAATGTCTTTTCCTGTTCGGATGCCGACCAGACATGAGGGTGGGTCGTGAAATCCAGGCACATCATGCCGACGGGCCGGCCCAGGAAGTCCAGTTGCTGGAACAGGATCGACTTGCTTTCGATCGAGGTGAACTCCTCCCTCACGTCGCGAAGTTTCGGATCAAGATCGACCGCATCACAGGTGACGGGTTTCCTGCAGCTCCAGGCCTTGCGGAACACGGCAGCCCTGTTGGAATACCGGGCGTCATTGCACCGGGGCGGATCGGTGGACTGATTGTAGTTGACCAGCAGGGGAGTGTATGTCTCGTCCGAGGGCGCGGCGAAGCCGAAATCCGCCCTGCAGACCTGGATGGTGTCAATCAGGTAATCCAGCGCGACGGCCGTGACGGCGGCCGGATCCTCCATGTCCAGGATCATGTGCGCAACGCAATTCATTTCCGAAGGCCGTCGGTCCCGCCGGAAACCATCCAGGAAGGTCTTTTTGAGAAGCTTGCGGGAAGGAGGGTGGGAAAGAAAGTTCTCCATCGCGTATCAACCTTGCTGCCTGGCTGGGTTTACGTTGCCCGTGAAAACCTGCTGACTGGGGATGGTCTGCTTTGTTACAATGCCAGCGTGACGGCGGCTGAAGCGGTCGGCGCAATGAAGCGATCCTATCGCGCGTCGGGCCGCTGGATCAAGCGCCGGCTCTGCCCGCATCCGCCCTCCTGTTTTCCGGAACGGATGACGGGCCGGTCCCCGCAGGATCCAGGACGCATATCGTCATGCCGCACAATGGATACAAGCCATCGCTGACTTTTCGTCCTGCCCGGCAGAGTGGCCCGTGCATCCATCAATCCCCGCAAGGGAACGACGGCCTTGAGCGACCGGCAAGTCGTCTTTTCGGACAGTTGCAGGCGGTGCCGCCGTGCGGCGTCAGCGTAGGAAGAAGGCCATCGTTATGGCGGCGCAGATAACGGTGATGAACAGGCGCAGCAGGTCGATCCGGCTGATCCGGCGGCTGATCCGCGCCCCGGCATAGCCGCCGGCCGCAGCACTGGTCGCCAGAACCGCCGCCTGCTGCCAAGCGATCAGCCCCGCCACAACGAAGGCTGCGGACGACACCAGCGACAGCAGCGCCGATAGCACATTCTTCAACCCGTTCATGCTGTGCAGGTTGGTATATCCGATCAGCCTGAAGGCGGCCAGCAGCATGATCCCCAGACCGCCGTTGAAATAGCCGCCATAGATCGACACGGCTAGGATCACGGTCGCCGACAGTCCCTGCCCGGCGGCCCCGACCCCGCGCTTGCGGATCGCCGCCATGAGGGCGGGACCGGCCGCGAACAGCACGGTGGACGCCAGCAGGAGCCAGGGCACTATGGCCAGAAACGTGTCGCCCGGCGTCACGATCAGCAGCAACAGTTCAACCATGATGCGCCCCTTTCCATGATGGGCGGCGCATGGCACAAGCGGGCATTGGTCCACAAATTGGTCTGCACCCGGAAGGAACGGATGCGTCAGGCAGAGATCAGGGCGGCCCTTGACGACATGGTCGGCGCGCTGTTGCCCGGCGACCGCCTGCCCGCCGAACGCGACCTGGCCCGCGATCTTGGGTGCAGCAGGCAGACCCTGCGAGCAGGCCTTGCGGCGCTGCAACGCGACGGGCTGATCTGGCGCCATGTCGGGCAAGGCACCTTTGCCGGACCGGCGCCGCGCGGCCGGGCGGCGCGGGGCGCAATGCTTCCCGCCGATGCTTCGCCTGCCGATCTGATCCGCGCCCGCCTGCTTGTGGAACCCCTCATAGCCGCCGAGGCCGCCAGGCGCGCGGATGCCACGGACATCGCCGATCTGCACCGGCTGGTTCAGGCCGGCCGCCGCGCGCAGCGCATCGCCGATTGCGAACGGGTGGACAGCGACTTTCACCATGCGATCGCGCGCATGACGCGCAATCCTGCCGTGGTCGGGGTGATGGCCTGGCTGACGGACGCGCGTCGCCATGCCCCATGGCAGCGGGGTTGGGATCGCAGCTATCGCCGGCTTGCGGCGGCAACGTTCCAGACCGCTCACAGCGATCAGCACCAGCGGATCGTGGACGCAATCGCAGCCGGTCACGACACCGTTGCCTTTGATGCGATGACCCGGCATCTGGAGGAAATCGGGACCGCGTTCCAGACACTGTCTTTGTAGCACGCGATTTTAAACTGCCCGAATATTCAGCATGGGCAAGTTCTGGATAACCCCGCCAGACGCTTTGCCTTACTCAAGGGCAACCGAGGGAAATGCCATGCACAAGTCCGCAACACTCTGCCTCCTGCTGATGACGGGCGGTGCCGCATTCGCGCAAGGCGGCGATCTGGATATCGCCATGCTGCTGCCCGGCAGGATCGACGACAACGGCTTCATGGAGGCGGGCTACAACGGCCTGCTACGCATCCAGAGGGAGTTCGGCGCCAAGATTTCCCATGTTGACGGCATCAAGCCCGAGCGTGACCTTTTGGCCGCAGCCTTGCGCGAACTGGCGGAACGCAAGCCCGACATGGTCATCGCCCATGGCGGCCAGAACAGCGAGGCGGCCCAGATCGTCGCGGCGGAATATTCCGATATCCGCTTTGTCGTCGTCCAGGGCCATGTCACCGGCCCGAACCTGTCCAGCTATGAAGTCCTGCAGGAGGAAAGCGCTTGGCTGGCTGGCGCCGCGGCGGGCCTGTTGACCGAAACTGACGTGGTGGGCCATATCTCGGGCATCCGGGTGGCGCCGGGGCTGAAGGGACGCGGGGCGTTCTATCACGGGCTGATGCATACCAATCCTGAAGCGCGGTTTCTGACGATCTTTGCGGGCGACCAGGACGACAACGCCCTGTCTCAGCGCGTCGCCACCGCCCAGATCGAAGAAGGCGCTGACATCATCTTCACCATGCTGAACGCCGGTCGCAGCGGTGCGACCGAGGCGATGCGTGGCACGAAGACCCGCCAGATCGGCAACGTGATCGACTGGACCGCCGTCGAGCCGGGCATCTTCGTGGCCTCGGCCCTGGCCGATGTGGGCATCCCCGGCGTCGAGGCCGTGCGCGACCTTGCCGATGGCCAATGGCAGGCCGGCACGGTCAAGGCGATCGGCCTGGAAAACCCGGCGGCGGTGTCGCTGGCCCTGTCGCCCGACGTTCCAGCGGATGTGCGGGCCGAAATCGACGGCTTGCGCGACCAGATTGTTGCGGACCGCATCACGGTCGCCACGGATTACGACGGGCCCGAACTGGCTCCGTGATCACCGGGTCTGGCCCATGTTTTCCTTCAACCTCTTTCCCAAAGATCCATGTTGCTGCCCCTTTCACTTCTTTTCGTCGGCGCGGTCCTGACGCTCAACGGCCTGTGGATGCTGAAGCGCATCTCGGACAAGGAGATCGTGATCATCAACCTTGCCGTGGCCGTCATCACCGGGACCGTGGCCCTGATGGGCATGGCCGAGGCCAGCACGCCAGTGAGTGTCAAGGCTGCGGCGCTGACGCTGCTGTTCACCCTTACCTACCTTTGGGTCGCGGTGAACCGGCTGACGGGATCGGACGGGCGGGGGCTTGGCTGGTTCAGCCTGTTCGTGGCCATTTCGGTCCTGCCGGAAGCCGTGGCAACGCTGCGCCATGCCCCGGACGCGATGACCGTCTGGCTGGGCTGCTGCTGGGCGTGCTGGGCGGGCCTGTGGTCTCTGAACTTTCTGGTGCTTGCTCTGGAAAGGCCGCTGGAGCGCGCAACTGCTATCGCCACCTTGGCAAGCGGCATCCTCACTGCATGGATGCCTGCCCTGACGATGCTGTACGACGCAGCGTAAGGTTATTGCACACGATTTGGGCAGCATCCCTTTCATATGCCTTTTCAACAGACTATCCATGCCTGCAAGACAAGCGGAGAGCAAGAATAATGGGACAGATCGACGACAAGCTTGAAGGTATCTTCGACGAGGTGATCCGCCGCAACACTGGCGAGGCCGAGTTTCATCAGGCCGTGCGCGAGGTGCTGGAAAGCCTAGGCCGCGTGGTGGCGAAGCATCCCGAATACCTCGACAAGGCGCTGATCGAACGCATCTGCGAACCCGAACGCCAGATCATCTTCCGCGTGCCGTGGACGGACGACAACAATCAGGTCAATATCAACCGCGGTTTCCGCGTGCAGTTCAACTCGGCTATGGGGCCCTACAAGGGCGGGTTGCGGTTCCACCCGTCGGTGAATGTCGGGATCATCAAGTTCCTGGGCTTCGAGCAGACCTTCAAGAACGCCCTGACCGGCCTGCCCATCGGCGGCGGCAAGGGTGGTTCGGATTTCGACCCCAAGGGCCGCTCGGACGCCGAGGTGATGCGCTTTTGCCAAAGCTTCATGACCGAACTCTACCGGCATCTGGGCGAATACACCGACGTGCCCGCAGGCGATATCGGCGTTGGAGCCCGCGAGATCGGCTATATGTTCGGACAGTACAAGCGGCTGACCAACCGCTACGAGGCCGGCGTGCTGACCGGCAAGGGGCTGTTCTACGGCGGATCGCTGGCCCGCAAGGAGGCCACTGGCTATGGCAACACCTATTTCACCCGCGCCATGCTGCAGACCGGGAGCGAGGATTTCGACGGCAAGACGGTGGTCGTGTCGGGTTCGGGCAACGTGGCGATCTATTCCATCGAGAAGGTGCAATCCTATGGCGGCAAGGTTGTCGCCTGTTCCGACAGCAGCGGCTATGTCGTGGATGAGAGCGGGCTGGACCTCGACCTGATCAAGGAGATCAAGGAAGTCCGGCGCGGCCGCGTTTCGGAATACCTGCGCCTGAAGGGCGATGGCAACGGCGTTTACTTTGTCAAGGCGGGCGAAGGGTCGATCTGGGACGTGCCCTGCCAGGTCGCCATGCCGTCGGCCACGCAGAACGAACTGACCGGCAAGGACGCCAAGACGTTGATCAGGAACGGCGTGCAGGCGGTCGGCGAAGGCGCCAACATGCCCTCGACCCCCGAGGCGATCCGAGCCTTCCAGCAGGCAGGCGTCAAGTTTGGGCCGGGCAAGGCCGCCAATGCGGGCGGGGTCGCGACCTCGGCGCTTGAGATGCAGCAGAACGCCTCTCGCGACCGCTGGACGTTCGAGAAGACCGAGGCCAAGCTTGCCGAAATCATGCGGGACATCCACGACAGCTGCCACGAAACGGCCGAGGAGTACGGCGTACCGGGCGATTACGTCACGGGCGCCAACATCGCGGGCTTTATTCGTGTGGCCGAGCCGATGCGGGCCTTTGGAGTGATCTGACACTACGGCGCAGCAGACAAAAAAGGCGGCCTTGGGGCCGCCTTATGCGTGGAATAAGGGTCGGCTCAGTCTTCCAATGGTCTGCCAGCGGTTTCACGGCAGGACAGCATGGCGATCAAGCCGACAACCGCCGCCGCTACCAGGAACCAGGCGGGTGCGGCTTTGCTGCCTGTGACCGAAATCAGCCAGGTGGCGATAAAAGGCGCGGTGCCGCCGAACAGGGCGTTGGCTGTGTTGAAGCTGAAGGCAAAGCCGGAGTAACGCACGCGCGTCGGGAAGATCTCGGTCAAGAAGCAGGGCAGGGTGCCGTCGTTCACGGTCAGCAGGGCGCCGAAGATCACCTGGATCAGCACGATCATCCAGAAGGTCGCGCCGTCAAGCATGCCGAACAGCGGCACCGTCAGGACCATGAACAGGACCGAAGCAGTAATCAGTGCCGTCTTGCGCCCGAAGCGGTCAGAAAGCGTGCCCATCAGGAAGATCAGGAAGATATAGGCGAACAGCGCGATGCTGTTGGCCAGGAACGAGGCGGACTCATTCATTCCCATTTCAGTGATCAGATAGGTCGGCATATAGCTGAGGATCAGGTAGAAGCCGACGGCGTTGAGGCAGGTCACGCCGAAGGCGCGGATGACCGGCTTGCGATAGGTGGTGAATAGTTCCCGTGTCGGGGTCGCCTCGACGTGGTGTTGCGATTCCAGTTCGCGGAACTTGGGCGTGTCCTCCAGCTTCAGGCGGATATAAAGACCCACAAGACCCATCGGGAACGCCAGAAGCAGCGGCAGGCGCCAGCCCCAACTTTGCAGTTGCGCGGTATCCAGCAGCGAAAACAGCAGGGCCGAGATCAGCGATCCCGCCAGCAGGCCTGCGGCGGTGCTGGCAGGGACCATGCTGGTGTAGAAGCCGCGCTTTTCGGGCGGGGCGTATTCGGCCAGGAATGATGCCGCCCCCGCATATTCACCGGATGCGGAAAAGCCCTGCACCATGCGCAGGACCAGCAGCAGGATCGGCGCGGCGAACCCAATCTGCGCATAGCCGGGAAGAAACGCGATCAGGGTCGTTGCGCCCGACATGATCAGGATGGACCAGGACAAGGCAGTTTTCCGACCGATGCGATCGCCGATGCTGCCCCAGACGATCCCTCCGATCGGACGGATGATGAAGGAAATCGCGAAGACCGCAAAGGTCGCCAGAAGCGCGGCGGACGGAGCAATCTCGGGGAAGAACACCACCGCGATCACGGTAGCGAAATAGCCGTAGGACGCGTAGTCGAACCATTCGACGAAATTGCCGATGAAGCTGGCGGTCAGGACCCTGCGCAGGACGGCGGGCGTGGCCCCGTCATCTGCCAGGGTGTCCGGACCCGCCGCGGCGGGGATGGTCATGGCGGTCATGGTTTCCTCCCATGTGGACCGATGATGGCATGTGTCATCGTTGCCGGCCTGACCCTCCCGGTCCGCCGGACGGCTTTCGCATGTCGCCAAAAGCGAAACCGGCGGGATTTGCACCCCGCCGGTTTGTTCCTGTCAGGCCGCCTTAGCCTTGCCCGTGTTCTTGACGATCAGGTGTTCCGGCCCGTAGGGGAAGCCGGTGATGTTGCGGTTGCCGCTGTCCTCGATCACCAGGATGTCGTGTTCGCGATAGCCGCCGGCACCGGGCTGGCCCTCGGGGATGGTGATCATCGGCTCCATGCTGACGACCATGCCCGGCTCCAGCACCGTGTCGCAATCCTCCCGCAGTTCCAGGCCAGCCTCGCGGCCATAGTAATGCGACAGGACGCCGAAGCTGTGGCCGTAGCCGAAGCTGCGGTATTGCAGCAGGTCGGCGGCGGCATACATCTCGTTCAGTTCGGCGGCGATGTCCGAACATTTCGCGCCGGGCACCAGCAGTTCCTTGCCGCGGTCATGCACATCGCAGTTGAACTGCCACAGGCGGATGTGTTCGTCGCTGGCTTCCTCGGCGAACAGGGTGCGTTCAAGGGCGACGTAATAGCCCGCGACCATCGGGAAGCAGTTCAGCGACAGGATGTCGCCGCGCTGGATCCTGCGCGAGGTGACGGGGTTGTGGGCGCCGTCGGTGTTGATGCCGGACTGGAACCAGGTCCAGGTGTCCAGCAGTTCGGCCTCGGGCCAGGTCCGGGCGATCTCGCGCACCATCGTGGCGGTGGAGTGCAGCGCCACCTCGTGCTCGGGCACGCCCACGGCGGTGGCCTCCACGCAGGCCGCGCCGCCGACATCGGCGATGCGGGCCATCTCGGTGATATGGGCGATCTCCTCGGCCGACTTGATCATGCGCAGGCGCATGGCGGGGGCGGCGATGTCCACGAACTCGACGGCAGGGAACTCGGACTTCAGCAGGGCCAGCAGGTCGATGCTGACATGGTCGAACTCGATCCCGATGCGACGCGCCTTGCCGATGATCTGGCGGATGGCGTGGAAGTAGTTGTCCTTCTGCCAGTCCGTATAGGTCAGGTTGCGCCCGCCGAAGGTCCGGCGCCACGGCTGGCCGCCATCGATGCCGGCGCTGATCGAGGTGGCGTGGTCCTGGTCGACAAAGAAGCCATAGCGTCGGCCGAACTGGCAATACATGAAGTCGGCATAATAGTTGATGTTGTGATAGGACGTGAACAGCGCCGCATCGACATTGGTGTCGGCCATGTGCTTGCGGATCGCAGCTAGCCGCCGCTGCATTTCGGCGTCCGAGAAGGTGCCCTTGGCCTTGTCGCCGTTGTTGACGAAGTCCTGAAGTCGTTCGCGCTCAGTCATCGATTCCTCCTGATATGATATTTCCTGAAACATGCACGCAGGGTTTCCGGCGGTCAAAAGAGCAATTATAAAGGATATATTAGGTTTTCTCATGTAAGGCGACCGATGTCCCAGCCACCCCTGAATGCCCTACGCGTCTTCGAGGCGGTCGCCCGCACTGGCAGCTTTCGGGCGGCGGCCGAAAGCCTGTGCGTCACGCAATCCGCGGTCAGCCACCAGATCAAGCACCTGGAAGACTGGCTGGGCGTGTCCTTGTTCGATCGTAACGGGCGGGCTCCGAGGCTTTTGCCGCGGGGTGCCGCCCTGGCGCGCGACCTGACGACAGCATTCGACGGCATAGACGGCGCCTGCCGCCGCGCGCGGCCTTCATCCTATGATGGAGCGGTGGTGGTGGCGGCCATTCCGTCCGTGGCGGTCTGCTGGCTGATTCCCCGCCTGCCGCGCTTCCGGGCCTTGCACCCAGAGATCCAACTGCGGGTGATCTATGCCCACCACGGCCACGAGATCGACGTCGCAACAACCGACGTGGCGTTCATCTTCGCCGACGCGCCTCCTCTATCGGAGGGCACCTTGACCGAACCGTTTCTGTCCGGGCGCAGCGTTCCGGTCGCCAGCCCCGTCCTTGTCGGCACGGCTTCGGTCGAACTTTCAGCCCCGTGGCTGCTGCGAACGGGGCTGTTGCACGACACTGACCTGTCGGGCTGGCAAACTTGGCTGGGGCGTGCGGGGTCGGATGTTCCCGACCGGCTGCCTGGGGCAATCTTCGAGGATTTCAACCTGCTGCGCGCCGCAGCCCTGGCCGGGCAGGGGGTGGCGCTGTGCTCGCTGGCGATGATCGGGCCGGACCTAGCCGAAGGACGCCTGGTGCAGTTGTCGGACATGTCGGTTCTGGAGGAGTATGACTATTACCTGATTCAGTCCAGCCTTACCCCGCGCGACGCGGGGCGGCGCAAGGCACGCGAGGCGTTCCTGTCCTGGATCAGGCAGGAACAGGCCCGCGCGCCGGCCATCTCAGAGCGCATCCGACGGGATGGGGAACGCAGCCTCATGCCAGACGGCTAGGGGGGCAGCCCGTTCCGGCCCGATCAGCTGTTTCAGGATGGCAGCGTAGATCTTCACTCCTATGGGGATCAGTTCGTCGGGGAAATCGTAGTTCGGATTGTGAAGGGCCGGCCTGTTCTCACCTGCGCCAAGCAGCATGATCGCCGCCTTGGCGCTGCGACCAAACTGGCCGAAATCCTCGGATGCCCGCATGGGCAGCAGTCCCGTGCTGCACGAGACTGCTGCTTCATCCATTGCCTTGCGGACAAGGGCGGTGGCGTCCGGATCGTTTTCGGTGGTGGCGAAGACGTCGGCGTAGCCGATCTCCAGATCCAGCCCTTCCCGATGTGCGACGTCCCGGGCCAAGGCCTCGGCCCGTTCAACCAGGCTGGACATCGCGGCGTCGGTCAGCGTCCTCAAGGTGGCAAACAGCGTGGCGGCGCCGGGGGAAACACCGAAGGCGGGCGCACCCATCTGTGCATGGGTCACCGTCACCAGCGAAAAACCAGGATGGCCGGTGGGGGTGCCGGCCGGGCTGCCCAGTGCGGTCAACCCCGGCATGATGCGAGAGATCGCCGCCATTGGCGAGAGCCCCGCTTCCGGCTGAGAGGCGTGAGCGGTCCTGCCCGTGAGGCGCAGCGTCATCCCGCGCGAGGCGCAGCAGACCGGACCGTCCTTGATCAACACCTGACCGAAGGGAATGCCCGGCATGTTGTGGATCGCGAAGGCGTAATCCGTTGCCAGGGCGTCAAAGGCCGGGTCGTTCATCACCGCAAGCGCGCCCGAGCCGTCCTCCTCGGCGGGTTGGAACATCAGGACCACCGCACCAGAGGCGGGGCGCCGTTGTCCCAAGATACGGGCCATTCCGGCAAGAATGGCCATGTGGCCGTCATGCCCACACTGATGCCCCTTGCCCGGCGAGGTGGATCGGTGGGGCACATCAGCCAGATCCTCGATCGGCAGGCCGTCCAGTTCGCAACGCAGCAGCACCCGCGGTCCGGGCGTGCCGCTGTCATAGATCACGGCGACGCCATGCCCCCCGATGCCCGTGATGATGCGGTCCGGCCCGGTTTTCGCCAGGAACTCTGCAACCGATGCGGCCGTGCGCTTCTCTTGTCCCGAAAGCTCGGGATGGCTGTGCAGGTTGCGCCGCCATTCGATCAGTTCTGCAACGTCGGTACTCGAGAGCAATGGGAAATCCGCAGTTCTGGTCATCAGGACGCCTCCACACGTCCGGCATGAAGCACGATCACTTGCATGCTGTCCACTTACCTGGGTCACGACCTCAAGGACACAAGCAACACGGCATTTTGGTGTCCATGTTGGATCAGGCCGCCTGATCCAGCGGAGACGAGGCGATGCGGTCTGCATATCGCCGCGCCAGAACCGCACCCACCATGATCTGGATCTGGTTATAGAGCATGATTGGAAGGACGATCATGCCGAAGCCGGGGGCGCCCGCAAACAACACCTGCGCCAGCGGCAGCCCCGAGGCCAGGCTTTTCTTCGAGCCGCAGAAAACCGCTGCAATCTCGTCTGCACGGGACAGGCCTAGATAGCGTGCGCCCCTGGTGGTAAAGCCGATCACGACAAGCAGGATCAGAAGACACAGCCCGCCCGTCAGCAGCAGGCCGCTGATCGGCAGAACCTGCCACAGTCCCGCAGTGACCGACTGCGAAAAGGCCGAATAGATGATCAGCACGATCACCCACTGGTCATAGTTCGAAAGCCATCTGCCGTTGCGCTGCAGGACAGGACCGATCAAGCTGTGGGCAAGCTGGCCCAATCCGAAAGGCAGCAGCAGCTGCAGGCACACATCATGCAGGGTCTGGCCCAGATCCATCGTCCCACTTGCTGCCGGTCCGATCAGCATGCTCATCAGCAGGGGTGTCAGCAGCAGGCCAAACACATTCGATCCCGCCGAATTGCACACTGCCGCTGGCACGTTGCCCTTTGCCATCGCCGTATAGGCGATCGAGGACGAAACCGCCGAAGGCAGCACGCCCAGATAGATGAAGCCCAAGGCAAGGTCTGCCGGCAGGACCAGATCCGGCAACAGCCGCAAAGGCAGGACAATTGTAGGAAAGACGACGAACGTCGTTGCCAGAATGAACAGGTGCAGCTTCCACTGCTTCAAGCCGTCCAGGATGGTGCGGGGCGACAAGGCGGCCCCATGGAGAAAGAACAGCATGGCAACGGCTGCTGTTCCCAAGCCGTCAACAGAAACGGCCGCCGCATTCGTAGCCGGAGCAAAAGTAGCCAGAACGACCGCGGCAATCATCAACAGCAGAAAAGGGTCAATTTTCATAATTATGGCCTTTGCCCTACAGAACAACTTCCTGACTGGCTGGCACGCTTACGAGAGAAGCGGATTGGCCTGCAAATTGGTCTGTTTTTGCAAGTTCGGCTGCTCTCGGCGTTTGGGAGAACGCGGCACCTGTAGTGTGGATACCTTGCTCGCCCACGCTCTCAAGGCGCTGCAGTTGACCACATTCCTGCAGCACCATCAGAAGCTGACCAGGCAAGGCAAGTCGACGTGATCCCCAAAACCGCCGAGGCTGCTCTCGAGGCCGCACGCGCCGCTGACGCACATCGAAGGGCTGGCACCGAACTTCGACAGTTCCGGCGGGATTTTGATCCTGGTTGAACGTCTCGCATATGTGGAAACAATGAGTTAGCGGTCGAGAACGAAGCGTTCTCCACGTTTCTTGTTGTGGCACGTCGAGCGTTTTCCGCTGTTGATTTGCTGGCGATTGTCGCGATACCGTTGCGGCATGTATACGAAGATCACCCGGTCTGGCGGGCGCCGCTATCTCCAGCTTGTTGAAGGCTTCCGCGACGAGGGTGGAAAGGTCCGGCATCGTGTCGTCGCAAATCTTGGCCGGATCGATGATCTCACGCCGCAAAAGCTTGATCCCTTGATCAACGGGCTCAACCGGGTGATAGGGCGGGCGCCCAACACCTCCAGCGAGGTCGTCTCGGAAAGCGCCAGGTCCTATGGCGACGTCTTCGCCCTGCACGAACTCTGGGAAGACCTTGGCTTCGACCGCGCCCTCAATCGTGCTTTGCGTTCCGGCCGCCGCCAGATGGATGCCGAGGCGTCGCCATTGTCGCTCGGACCATGTATGGATGGCTCCCGCGTGGCAAGAGGCTTGTGATCTTCGGCAACTGGTCGGGTGCGGCCATGTATTCGGCGTCTGATCTGCGGTGATCCCGCGCGCCCTGATGAACGTCCGCCTGAGGCCTGGGTCCCTATCAATGGCACGCGCTCGAGGCGCTCCGGTCCGAACGGGGTGTCCCTGCCTCATGTCCGTCAGTTTGCCATCATCTCACTCTGCCCTCGCCATCTCGTTCAGGCCAGCAGCAGCGACCTGTAGTTCTATCCGCTCATGCCGGTCGCCAAGCTTCGCCCCTTTTCAGCATGGCCCAGATCGCCCGTGCCATGCGATTGGCCAAAGCTATGGCTGCGACCTTGAGCGGCTTTGTCGCGATCAATCGCCCCAGCCAATCGGTGCCAGGTTCAGAAAGCCTGCGAGCGGAGATCACGCCCATGGCGCCAAGATAAAGCAGCCGTCGGATATACCGGTTGCCCATCTTGGAAATTGAGCCCAGCCGTTCCTTGCCTCCGCTCGAATGGGGCTTGGGCGTGAGCCCCAGCCAGGCAGGCAGATCACGGGCCGACCGGAAGCTCGACACATCGGGCAGCGTTGCAGCCAGAACGCTGGCGGTAATGGGGCCGATACCGGGCATTGTCTGGAGCCGACGGGCTGTCTCGTCCACTTCCGCATCGGATTTGATCTGGGCTGTCATGACATCGATGCGCTGCTTGGTGTCGCGGAACTGGCCGGCAAGCAGGTCTAGTGGCATCCGTGCCTCTGCCGGCAGATCGGCTCCCTCAGCCTCGGCGATGAGGCGACCCATGTTATGAACGCCCTTCGGAACGACAATGCCGAACTCGCCCAAATGCGCCCGGATCGCGTTGGCGAGTTGTGTCAGCTGACGGACCAGGAAATCACGTGCCCGGTGCTGCATCAGCACCGCCTGCTGCTTCTCGGTCTTGAGCGGCACAAAGCGCATGTTCGGACGTGTGACGGCTTCACAGATGGCCTCTGCATCGGCCGCATCAGTCTTGCCCCGCTTGACAAAGGGTTTGACATAAGAGGGCGGGATCAATCGCACCTCATGGCCAAGCTTTGCCAATTCCCGGGCCCAGTAATGAGCTCCCGCGCAGGCTTCAATGCCAATGAGACAGGGGTGCAAGCGTGAGAAGAACAGCAGGACCTGTGCCCGCCTGACCTGCCGCCGCACAAGGACAGCGCCGTCCGCATCAACGGCATGAACCTGGAACACGTTCTTGGCCAGATCCAGCCCGACCGTGGTAATCTCCTTCATGGATGGCTCCCTTCATTGGTCACTGTGACAGCACCCAATGTGGCACATTGCGATGCCGGGAGCGGGAGCCATCCACTCCATCAATGGCGCTCCAATGGCAACTCCGCGCCATGGTCTTCAACCGTCTCTGCGCCCCTGACAGCAAGCTCGGCTGCCTGCGCTGGCTCGAGACCGTGGCCATGCGCGGCATGCCCGAGGCGATCACCCATCAGCATCTGCTGCGGGTGATGGACGCGTTGATGGATCATGCCGAGCTTGTCGAGGCCGAGCTTGCCCGTCAGATCCGCCCCCTCGTGGATCACGACCTGGCGGTGGTTTTCTATGACCTCACGACGGTGCGGATCCATGGCGAGGGCGAGGTCGCTGATGATTTGCGCGCCTTCGGCATGAACAAGGAAACCGGCAGCATCGCTCGGCAATTCGTTCTCGGCCTCGTGCAGACGGCGGAGGGGCTGCCGCTGATGCACACCGTTCATCCAGGCAACATGGCCGAGACCAGAACCCTTCAGGCGATGCTGAAGACCGTGCTGCAGCGCTTTCCCGTCCAGCGTGTCGTTCTGGTTGCCGATCGCGGGCTGCTGAGCCTGGAGAATATCGGCGAGCTGACCGCGCTCGCCAAACGGGGCGGGCGAAAGCTCGAGTTCATCCTGGCGGTTCCGGCGCGGCGCTACACGGAACTGGCCGAAACCTTCCGCAGACTGACCCTCTCCGAGGCTGGCCTGGCCGAGAGCCACTTCGCCGGCCATCGCCTGATCGTCGCCCATGATCCTTTGCGCGCCGAGGAGCAGACAGCCCGCCGCCGCGCCCGGATTGCCGAGCTCGAGGCCATGGCCGAGAAGATGGTGACCCGCCTCGACGCGCAGGATGCCGGCAAGACCCCCCGAGGTCGCCGGGCTTCTGATCGTGGCGCCTATGGGCGCTTTACCCGCGCCGTCGCCGAGGCCGAGCTCAGCCGCTTCATCAAGGCCGATCTCAACGCCGACCGCTTCAGCTGGGCCCTCGACGAGACTGCGCTGGCGGCGGCCGAACTTTTCGATGGCAGGCTGGCGCTGATCACCAACGCGCCCGACCTCACGCCCGCTGACGCCGTCGCCCGCGACAAGGCTTTGAGCGATATTGAGCGCGGCTTCCGCGTCCTCAAATCCGACATCGAGATCGCCCCCGTCCACCATCGCTTGCCGGACCGAATCCGGGCCCACGCCCTGATCTGTTTCCTCGCCCTCGTTCTCTACCGGGTCATGCGCATCCGCCTGAAGGCGAAGGGGCACACCGCAAGCCCCAGAACCGCGCTGGATCTCCTGGCGCGCATCCAAAAACACGTAACCCACATTGGAGCACAGACCTTCACAGGGATCTCGAAATCCCAGCCGGAACAATTGAGTCTCTTCGACGCACTCGACATCAAAAAACCCGCCTGAACCCTCGTGTTGTGGTAAATCCACTAATCAGCGACAACAAGATCAATGACTTAAGTTTTTAACTGTCGAAGTTGGGCTGGCAACAACCTTCCCTTACTCCACGGGCTTCCAGTGGCGGTTAAGGATGTCACCGCAACCCGAGGTCTACGCACGACACAAGGCTCCCGTATCCATGCCGAGACGATACCGGAAAAGGACGCCACTTCCGTTGCAAAGCTGAGAAAAGCGGGAGCGATTATCCTGGGCAAGACGAATACGCCCGAATTCGCCTTCGGGGCAGTTTGTACGAACGCGCTGTGCGGGCCGACTGCGAACCCTTGGGATCTTGATCTAAGTTCCGGTGGCTCCAGCGGCGGATCCGCAGTCGCGGTGGCGACCGAGATGGTTCCTTTAGCGCAAGGCACAGATTTTGGCGGCTCCGTGCGCACACCAGCGCCGTTTTGCGGCGCTGTCGGGTTGCGCCCCACACCCGGCACGATTGCGGAACCGGAGCGCGCGCTAGGCGAGGCACGGCTGGCGACGCAAGGTGTCCTGGCGCGATCGATCGAGGACGGACTTCTGATGCTGCGCGCGATGGCCGGTCCCCACCCGCTTGATCCAGTATCGCGCCGGGTTCCGCTGCCGCCTGAGCCGGACCCGGAAACCGTGCCGCGTCTCGCTGCCTCCGCCGATCTAAGCGGAGCGTTTCCAATTGATCCTTGGGTACGTAAACGGTTTGCGCTCGCCTGTGAGGAGGTCGGGGCAGTGCTTGGGCCTGTGACGCTTGTTGCGCCGGATCTGCGAGACGGCGTACAGGCCTTCAAAACCTTGCGCGCGGCAGAATCCTGGTTCAAGTTCGGAGCGATGGTTGACCAGCATGAGGCCGATTTGTCGCCTTCCTATGTCTGGAATGTGCGGCAGGGACGGACGATTTCTGCGGAAGCCTATCTTGCCGCAGAGGCCACACGTACAGTTATGCAACGTAACGCTTGGCGGTTCTTTGATAGCTACGATCTGCTCGTGCTACCTGCGGCATCGGTTCCACCTTTCAGGAACAACGGTGGAGAAGTGATACAGATTGGCGAAACGTCAAGCGAGTCGATCATCGACTATCTTGCCTGCACCTTTCTGATCTCCCTGATTGGTTTTCCCTGCTTGTCTCTTCCCGCGCCGACGGACGAAGGCGATTTGCCCTTTGGCTTGCAGATCGTTGCTCGGCCAGGCGGCGAAGCGCTTCTTTGGGGCGCGGCTATGCGGTTGGAAGCAGCAAGCTTTAACCATCGTTTCGCACCCATCGTGCATGCTAACAGATGACGCGCCCCCTGGTCCTTCTCGTCAACGGAAACAGCCATGAGGCGCTAACCGAGCGGATGGCACGGCTTGCCCGCGAGAAGTTGGGTGCCATGATGGATGTTGAGCAGATGACCATCGCACAGGCGCCGCCCTTCGTGTCGAGTAGGGCAGAAGCAGCTCATGCAGCCAGCGCAATTCTGAGGGCTGTGCATCGGCGCGTTTCCGAAGCCGCAAAGCCGACCCCCAATGTGATAATGTTGGCGTGTTTTGGAGAGCGTAAGGCTACGCCGAGGACCGTCTTGCCTCAGCACCTGCTCTCGTCGGCCATGATGCGTTCGATGACGTCGGGCTCGCATTGCTCGTCACGCAGGAACTCGCGGACCCCGCCCTCCCAGGTGCGGATGTCTGCGATAAGCTCCTGCAGGCATTCGATGCCGCGGTCTGTGAAGGCCTTGATCCCTTCCTCGGTACCGTTGTCGACCCAGATCATCTCGCCGTAGTCGATGTTGTCGGAATTGGCGCTGACAATCTCGATGAGCTCGCTGTTCTCGCCGATCCTCCTGGCGACTTCATCGAGAGCAAGGAGATGCGTGACGCGGGCCATCAGGCGGCCTCGGCTGACCGGCCTTCCGGCAGGTTCCAGTTCCATGGAAGCAATTCAGGCAGCCGCGAGACCGGCAGGTCGGCAATGCGAGCGATGACATCGGCAAGCCAGGCCTGCGGGTCGATGCCGTTCAGCTTCGCCGAGCCGATCAGCGTGTACATGGCGGCGGCGCGGTGGCCACCGCGCTCGGAGCCAGCGAAGAGCCATGATTTCCTGCCGAGAGCCACGCCACGCAGTGAACGCTCCGCGCAATTGTTGCTGAGGCAAACCCGGCCGTCCTTAAGGAATCGGGTGAACCCGGGCCAGTGCGCAGTCGACAGAAGGTAATCGATCGCTTTGGCGACTTTGGCATGTTTCGAGAGCCGCGCCCGTTCGGACCGCAGCCATGCTTCCAGTTCGCCCACCAGTGGCGCCGACAGACGCTGGCGCGCCTCCAGACGGGCAGCGGCATCAAGGCCGCTGATCTCGCGCTCGATTTCGAACAGCCTGTCGATCCGCTTCACCGCTTCAAAGGCGATCGGCGAGATGTCTTCAGGCGACTTGCCTTTGCGGATGTTGCCCTCGACATCGGCAAGCTCGAAGAACTTGCGGCGCGCATGCGACCAGCATAGCGCGGGCAGAACAGGGCCCGGCTTGCGATTACCCTGGTAGAGCTGGTTGTATCCGGCATAGGCGTCGGCCTGCAGGATGCCTTGCCAGCCCTTCAAATGCCCAAGTGGATGTTCGCCCGCCCGATCGCGGGAGAACTTGAAGACAACGGCCGGCGGGGCGGTCCCGGAGAAGGGGCGGTCATCGCGAACATAGGTCCAGAGCCGCGCGGTCTTTGTTCCGCCGCGGGCAAGAAGCGGTACCGTTGTATCATCTCCATGAAGGCGTTCGGCGGCCAGGACATGCGCCTCGATCAGTGCCTGCAAAGGTTCCAGCAATGCGGTCACGGCGCCGACCTGGTCGGCCAGCGTCGAGAGGCTTAGCTCCACGCCTTCCCGGGCATACCGCTCTGCCTGACGGTTCAGGGGCTGATGCTGGCCGTACTTTTCGAAGATGATCATTGCCAGAAGGCTGGGTCCGGCCCATCCCCGCGGAACGGGGTGGAACGGCGCCGGGGGCTGGCTGATCTTCTCACAAGCCCGACATGTGAACTTCTCGCGGACCGTCTGGATCACCTTCCATTGCCGAGGGATGACCTCCAGCGTCTCGGTGATGTCCTCGCCCATCTTCACGATGCGACCGGAACCACAGCAGCTGCAGGCGGTCGGCGGCTCGACCACCACCCGTTCGCGCGACAGGTGGTCGGGGAAGGGTTTCTTCACCGGCTTGCGTCGCTCAAAGCCCGCGACCTGTGTCTGCCCCACTGCCTGTTCGGCCCGGGCGTTGTCCTCTGCGGCGTTGGCCACCAGTTCCTCGAGCTGCAATTCCAGCTGGTCGATGAGCCGGGCAGTGCGTTCCGCGCTCCGGCCGTACTTGTCGCGGCGGAGCAGCGCGATCTCGAGCTTGAGCCCCGCGATCATCGCTTCCGAGGTCGAGACCACCGCACGGGCCTGTGCGAGATCAGCCTCGGCAGCTGCAGCGCGCCCCTCGGCAGCGGCGAGCGCGGCGCGCAGTTGTTCGAGCTCGGAGGCGGTCCCAGACATGGCAGGACCTTACCACGCCGACGGGGGCAGGCCTACGCAAAAACTGCAAATAAAGCTGTATTATCCTGCCTTTGCGGGTCTTTGTGTCCAACGTGGATTTCGCCAGTCAATGCCTTCGAGAAGATAGGCGAGCTGCGCCGCTGATACCTGAACCGCTTCGCCCGATCCGCTCGATGGCCAGATAAACTTCCCTGCCTCTAGCCGCTTCATATAGAGCGACATTCCGACGCCGTCATGCCATATCAATTTCACCAGATCGCCACGGCGCCCTCGGAAGCAGAATATCTCGCCCGCATGCGGATCCCGCCCGAGCCCTTGCTGAACCTGCAGCGCCAGCGTGTTCATGCCTCGCCGCATGTCGGTGACGCCGCCCGCGATCCAGACAGTCACTCCCGCCGGAAACGCGATCATCGGCCATCTACCACGGAAAGGAGCTGGGCCAGCGCCTCCGGGTCCACGTTGGCCGGCACAACAAGCTGGCGTCCATTCCTCAGGGCAATCTCTACCCGGGCTTCCGGGTTCGGGGGCACAGGCCTTGGGGACATCGTGCCTGGCAACTCGGCAGAAACCGTCAGTGGCATAAAGGAGGGCAAACGGTCGCCACCAAGCTCCCCGGTGCGGTATTGTCGGCGCCAGACCGTGAGCAGAGACCGCGAAATGTCATGCCGTCTTGCCGTGGCACTCACCTGCCGCTTTCCGGTCAAACTCTCCTCGACGATCCGGACCTTGTCCGCATCGCTCCAATGTCGCCGGCGGACACCGTCCGCCGCGGACAAAACTTCAATCGGGGGTTCGAATTTAAGGTCGCGCATAAGGTCGGAGCTATCACTCAAGCGCTAAACCCGTCAGGCGGCCTTCACCGGAGGAATACTGGAGAGCCGGGCCTACTGGCACTGCGCGATATGCTGCCAATGCCCGTTACCGGAATGGTTGAAGCCTCAGTCCACACAGTCCTGCAACTGGGTCGCCGCGTGTCGATCCTCACTTCTGGACGCGATTGGCCTGCGCAAATCGAGGATCTTCTAGATGTCTACGGGTAAACGGGACGGATCGTCCGTGTCACCGCTGTACCGGACGCCGTGCTGTCTGAGGACGAAGCGATCTGGCGTCCGGCGCTTTCGGATACGATCGCTAAGGACATGGGCTTGGGTGGGGCCAATGTTATGATAGTCGGCGGAGGTCCACTTTCTGGCCGGGCCTCCATGCTGACAGCGTCGCCAGATATTAAACTTGTCGACGCCTTCGAGGCAACGCTCTGGCAAAGTTTCGCGCTTGCCGGCCTCACATAATCAACAGCCGTCGGTCAGGTCGGCCTTGCCGGAACGTGCGGGTCATGCCGCGGTGCCTCCGGGGCTGATAATCGACGATATGGGCCGTTGCTACAGCACACCAAGGCGTCTGATGGACCATCCCTTTACGAGCAGGTTGTTGATCTGCCGTTCTGGTCCAACGCAGATCTTATGCGCTTCATTGTGCTGCTCTAGACAACGAGAAGGGTTTTGGTTGGGGGGTGTTCAGAGCAATTGTGCGGGACATGCAGGCAGCACAGCGTGCCTACCACCGGGCCCTGAGGGCGGGGATAAACGAGTGTATCGCCGTCGTTTCCGTTGCGCCTGCCGCTTGACCAAACGCCGGCGCGGAGGCAGAGGCGGCGTTGGATACCGTCCCCAAGCGACAAGCCAACGGTCTCCGATGTCGACCTACTGGCCATCGAATTGCGGAGCGGTGTAGCGCTGTAATTCTTGCTTCAGCGTGGCGGTAAAGGCCTGCGATATCAGAGACAACGGACGATGCATGGGCGTGACGATAGCCACCGAAAAAGGAACAACCGGCGCGAAGGGGCGAAACACCACCTTTGGATTTTCCTGATGAGTCAGACGATAACTTTCCGCCGTCAGTGGGTCGACAACGGCACAGGCCAGACCGGCTCCGACAAAGGACAAAAGCGGATAAAAGTACTGTGTTTCAAATCGAGGCTTGAAACATACGCCCGCTTGGGCAAAGGCATCTGCTGTTAGGCGATAGGTGACATGGCTTGGAAACAGCGCCGCTAGATCGCGCCCACGAAGATCGGTGGGATCAATGATGGCGTTTGCGGTCAGAGGGTCGCCGGTTGGTAGAGCGCAGAGGCAGTCTGTCGTCACCAAGTCATGCCTTAAGAGACTGCTGTCAGGCATCTGGTTTTCTGCCCAATCCGCAAGACCCACATCAAACTGCTGGGTCGCGATCAGATGGCACACTTGCGACGAACTGCGCGTCAGCAGAGCGACACTTAATCTCGCCCGCGTTCTTGCGAAATGAGCCAGCATCCGCGGAATCAGGACGACCGAAGGGCCGGGCATTGAGACCATGCGCAGCTGTCCCTGCTCCAAATCGCCGACGCGCTTCATGTTCATCTCGACCGTGCGCATTCGGTCCATGAGATCCTGGGTTTCGGCATATAGATAATGCGCCTCGGGGACAGGCAGAAGTTGTCCGGTGCGGCGGATGAACAGCTTGTAGCCCAACTCTTGCTCCAGATTGGCGACCATGGCGCTGATCGCGGGCTGGGTACGGTTCAGGTTACGGGCGGCCTCGCTGAAGGACCCACAACGCATCACCTCGTGAAAGACGGTCAGCTGCTTGCTGTTCATGCGAATCCTCTGGATACTTGCTTCTACATGTCCCCATAAGAAAAATTGTTGGAAAGCAAAATATTTAAAATTTGATTTTATGTTTTGCCTTGGTCACCCTTGAACAAACACAGCGTCGACCAATGACAAAGCTGAACAACAGGGGCGGCGCGACAGGCGTCGAGGAATGATGGTCGCACACATGCTAACTGGGATGCTGTTTCTGCATCCTATCGGTCCATGCCCAATCGGTGCCTGCAGATTGCGGTGCGGGTCATGACTCGCCGGCATCTGGATGTGATCCTATGTTCGGCTCTGATCTTGGCTTCGGTCCTGATCTTGACGCTGGACGGCCTGGCACTGGGCGGGGTTGAAACACAGTTGGGGTCAATGCTGATGCCGCGCGTGGTGGCGACGCTGATCATCCTGTTTTCGCTGATGATCGGGCTTCCCTCGCTGCGCGGGCTTCTGCAGGATCGCCCGTTGCTACCGACCGAAGTGATCGAGACCGAGGGGCTGGACGGCGTCATGATTTATATCGTGATCTTCACTGCCTATTGGTGGGCGCTACCGATCCTCGGTTTTCTGGTGGCGACGCCTGCCGTGATTTTTGCGGTGGCGGTACTGCTGGGCGGGCGGTCGTGGTTGCCGATGCTCTCCATGTCGCTGATCACGCCAACTGTCATCTTCTATGGCTGCCGCGAACTGATCCGCGTCTACCTGCCCGAATGGTCATTCTGAGGACGTGATGTTCAGCAATATTTTTCAAGGCTTTGTAACTGTCCTATCCGTCGGACCGCTACTTGGGATTATGCTGGGTGTCTGTGTCGGCATCGTGTTCGGCGCCATTCCCGGCATTTCGGCAATCATGGCCATCGCGATCATCCTACCGCTGACCTTTTATGTCGATCCGATCGTCGGGATCACCATGCTGCTGGCGGTCTACAAGGCAGGAATCTATGGCGGATCGATCTCGGCTATTCTGATAAACACACCAGGGGCGGCAGCGTCCTTCTTGACCTCGCTCGATGGCCACGCGCTGGCAAGAAGCGGAAAAGCAGGTAAAGCGCTCTGCATGGCGCTTTACGCATCTGTCACCGGTGAGATGCTGGCCACGCTAGTGCTGATTTTCGTGGCGGCGCCGATTTCACTAATCTCGCTGCAGGCAGGGCCGATTGAAAAAGTCTGGTTGCTAGTCTTTGCATTCACCGTTGTTGGCTCAATGACCGGGGAATCCGTACCACGGGGGCTGCTGTCCTGCTGCCTTGGGATGATGTTCGCGATGGTAGGTATGTCGTCGCTGACCGGTGCGGTTCGGCTGACCTTTGGCATCCCCGATCTGATGAGCGGCTTCACCTTTCTGCCCGTTTTGATCGGCGTCTTGGTCATGCCCGAGGTAATCGACGCCGTGCGCCGCCGCAAAACGCCGCATCAGGATCTGGTTCTGAAGGTGTCCGACCAGCCTGCCGACAACCGCGTTAGCCTGCGCGAATACCGTTCGGTGCTGGGGACGATTATCAAATCTTCGGGGATTGGGACGGTTGTTGGCGCGCTGCCGGGTCTGGGTTCCAGTGCGGCGGCATTCTTGGCCTATGGCGAGGCCAAGCGCAGTTCGAAAGCGCCTGAGGAATTCGGAAAAGGCTCACTGCATGGTATCGCTGCGGCGGAATCTTCAAATAATGCGGTCTGTGGATCCAGCATGATCCCGATGCTTACACTGAGCATTCCGGGCGATGATGTAACCGCGCTACTCATGGGCGCGTTTCTGATCCACGGGATTACGCCGGGACCGACGATCTTTTATGAACATACCGATGTGATCTATGCGATCTTCGCGGGCTTCCTGTTGGTCGACCTGTTCCTGCTGGTCATTGCGCGGTTCGGTTTTCCGCTGTGGATGCGCGTCGCTTCGGTTCCGCCTTATTTCATATTCCCCTGCGTCACGGTCTTTGCAGTCGTGGGAGCCTTTACCGCAAATCAAAGCCTGACTGATGTGATGATCCTGATGGTTTTCACGCTGCTGGGTTATGGGATGCGGCTGGTCGGACTGAACCCAGCAGCTTTTATTATCGGCTTCATTCTGATGCCGCTGTTGGAACAAAACCTGGATCAGGCGGTCTCGATCGTGGGCGGCGACTACCTGCGGATGCTGTCCTCTCCCATCGGCTGGATTTTCATCGGGCTATCGGTGCTGTCGGTGGTCTCGGCCATCCGGTCGAACCGGCGCGGACGCCGAAGAATGGCGGCCTTTGCCGCTGCTGAATAACAACCCAACAGGAGTGACTTTCATGACCTTGCTGAAACTGCTCGCAGCCGGTACGACCGCGTTGACCATGCTGGCGACCCCCGCGTTAGCCGAATATCCCGAAAAGCCGATCAAGGTGATCGTGCCCTGGGGTGCGGGCGGGGATTCCGATCTGACCACTCGCGTGTGGGCCGATGCGATGGAAGAGGTGCTGGGCGTGCCCGTCGCCGTCATCAACAAGGTCGGCGGCACAGGAGTTGTCGGCACGACCGAAGTCGCGAATGCCAAACCAGACGGCTATACCCTGCTGAACGCCGGCCTCAGCAATGTGCAGGTCACGCCAAATTTCGCGCAGGTGCCTTATGATTTTAACAGCTTTACTCCAATTGTGAAGCTGTCCTCAGTCCCACTGGGACTGCTGGTCAAGGCGGACAGCCCATATCAGGACTTCGCCGGTTTTGTGGCAGGTGCCAAGGAGCACACGTTAACTCAAGGGTCATGGGGGGCGGCATCGTCGGGAACCATTTTGGCCAGCATCATCGCCGATCAGGCCGATTATCAGGTGAACTACGTCCACGCCAATACGACGGCGGAGTCGATGGTGTCGCTGATCGGCGGACATATTGACAGCGCAGTGTCCTTTCCTCCCGCCTTCGAGCCGCATCTGAAATCGGGCGCGGCGCGGTTGCTTGCCGTGAACACGGCCTCGGACGCATACCCGGAAGTGCCCAGCTTTGCCGATCTGGGCATCAGGGGAGATTTCGAGGGTTGGTCGGGTATCTTCGCCCCCAAAGATGTCCCGCAGGAAGTCGTCGACACGCTGATCGAGGCTTCGACCAAGGCAATGCAGGATCCCAAGGTGATCGAGGCTTTTGGCAATATTGGCGCAACGGTCGATTTCCGTCACGGTCAAGAATGGGTCGATGACATGCGCCAGACCTACGGCATTATGACGGATGCTGCGGCAAAAATGTCGGACTGATCTGACGCGGGCGCCTCAATAGGGTGCCCGCACCCTCGGTCAGAAGAACATCTTCGGGAAAAGACATGTCACGGGACGACAACGTCACCGCAATCATCGGCGGTGGGATCATTGGTATATGCTGCGCGCTGTATCTGCAGGAAAAGGGCTTCCGGGTGGAGATCATCGACCGTGCGGGCGGTGACGATCAACGCGCTTCTTACGGCAATGCGGGCAATCTATCGCCTTGGTCCTGCGTGCCGGAATCCATTCCAGGTCTGTGGAAGTCGGTGCCGGGCTGGCTGATCGATCCCTTGGGGCCGATGGCGGTCAAGGCAGCGCATCTACCTGTCGCGGTGCCCTGGCTGCTGCGGTTCTTGGCCGCGGGCCGCATCGGCCGGGTCGAACGGCAAGCCGATGCGCTGCGTTCTCTATATGCCCCAGTTGTCGATCTTTACGAGGATCTGTTGCGCCCGACCGGCCAGTTGGATCTGATCCGTCGCTGCGTTTATGTGACGCTTTATCGCGATGAAGCCCAGGCCGATCTGGGCGCTCTTGGATGGCGTTTGCGACGCGACCGGGGCGCAAAATTACGCAAGATCGGTGCCGGTGAGTTACGCGAGATCGAACCCGACCTGTCGCACGATTATCAGGCCGCTATCCTGATTCACGGGCAGGGGCGCACCACCGAACCGCAACGTCTTCTAAGCCTGTTGACAGAGCGGGTTCTGCGACAGGGAGGCGTACTCCACCGTGCCGACACCCGGGGGATCCGCCCCGATCCCGATGGCGTGGACCTGTATTGCAGCGATGGCACGCGACGCTTTCGTCGGGCAGTGATTGCCGCCGGAGCATGGTCGGCGCAGCTGTTGAGGACCATGGGCTTGCATGTCCCGCTAGAGACCGAGCGAGGCTATCACCTGACCATCCGCGACCCTGGCGTGACCATTAACAACACCTTGATGGAGGCGGGGCGAATGGTCGTTGCCTCAACCATGGAAGGGGGCTTGAGGCTAGCAGGAACGGTCGAGCTGGCCGGACTGAAGCCAGCCCCGGATTACCGCCGCGCGAAAAACCTCGCGACCTTGGGACGTGAGATGTTCCCCGCTCTGCGCGTGGGCGAGGCGGGCGAATGGATGGGGCATCGCCCCTCGCTGCCGGATTCGCTGCCGGTGATCGGGCGCGCTCCAGGGCATCGCAATGTATTACTGGCCTTCGGTCACAGCCATCTGGGCCTGTCGGGCGGAGCGCCAACAGGACGGTTGATCGCCCAGCTTGCGGCGGGTCGACCGACCTCCATAGATCTGACCCCGTTCCGGTTGGACCGGTTCTGACCAAGAAAGGCGCAACTCATGGCAATTACGAAAGGTGGCCGGAACATCTGCGGCGTCTCTGTCGGAGTTTTGTCGCTGGAGAGCTATTTTCCAAAGCCTCCGGGCCATATCAAGAACCCCTCCAGCCTGCCGTTTACGACCTGCTATGAAATCCTTGAAGGGATCACTGTTCCCGAATTATTGAATCGCCCCAGCGATGCCATGATCGGCCGGCTTTGCGATGCAGCGCGCAATTTGGAGCGACAGGGCGTACGCGCGATCACCGGATCATGCGGGTTTTTGGCCCTTTTTCAACGTGAGATCGCTGAAGCCGTTTCGGTCCCGGTCTTTCTCTCGGCGCTGATCCAATTGCCGCTTGTCTATCAAGTGACACGCGCACCTGTCGGCGTCCTGACGGCCAGCGCACCTGCCCTGACTGATCGGCATCTGGAAGGCGTCGGCGCGCAGGATGTACCCATCGTTGTGCAAGGCCTGCAGGATTGCGAGGAATTCGGCGCGGTCATCCTGCGCAACGAACGAGACGACATGGATCTGGACAAGATCCAGGCCGAATTACACGGCGCCACCACGACCCTTCTGGCGCGCGCCCCCGATATTCAGGCCCTTGTGCTAGAATGCACTGATCTGCCGCCTTATGCCTTTAGCCTGCAACAGACCTTCGGTCTGCCGGTCTTTGACCTGATTACTTTGACTACGATGATTGAAACCACGGTCAGGCAGCGGCATTATCACGGCTTCTGCTGATCGTGGGTTCAGCGGTGCTAGGCCAAGGTGTTTGCTAAGCGCGTCCCACGCAACGGCAACGTGTCGGCCGCTCCTGATACCGTCCCAGCAGCATATCGACGTTCACACAGAATTTTACGTTGCTGAGGTTCCGGCACACCACGCAGGCCGGCATGCTCTGAGCGGGGTGCCAGGCTCAGTTTCTCGACATAGTCCGACAGTGCCGCGCGAGCGTCGCGGAACGCGCACCTCTTCCTGCTGCTGGTGCGTTAGTAGAAGGTATGTCCCAGAGGTTGACCATGAAAGCGCTGATTGCCCCACTGACCGCCATCATGCTGGTTGCTGCCTGCCAAGCCCCGACGGAAACGGCACCTGCCTCCACTGAGCCGGAGCGGCCCATGGACGAGATCCCCGTTCAGATGACCCTGGCCAATGGCGACCGGCATTACAGCTTCAAGAGCGGCTGCGTCGTTATGCTGGAGCCGCGGCGTGCGGTGGTGAAGTCGGAGACGGGGGCATGCGCCCTTCATCACCGGGACATCGCCCTGCTCTACGCCTCGGCAGAATGACGAACCCTTTGATTATAAATAATTCGGCGGCAGGACGGATCTCACTGTGCCTGCCCGAGGTGCGGTTTCCGGAGCAGGGCTGCGACCGAAGTCGCGCCACGAGCCGCGACGCGACCAGCAAGAACGCCGATGCCAATCCCCATGAGGTCGGCAATCCAGTCAGCGATGTCACCCTCTCGCTCGACAAAGGGCTGCAGGATCTCAATGATGCCACCAAAGCCCGCGTAAACAGAGACGGTTACAAACAGCCAGCCTGGACGGAAGAAAGACAAGGGCAGGGCCAGCCCTGCGAAAGCAAGCGCATGATAAATCTTGTCCGAATGCGAGATCGGCCCAAGTGGCGGCGCTGAAATGGGCGTCAGCGTCAGGACCGAGATCACGGCTGCCACCAGGAGCGACAGGCCGATGGCCAATTTGGATTGTGTCGGCATGCGCTTTCCTTGCGCCAAGGCAGCGGGCGAAGCAAGGCCTAGGACCACCAGCAGAGCGAGCCACATGATCACAATGTCTGATCCTGTCTCTTTCGCTCACTGAGGCCGATCAGGCTGCCCATGAGGTTGAGCTGGCCTTGCGGAAGGCGCGGGTCATGCCGCGCAGGTCGCCTGTTGTCACCAAGTTGAAATGTCCTCGGCTGCGCAAAGTAGGAATGTCACAGCAGGGGCACCAGGGCGCAGCCTGACAGGGCGGAGACCTCAGGCATCAGAGCCCTGGCTGGCTGCGCCGGCTGCCTTGCGCTTGCGGTCTGCCAGCGCGTTCCAGCCGTTGTTGCGGCGCCCCGTGGGCGTGTAGCGGGTGCGTTGCTTGCCGACCCGGTGCACCTTCGGCGGAGCCTTGTCCTGCTCGGCCTTGATGTATTCCAGGACCGCGCTCAGATGCTTGTTCTCGGTAATGGCCGCATGGGTCACCCGCTGATCCTTGTCGAAGACGGAGTAGGGCAGCGAGACACCTTTCCAGCGGAACTCCAGCTGGCCGTCCGCGAACTCATAGCTGTCCACGTATTTGCCTGGCAGATCGCGGGTGATCTCGTTCTCCGCCAGGATGATCCGCAGCCGGTCGTAGGAAAAGGCCAGTTGATTGCTGACATAGCGTTCGTCGCGATGGCACAGAATGTCACGCAGCCGATCCGGTTCGACATTCAGTGGCCGATGCAGGTTGTCCGAACGGCGGGGCAGCTTGGCAAACTGTGCGTTGTGGCGCGCCATGAAGCCGGGAAGAAAGGCATTGGCAGTCTCCATGTCGGAGATGCCGGCCAGCCGCAACTCCTTGACCAGACGGTCCTGAAGAGTGCGGTTGGCGCGCTCGACGCGACCTTTTGCTTGCGAGGAGTTGGCGCACAGGATCTCGATGTTCAGCTCGTTCAGGGCCCGGCCGAACTGGGTCATTCCATAGCCTGTCTTGGCATCTTGCTTGGGCACCCGGAACACGGTGTGCTTGTCGGAGTAAAAGGCAACGGGACGGCCATGGAGTGTCAGGTATCGCTCCAAAGCTCCGAAATAGCTGAAGGTGCTCTCGGAGCTGACGAATTCCAGGTGCATCAGGGTGCTGGTGGCGTCATCGATGAACACCAACAAGGTGCAAACCGGACCGCGATCCTCGAACCAGCGATGATCCGAGCCGTCGATCTGGATCAGCTCGCCAAGGCACTCGCGGCGCAGGCGCGGCTGGTGGAATGTTCGGCGCTGCTTGCGCGACAGCCACAAACCCGCATCCTGCATCCACTTGCGCAAGGTCTCGC
>NZ_JAFNAW010000129.1 GCF_017356265.1 Paracoccus fontiphilus | reverse complement strand
GCGCGGGCCTGGTCGGCCGGCGGCAGGGCCTTCAGCGCGCCCGCCTGGTCCGCCAGCGACAGCCCGTCCCGCACGCCCGCCAGCAGGCGCAATGCCCCCGCACGCGCCATATCCAAGCCCTGCTTTGCCAAATCGCTTTCCTTTGCCTACATCCCCTGAAAGACTGACGTTCATCCTTATGTCCATTCGAGGATTGTTGCCATGACCGATCTGCCGCACGAAAACCGGGCCGATCTTCCGCCCGCCGCCCAGCGTGCCCTGGCCGAGGCCGCCGAACGCCGCAGGGTTGCCGCCGCCGCGCAGCCCTTGCCAAAGGAATACGGGGGCCGGGACGGTCCCGAACCCGTGCGCTTCGGCGATTACGAGAAGAACGGCCTCGCGGTGGACTTCTGAGGATGGATTGGCTGCGGGCCTCGGCCGCCCAGCAGGGGCGCGCGATCATGGCGGGGCTTCTGGACCCCATCGACCAGACCGAGGCCTATCTGGCCGCCATCAAGGCCCATCGCGACGGCGAGCGCATCTATGCCCGCGTCACCGACGTGCGCGCCCGGTCCGAGGCCGTGGCCGCCCATGACCGCGCCAAGCTGGAGTTGCGGCGCGGGCTGCTGGACGGCGTGCCGATCAGCTGGAAGGACAACATCGACAGCGGCGGCACCGTGACCGAGGCGGGCTCGAAGCTGCTGGAAGGCCGGGTGCCGCGCAAGGACGCCATCGTGCTGGCCCGCGCCGCGCGCCAAGGCACGATCTGCTTGGGCAAGACGCACATGACGGAACTGGCCTTTTCGGGCCTGGGCCTGAACCCCCATGCGGCCACCCCGCCTAACGCGCTGGACCCCGATCTGGCGCCGGGCGGATCGTCGTCGGGGGCCGCCGTGTCGGTGGCGCTTGGGCTGGCGGCGGCGGCGATCGGGTCGGATACCGGCGGGTCGATCCGCGTGCCCGCCGCCTGGAACGACCTCGTGGGCTTCAAGCCCAGCCATGATTCGCTGCCCGAAAAGGGCGTCGTGCCCTTGTGCCGCAAGTTCGACATCGTTGGCCCCATCGCCCGCACGGTCGAGGATTGCGCGGAACTGTTCGCGCTGATGGCCGGGACAAAGGCTGCCGACCTGGCCGGCGCCTCGGTCGCGGGGCGCCGCCTGATGGTTCTGGACGGCGTGCCCTTCGAGGGGGCCGAGGAAGGCCCCGTCGCCGCCTTCGAGGACGCGGTGGACCGGCTGGCCCGCGCGGGCGCCCGGATCGACCGGATCTCCAGCGACTGGGTCGCCAAGGCCATGCCCCTGTCGCCCATGCTGTTCGCGCCCGAGGCCTATGGCATCTGGCGCGCGCAGATCGAGGATGCGCCCGAACTGATGTGGAAGCCGATCCTGGACCGCTTCCGCGGCGGGGCCGAGGTCAGCGCGGCGGACTATGTCGCCGCCTGGGAAAGCCTTGTGCGCATCCGGCGCAAGTGGATCAAGGAGGTGGCCTCGGGCCATGACGCGATCCTGCTGCCCACGGTGCCGATCCTGCCGCCCGACGCCGCGCGGCTGATGGCCGACGAGGCCGAGTTCGTGCGCGCCAACCTTCTGACCCTGCGCAACACCCGAATCGGCAACCTGCTGGGGCTGCCGGTCTGCACGCTGCCCACCGGGCATCCGGCCTGCGGGATCTCGGTCATGGGCCATGCGGGACGGGACGGGCATCTGCTGCACATGGCCTCCGGCATCGAGGCGGCCCTGGCCGTCGCCTGAGGGCTTGTCCGCCTTTCGCTAGACGCAAGGGGGCGATCACGCTAATGTTTCCTCTGATAAACGGGGCCAAAGACCCCGAAAGAGAGGCAGAATGGCAATCCCCGAGCGGTTCTCGAACCTGCCGGAATACGCGTTTCCGCGCCTGCGGGCGCTGTTGTCCGGCATCCAGCCGGGCCTTGCCGATGGCGAGTCCCCCACGGTCCTGACCATCGGAGAGCCGCGCCATGCCATGCCCGGTTTCGTGGCCGACGTGATGGCCGCCAATATCGGCGGTTTCGCCAAGTATCCGCCGAACGATGGCACGCCGGGATTGCTGGACGCCATCGGGGGCTGGCTGGGGACGCGCTATGGCCTGGACGTGGCGCCCGAACGCATCATGGCGCTGAACGGCACGCGCGAGGGGCTATTCAACGCGGCCCTGGCATTGTGTCCGGAACGGAAGAACGGCCAGCGGCCCGCGATCCTGATCCCGAATCCCTTCTACCAGGTTTATGCCGTCGCCGCCGCCGCCGTGGGGGCGGAGCCGGTCTTCGTCCCCGCCACGCCGGACACCGGCAACCTGCCCGATTACGCCGCGCTGCCGCCCGACGTGCTGGACCGCACGGCCATTGCCTATCTGTGTTCGCCCGCCAACCCGCAGGGCGCGATCGCGGACCGCGACTATCTGGAGCAGTTGATCGCCCTGGCCGACCGGCACGACTTCCTGATCTTCGCCGACGAATGCTATTCCGAGATCTGGCGCGACGCGCCACCCTCCGGCGCCCTGGCCGTGGCGACCGCCATGGGACTGGCGGACCGGGTGGTGATCTTCAACTCGTTGTCCAAGCGGTCGAACCTGCCGGGCCTGCGGTCCGGCTTCGTCGCGGGCGCGGCCGCCCAGGTCGCGCTGATTCGCCGGCTGCGCGCCTATGCCGGCGCGCCCTTGTCGCTGCCCGCCCAAGCCGTCAGCGAGGCCGCCTGGCGCGACGAGGCGCACGTGGCCGCCAGCCGCGCGCTTTACCAGCAGAAATATGCGATCGCCGACCGGGTCCTGGGCAACGTGCCGGGATACCGGCCCATCCCCGGCGGCTTCTTCCTGTGGCTGCCGGTCGATGATGGCGAGAAGGCGGCCAGGACGCTTTGGGCGCGGGCCGGCATCCAGGTGCTGCCGGGCGCCTATCTTGCCCGAGAGGTGGACGGCCTCAATCCCGGCAAGGGCTTCATCCGCGTGGCCCTTGTGGCGGATGCGGAACAAACGGAACCGGCGCTGCGGCGTCTGCGCGCGGTGCTGTATGACGGAACGACCGACGGCGCGACATCGGACGGGGAAGGCTAGGGACCATGGCAAGCTGGCAGGCGAAACACCGCGATCCGCTGTTCGACCAATCCACGCAGGCGGCGCTTGAACGGCGCGGCAAGGAACTGCTGGGCGTCGGTCTGGTCATCCTGGGGGTGGTGATCGCCACCCTGCTGGGCAGCTGGTCGGCCGAGGACCCCAGCTTCCTGTCGGCCACCGACGAGCCCGCGCAGAACGCCCTTGGCAGCTTCGGCGCCTATATCGCCTCTCCGCTGATGATGATCGCGGGCTACGGCTCGTGGCTGCTGGTGATCGCGGCCTGGGTCTGGGGGCTTCGCCTGATGCTGCACCGGGGCGAGGACCGCTTCATGCGCGGCCTGTTCACGCCCATCGCGGCCGCGCTGGCATCGGTCTATTGCAGCACGCTGGTGCCGGGCGAGGGGTGGGAGCAAAGCTATGGCCTGGGCGGGCATTTCGGCGACATGGTCATGGGCGCGATGCTGAACCTGCTGCCCTTCAAGGCGCAGATCGGCATCCGCCTGGCCGGGCTGATCGTCGCGCTTGGCACCCTGGCCATGACCGCCTTTGTTCTGGGCTTCGAGAAGAACGAGCTGCGGGCCTTCTGGCGCCGCTTCGTGACGGGGCTGCTGACCGCCTTCGACATGGCGACCCATGCGGTCGGCCGCGGTGCCGCGGCATCCGCCGGGCTGAAAGGCCGTCTGGCGGCGCGGCGCGACGGAAAGGCGGCAGCCGGCGCGGCGCCGCGCGGC
>NZ_JAFNAW010000128.1 GCF_017356265.1 Paracoccus fontiphilus | reverse complement strand
TACGAAAAGACTGCATGTAGCTACGCGGCCAATTGGCATCTCACCGCGACCATCATCGCCTCAAGGTGAATGTCCACGGGCCATAGACAAATCCTGGATGCTTCGGTCATTATCTCTGTCGAAGGTAGCCAAGCTTGCCATGCCATTTACGCGCTGCGCGAAGGCGGTGCTCTGCTGGTCTTGCAGCCCCCCGATCAGCTTTACAGCGCTGCGCAAGAATGGATGCGCACGCTGGACATGAATTGCGGAATGGTCATCGGAACCGCGGCCGAGGGTGGCTTCACCATCAACCCGGACGAGGTTCTGCAGATGGTCGATCGCCTGCTTGCCCGGACCGAAAACCGCGAGGCAAGCTGAGTCTTCTTGCAATGGGAGGCGGTTCGGTCTATATCCCCCTCAACAGCGGCGCAGGCTTCCACCCCCTGCCCACCGGACCTTTCCGCATGGGCCCGCTACGGGCCCTTTTTCATATCCGAAGGGATCTCATGTCGAACGATCTGATCGCCAAGACCGCCATCGACCGGCGCCTGGCCGAGATCATCGCCCCCGTGATCGAGGATCTGGGCTTCGAACTGGTGCGCATCCGCCTGCAGGGCGGCAAGACGGCGACCTTGCAGATCATGGCCGACCGGCCCGAGGGCGGCATCAACGTCGATGATTGCGGCGACATTTCCGTGGCCGTCAGCGCCACCCTGGACGTCGAGGACCCGCTGGAGGACGCCTATCACCTGGAGGTCTCCAGCCCCGGCATCGACCGCCCCCTGACCCGGATGAAGGACTTCGAGACCTTCGAGGGCTACGAGGCGCGGCTGGAAACAAACCAGCCCATCGACGGGCGCAAGCGCTTCAAGGGCGTGCTGGCGGGCGTCGAGGGCGACGAGGTCCTTCTGAACATCGAGGAAGCGGGCGAGACGCATACCATCGGGCTGCAGTTCGACTGGTTGTCGGACGCGAAACTTGTCCTGACCGACGAGCTGATCAAGGAAATGCTGCGCCAGAAGAAGGAAGCCGGCGTCCAGATCGAGAACCTGGACGAAAGCGCCTTCGACGAGATCGAAACCGAAGACAACGACGGCGAGAACGCCGATGCCAAGGAGTGAGTGATGGCAATCACCTCTGCCAACCAGCTTGAACTGCTGCAAACCGCCGAAGCCGTCGCGCGCGAGAAGATGATCGAGCCCGAGCTGGTCATCGAGGCGATGGAGGACAGCCTCGCCCGTGCCGCCAAGTCGCGCTACGGCGCCGAGATGGACATCCGCGTCAAGATCGACCGCAAGACCGGCAACGCCACCTTCACCCGCATCCGCACCGTGGTCGAGGACGACGCGGTCGAGAATTACCAGGCGCAGCTGACCGTCGATCAGGCCCGTCCCTATCTGGACGACCCCAAGGTCGGCGACGAGATCGTGGACCAGGTTCCGCCGGTGGAACTGGGCCGCATCGCCGCGCAGTCGGCCAAGCAGGTGATCCTGCAGCGCGTCCGCGAGGCGGAACGCGACCGCCAGTACGAGGAATTCAAGGACCGCGCCGGTTCGATCATCAACGGCGTCGTCAAGCGCGAGGAATACGGCAACATCATCGTCGATGTGGGCCGGGGCGAGGCGATCCTGCGCCGCAACGAGAAGATCGGCCGCGAAAGCTATCGCCCGAACGACCGCATCCGCGCCTATGTCAAGGACGTGCGGCGCGAATCGCGCGGGCCGCAGATCTTCCTGTCGCGCACCGACCCTCAGTTCATGGCCGAGCTGTTCAAGATGGAGGTGCCCGAAATCTATGACGGCATCATCGAGATCAAGGCCGTGGCCCGCGATCCGGGCAGCCGCGCGAAGATCGCCGTGATCTCCTATGACAACTCGATCGACCCGGTCGGCGCCTGCGTGGGCATGCGCGGCAGCCGCGTGCAGGCCGTGGTGGGCGAGTTGCAGGGCGAGAAGATCGACATCATCCCCTGGAACGAGGATCAGGCGACCTTCCTGGTCAACGCGCTCCAGCCCGCCGAGGTCAGCAAGGTCGTCTTCGACGAGGAGGCCAACAAGATCGAGGTCGTGGTTCCCGACGAGCAGCTTAGCCTTGCCATCGGCCGTCGTGGCCAGAACGTGCGCCTGGCCAGCCAGCTGACCGGCATGGACATCGACATCCTGACCGAGGAAGAGGAATCCAAGCGCCGCCAGGCCGAGTTCAACGCCCGCACCGCGCTGTTCATGGAGGCCCTGGACCTGGACGAGTTCTTCGCCCAGCTTCTGGTCGCCGAAGGCTTCACCGACCTGGAGGAAGTGGCTTACGTCGATCTGGACGAGCTTCTGTCGATCGAGGGCGTGGACGAAGGCACGGCGGCGGAACTGCAGGCCCGTGCCCGCGACGTTTTGGAAGCCCGCACCAAGGCCGCGCTTGAAAACGCCCGCGCCCTGGGCGCCGAGGACAGCCTTATTGAATTCGAGGGGCTGACCCCCCAGATGGTGGAGGCACTGGCCAAGGACGGCGTGAAGACGCTGGAGGATTTCGCCACCTGCGCCGACTGGGAACTGGCGGGCGGCTGGACCACGGTGAACGGCCAGCGTGTCAAGGACGAGGGACTTCTGGAACCCTTCGACGTGTCCCTGGAAGAAGCGCAGACCATGGTGATGACCGCCCGCGTGCAGCTGGGCTGGGTCGATCCGACCGAACTGGAAGCCGATGCCGAGGAAACCGAGACCCCCGACGACGAGGAGGCCGGGGCGTGATGCCCCGGATTTGCCCGCTTGAGTCGCGGTGGTCTCATCAAGGAGCGTGACGAGCCTGAACGGCGCTGCATCGTCACCGGAGAGGTTCAGCCCAAGCGCGGGCTGATCCGTTTCGTGGCCGGGCCGGATGGCACGGTGGTTCCCGATCTGGCGGAAAAGCTGCCGGGCCGGGGGATATGGGTTGCGGCGGACCGTTCCGCCCTGGACAAGGCGGCGGCGAAGGGGCTGTTTTCCCGCGCCGCCAAGGCGCCCGTCAAGGCGCCGGAAGGCCTGGCCGACCTCGTCGAGGCGGCCTTGGCGCGGCGCGTGGTCGAACTGGTGTCGCTTGCGCGCAAGTCGGGCATCGCGGTCGCGGGGTTCGAGAAGGTCAAGGGGTGGCTGGCCGAGGGGCGCGCAAAGGTGCTGCTGCAGGCCAGCGACGGGTCGGAGCGCGGCAAGGGCAAGCTGTGGACACCGCCCGGCGGGCGGTGGTTCGGCTGCCTGACCGCATCAGAATTGGGTTTGTCCTTCGGGCGCGATCATGTCATACACGGCGCGCTTGCGGCGGGTGGCCTGACGGACAAGGTGATCTTGGAAGCCGGCAGACTGACGGGTCTGCGCGGGCATGACGGCGGCAATACGGCCTCCGGGAAGGAATGAAGACGCAGATGAGCGACAAAGACGGAAAATCGACCTTGGGACTCGGCGGCAGCGGCCGCTCGGGCCAGGTCAAGCAAAGCTTCAGCCACGGTCGCACCAAGAGCGTCGTCGTGGAAACCAAGCGCAAGCGCGTCGTGGTGCCGAAACCCGGCGCCACGCAGATGACGGATGCCCAGAAAGAAAAGAACCCGCTGACGGCGCGCATGGCAAGCGATCCTTCCAAGCGCCCCGCAGGCATCTCGGACGCCGAGATGGAGCGCCGGCTGAAAGCCCTTGCCGCCGCCAAGGCGCGTGAGGTCGAGGAAGCCGCCCAGCGTGCCGCCGACGAGAAGGCGCGCGAGGAAGAACGCGAACGCCGCCGGGCCGAGATCGAGGCCAAGGAGCGCGAGGACCGCGAACGCGAGGAAGCCCTGCGCCTGAAGGCCGAGGAAGACGAGCGCCGCGCCCGCGAGGCCGAGGAACGCGCCAAGCGCAAGGAAGAACCGAAAGCCGCCGAACGCCCTGCGCGTGCCGCGGCCGATGCCCGGCCCGCTGCCGGCGCCCGGCCCGCCGG
>NZ_JAFNAW010000127.1 GCF_017356265.1 Paracoccus fontiphilus | reverse complement strand
CTTTCCGCCCTGCGGACAGCGCATGAGCGGCCCGCCGATGCTGATTAAGTTCACCCGTGGGGGCCGCGGTGGCGGGGGCCAGATCGCGGCCTACCTGACTGCACCCGACCGCGAAGGGCGCGGCCATGCGCCGCCCGAGGTGGTGCGGGGCGACATGGACCGCACCCGCGACCTGATCGACAGCATCGAGCGGCAGTGGAGCTATACCCATGGCGTGTTGTCCTTCGCCTTGGAGGACAGCCCCAGCGAAGCCCAGCAGCAGGAGGCCATGGACGCCTTTGAGCGTCTGGCCTTTGCGGGGATGGATCCGGAGCAATACGACATCACCTGGGTGCGGCATCAGCACACCGAGGGCGGGCGAGTCGAGCTTCACTTCGTCACGCCCCGGATGGAGCTAACCACCGGCAAGGCGCTCAACATCGCGCCGCCGGGCTGGGAGCGGTCCTATGCGCCGCTCAGGGACACGCTGAACTGGTCCCAAGGCTGGGCGCGTCCCGATGACCCTGACAGGGCCACAGAGCTTCACAGAGCGCCGGAGAGGGCGCACGAGGGCTTCCGGCTGCGCGAGGGCCGTGAGGGCATCCACGCCTATCTGACGGCCCTTGTGGCGGCGGAGAAGGTCACGGACCGCAACACCATGGTTTCCGCCTTGCAGGAGGCGGGATTGCAGGTTCCCCGGCAGGGCAAGGATTACCTCACCGTCCAGGACCCGGAGAGCGGCGAGAAATTCCGCATGAAGGGCAGGATCTACGAGAAGGAATGGACGTATGACCGTGAGCTTGACCGAGCGGTTGCAGCAGCGGCTGTCAGACCAGACAGCCGAGATCGAAGCATTGACCTCGGCCGAGCTGACGCAGCTCGCGACGCGCTTGAAGCAGCAATGCGCAGCCGAGCTGCGCACCATGCAGAGCGATATCCAAGGCACGAGCCTGACCATGGCACGAGAACTCAAGATTTTGCGCTGGACCGGACGGTGGTGGTGGGGAGCGCTTATCATGACTTGGCTAGCGATCGGGGGCTTGTGGGCCTGGCACTCGATGGATCGCGATCCGCAGATGCCGATCTTCAGGAGCGGGGGACAGAGCTACCTGGTCCCGCCCGAAGGGGTCGAACCGACGATCTGTCAGAAAGGCGAACGTCAGTTTCTGTGTTTGAAACTCCCGGAGGGGACCTGAACCATGAACCAACTCACCCCCTTCGAGCGGAGCTTGCTCGCGCAGTTCGAGGCCTTGGCCAACGCCTCAACGACCTCGCTCGAAGCGTCCGAAGCCACATCGAAGCAGTTGCGGGCCTTGTCCGAGACCGTGCGAAAGCGCCTGGACACGATCGAGCAGAAGCAGCGCGAGATCGAGCGTTTTCAGACGCGGTTGCTTCAAGCCTTGAGCGGGCAGACCGAGCAAACCGAGAGCTTGGTGCAGCAGGTGAACGTGTTGCTGAAAGAGCGATAACCTTGACCCAAGAGCGCGAAGAGCGCGAATGGGAATTGGAGCGGGCCGCGCGGCGGGAGCGCGACAGGGGCCACGATCACGGGCTTTAGGTCATCTCTTCCTGATAGGATGGGCGGCAGTCCTACAAACCCGCTCCACACCTGCGAGATACTGCAAGGCCCCTGAAGCCATCTGCGCATTGACGCCTGCGGGTATGTCCTTGGTGTCCCCTTCCGCGATCTGGGCTAACCGGGCCCACAGGCCTGAATCCGTAAGAGGACAGCCTGTGGCAAGGGATGCAATCACCACGCGACCGATGGTGAAAGCAGCCATGTCTGGGCTGGAGATGTAGTCAGGCGTTTTGTTCGATGATTGGGAAGGCATTCAGTTCCCGCCAATTACCTGTCTAAAGGAATAAGTTGTCGTTTAGGTAAAGCTTAGACATAACAACCTTATCAGCCGAGCGGCTTTGTGTTGTGTTTCAGAGTTCTTGTCGCTCGGCTGGAAACTTCCTTCCCTCAGACCAACCTGATTGCCTTAGTTCAGGAAAAGCCTACCGTTCTGGCGATATTCCTCGTCCAGCATGTCCATTAGGTGCGGGCGCATGTCGTCCTTGAATCGGCATTCTTTGGCTTCAGCAATGGCGCGTAGCAGCACCCTTTCCACCAATCGGTCTGCTGATGAACGATCAGGCATGATGGTGCAGGACCGATGGATCATGTCCAGGACGATTGCTTCCAGGCTGTCATGGGGAGGCGGTCCCACGTTGCGATGCTGCATGTGCAGATCATGCAGCATCGAAGCCACAGGGCTTGGTTTGGCGTAGATATGCTGGCGCTGGAAACGCTTGGGAATGATCTCGCTTTCACAGCCGGTCATAAAGACAAAGGGCACCTCGTTGCGGAAAAGAGAGTCCGCGACCTCGAAGGAGGTCTCGCCCCTAACCTTTACGTCCAGAATGGCGGCTTGAACCAATCCGACCCGGCTGATTGCCTCATTCACATCGGCAAAGGGACCGACCACAACATCCCCTGCGGCGGTGATGTTTCGCGCCAGTTTCCGGGCGAGAAGATAATCATCTACGACAAGAAGAATACGCAAAGAAACTCTTGGCATCGTGGCCTCGGGATAACGGATCAGAAACCGGCCCCCGCCCGCCCGCTCGGATCCGAGCGGGCGGGCGGGGGCTAACCGTCAGTTCTCGGACTTGCCGCCGTCGATCACGTCCAGCTTATAGCGTTCGACGGCTTGCGCGTGGGCGCTGACCTTCCCCCGGAATGCTCCTTCCGGCGTGACCGTGATGATTTTCGAGCGACCCCGCTTGATGCGTTTGATAGCCCCCACCTCTTCCAACAATGAAAGAACAGGCGACATGTTGTTCGGGGTGATCCCAGTCAGATCACATAAGTCGGCAGCAGTTTTCGTGCACTCGTAGCTCTGCCAGCCGAGATAGCGGGTAATCTGCCATAGAACGGCAAGCGCCTGGTGCTGCTTGGCGAGTGACTGGCCCGAATTGCGCAGGCGTTCGGTCACGGCGTCCTGATACTGGAATGCGATGGACACGTTGCCTCCAAAGAAATCGAATTCGACTTGCTGTGCGGCGCTGAGTTCCTTGGCCGCTCTGGCGACTTCCCGAGCTTTCTCAGCGCGTTCAGGGCTGCTTTCCTGCAAGGCTTGCTGATCGAGCAACAGGGCGGCTTGATCGTAGGTTCCCCGTTTCCGCAAGGCCCGGTCAGTCAGACTGACGGGTGGAGTTGGGTTTGAAGGCGAACGTGGCTGTGCCACGCCCACGATAACACCGAGAGACTGAACAGGTGAGCCGGACCGGCGCTGCGCTTCTTGGGTCGCCTGAGCAAGAGCAATGTCCTCCGCAGACACCCCCATCCGGCGCAGTTCGTGAATCGGGATCCTGCTCATGTCCACTCCTCATACTTCTCCACCAGAGAACTTTAGTTCTCCACCAAAGAACTGTCAATTTCTGATTTTCCCAGCGCAGCAAGGCTGAAACGGCCAAAACGCACCAGCGTATCCATGTATCCTAAGAATCTAAGAAAGGCCGAGGGGGCGCAGGAGCCATTCCTGGCCCGCTCTCTCCCCAAAGGGCCGTAGGGACAGGAATGGCGGGGTAGAAGCTCAAGAGACGCCCGAAGAAGGCTCGCCTTGAGGAAGTGGAGGTTTTGTTGTTTAGTGATACAGACGCAAGCATACTCTCGTCCGGACAACTACGTTGCCCGCACTCGCGCTTGTGAGGGGGCCTTGGCCCCCTTCAATCCCCCGATCCGGCTCTGGCCGGAGGGGCCAGCCCCTGAACCCCGGCAAGGGCATCGCCCCTCACCCCTGAAAGGCGCCTGTTTATGAGGATCGAGATCCGCACGACCCCGGAGGAAAAGCAGCACTGGCAGGCTATTGCTGAGAATAAGGGGGTGTCGCTGTCTGAACTGGTGCGTTCAACCCTCAAAGGGCAGCGCCTGCGGAAGCGGCGCGATCCCCCGAAGGTGGATCCCGACCTGCTGCGGGCGCTTGCGCGGATCGGGAACAACCTCAACCAGATCGCCCGTGCCGCGAACCGTCGGCATCCGGTGCCGGCTGCGGCGCTTCTGATGCGGTTGATCGAGATCGACCGGGA
>NZ_JAFNAW010000126.1 GCF_017356265.1 Paracoccus fontiphilus | reverse complement strand
ACCACCGCCGGGTATTCCGAGCCCTGGCTCTTGTGGATGGTGGCGGCATAAGCCGGCACCAGGGTGTCGAGCTCGCCAAAGGCAAAGGCGACCGTGCGGCCGTCGAAGCCGACCGCGACCTCGCCCTCATCGGCATCGACATCCTCGATGGTGCCGATGTCGCCGTTATAGATCTCCTTGTCGTAGTCGTTCTCGATCTGCATGACCTTGTCGCCCGGAGCGAAGGTCCAGCCGAACCGCTCGACCTTTTTCTCGCCGGCCGGGTTCAGCGCCTTTTGCAGCTCGATGTTGAGCGATCGGGCGCCGACACCGCCCCGGTTCATGGGACACAGGACCTGAATGTCCTTGATCGGATCCAGCTTGAACCGGCGGGGGATGCGCCGTCTGACCAGTTCGACAATGCGCGCCACCGCCTCTTCCGGATCCCGGGCCGGCACGAAGTAGAAGTCCGCCTCGCCCGCCGGTGGCGCGAGGTCGGGCAGCCCGCCGGCATTGATCGCATGCGCGGTGGTGATGATCTTGCTTTGCGCAGCCTGGCGGAAGACCTCGGTGAGACGCACCACCGGCACGGCACCCGAGCCGATGATGTCCGCCAGCACCTGGCCGGGCCCGACCGAGGGCAGCTGGTCGATGTCGCCCACCATCAGGAGGGCGGCTGACGGGGGCAGGGCCTTCATCAGCGACTGCATGAGCGGCACATCGACCATGGAGCTTTCGTCGACGACCAGCAGATCGCAGTCGAGCGGGCTTTCTTCGTTGCGCTTGAAGGCGAAGGCCTTGGGGTCGAACTCCAGAAGCCGGTGGATAGTTTTAGCCTCCATGCCGGTGGTCTCGGTCATGCGCTTGGCGGCGCGGCCGGTGGGCGCCGCGAGCAGGAGCTTCACACCCTTGGCGGCCAGGATGCGCAGGATGGCGTTCACGATGGTGGTCTTGCCCACACCGGGTCCGCCGGTGATCACCGTGACCTTGGATTTGAGCGCCAGGCGGATCGCCTCGGCCTGGCTCGGGGCCAGGTTGAGGCCGGTCTTCTCCTCGATCCAGGGCAGGGCGCGATCGGCATCGATGGCGGGCCAGGGCAGGGGGCCTGCGCTGAGGCGCAAGAGGTGCCCGGCAATGGCGCGTTCCGCCTGGTACAGCCCGGTGAGAAAGATGCACTCCGCCTCGCCCACCCGGTCTGCGGTGACCGAGCCCTCGGCAAGCTCCTCGCCGATGGCGCTCACGATCAGGGCTGGCGGCACCTCGAGGAGCTTTTCTGCAAGGACTGTCAGCTCGCCCCGCGGCAGCCCGCAATGGCCGTCCCCCATGGCTTCGCTCAAGGCGAACGACACGCCCGCGCGAACCCGGATAGGGGCGGTCTTCTCGATGCCGAGCTTGCTGGCGATGAGATCCGCAGTGCGAAAACCGATGCCGCGAATGTCGCGGGCCAACCGATAAGGGTTCTCGCTCATCACCTGAACGGCATCCGTACCGTAGGTCTTGAAGATCCGCACGGCGCGCGCGGTGCCCACACCATGCTGGTGCAGGAACACCATGATCTCGCGGATGACCTTCTGGTCGGCCCAGCCCGCGGTGATCTTGGCTGCCCGGACAGGGCCGATGCCGCCCACCTCGCGCAGGCGTTCGGGCTCGGCCTCGATGACATCGAAGACGTCCTTGCCGAAGGCCTTCACCAGCCGCCGGGCATAGACAGGTCCGATCCCGCGGATCATGCCGGAGCCTAGGTATTTCTCGATGCCCTCGATCGAGGAGGGCGTGGAGGTCTTCAGGAACTGCGCCTTGAACTGCAGGCCATGGGTGCGGTCGTTGAGCCACAGGCCCGAGGCGGTGACCCATTCTCCGGCGGAGATCATCGCGGCATGACCGACCACGGTGATGAGATCGCGGTGCCCGCGTGCCTTGACCCGCAGGACGCAGAAGCCGCTTTCCGGACTGTGGAAGGTGACGCGCTCGACCAAGCCGGCTAGGACCTCGCTCGGGTTGCTGGTCTCAGAGGGTGTCATCGGCACCACTTATACGCTGCGCGGAAATGCAGAGGAAGTCATCTGGGCGGCGATAGCGGCATCTGCCTTGTGGTCCATGTGCCAGGAGATATGCGCCTGCCAAGGTCTGAACCAAGTTCGCCCGGACACTGGCACGCTGCTCTCGGCGCATGACTTCCATGGCATCCCTCCTGCCTCGCCGGTTCCTCTCGACTTGTCCGTCGGATGAAGGTTACGATGACCTGATCTGCAGGGACAGGCTGCCCCACCCTGTTCATGGGGCGAGCCAGTCGACGATATCGCTGTCAGCAGCAAACGGGACGGCATTCATATGATGAGCACGAGTGCTGAACTCTTCCTTGTTCTCGCCTCCGCGGCCTTCGGCGGTGCCGCCACTTACGCCGTATGCAGACGCTTGCCGGATCGGGAGTCTCCGAAACCCGACCTGAAGCAGGTCGAACTCTTCATCGACCGCGTGTCGACAGCCAGCCCGAAGGATCCGCGTGTGACGAGCAGGTTCTGGTGATCTGCAACCGGGGAGCATCGAAAGGAAGGGCGTGACTTTCTGACCAGGGCTGACTGACCGGTCGCTGAAGGGTGACATGCGGCTTTGCAGGTCGAAAACAGGACGTCGCGAAACACAACCTGATCAACACGGGAGCTGCCATCGGCTCCGGGCTGGCGTGTCCTTGCCCAGAAGACCATTTCTCCAGAGTGCTCGGAGGACGCTGACGCCAGGGCTATCGCCTTCGTGATCGACTTGACCTCGGGGTGGCGAAACGCCACCTTGATAGCAGGAGGAAACCCCATGGCTCAATCGATCAAGTTTGCTGACGATGCTCTGGTTAACGACGCCCGCGCCGTCGCCGATCGCCAAAGCCGGTCCCTTGCCGGTCAGATCACGCATTGGGCGCGCATCGGTCGCGCCATCGAGCGTTCCGGCAACTTCGATTACATCAAGATCTCGCGGGTGCTCGCAGGCGAGTTGGAGACGGGTGTCCTCACCGCCGAGGAAAAGGCCGTCTGGTCCGAACAGTTCCTGGCCAGGATGTCCGAACCCGGGCCGGAAGAAGACGCATTTTTCACCGAGCTGCGCCAAAGCTGCAAGGCTGTCGGCCTGGATGCCTCAGGCAAGATTGTGACTGTGGACGCTCAGCCTGAAGGATGAGCCCGACCCTGATCCTGCTTGCCGGTCCGAATGGCGCCGGCAAGTCCACCCTCTACCGGACGCGCGTGGCTCCCGCCTTCGCCGGGCCGTTCATCAATGCCGATGTCATTCAGCGAGATGAGCTGAAGGACAGCAGTCCCGAGGCCTCCTACAAAGCGGCAGAGATCGCGGCGAGCCGAAGGACCGACATCCTCGCGAGAGGAGGCGATCTTGCGACCGAGACGGTCTTCTCGCACCCCTCGAAGCTCGACCTGATCAAGGAAGCGCGGACGAGGGGCTACACCGTGTGGGTCATGCATGTAGGGGTGGACAGCCCTGACCTCTCGGTGGCGCGGGTCGCCCACCGGGTCGGGACCGGAGGACATGCTGTGCCGGAGGCTAAGATCCGGGAGCGTTACGGACGCTCCATGCCGCTGATCCGGGAGGCCGTGCAGCTTGCGGATATGGGCCTCGTCTACGACAATTCGGTCGCGGGCCAAAGCCCCAAGCTCAATCTCACGTTTCGGCAAGGGCATCTCCTCAACATGCGCCCCGATCCTCCGGCATGGATCCGGCAGGCCTATGCGGCGGATCTGGTCATTTGAAGGACCACCTGTCTGGCTTGAGGGTCATCAAGCCGCAGTCTGTCGTGGAGTGCCGGATAGCGGCACGGCCTCGGCATGCTTGCTCGCCCTCTGTGAGAGGTGCTCGAGATTTCTGCCGGCCCGTGTTGCTGGAAATGTCCGGCGTGGTAGACTGCCCATGCTAACTGCTCGAACCATGATGGTGGTCAGACGCCATGGTCGACGTCAGGGTGCAAAGCAATGAAAAAGGCTGTTCGCATTGGTATTCTGGAGGAGCTGGTCAACCGACTGCCCGATTTTTTGGAGCCCATGTCGGAAGAAGAGCTGCGGCTTTGGGAGGGTGATCTGCTTGAGTTCCAGGCAGGCGACAAAGACAAAAACTCTCGAACAGATCGTGCGGCAATCTTGGATGATTCCACCGGCAGTGGATCGGCTTGATTTGCCTGCCGAGAACCAATGCTCCAAGTCCTGCCCAAAGCGAGCAATCGTTCCATAAGATAACCTATTGCATCTTCGCTTATAGCCGGGGGCACATTCCATTCTGGAATGCATCACTCGATAGTTTCCTGAAGCTATTCAGGAGGATGTGATGAGGCGCCCTTTCACCAACCTG
>NZ_JAFNAW010000125.1 GCF_017356265.1 Paracoccus fontiphilus | reverse complement strand
GCGCCAGTCCGGTCGCCAGGACCCCGGCCATCGCGGCGCCCGTGCCCGATGGCCGGGCGCGGCGCGTCTCGGCCAGCCATGAGGCCAGCGTGCCGGACGCGATCGCCAGCAGCGCCGCCCCGGCGGTCAGCAACGCGCCAAGGGTCAGGCCGCTGTCCGGGGCGGGCCAGTTCGGCGCGATCACGGTCAGGAAGCCCACGCCGAACAGCAGCGAGGCGTAAAGCGTGCCGTCCGCCACCAGGAGCGCCAGGGTGCCGCTGTAGGCAAGCGTCCGGCGGACCTGCCAATGCTCGGGCAGGGAAAGACCCGGCGCGACCTCGACCGGGGGTGCGTCCCCGGTGCTGCCCATGAAGGCGCCCCATTTCCAGCCCACCCAAAGCACGGCGGCGATGGCAAGCGGCGTCAGCCAGTAAAGCCCGGCCAGCATCAGCAGGAAGAAGCTGCCGATAACCGCGGCGGTGCCGATGGGCAGCAGCGTGTTGCCGGGCACGACGGCGACGTGATCGGGGCGCCCGGTGCCCGGTTCGACCACCAACACCTCTCGCCTTGCGCGGGGGGCGCCGGGCAGCAGCCCCTCGCCCTTGGCCAGCGACAGCGTGGCGCGGGCATCGTCGCGCCCCGGTCCGGGCAGCGAGGCGAAGTTGTAGGACGGCGCGGGCAGCGCCATGGCCCAGTCCAGCGTCGGGGCCTGCCACGGGTTGCGATGGCTGCGGCGCCCGAACAGCCATTGCATCGCCACGTCCAGGGCGAACAGCGCGAATCCCGCCGCCATGACCATGCCGCCGATCGAGGACACAAGGTTCAGCCATTCCCATTCGGGATTGTCGGGATAGACGTCGATCCGGCGCGGCATTCCCAGAAGGCCGGTCAGGTGCATCAGGAAGAAGGTGCCGTGAAAGCCCAGCAGGATCAGCCAGAAGGCCGCCTCGCCCAGGGCGCGCACGCGGAAGCGGCCGCAGATCATCGGCATCCAGTAGGTGATCGCGGCCAGCATGGGAAAGACGAAGCCGCCGACCAGGACATAGTGCAGGTGCGCCACCACGAAATGCGTGTCGTGGGCCTGCCAGTTGAAGGGCACCATGGCCAGCATCACGCCGGTCAGCCCTCCCATCACGAAGGTCAGGAAGAAGCCCGCGACATACAGCATGGGCAGCCGAAGCTGGACCCGGCCCGCCCACATGGTCCCGATCCAGGCGAAGATCTGGACCGAGGTCGGCACCGCCACCAGCGCCGAGGCGGCGGAAAAGAAGGCCAGCGCCATGTGCGGGATGCCCACGGTGAACATGTGGTGCACCCACAGCCCGAAGGACAGGAACACCAGCCCCAGGATCGCCGCCACGACCGCACCATATCCCAGGATCGGCACGCGCGCGAAGACCGGAATGATGGTGGACAGGACGCCCGCGGCGGGCAGGAAGATGATGTAGACCTCGGGGTGGCCGAACAGCCAGAACAGGTGCTGCCACAGCAGGGGGTCGCCGCCGCGCATGACGTCGAAGAAGGGCCAGTCGAAGGCCCGCTCCAGTTCCAGAAGGACCGAGCCCAGGATCAGCGGCGGAAAGCCCACCAGCATCATCGCCGCCGTGCCCAGCATGTACCAGCCCATCAGGGGCATCCGGGTCAGGCCCATGCCCGCCGCGCGCAGGCGCAGGATCGACACGGTGATCTCGACCGCCGCAGCCACGGCCGAGATTTCCACGAAGGTCACCCCCAGCAGCCAGACATCGGCGTTGATGCCGGGGCTGTGGGTCTTGCCCGACAGGGGCGTGTACATGAACCAGCCGCCATCCGGCGCCACGCCGCCCAGCAGGGAGGCCACGATGATGATGCCGCCGAACAGATAGCACCAGTAGCCCAGCGCGCTCAGGCGCGGAAAGGCCATGTCGCGCGACCCCAGGATCTTGGGCAGAAGCCACAGCGCCAGCCCTTCCAGCATGGGAATGGCGAACAGGAACATCATGATGCTGCCGTGCATCGTGAAGATCTGGTTGTACAGCGCGGTGTCCAGGAAGGCGCCCTCGCGCGTCGCAAGCTGCGCGCGGATCAGCATCGCCAGAACGCCGCCGATGCCGAAGAACACCAGCGCCGTCGCCATGAAGCGCCGCCCGACCGTGGTGTGGTTGACCGAGGCGAGCGCCCCCCGCCAGCCGGGCAGGTCCGCCCAGATGCGGTCCATCTGCCGGTGCAGTCGCAGCGCGCGCCGCGGCGGATTGGCGGGAATGGTCCTGTCGGTCATGGCATGTCCTCTGCCGGGGCCGAGGCGAAGGGGGGCAGGGGGCCCTCGGGGTCGTAGACCACCACCTCGAACCGCATGGCGGCGTGGCCCAGCCCGCAGAACTCGGCGCACAGGCCCTCGTAGCGGCCGGGGCGGTCGGCCTGGAGGCGGTGGATGTTCACATGGCCGGGGATGGTGTCCATCTTGCCGCCAAGCTGCGGCACCCAGAAGGAATGGATCACGTCGCGGCTGGTCAGCGCGATGTCGAAGGGCCGGCCCGCGGGGACATAAAGGACGCCCTCGGTCGCGACGGGGCCGTCGGGGCCGGGCTGGGTGAAGCGCCAGCCCCAGTTGTAGGCCTCGGCCCGGACCTGCAGGGCGTTGTCGTCGCGGGCGATCATGCGTTCGCCGATCCACAGCGCAAAGCCCACGAGCACCGCCAGCACCGCCAGGGGAAAGCCCAGGCCCCATGCCATCGTCCAGCCGCGTTCCCCCGTGGGGCGCGGGCCGCGCCACAAGGCCAGCCCGGCAAGTGCCAGCACCAGAAGCGTGATCAGCGCCGACCCCGCCAGCATCGCCCACCACAGACGCGCGATCTGCCCGGCGGCGGGTCCGGCAGGCGCCAGGGTGCTGAGCGCGCCGTCGCAGCCCGCAAGCAACGGAACCGCGGCGGCGGCGCAGGCCTTCCCCTTGCGCGACACCAGCGGAGACTGCCGATGAGACCCAAGCGAACATGGCGACAGCGACGCCGCCTTTCCGACCCGATCGAGGAGCACTCGGCCTTCGACAAGACGGAATCGAAGATCGCCCTTGCCGGTCATCCCCTGCATGCCATGATGGTCACCTATCCGATCGCGCTGGCCTTCCTGACCTTCGGCGCCGACGCGATGTTCTGGTGGACGGGCGATCCCTTCTGGCCGCGCGTCGCGGTCTGGACAGCCGGCATCGGTTTCTTCGCGGGCGTGTTCGCCGGGATCACCGGCACGGTCGAGCTGCTGATGGTTCCCGGCATCCGCATCCGCGCGCCAAGCTGGACGCATTTCATCCTGGCCGTCACCCTGCTGTCGGTGATGGGCGTCAACTGGGGCTATCGCCTGCCCGACCCGCAGGCGGCGGTGCTGCCCTTCGGGCTCCTGATCTCGGCGCTGGGGATGGGCATGACCACCGTCACCGGCTGGCACGGCGGCAAGCTGGTCTTCGACTACCAGATCGGCACGCAGCAGGATCACGGAAGCTGACCCCTCGGCTGAAGCATGAACTGCGGCAAGAGCCCGGCGGTCCAGGACAGGTCGGGCTTTGCAAGGACCAGCCACAGCACCGCGCCCATGGCTGGCAGCGCGACGGCAAGCACGATGGCGGGATGGGGCATCCGGTAGCCCCGGTCAGGATCGCGCCCCTTGCCGCGGCGCTGCAGGCCCGACTGCTCGATCAGATGGCCGATCCAGGCGTGGCAAAGCGCCATCAGGCTGACAAGGGCCAGCTTGGCCACGAACCACAGGTCGAACACCTCGGCCGCGAAGATCAGGCCGGTCCCGGCCACGATGGCGATCACGGCGGCAGGGGTGGCGAAGCCGACATAGCCGTAATGGGTCAGCAGCCGGAACTCGGAATAGCGGACCTGGCGCTGCGCGTGGCCATAGCTCATCAGCAGCAGCGGCAGGGCGATCAGCCCGGCACACCAGCACAGCATCGCGGCGATGTGGACGGCTTTCAGGGCAGCGATCATGCGGCGAAGCCGCGCAGCCAGTCGCGCCGGAGCATGGCAAAGGCCAGGCCCGCCATCGGCAGGAAGCCCGGCACCCACAGGATCAGCCCGGCCAGGCGCTGATCGTCAAGCGCGGTCATGCCCCACCGCGCCGCGCCGTCCACGTGCTGCAGATACAGGATGCCCGGCGCAAAGGTCAGCACGGCGCCCAGAAGCCCCATCAACCCCGCCAGTCCCATCACCAGCAGGCTGTCCACCAACCCGGCCGGACGCCTGCCGGTCAGGACCGCGGACCAGAACGCCCAGGCCGGAACCAGCAGCGCCGCCTGCATGGCCCAGTAGACCGCGTCCGAGCGCCAGATCGCGTCATAGATGCCGGGCAGGTGCCAGGCCGCCATGGCCAGCGCCATGGCGGCCGCGCCGACCTGCGGGGGCAGGCGCGCCGCCAGCGGCCAGGCCAGCGCCAGCGC
>NZ_JAFNAW010000124.1 GCF_017356265.1 Paracoccus fontiphilus | reverse complement strand
GGCACGGACAGGCCCGCGCGCCTGCCGCAGCCCCAGCCCCTGTCGCCGGCGCGCGCCGCGGCCAATGCGGTGGCCCGCGCGGCCGAGCGGTTGTACCGGATGCCCGTCCTGCCGGTGGACATCCGCCCCGGCGACGTGACCCTGGCCGAACTGCCGGAACTGCTGCCCGAACAGGCGCTTCTGGCCGTTCTGCAGGGACCGGGCGACCAGATCGGCGTCATGGCGCTGTCCTTCGAGGTGGTGACCGCGCTGATCGAGGTCCAGGCCTTGGGCCGCGTCACCGCCCGCCCGGCCGAACGCCGCAAGCTGACCCGCAGCGATGCCGCGATCTGCGTCGATTTCGTCAATGCCCTGATGGCGGAACTCGGCGCCGAGATGGCGGGGGTCGAGGGTTTCGGGCCAGTGAACGGCTATCGCCACGCGACCCATCTGGACGATCCGCGCCCCCTGCTTCTGATGCTGGAGGACCGCCCCTTGCGCAGCCTGTCGCTCGACCTGCGGCTGGGCGGCGCGGAAACCCGCGACGGCTCGATCCTGGTTGCCGTGCCCCACCGGGCCGAATCCCGCCCGGCCGAGGCAAGGCCCGTGGCCGCGCTGCCCGCGCCGGTGACGGCCGGTTCCACCCTGGCCGGACCCATGACCGCCGCCCCGGTCGAAGTCGTGGGCGTCCTGTGCCGCCGCACCGTGACGCTGGGCGAATTGCGGGCGCTGGTCCCGGGCAGGCTTCTGCCCCTGCCGCGCGTCAACCTGGCCGAGGCGCGGCTGGAAACGGTCGACGGTCAGTTGCTGGCCACGGGCAAGCTGGGCGTGGCCGAGGGCTGCCACGCCCTGCGCCTGCACGACGCCGCCAGAACCGCCACCGAACAGCCGCCGCAGCAGGCTGGCCCCATCCCGGAACTGCCACCCGCCGACCTGTCGGACAGTGATCCCTTTCGCGCCTCGTCTGCCCCGCAGGACAGGCGCGACGAAGGGCCGGTGCGGCTAGGCTCGGGGGCATGAACCACTCTTTACACTTGAATTCCTTGCGTTGCGGCCGCATGTAACGCCGGTCCCGAATCAGGCGGGGCGATCAGAATGGAGTGATCATGGCCAAGGAAGAAATGCTCGAATTTCCTGGCGTCGTGAAGGAACTCCTGCCGAATGCGACGTTCAGGGTCGAGCTGGAAAACGGCCATGAGATCATCGCGCATATGGCAGGAAAGATGCGGAAGAACCGCATCCGTGTCCTTGCCGGCGACAAGGTGCAGGTGGAAATGAACACCTATGACCTGACCAAGGGTCGGATCAATTACCGCTTCAAGTAAGGCGGGCGCCGCAATGGCCGCGCCTGTCGCGACCGCGTCCCGCCCGCGCCTGGTCCTGGGCTCGGCCAGTCCGCGCCGGCTGGAGCTTCTGGCCCAGATCGGCATCCTGCCCGATGACGTCCGCAGCGCCGACATCGACGAGACCCCGCTGAAGGGCGAGGATGCGCGCGCCTATGTTCGCCGCATCGCCCTGGCGAAGGCGATGGCCTTCGACGTGACCCGCGACGACGTTCTGCTCTGCGCCGACACGACGGTTGCCGTCGGCCGCCGTATCTTGGGCAAGCCGGAATCCCGCGCCGAGGCGGCCGATTTCATGCGCCTCATGTCCGGCCGACGCCATCGCGTGCTGACGGCCGTCGTTATCCGCCACAAGGACAAGGTTCGCGACCGGCTGGTCGAGACCGCGGTGCGGATGCGCCCCATCGGCGCCGCCGAACTGGAAGCCTATCTCGACATCGGCGACTGGCGCGGCAAGGCCGGCGGCTATGCCATCCAGGGCGCCGCCGCCGCGTTCATCCCGTGGGTTCAGGGGTCGTTCTCGTCCGTGGTCGGCCTGCCGTTGTCGGAAACCGCCGCCATTCTCTCCGCCTGCGGCATATCCATGAGAGGAACTTCCCCATGAAGGGACGCCAGGTCGTTCTGGGCCAGCTGTTCGGGGCCGAGGCTGCCGCGCTGATGGAGGACGGGCGCCTGACCGACCTTCTGGTCGAGGCCAGTGGCCTTGCCCCCCTTGTGCCCGGGGACATCTGCCGCGGCGTGGTGGAACGGCTGATGAAGGGGCAGGGCGGCGTCTTCCTGCGCCTGCCCGACGGTCAGCGCGGCTATCTGCGCGACCGGTCCGGCCTTGCCGAGGGCCAGCCGCTGCTGGTGCAGGTCACCGGCGTCGCGGACGAGGGGAAGGCGATCCCGCTGACTTCTCGCCTTCTGTTCCGCGGCCGCCATGTGCTGGTGACGCCAGGGGCGCCCGGCATCAACGTGTCCCGCCGCATCCGCGACGAGGAAGTGCGCGTCGAACTGACCGCCATGGGCCAGGAGGCCGCGCCCCCCGAAGGCACCGGCATCATCTTCCGCAGCCTGTCCGAAACCGCCCCCGCTGAGGATATCGCCGAGGAACTGCGCGGCCTTCTGGACCTGTCCGCCCGGATCATGGCCGAGCAGGCGGGCCAGCCCGAACTGCTGCTGGGCGCGGCTTCCCCGCACGAGCAGGCCTGGATGGAATGGGCCGATCCCGAACCCGATGCCGTCGAGGAAGGCGAGGACAGCTTCGCCCGCTGCGGCGTGCTGGAGGCCGTCGATGCCCTTCTGTCGCCCGACATCGCCCTGCCGGGGGGCGGCCATGCGGTGATCGAGCCGACGCGCGCCCTTCTGGCCATCGACGTGAACACCGGCGGGGACGGCAGCCCGGCCGCCGCGCTCAAGGCCAATATCGCGCTGGCCCGCGACCTGCCGCGCCAGTTGCGCCTGCGGGGGCTTGGCGGACAGGTGGTTATCGACTTCGCCCCGATCCCCAAGCGCGACCGCGCGACGCTGGACCAGGTCCTGCGCGCCGCCTTCAAGGGCGAAAGCGCGGAAACCTCGCTGATCGGCTGGACCACCATGGGCCTTTACGAGATCAACCGGAAGCGCGACCGCGTGCCCCTGCACCGGCTGGCGCAGGGGGCGGGCTGATGGCTTGCCCGATCTGCAGCAAGGACGGCGTGCCTGCCTATCGCCCGTTCTGCTCGAAGCGTTGCGCCGACATCGACCTGGCCCGGTGGCTTCGGGGCGACTACGTGATCCCGGGCCAACCGCTGGATGATGTGGCGTCTGATCGGGACATGGATGAAAAAAACCTCGGCGGGGGACTGGACAGTCGCGGCACGCGCCCGTAAACACCGCGTCACGCCACGCGCCAGACGGCGCGCCAGGTTGCCCGGATAGCTCAGTTGGTAGAGCAGCGGATTGAAAATCCGCGTGTCGGCGGTTCAAATCCGTCTCCGGGCACCATAAAAATCTCGGAAGAATCATAGAGATATGACAGGTCGTTTCTTGGTCGGAGCATCGCAGCGGTTCTCCGCTGCAGAAGCCGTGGCACACCTGTGGCACACACATCGTAGGCTGATGTTCACTGATTAACGAAGCAATCGACGTCCTCGGCCTATGCCTCGTCATCCCCGACGTGCATCTTCCCCAAATAGTTGACAACATCTGAGGCAAGAAACCGTGTTGCGCAGCTGCTCGGACTGCCGAGGCTCAGTTTGATCTTGCGCGGGAACGTCGGGTCTTCGCGCGACCAGCGATCTAGCGTTGCGCGGGAGACACCAAAAAGTCGTTGAAGGTCCTTGTTGGTGCAGAAATACTTGTCCTTGAGCCAGGAAGGCAGAGTGGGGTTAGCGTTGGGCATTTCTCGCTCCGTAAGTGATTGACTGGAGCCTTGAGCATCGTTGAAAAGGATACAGTCACTTGGGAGACAAATCGGCATAATAATAAGCTTCTGTATTCATTGTATAAAATCATGTCGGCCTGTCTTGTTATTTCTAGCGATCAGCCGGACTGCCTAAGGGAAAGCTATCGGAATGCATGATCTTGGGCGCAGTTGGAATGATCTGCTGCAGCAGATGCGCGCGGCTATAGACCTTCAGAAGGATGTCGACGCTCGTCGCGAGGCCTTGTCCTTCGCCGACATGATGCCGGTGGTGCTTGTTGCGGATCCAGATCGGGTTGACCAGCGCTTGCTTGCATTGCCACCGTTTCTTCGTCAACGCCTGCTTGACCGGCCGTTTAGGCTCTTCCAGTTTACGAGACCCGAAAAGGCTACCATGCCGGCCTTTCTCGGCGACTGGCAAAAGAAGCAGTTCCAGAAGCTGGGCTACGCAACATGTGTAACCGCCCCAAGCGCAAGAGGAGTTTTGAAGCTGATCCTGGCGCGTTGTCGGGTGCTGACATGTGTCCGACCTCATGATGCGGCCTTTCAGATGCCGCAGGGCCCGTATGGTGTTCGCGGATCAGGCTCCAAATCAACGCCGCGTGCTCGATGGCTCTGTTGCACAAATTTCGTGAGGAATTCATCTTGCGAGTCCAGCTTGGTAGCTGTGATGTATGCGCAGACCCACACCTCCGA
>NZ_JAFNAW010000123.1 GCF_017356265.1 Paracoccus fontiphilus | reverse complement strand
ACCGATGCCCCGAGACATTCTTCTCCGCCATCCTTCTCGCCGCTACCGTCATCTTCTGGCTATGATCGAGAACGAGTCCTGACCCTAGATGGTGATGTCGCGGCATAAAACAGCTCCTAATAAATAACCACAAGAAAGTGTGTCCTAAGAATTCAAAATCGACAAATAAATATTTACAGCGCGAATTGTCGGTAATGTTTTCAGTTGATATCTTAGTGGGGTTTCGCGTCGGAACTGGGCAGCTATTGCGGACATTGCTAACAGTCGTGGCATGGCCGTCGAAGAGGCTGCCAGCCAGCGATGCAAGGTGCGTTCCGCAATGCCGCACTCGGCCGCGATTTGCACCAGTGGAATGTCCTGCTCCAGATGGGGCTGCATGAGCCGGAAACGTGCGAGGGCCTTTGAAGAAGCAAATCCGGGATCTGACATGACCGGATCCTGTAGCGAGGAACAGACAAGAGCATCCGCCTGTTCAGGTCATCGCTCAAGATCTGATTCCGAAAAACGTCCGTTTTATGGAAGATCATAGAGTCTGTCCGAAAATTATCCCAACAGCGGGTAGCTGGACAACTTGATTTCTGGACGGCTTTGCGGACAAATGGAGCCCGCCGGATGCCCCGGCGCCCTCTTTTCCGCCGTAGACACATGTCCCTCATTGGCTACGCCCGCGTCTCAACCGCCGAACAGGATCTCGCCCTTCAGTTCGACGCTCTCCATGCTGCCGGAGCAACCCGCACTTTCGAGGATCACGGAGTATCAGGCGCCAGGACCGAGCGCCCCGGGCTCAACGCGGCTCTATCGTTCCTGCGGGAGGGCGACATTCTCGTGGTCTGGAAACTCGACCGCCTCGGCCGGTCTATGACGCATCTGCTTCAGACCGTCGCCGACCTGGAAGATCGCGGCGTGGGGTTCCGGTCGCTGACCGAGAACATCGACACCACGACCCCCACCGGGCGGCTCGTCTTCCACATTTTCGGCGCCCTTGGTCAGTTCGAGCGCGATCTGATCCGTGAACGGACGAACGCAGGGCTCACGGCGGCGGCAGCAAGGGGGCGAAAGGGGGGCCGGCCGATGGCCGCCACGCCGGAAAGGGTCGCACGTGCCCGCCATCTAATTGCGACCGGCCTCACCGTCCGCGAGGCCGCCGCACGCGTGAAAGTCGGCAAGTCCGCTTTGTACGCTGCCCAGAGAAATGGCGAACCGAAAAACGATACAAACCGATAGCTTGGGCACCTGCGCGTGGAAGCGGTCATCCAAAGAGCAAGGCGCAACGACTGGGATGCAGGACGAAGCGGACGTTCGCTGCGCCTGCCAAATGAATATGTCAGCATTGGCAATCCACACACTTAATGCGGCATCCCGTTTGCCTTGGCAGCGCTGATAATGCGGTGCCTTGACCCAGCCCCGACGCTCTACTCGGTTTTTTCTATACAGTTCAGTTACTTGATCAGTGCCACGGACTGCCGGAACTGCGGGTTTCCGGCGCTCTGCAGCCATTCAAAGACCACCATCTCGGTCGTGACGATCTCGGCGCCGTGGCGCTCCATACGGCGCAGAGCAGTCTCCTTATTCTCGGGACGGCGCGAGCCAAGCGCGTCGCGCACCACCCAGGTCTTCCGTGAGGCCGCGAGCAAGCCCAGCACCGTCTGTAGAGCACAGACATGTGCCTCGCATCCGAGGACGACGACATGGGCGTCTGCGGGGATGCGAGCGAGAAAGCCCTCCTCGCGGCAGGCATCGAAGAACTGCTTGTGAACCAGTCGATCCTGCGGGACCATAAGATCGTCGACTGTCGGGCCGAGACCCTTGGCGTTCTGTTCGGTGAAGAGGCACGGGATGCCCATCAGCGCTGCAGCGTCGGTCAGCCGCCGCGCATTGCGGACCGCCAGCTCGCCCTCATGGATCGCAGGCATCAGGCGCACTTGGAAGTCGATGACGAGAAGTAGGGAGCGTGCGGGATCAATGGTCATCATGGTCCTGTCCTTCCACAAGCCGCTCGACGCGCTCATCGACGTAAGCCTCCATCAACTCGGGCGCCGAGGCTCCGAACATGCGGATGCGGCCGGTATGGAGCAGCAGCAGAAGCCCCGTCGCATGGGCGAAGCAATCCACCATCAGCAGATTGGCGCGCTCCGCTGAGGCACCAAGTGCCAAAGCGGCCTCGGCAATTGGCCGCAGGGCGGCTTCGAGCGCTGCGTTCAGCCGCTCGTCACGCTCGCGTCCCAGTCCTGCCGGCTTCATGCCGCCGCGAAACAGGTAGAAGCCCAGGTCCAAATCCCGCGGGTTCTCGGCATAGAACCGGAAGAAGGCCATCGCAGCGGCCTTTAGGTGCTGCTGCGGAGTCTTCGTCCCGGCGACGCTTCCCTCGACCGCGGCACCCAGGGACACTAGCGAGCCATGCAGCACCTCGGCATACATCGCCTCCTTGGAGTCGAAGTGAAAATAGAGCGCAGCGGGCGTGTATCCGGCCCTGATCGCGATGGCCCGCAGGCTCGCCCCGTCCAGCCCCTCTTCGGCAAAGACCTGGCGCGCGGCTTCGAGGATCAACGCGCGCTTGTGTTCGCTAACCGCTGTCCGCCGGGTTTGACGCTCCGCCACCATGCCCTCCTATCATCCTTGACAGATATTCTAACACTGTTCATTAATCTAACAGCGTTCGATATTTTAAACAATCCGGAGGGAATCATCATGCTGATGTCAGCTGCCGACTACCGGGACTCGCTCCGGGCCTACAAACCCCGCGTCTTCGTCAGCGGTCAGGCCGTTGAAAGTGTCGCCGATGAGCCGCTGCTGGCGCCCGGCATCGCCGGTGTGGGTGTCACCTACGACTTCGCCCTACAGGAACAGCACGCGCGCATCATGACGGCCCGGCAGGGCACCTCCGGCAAGACCGTCAACCGGATGCTGCACATCAACGAGACCTCGCAGGACCTGCTCGACAAGCTTGAGGCCGTGCGGCTGGTCTGCAGGACTTCCGGCTGCGCGCAGCGCTACCTCACGCATGATGCGCTGAACGGACTCTGGCAGGCAACGCACCTGATCGATGCCAACCATGGCACCGACTACGGCCAGCGGTTCCTGGCCTATCTTCACGACATTCAGGACCGCGACCTGACGCTAGGGGTCGCGATGACTGACGCCAAGGGCGACCGGTCCCTGCGTCCGGGCAAGCAGGTGAACCCGGATGTCTATGTCCACATCACGGAGCGCCGGAAGGACGGCATCGTCATCCGGGGCACCAAGGCCATCGTGACAGGCGCGCCCTACATGCACGAATTCCTCGTCATGCCATGTCGCACGCACATGCCGGAGGACAGCGCCTTTGCCGTCTGCTGCGCCGTTCCCTGTGACGCGCCGGGCGTGACGATCATCTCGCGGCCGGCGGGCCAGCCAGGCAACGCGACGGCGAAGTTCTCGGCGAAATACGGCCAAGCCGTGGCGATGGTGGTCTTCGATGACGTCTTCGTGCCCCATGACCGCGTGTTTCTCGCGGGCGAGACCGAGGAGGGCGGCTTCCTGACGACCTCCTATGCAACCCATCACCGCCATTCCTGCATTGGTGCGAGAGCGGGCTTCGGCGATCTGCTGATCGGGGCCGGGGCGCTGATGATCGAGGCCAACGGACTCGACGCGGACCGTCACGGGCATATCCGCGATCAGATGGTGGAACTGATCACCATTACCGAAAGCTTCTATGCCTGCGGGGTGGCGTCTTCGGTCTATTGCACCAAGGATGCGGCCGGGTCGGTCATGCCGGATGCGGTGTTTTCCAACATTGGCAAGCTGCTGCTGGCCACGAAGATCTACGACATGCACCGCGTCGCCCATTATGTTTCGGGGGGGCTGATCGTCGCGCTGCCAGGACCGGACGAGGACCACAACCCCGAGACCGCCGCCTCGATCGCCGCGGTGATGGGTGGACGCGCCGACATCCCCTTCGAGCAGCGCGTAGAGGTTGCCCGTTTTATCGAGGATCTGACGGTTTCGCACGAGGCAGGCTGGTATTCGGTGATCTCGCTCCATGGCGGCGGCTCGCCCGAGGCAATGAAACGCGAGATCTGGCGCAACTATCCGGTGATGGAGAAGGTGGAACTGGTCGAGAGCCTGCTCGACCGTGGCCTCCTCAACGACGGGCGGCGTGTGAGCAAGCAGCCGGGCAGATGCTGCACAATAGGATGCGAAACGCCTGAACTGACACCGCCTTCAGGGACGGCCGCCTCTTCCTAGGCAATGGAAAGGTCTGTCTGATCTCTGGTGAGATTGGTCCCAGGCAATGATGAATGCACGATGAGGACGCCGTCGTGCGGCGCGCAACCAAGTATGAACGGGCAGCTTAGGGCTCCTCGCATCGATCCTGCCACCTTACCTGATCGGGGGCTTTCAGTTGCGGCTTTAGAGCGTGTTGCGGCTTTCCCGATTCAGGATATCCCTGCGGCTTGATCTGTGATTCCCTGCCTGCATGACAGGTGGAGGGATGATA
>NZ_JAFNAW010000122.1 GCF_017356265.1 Paracoccus fontiphilus | reverse complement strand
AGGTCTGCGATCTGTTCTCCGACGAGGAATGCTACAACTACTTCAAAGCCGCAGGTTATGAGGTCGATTGAGTGCAACAGGCTCTAGACTGCTTTTCCGCGTATCCGGCCTTGGCTCAGCAACTGACATGACCCCGTGCTTGGCCGGGCGAGGCTGATCGCAAGCCCCTGGCGACTGGCCGGAAGCGCCTTGCATGGGCTGCCGAGCATGTGGCTGCCGTTCCGCTTGACTGCTTGCAGTCCGGGTGTCCGACAGGACGCCGGACCTTGGGCCGGTGGCTGCGCAGGACGCGGCGTGAGGCGGGGCAATGCCGCCGCTGTAAATTCGATTCCCGCCGTGTGATGGTGCATCCGGAAATCTGATTCGCGACGAACGATGATCGTTGACGCGCATATTGGTTCTTCGAGGAGGAATGACATGAGAACACTGGTGACACTTCTGGCGGGCCTGGCCATTGCGTCGCCCATGGTTGCCTTGGCGCAAGAGGCGCCCGGCACCATCAAGAAGGACGCCTATCGCTTCCTGATCGTGCCGAAGGTCGTCCATCCGTGGTTCGACAAGGTGAACGAGGGCGCCCAGATGGCAGCGGCTGCCATCGAGGCGCAGACGGGCGCGGATGTCGAGATCGTCTACTCGGCCCCCCAGACGGCGGATGTCGTCCAGCAGGTGCAGATCGTCGAAAGCGCGATCTCGACCCGGCCGGACGGGATCGCCATCGACCTTCTGGACCCGTCGGGCAACCGTGCGTCGCTGGAGGCCGCGCAAGGCCAGGACATTCCGCTGGTGATCTTCGATTCGGTTCCGCCCGAGGGCATGAAGATCCCCTATATCGGCTCGGACTTCTGCGAGCAGGCCAAGATCGCGTCCCGCCGGCTGGTCGAAATCCTGGGCGGCGAAGGCGAGGTCGCGATCATGATGGGCGTGCCCACGGCGCCGAACCACTCGATCCGCGCCGACTGCCACCGCGAGGTCTTTGCCGAACATCCCGGCATCAAGGTCGTGGCCGAGGGCATCGACAACGACAGCATCGAGATCGCGCAGCAGCAGGCGGCCGCGATCATGCAGGCGAACCCGAACCTGAAAGGCTGGGTCGCCTCGGATGCCGCCGGTCCCATCGGGATCGGACAGGCCATCATCGAGGCAGGCAAGGAAGGCCAGGTCACGCTGGTGGGCCTCGACAACCTGCCCGAGATGCTGGACATGATCCGTTCGGGCGTGGCCGACAGCTCGTCCGCATCCCAGCCGGAACTGCAGGGCTACTGGTCGGTGATGCTTCTGTGGGCGCAGGTGACCGGCGCGCCGGTGCCGGACTATCTGGACACCGGAAACGCCTTCCTGACGAAAGAGAACGTGGACGGTTGATTCAGTCGGCGGCCGGCCCTCGGGCCGGTTGCCTGCCTTCGGAGGATTCATGGCATATCTCGAAGCCAAGGGCCTGGGACGCGACTTTCCCGGCGTGACCGCCCTTGACGGCGTCGAACTGTCGATCGAACTGGGCCGGACCCATATTCTTGCTGGCGAAAACGGCGCCGGCAAATCGACGCTGGTGAAGATCCTGACGGGTACGGATCATGCCAGCCGCGGCACGATCAGCATCGACGGCCGCGATCCGTCCGCCCATCCCGAACTGTTCCGCAACATCGCCTATGTTCCCCAGGAGCTGTCGCTGTTCCCGGACGTGAGTGTCGCGGAAAACCTGTTCATGCCCTTTGACCGCACCGGCCATGGCGGGTTGGTCAACCGCCGCCGGATGCAGGCCGAGGCGCAGGAATACCTGGACCGCTTCGGGATCGAGGCGCGGCCATCGGATCTTGTCCGGCACATCTCGGTGCCGGACCAGCAGCTGCTGCAGATCGCCCGCGCCTCCACCAATCGCGACATGAAGGTGCTGATCCTGGACGAGCCGACATCGGCGCTGACCGCGCGCGAGGTCGACCGGGTGTTTCGCGTCATCCGCGGGTTCCTAGACCGCGATCATGCCATCGTCTTCATCTCTCACAAGATGGACGAGGTTTTCGCGATCGGCGACGACTACACGGTCCTGCGCAACGGGAAAAAGGTCGATGCCGGGCGTATCGCCGACATCGACGAGCCCGGCTTGATCCGTGCCATGTCGGGACGCGATGTCGCCATCGACGAACATTTCCGTCCCGGCTGCCCGGTGGCCGAGCCGATCATGCAGGTGGAAAGCCTGTCGGGCACGATGTTCGACAACATCAGCTTCACCCTGAGACGGGGTGAAATCCTGGGATTCGCCGGCCTGGTCGGCGCCGGCCGGTCCGAACTGATGCAGACGATCTTCGGCTTCCGCAAGGCGACAGGGGGCCGGGTGACAGTCGAGGGGCAGCACTGGCGGCTGAACGATACCGCTGCTTCGGTCGCGGGAGGCATGTTGTACCTGTCCGAGGAGCGCAAGCACCACGGCATCTTCCCGCTGCTGTCGCTGCGCGAGAACATCGGCATCTCGGTTCTTTCCCTGACCTCCGGTGCCTTCGGGATCGATGCCGGCAAGGAACGCGGCCTTGTCGGCCGGATCATCGCCGACTACGGCATCCGGGCCGCGGGGCAGGGACAACGCATGGCAACCCTTTCGGGCGGCAACCAGCAAAAGGCGATCATCGGCCGCGCCATGGCCACGACCCCGCGCGTCCTGATCTTTGACGAGCCCACCAAGGGCATCGACATCCGCACCAAGGCCGAAATCTATCGCATCATGAAGTCCCTGGCCGAAGAGGGCGTCGGCATCATCCTGATATCCTCCGAGATGACCGAACTGCGCCGCTGCGCCAGCCGCATCGTCACCATGCATGGCGGCCGGATCACCGGCGATTTCGATGCGGCCGCGACCGATACCGAAACGCTGGTGGGGGCCATCTTCGCCACCGACCTACAGGAACCTGCCCATGTCGTCTGACGCCCCTGCACCAAGCCCGTCCGCCCTGTCGATCCTGATCCGCAATCCCCTGGCCGGCGTCTTTGTTGCCCTGGTCGCCATCTTCGCCGTCTCGGCTGTCGTTTCCCCCTATTTCCTGACCGCCTACAACATGTCGGTCATCGCACGCGGGCTGGCCTTTGTCGGCCTTGTCACCATCGCGCAATCCTCGCTGATGATCCTTGGCGAACTGGATCTGTCGCTGGGCACCATTGGCGGCCTTTGCGGGGTCGTGTCGGGTATGCTGATGGTGCAGGCGGGACTGCCTTGGCCGGTGGCGCTGGTGCTGGCGTTGCTGCTGGGCATGGCGCTTGGCTTCGTCAACGGCTTTCTCGTGACCGCGCTGGGCCTGCATTCCCTGGTGCTGACGATCGGCACGGCCGGCATTTACGGCGGTGCGATCCTGGTGCTGACGAAAGGCGTCGCGATCACCGGCATTCCTGCCGGCATCCAGTTCCTGGGCCGGGGCGACATCCTGGGCGTTCCCGTGCCCTTTCTCGTCATGTTGGCGGTACTGGCCGTCGCGTTGTTCCTGACCGTCAAGACACCGATGGGCCGTTATATGTATGCGATCGGCAACAACGCGGCGGCTGCCCGGATGCTGGGCATCCGGGTAGACCGCATCAGGTTGCTCGTGTTCACCTTCGCGGGAATGCTCTCGGCGCTGGCCGGCCTGCTGATGGTCGCCCGCCTGGGCACCGCCCAACCGTCCATCGGCCAGGCCTGGGTCCTGGCTCCCATCGCGGCATCTGTCATAGGCGGGGTGGCGACGACCGGAGGCGTCGGCTCTCCGCTGGGCGCCATCTTCGGTGCTGGCATCATCGCGATCATCGAGAACATCATCGTTCTGTTCGGCGTCTCTCCTTACTGGCAAGGAGTGGTTTCCGGCGTGATCGTGGTGCTAGCCATTTCCTTCGACGCTCTTTCCCGGCGGTACCTGCGGAGGGAGAGCGTCTAGAGCTGCCTCGCCGATCTCCTTTGTCAGCGGCGCTTGTGTCGGCCAAGCGGAACCTGGTGAAGCCAGGCAGCCAACCGAATGCCTCGGCCGCCGTGCGCATGGCAGGCGCCTGGTGCGGGCGGCTTGTGTAGAACCGCAGCCGATCGCCCTTGGCGCCGCCTGCGTGCCAAAGGCCTTCTAAGTGGTGCCGGGACCCGCAAGGGGATCTTTCGCAACGGAACGCCACCACGCGTTGGGCTGCCTGCCACTGCCGGCAAAGCCTGTGCTTGTGCGAAAGCGTGCAGGCACACTTACCGGCTGCAGAGCCTTTGGTTCTAAGATTGGCTGAGATTGATGTCGCGCGCCGCTTCACCTTAACGACGCCGAGCCCTTTGTGTCAGAACCTCAAGCAACTAGTTTTCCTCGTCCCGACGAAGGGTGGTCCCGTAGTTTCAGGGTGGTCCAGAACGCCATTGTCACTTCACCCGATCATTTTGGCGCCGACCCGGTCTGCGGCGTCTACGGGTCGGACGGAGACGAACCGTACGCGGCGCATTGGCGCGACGATCAGATGGTTTCTCGACCTGTGGGGCTCTGTTGCACAAATTTCGTGAGGAATTCATCTTGCGAGTCCAGCTTGGTAGCTGTGATGTATGCGCAGACCCACACCTCCGACC
>NZ_JAFNAW010000121.1 GCF_017356265.1 Paracoccus fontiphilus | reverse complement strand
GGACTGCGGGCGGCGCGCGCCCAGGGGCGGGTCGGCGGCAATCCGGCCCTGAAAGCCGGCGACCGCGAGGCGATCCGCAAGCTGCGCGCGGCCCGGGACGAAACCTATTTCAGGAAGATCGAAGCCACGGCCGACACCTGGCTGCCTCTGGTGCGCCGCCACCGGCCCGGGATGGTCTGGGACGACCTGACGCGGCTTCTGGGCGCACGCACGGGTCAGCCCTGGACGGTCGAGCGGCTGAAGCGCGCGGCCCGCCGCTATGTCCGCGACGGGCTTCTGCCCGCCACGGTGCTGGAGCGCGCCCCGCGGCGCACCCCTGACGACCGGCTGCTGGCCATCATCGCGGGGATGCGCCATGCCGATCCCGACCTGACGCTGGCGGGCATTGCCAGGCGGCTGGAGGACATGCGCGAACGCACCCCGCGCGGCAGCTCCAAGTGGTATCCGTCGTCCGTCCGGTCCCTGCTGGTGCGGGCCGAAAAGATGGGAATGACAAGCGGAGTGTCGTGAAGGGGGGCTCCTCGGCCATCCGCCTTGGCGCAGGCAACAGCCGCTTTGCAACGAAGATCGCCGTGGCTGACAAACCTCCCTTTTCCTTGGCGCCGAGCAACATGCCTTTGTCCGTCTGCAGGTCGGGAACCGCGAGTTTTCTTTGTCAGCGCCGCTGGGCGGCACGGATTGGAACTGCCGCGCCAGATGTCCCAAGCCGCAATGTGGAAAGAGCCTGCGGCATCTGGCACGGGGCAGCGACATCTCGCAGCCCCGGTTGATGGCGCCGGCGGAGGGGCGCACAGTCCGGCTGTCATTGTCGAAACAGGACCGGCATCGGCGAAGATCGATCCGGCTGCCGGGCAGGACCGGCAGGCACCCCCGCCATGAGCGGGAATTCTGCTTGCCAAGGCGAATGATTCTCAACCATAGTCACGAAAAAGAGCGGCAAAACGGCAATATTCGTGAACACGGCGATGCGAGAACAAAGAGCAGGCGAGGCTCTGGACCAGGAAAACCTGAACACGGTCATTCGGCAACATTCCGAGTGGCTTGCCAGTCAGCTGCACGCCCAGCGTGAGAACCTGTTTCCGCCTGACGCCCACAAGGCCATGCGCAGGTTCACCTCGGGCGAGGCTGCCGCGCTTCTGGATGTCAACGACAGCTATCTGCGGAAATTGCATCTGGACGGCAAGGGCCCCTCGCCCGAGACGACCTCCGGCAACCGCCGCATGTATTCCGTGCAGGATATCCAGGAACTGCGCGAAATGCTTGAAAAGACCGCACGAAATCCCGGGACCTATCTGCCGGGACGCCAGCCCGGCGACAAGCTGCAGATCATCGGCGTGATGAATTTCAAGGGCGGGTCGGGCAAGACGACGACCTCGGCCCATCTGGCGCAGCGGCTTGCGCTGAAGGGCTATCGCGTGCTGGCCATCGATCTCGATCCGCAGGCATCGATGACGGCCTTGCACGGGGTGCAGCCGGAATACGACCTGCAGGACGGCGGGACGCTGTATGACGCGATCCGCTATGAGGACCCTGCCCCGATCCGCGACGTGATCCGCAAGACCTACCTGCCGAATCTCGATCTGATCCCCGGCAACCTGGAGCTGATGGAGTTCGAGCATGAGACGCCCCGGGCCCTGGCGCAGGGCAATGCCGGGCTGTTCTTCTTCCGCGTCAAGGAAGCGCTGGCGCAGGTCGATCCCGACTATGACGTCGTGGTCATCGACTGCCCGCCCCAGCTGGGCTTTCTGACAATGTCCGCCCTGTCGGCGGCGACGGGCGTGCTGGTTACGATCCATCCAGAGATGCTGGACGTCATGTCCATGAGCCAGTTCCTGCGGATGACCGCCGACCTGATGGACGTGATCGCGGAAAGCGGCGCGGACATGTCGCATGACTGGATGCGCTATCTGCTGACCCGCTACGAGCCGACGGACGCCCCGCAGAACCGGATCGTGGCCTTTCTGCGCACGATGTATGGCGACAAGGTCCTGAACGCGCCGATGCTGAAGTCGACCGCCATCTCGGACGCGGGGCTGACGAAGCAGACCCTTTACGAGGTCGAACGCTCGGCCTTCACCCGGTCCACCTATGACCGCGCCATCGAAAGCCTGAACGCCGTCAACGACGAAATCGCGCAACTGATCCAGCAGACCTGGGGGCGCAAATGAGCGACAGCAAGAAGCGCCGGATGTCGATGCTGGACAACCTGGCCCAGGGGGCGGCCGGCGCGCCGCCCTCGATGATGTCGAACAATCGCGCGCTGCGCTCGGCGCGGGATGCCGTGGACAGCCACCGGATCTGGGAACTGGACCCGGACCAGATCGTCGACGACCGCGCCGCCGACCGGATGGACCCGCAGGATGTGGCCGACCTTCGCGCCTCGATCGAGGCGGTGGGGCAGACCGTGCCGATCCTGGTCCGCCGCGATCCCTCGGACCCGGACCGGTACCTGCTGGTCTATGGCCGCCGGCGTCTGGAAGCCGTCCGGGGATCGGACCACCTCACCAAGATCCGCGCGATGATCGCCTCGATGGACGACGGCGCCGCCATTCGCGCGCAAGCCTCCGAGAATACCGGCCGCCGCGAACTGAGCTTCATCGAACGCGCGATGTTCGCCCGGCAACTGGTCGAAAGCGAATTCGGCAGCCAAGCCCAGATCGCCGACATCCTGAACGTCACGAAATCGGCAATCTCGATGTCGCTGTCGATTGTCCGGAACGTCGGTCCGGATCTCGCCTCGGCCATCGGCCCAGCCCATGGCACCGGCCGCCCCCGATGGGAGGCCCTGGCCGCCGCCTTGGCCGAAACCGACATCGACCGTTCGGAACTGGTCGAGCTTGCGGCGCGCGTCAGGGGCCAGACCGATCCGGACGTTGCCGATCCCTCGGTCGCAGCGTTCGATGCGGTAATCCGTCGTTTACGGAAACTGGCCACCCTGCCCCGCCCGACACCCAGGGATTCGGGCGCGCTGACGATCGACGGCAAGCCCGCCGGCAAGGTCGTCAGGACCAAGACCGGGGTGCGGCTGGAGATCAGGACCGAGGATATGGAATTTGCGGAATGGCTGCAGTCCGAAGCAGCCGGCGCGATCGAGGAACTTCACGCCCGCTGGAAGAAGCGCGGCTGAGGGCAGGACAGTATAACAGCAAGGAGGCACGACCCGGCCAAGGAAAAGGTCCCGCAAAGCACAAAGCCTCACGAGACCCTTTGATCGTAGCACATTAAAGGTAGTCGCCGTCGAAAGCCTCTGCAAGTCCCTTTGTGATTTGCGGCGCGGGATTTCTTTGTCTTCGTGAATGAATAATGACTTACCATGCCATAACGCCGTTCCGGCGACCGGTGGATGCTGTCCGCATCCACCGCCACGCGACGCTGATGCAGCCCGCGCCCGGCACCCACGTCAACAAGTGGGCCATCCTGCGGGATCTTGTGGCCGGACGCGAAGCCTTTGACGTCACGGACCGGGACCTGACTGTCCTGCAGGCGCTTGTCAGCTTCCATCCGGGCAACGATCTGGACGATCCGGCGCGATTGATCGTTTATCCGTCGAATGCGGCAATCTGCGAACGGCTCAACGGGATGCCCTGCTCGACCATGCGCCGCCACCTTGCCCGTCTGGTGCAGGCCGGCCTGATCCTTCGCAATGACAGCCCCAACGGAAAACGATACGTCCGCCGCAGTTCCCTGGGCGAACAACGCTTCGGCTTTGACCTTTCGCCCTTGTCGCAGCGCGCGGGCGAAATCCAGGCCGCCGCCCAGCAGGCCCGCGATGTCGCCACGGTGATCGCGGGCCTGCGCGATGACATCAGCCTGATGCGGCGGGATGTGACCGGGCTTCTAGACCTGGTGGAAGGCCAAGCCCTGCCCCGCAGCGATCAGCACCGGGACCTTGTTGCCCTTGCCGCGCGAACCCTTCGGCGGAGACTTGGCTTGGCGGAATTGTCAGCCCTGCGCGCTGACCTTGCCGCCGCACTGAGCGACATCCAGGGTGCCATGGCCGACTGCCAGACAGACGATCTGAGCATCAGGGACAGCCAGAATGAGCAGCACTATCAGAGTTCAGATAAAGAAGAATCTGAATCTGAAAGGGGCGAAGAAGAAGATATCTGCCTGCCGCACTCGGAACAGCCCGACCTTGCCTTGGCCTGCGTCACCTCGGCTTGCCGTGACATCGTTCAGTTCAGCAGCCATCCCATCCGTGACTGGCCTGGGCTGGTAAGCGCCGCCGACCAAGTTAGCCCGATGATGGGCATCGAACCTTCCGTCTGGCTCCTGGCGAAACAGAAGATGGGAGCCGCCTGTGCGGCAGCCGCCCTGGCGGCGATCCTGCAGAGGTTTGCGCAGATACGTTCTCCAGGAGCCTACCTACGAACACTCGCATCGAAGGCTGAGGCCGGACAGTTTTCGATTGGCAGGCTGATAAGATCGGTTGCGCGCACTGAACCAGAGTTCACAGCTGTGAACTGCTAGATCCTGTTGCACTCAATCGACCTCATAACCTGCGGCTTTGAAGTAGTTGTAGCATTCCTCGTCGGAGAACAGATCGCAGACCTGGCCGAC
>NZ_JAFNAW010000120.1 GCF_017356265.1 Paracoccus fontiphilus | reverse complement strand
TCGGTATACCCGTCACAGAGGCCGTGGGATAAGTCCGTCCGGGGAAGGGGGACACTGGCCATCAGCCGATTTGGGCAACAGAGCCGCCTTCCCCCGGAACCGCCTTTTCCCTAGGCCGCGCCCATTACTGCCTTTATGAGGGAACCTGCACGCTTGTCGCCTTCGCGACGGAGATGCCCTGGATTACCGCCGCGTGTCTGGCGCTGCTGTCCGCGTTCATGATGGCGTCGGCTATCGTGGTCCTTGGAGCATTCCTTGTAGTCCTGCCCGCCGCTTGCACGATCGCCGTGACGATCGCCGACCGCTTCAACGCCTGGGCCTTTCCGCGTCGCTGGAACTGCCGTTCTTTCACTTGATATACACGGCAGACGCGTCTTCGGTTTGACCTTGGCGTCGGCTCCTGCGGGCACCCCGCGCAACGCCGATGAGAGGACGGCCGACTGTGACGATTCGTCATCTGGGTCGCTGTGGCACAGCAACTACGGCAACAAAAAGATCAGCCCGAACAAACCCGCAAAGGTTCTAAGCCGCTTGCTTACAGAGTGCTTACATGCCGACACGACCCGCATGTAAGCAGTTCGGGCGAACACCACCTAAGTACTGAAAGTTAAATGGTGGGCGACCCTGGAATCGAACCAGGCATGGGTCTCCCCGGCGGAGTTACAGTCCGCTGCCGCACCTTGCAGCACGTCGCCCGCCGAACGCTCTCGGCGTGGAGGGGTCATTAACGGCCGCGGCGGAGGGCGTCAAGCGGATTTCCGGGCCTTGCGCCGGATGCGCCCTGCGCGCATTGAGGGAACAAGCCGAAAGGATGTTCAGATGGCCGAAAAACCGGGAAAACCCCAGAAACCCGCGTGGGTGATCGACAAGGAACGGGCGCGGCGCGCGGCGGCGGCGGAAACGGTGTGGCTTTTCGGCCTTCACGCGGTGCGCGATGCCTTGGCCAATCCCCGGCGGGAAAGGCTGCGGCTGGTGGTGACGCCCAATGCGCTGGACCGCCTGGGCGAACTGCACGGCATGACGCCCGAGATCACCGACCCCCGCATCTTCGGCAAGGCGGTCCCGCTTGCGCCAGACAGCGTCCACCAGGGCGCCGCGCTGGAGGTCAAGCCGCTGAAATGGGGCGGCCTCAGCGATGTCGTGCTGCGCGAGGCGCCGGGCGAAAGGCGGCCGCTGCTGGTTGCCCTTGACCGGGTGACGGACCCCCACAACATCGGCGCCATCCTGCGTTCGGCCGAGGTCTTCGGCGCCCGTGCCGTGATCGCCCCGGCCCGCCATTCCGCGCCCGAGACAGGGGCGCTGGCCAAGACCGCCTCGGGCGCGCTGGAACGCCAGCCCTACCTGCGGGTGCCGAACTTGGCCGAGGCCCTGTCGCAACTGAAGGGCATGGGCTTCACGCTGGTCGGCCTGGACGGGACGGGCGACAAGGCCCTGCCCGACCTGCTTGGCACCCTGCCGGGGCGGGCCGTCTGCCTTGTCCTAGGGGCCGAGGGGCCGGGAATGCGGGAGCTGACCGTGAAAAGCTGCGACCATGTCGCGCGCATTCCCTTTGCAGCCGATTTCGGATCGCTGAACGTCTCGAACGCGGCTGCAGTGGCCTTGTATGCCGCAAGCATGGCGTAAGGATCACATCGCTGCGACAATCGACGCGCGGGCGTTGAGAATTGGGGCGGGTGCTGCCATCTAGGCCTCCTGCCGCCACAGACTGCCGTGCCGATGAAACCGCTGATCCTTTCCGTGATTCTTGCTTGCGTTCCCGCAGCCCAAGCCCTTGCCCAGGATTGGGCCATCGAGGGCTTCGATGCCGTGGGCCTTCTGCAAAGCGGCCGGCCCGTTCCGGGCCGGGGCGATATCGCGACCATGTGGAAGGGCAAGGTCTGGCATTTCGCCAGCGAGGAGAATCGCAGCCGCTTCGAGTCCGATCCTCGCAGCTTCGCCCCGGCCTTCGGGGGCCTGTGCCCTGTGGCCCTGGCCAAGGGACAGCGCGTTCCCGGCGACCCCCGGCACTTCGTGGTGATCGGCGACCGGCTTTATCTGGTCAGGTCGGACCGTTCTGCCCGGGAGTTGCGCCGGGCCCCGCAGGAGATCCTGACAAGGGCGGGCGAAATTTGGGACCGCTAAGGTCCAGAGCGCTCTAATCACGATTCCGAGAGCTGACTGGAACTTTTCCGCCTGTTGCCCATTTACCATTTGGAACATGACCTCGGAACCGTCATGTTCAGATCACTGTCCCTCGTTCCGCGACTTGCGCCCGGCCAGCATTCTGGACCGGGCGCCTTTTATATGTAATCGTGCCTGCAACTTTTGGACGAGGAGGGGAGGCCCGTCATGGAAGTCGATTTCGAGGACGACGAAGATATTGCCCGCATTGCCCGCAACAGCAGGGTGATCGCCATTGTGGGGCTTTCACCCAACGAGATGCGTCCAAGCTGGGGGGTCGCGCGCTATCTGCAGGCCAACGGCTATCGCGTCATTCCCGTTAATCCCGGCCATGCCGGAGGCCATATCCTGGGCGAAACCGTTTATGCCAGCTTGGCTGACATTCCCAAGTCCGCCGGCGTCCAGATGGTCGACGTCTTCCGACGGTCCGAGGCCGTGGGGCCGATCGTCGACGAGGCCCTGGCCCACCTGCCCGACCTTCAGTCGATCTGGCTTCAACTGGGCATCCGCAACGACGCGGCGGCTGAACGCGCGCGGTCCCGGGGGATCACCGTCATCCAGGATCGCTGCCCCAAGATCGAATTTCCGCGCCATCTTTAGGCCGTGAACCACGGGCGATGAAAAAGGCCCCGGATGTTTCCGGGGCCTTTTCCTTTACTGCGCTTCCGCGGTTTGCAGCAGGTCGGTGATCCGCCTGACCGCCGCCCGGCGGTTTTCCCGCACATCGCCTTCCTGCCGTACCTGCAGGAACTGCTCTCCGTAGCCCTGCACGATCAGGTTTTCCGGCGGAACCTGGAAATACTCCGACAGGGCGAGCGCCACGGACTCTGCCCGGCGGTCCGACAGCGCAAGGTTGGCGGCGTCCGCGCCGACTGAATCGGTGTGGCCCTCGATCAGGAAGACCTCGCGCGGGTTTTCCGCGACAGCCTCCTGGATGACGTTGCCCAGCGTGGACAACTGCCGGGCCTGGTCCGGGGTGATCGCGGCCGAGCCCGTGTCGAAGGTGATCGCGTCGATGTTGACCGGCGGCACCAGCGCGCGGACCTCGGGGATGCTGCGGACCTGACCCAGGGTGAAGCGACGGTCGATGTCGACCTCGCGGCGCAGCGCGTCACGCAGGGCGGCCTCGTCCTGGTAGACGGCGGTGGTGTCCACCGGGGCGGGGGCGGGCAACGTGGCGATGTCCACGGGCTCGACCTCGGCCGTGTCGTCGATCAGGCGGGTCTGCGTTCCGTCGGGCGACACCAGCGTCCGGCGCAGCACGCGCAGGTCGGCATCGCGGATCGTGACGACGCGGCTGCCGTCGGCGCGGGTGACGACGGTGCGGGACGACCCGTCGTCGAAGTTCTCCGTCGCCACGGTCGATCCGGGCTGGCGCAGCAGCGCGACCTCATCCTTGATGACCTCCTGGCTGCCGTCGGCGCGGGTGACGACGACGCGGTCCGGGGCGCTGAGCGCAACCTGCCGGTTGTTGTTCAGATAGGACCCGACGGCAACCGCCCCCAGGCCCAGCAGCAGGGCCTTGGCCAGATCGTTGTCGTTGTCATCATCCTCCTCGACGCGCTGTTCCGCCTGGGGCTGCTGCGGCTGAAGCGCTTCGCGCAAGCTGGTCGCGAAATCCTCGTCCGAGGAGCGGCTGTTTTCCTCGGTGATCTGCTGTTCGACGACCTCGCCCTGCGTGTCCTCGTTCAAGGCGGCAGCGGCGGCAGCACGGGTTTCCTGCGCAGCCTGCTGGGCGGCTTCGGTCACGGGGGCGTTCGCCTCGGCCGGGGCCGCGCCAGGCGCAGGCTGTCCGTCCTGCCGGGGGGCAGGCTGGCCGTTCGCCGCAGGGGGCGTCTGGCCTTGTTGACCCTGTTGACCCTGTTGACCCTGTTGGCCTTGCTGGCGGGCAAGCGCATCGCGCAACTCGTTCTCGTCCGGGGTGTTCCCGCCCGCCTGGGGTTGCCCGGCGGCAGGCCGTTGCGCCACGGGGGGCTTGTTGCCCTGCGCCTGACCCTGACCCTGCCCTTGTGCCGCGGGGGCCGGGATTTCCTGGCTGCGCTGCTCGGCTTCAAGGGCGTTGCGCAGCGGGTCTGCCGTTCCCGCGGCCTGCGGCGCACGGCCTTGGGTTGGGGCATCGCCCTGCCCCGCCGCGCCGCCCTGCGGCGCGACAGGTTCAGCCTGCCGTTCGCCCTTGGGCTGCGCGGGACGAGCCTGGCCTTGCTCTCGGGCGGCTTGTTCAGGACGCGTCTGTTCCTGCTGCCGGGCAGCAGCCTCGGGGCGCTTCTGTTCCTGCTGCCGGGCAGCGGCCTCGGGACGCTCGGCCTGGCCTTCCCGGGTGGCCTGTTCCTCGGCCGACTGGCGGGCGGCGCGCTCCTCGGCGCGGGCGGGCTTGCCTTCCTGGCCGGGTGCGCGCCCCTGAGCCTGGGCGGGACGTTCCTGCTGCTGCTCGCGCGCGGCTTCGGCAGGACGCTCTTGCTGCTGTTCGCGCGCGGCCTGGGCGGGACGCTCGGCCTGCGGTTGGGCCGCTTGCTCGGGCGCGGCGGGTTCCTGGGGGGCCACCGGCTCCTCGGGGGCAGCCTGCTGGGCTTCGGGCTGCTGCGGCTTTGGCGCAGGTTCGGGCTGCGCGGCCTGCGGC